>JAWLBD010000071.1:0-25822 GCA_041395145.1 Verrucomicrobiales bacterium | reverse complement strand
AACCGATCACCTCGAAGAGCTTGAAGATCGGCACCGAGAGATCCGCAGCCATCAGCGCCATCGAAATGGCGGCGAAGACGGCGAGCGCGAGTCCTATTTTTTTGGCGGGCATGCGGTCCGGCTATTGGAATCGGATTCGGGGGTTCAGCGCGGCGACGAGGATGTCCGAGAGGATGTTGCCGATCATGAGGAGGGCGGAGGAAATCACGGAGATTCCCATGAAGACGGTGAAGTCCCGGTTGACCAGCGCCTCGTAGGAAAGAAGCCCGAACCCTTCGATGTCGAAAAGCCGCTCGATGAGGATGGAACCCGCCACCAGGAGCATGATGTTCTGCCCGAAGGTGGTCGCGATCGGGATCAGCGAGTTGCGGAACGCGTGCTTGATGACTGCCCCGCGGAAGTTGACGCCCTTTGCGACGGCGGTCCTGACGTAATCGGCGGCCAGGTTGTCGAGCAGGTTGTTCTTCATCAGCAGGGTCAGGAAGGCGAAGCTCCCGATGACATAGCAGATGAGCGGCAGCACGGCGTGGTGGATCAAATCCCAGATCTTCCCGAGCAGCGAAAGCTCCGAAAATCCGTCGCTGACAAAGCCGCCGGTCGGAAACCAGCCCCAGCGCGCGGCGAGGAACACGACGAGGATCGACCCCAGCGCGTAGCCGGGGATCGCGTAGCCGAGGAAGACGAGCACCGAAGACCCGGTGTCGATGGCGGTGCGGTGCTTGATCGCCTTGACCACGCCCAGCGGGATGCAGACGCCATACACGATGATGAGCGTCAGGATCCCGTAGAAGAGCGACACCGGGAACCGCTGCACGATCATCTCGCCGATCGGGTCATTGTAGCGCAGCGAGTAGCCGAGCGACCCTTGGAGCAGCCCGTTGAACTTGTGGGTGAAGACGGCGGCGCGCGGCGGCTTGCTATGATCTTCGACCTCGACCTTTTCCCCGCTGGCCAGCTCGATTTCGCGCTTCGGCCATTCGAGGACGGCATGCCACTTCGAGAGATCGATCGCATCGCCCTCGCCCTCGACCGGTTCGAGGCGCACATCATCCTTGCCATCCCAGATCACTTTGACCTCGGTCAGCCGAAACCAATTTTCTTCGGTCCGCTCGCCTTCGGGGAGCAATTCCTTCAAAGTCAGCCTCGCTTCGGCACCCTTGGCCGCCGCAGGTTCGGCTGCCGCCGGGGTCGCCGCCTCGCCTTCCGCCGCCGTGTCCGTTTCGCCCTCCGCGCCGTCGCTGGGGTCAGCCGCCACCGCTGGATCGGGAAATGTCACCCGCTGCTTGCTTTCCTCGCGGGGCATGGCACCCAGCCACTGGAGGTAGGCGACCGGGATCGGTTTGTCCAAACCGTAGCCTTCCAGCAACTGGAGCTTTTGCTCCTCGGAAAGCGCCCCGCCGGCGTCGGCATTCTGTGAGCGGGACTGGTCGGACTTGGCCATCGCCTCCTGCATGCGCCGCTCTGCCGGGCTGCCGGGGACGAAGCGGGTGATGCCGAAGACGACGAAGGTAGCCCCGATCAGGGTGGGAATGATCAATAGGAATCTGCGGATGAGATAATCGCGCATAGGGGCAAATAGCAGGGGAACAGCGGCGGATACACAATGCCCGGCTCCGGGCGATCAAACGCTTTCGCTCGCCCGCCGCCGGAGCGCGGCGATGGCGGAGACGGAGGCGAAGTTCCGGGGGTATTGAGGCAGGGGCCGGCGATTAAGCGACCCGCGTGACAGTAACCTTGAGGCTGCCGGAGTTGTTCTCGTAGAAATCCTTCCAGGTGGTCTTGCTGTCATTGGCGAAGAAGAACAGCGGCCCCATCGCCTGGCTGATCCGAGCGTGCCCGGCAGTCGCGTGCTGCCCGTGTCCGACCGGGAAGGCTGCTTTGTCCAACGTGCCGATGCAAGCGCACAGCTCGAACCAGTTCGCCGATTTCACGCGGCGGAGCAACCCGGTCACCTTTCGCTCGAGCAACCACTCCTTCGCTTCGCCAAAGATCCGCTTCAGGAGCGTCTCGCCGCGGATCAAGTCGTCCGGCCAGCCGGTGGCGTCGCAGACAATCTCGCTGTCCTTCCATCTGCCATTTCGGTCTGGCGTGAAAGTGTAGCGCCCCCCTTTGACTGCGATGATCCCGCTCCAGCCGAAGCGGTTGCGCGCATCGACCTCCACCGACTGGGACTCTCCCACCTGCAGGATCCTCCCCGCCGTAGGGTGGAACCGGTCGCCTGGCAGGATCTCGCGGGCGAGCCATTCGCCCTGCTTGGTGTTGTGGGAGATCTTCGGATCGCGGACGAGGCTCGCCCGGAGCTTGTCAATCTCGGCGAGATCGACCGGCAACCCGCAGGCGGCGGCGCGCTGGAGCATCCAGCAAAGCGAGATGTTCGAGCGGTCGATGTTGGTGTTTCCGCCGCCCACATCGCTGTGGACGCCCCGGAACCATAGCTCCTCGACATTTTCATCATCGTGCTCCGGGTCGAGCCGGTGGGCGTCGAACGCCTGCCGCCCCTCGTCGAGCGCCATGGCGTGGAAACAATGCGCGACATTCGGCGGCAAATCGAGATCCCAACCGACATCCACCTTCCGGGCGGCATCGATTAGCAATCCGGGAACGCCAAAGGCAGACACGACGTCCCACAGACCAAGGAACCGGACCTCCGGGCGAACCCTTTTACCGTCGATCTCAACGCCCTTCGCCAGCCTATTGCAGAAATCGAGAGCAGTGGCCGCGCCGCGGCTGAACCCGATGACATCGACGGTGCGATCCTCGCCCTGGTTGCGCCTCCAAAGCTCCCTGAACGTGCCGAGGCACTCATCCACCCGGATGTGCCCGCCCGCACCGGTCAGCCCGCCGACGATCCTGCCTAGGATCCCGGCCCGCGTGCCGACGCCCGATTTGTAAATCTCTTCAAATGCGGACCGGTCCGAATTCGCTTCGCTGTCGCCAGCAGCGTAGTAATGCAGGAATTTTCGGACGTTCGTATCCTGATCCTTTCCGTCGTCTTTGGAATCAGGTTTGTTCCAGGTGCCGTCAAATGCGTAGAGTGCCATGTTTCTTCTATGTTGGGGTTGGTTGCGACGGGATGTTCTAAAAACTGGCGGGCGGGGTCAACAAAAACCACGGCTCCACCCCATTCCCTTTTCAGCGCGCAAGTGTAAGGTCAAACAGCTCCTAGCGAATTCTACGTTTGCCCCCCTCCCTCCGGCGCATTGCAGCGCCAGCTCGGGCGGGAGACCTAGGAGCAAATTCCCATCAGAAACACCCTCATGACTCCGCGCTCACTGCCCCGCGCCTCCGCGCTATTGATCATCCTCGCCACGTCCGCGCCTTCTTTTGGGCAAGGCGGCCCAGAGGGTCTCTATCGTCTTCAGTCGCTCGGCGGCGGCGGCGGGCGGCCTTGGGAGCTGACCGGCAATCTCGACGGTGTTCCGGTGAAAAAGTTCGGCAGGATCAAGCTGACCGACACCCAGACCGGTCCCGGTGCAGTAATTCTCAAGGAGGACGGCACGGCGGATGTGAAATGGAAGCACCGCATCCACATCGGCTACGACTACCAGCCGGACTACTACCAGCAGCCACCCTGGTTGCCCGATAATTCCTGCACAGAAATCGGGTGGGACTACGAAAACTACTACCCTCTCGTCGGCGGCGACCGCATTTTGCCATTCAACGATCTCGTCGTGGAGTTCGACACGGAGGGAACAGGCACATGGAGCGGCGCTTCGCTGAATGTCACTTGCGACTCCACCTGCAACGTCACGGTGAAATACAAGCCGGAGAACAGCATGCAACTTCAGAGCGAGACTTTCACGGCCAACGTCACTGGCGTGCTGGTCAATGCCTCGATGACAGGGCTGCCCGACTACGCAGAGGTGAAGGTGGACATGCTCAAAACGTTCATCCAGCAGCTCGCCAACCAGCACCTCACCGGCGATCGTTACCTTGCCGTGGAAGACGCCCTGCGCAATGGTCTCGACCGCGTCACACCGTCCTACCCCTGCGGCCCCAGCGGTGGCGAGTTTATCAACAAGGTGGTCAAAAACTGGAGCTACGACAGCACGACGATCACCTGCTCTCCCACGGACGGAGGATCCAGCCGTTTTACGAAAAGTATTACCTCCTCGATGTGTCCGCGCCGTATGGCTTTTTCGTCCTGGGGGATTGGGGTAGCGCCGATGGCTTTCAGGAAGTCGAGTTTCGCTACGACGGCGACACCTACCGCACCTCGGTGGAGCCGGGCTACGCGGAGATCCGCACCTTTGACTACGAAAGGCCCGCGCCGCTGGTGGAGGCGGACATCATCAGCGATGGCGGCGTGGTGCTCACGCTGCAGGAGCCCCTCATCAAAGTGCCCGTCTCTCCGTGGGCCGCGCCAGCGGGTGCGTGGAATTCGAGCCCCGGAGTGCGCTACCGGCGTTCTCCGCTGGACTGGCCGATCTCGATGGCGGCGACGCGCGCGCTCGCAGATGCCTCGCTCTTGACCGGGCTGTGGGGCATCTCCGGAAATGCGTCGTCGCGCTTCGAGGTCGCGGCGCATTCGGAGGGGATACCGCAGGCGGGCGACCTGACGGCCAACGTGGCGTTTAAGGTGGCGAAGAAGGAGTTGAGCTTTTCGCTAAACGGGCGGCACCAGACGATCCTCAACGGGTCGGGCCTGACGGCGGAGGGCGAGTTTGCCTCGACCCCGCTGGAGGCGAATTTAAGCCAGCGCGTCACGCTGCTCTCGCTCGTGCCGGGCGCGAATGCGGCGGTGTCGGCGCTCGGGCCGTTCGGGCAGCGGCTGGTGGGCGGCGCAGGCGCGTTCGTGGAGGCGGGCGTGTCCGGCTCGGCCAGCGGCACCTACGAGGCGCTGCCGGGCGACGCGGATCCGCGATTCACGTCGGGCACGCTGGAGGTGGGAGCCTACATCAAGGCGCAGGTCAACCCGGTGCCCAAGTTCGCCCGCGGGGTGGTCAACCTCGAAATCAGCGGCGGCGGCGGCGCGGCGATGGTCATCAACCTCGCGCCAAATCCGTCGGTCGCGAGCCTGACGGGATTTCTCAACTTCGCGCTGAAGGCGAGCATTTTCAATTTGGAGGCAGAGACGGACAAGACCTGGACCTTCGGCGATCCGCTGCCGCTCGCGCCCGCCAAGGCGCCGAAAGAAAAAGCCGCCGCGCGCGGGCAGGCCGGAGCCAAAGCGGCGGCGGACACCCTGATGCCGCCGGGGACGCAGCCGGATATTGCCTTCGGTCCATTCGGACCGAATCCCCGCATGATTTTTTATGCGGAACCGCACCCGACGTTGCCCGCCCCGGCGACCCGGATCGTGGTCCACTATCGGGACTTCGATGGCTTGCCGTGGCAGCGGCGGACAACCGCCGAGGCGGGCGGCAAGGCAAACTTCGCGCCAGTCTTCGCGCAGCCCCTCTCGACGCCCAGCATCGGGACGGGCGGGAATTTCTCCCGCGGCGTGGCGGTCTGGGTGCAGGCGACCGGGGCGGCACCGGCGACGACCGGCGACCTGGCCGCCTACATGAACACGACCGAGCTGCGCTTCGATTACTATAACACGTCTAGCTTCGGCGGCGGCTTCGACGGCACCGAACGCGAACTCACCAGCAACGCCGTCGCCGACTTTGGTCCGAGCCTTGTGAACTGCCGGTCGAACTCCGATGTCCGCCTGTTCTGGGTGCGCGGCGAGGGGATGGACCTCACGGGTTCGACGACGCCGCTGCAGATCCTGACCCGGAGCTGGACGACGTATCACCCCGGCGCACCCGCCAACGATCCATCCACCGCGTGGAGCGCCGAGGCGACCGCCTCCAGCGGGCTGACCCACATCGTGGACTGGACAGCGGCCGCCTGGGATACCGAAAACGCCGCCATCGCGATCGTCGCCGACATGGATGGCGACCTCGCGACGCTCGATGACACCGAGCTGTGGCTGGCCCGCGAGACGGCGGGCACCTGGGCTGCCCCGGTGCGGCTCACCACGAATGCGGTAGCCGACGAAGCGCCGGTGCTTCTTTTCAAAAGCGCGACGTCGCTGGCGCTCGGCTGGCGGCAGGGCGACACGGTCGTCGGGACGTTCGACTACGACGCCGCGCCTGCGCCCGCGACTTGGTTCGACGCGGCGAGCGGCGTGGCGGATGAATGGGGTGGCGCGAAGCTGGACTACCGCGCGAGCGAAGACAGCCTCGTGCTGCTCTGGTCCCGCGGCACCGGGATCGCCTACACCGAGCAGGCGTATGCCGCGCCCGACGCAGGCAGCGCCTGGCCCGCGCCGAGATTCCACGATTTTGGCAGCGGCGTGGTGGCGGAATTCGCGACCAAGTTCGATGCAAATTCCGATCCTGGCGAGGGAACATGCTATCTCACGGCTGTCGTAGAAAACGCGAGCGATGCGGATTTGAACACGGTGCCGGTCCACGAAAACGCCTGCATCCTCACCGCCGAGCTGGCATTCGGTCCAGACGCGCGGACGACGCGCCTCGTGGAAGCGTATTCGAGCATCGCCTCGCCGCAGGTCGGCGACGACTTGCTGTTCGGCGTCCGCGCCGAAAGCCCGAACCCGCTTACCTACACATGGAGCCGGGACGGCGAGGACCTCTCACATTTTACCGGACCAGAACTCACGCTGCACGACCTGACCTTCGACGACGAGGGCACCTACGTCGTCACGATCTCAGACGGCGCGAGCCTCGTCCAGCAGCCGTTCGACCTCGCGTTCCCGATGACCTATGCGACCTGGATCGCCCGGCGCGTCCCCGGCGGCGGCGCGGACCTCGGGCCGCAGGACGACCGCGACCGCGACGGCTGCCAAAACGTGCTCGAATACCTTTTCGACACCGATCCTGAAGACCCTGGCGAGCGCCCGCGCGGCGAGCTAACCGCTTCGGGCATCGAGGACACCGGCGACATCTCCTTCCTCATCAACCGCCGGGCGACGGACCTCACCTACGCGATCGAATTTTCCACCGACTTCCAGACCTGGACCGACGTGACCGCCTCCTTCGCGACCTTCCCGATTTCGGGCGGCATCGACGCGCGGCATCTCTTTGCCCCCTTCAACGCGGAGTCGTTCAACTCGTTCGAGAACTTCGGCGAATTCCCGGTGCCCGTCGAAGCGGGCGGGTCGTTCCGGGTGCGCATCTTGTCTCTGGATTGAAAATCCGCTTTTTCAAGACGCCGATTTTTGACTTACTCACCACTGCCGCCCCGGATACCGCGACGGGCTCCACCCCATGATCCGCTTGAACGTCGAGGAAAAGACAAACGCATTCTGGTAGCCGACCTCGGCGGCGATCGCCTCGATTTTGTCGTTGCTGGCGGCGAGCAGCTCCGCCGCGCGGCGCATGCGCAGCCAGATGAGCTGCTGCCGCGGCGTGCGCCCCAGCTCGCGGCGGCAGAGGCGCTCGAGGTGTTTCTCGCTCATCCCGGCCGCCTTGGCCATGGCGGCGGACGTCCAATCGGCGGACAGCTCGGCGGCGACGGACTCCCAGAGCCGCCAGATGCGCGGGTCGATCTGGGCGGGTTGGGCAAAGCGGAGCACGTAGCGCTGGATCTGGTCCACCCAGCCTTGCACCGCCGCCGGGATCGCCTCGCCCCGGCATTCCGCATACAGCCCGAGCACCGCGTGCCGGAACGGATCCGCGTGGAAGCCCGCCAGCACGGGGCTCGCCGCCGCCCCGATCGGCTTCTGCCCGCGCCGCTCGCGATACCGCACCCAGCAGAATTCCCACGGCGCGCCGGATTCGCCGAAAAACGCGTGCAGCGTGCCCGGAGGCAACAGGAACGCCTGGTCGCGACCGCACGCCTTCCAACGCCCGTCCACCAGCACACGCCCCGACCCACCCGTACAGCACAGGAAGTAGCTGCCGCCCAGCTTCGTCCGCACGATCTCAAACGGAGCCGGCATCCGCGACGCGCCCAGATGCGCGATCTGGTGCTCCGCCAGCGCCGGGCAAACCAGCGCCGACCGCAGCCAGCCGCGCGAGTCCGACAAATCGGCACGCAGCGTCCAGCTCTCGCCCTCAGGCGAACGGATGTCTGTTTCGGTTAGGTTCTTCAGCTTTTTTGACAGGAATAACGGGATTGGCGGGATTTTTTTGCCGCAAAAAGGCGAAAATGGAAAGGAGGGTTTGGCAGGAAAGACAACCAAATGCCCCCGCCGGCGACCGCCATCCATTCAACCAACCTTTTTTCGCGGCCATTCCTCAAACCAAATCCTGTCAATCCCGTTAATCCTGTCCAAAATATTCGCCGCCCTATTTTTTCGCCCATTTTTCCTTTTTGCGGCAAATCCTCCCCCCGATTGACGGCGCGGCGCTTTGCCCCCACATATCCCGCCCCTTTCCCAAAAAATATTTATGTCTAGCATCTTCGGCCACGCCTTCCGCATCTCCACCTGGGGCGAATCCCACGGCGGCGGCGTCGGCGTGGTCATCGACGGCTGCCCGCCGCGCATCCCGATCACGGCAGAGGAAATCCAACGCGACCTCGACCGGCGGAAGCCGGGGCAGAGCAAGATCGTGACGCCGCGCAAAGAGGACGACCAGTGCGAGATTCTCTCCGGCGTCTTCGAGGGCCAGACGCTCGGCTCGCCGATCTCGATCATGGTGCGCAACAAAGATGCGCGCCCGGAAGCCTATGCGGAGATGGCGGAAAAGTATCGCCCCTCGCACGCCGACTTCACCTACGACGCCAAATTCGGCATCCGGAACTGGCAGGGCGGCGGGCGCGCCTCCGCCCGCGAAACCATCGGCCGCGTCGCCGCTGCCGCCGTCGCCAAGAAGGTGCTCGCCGCGCTCGCGCCGGGCGTGGAATGCGTGGCGTGGGTCGAATCGATCCGCGACCTGAAGGCGGAGGTCGATCCGGCATTGGTCACCCAAGACCAGGTCGAAGCCAACATCGTGCGCACCGGCGACCCGGCGGCGGCGGAGAAGATGATCGCCTTGATCGAGGAAGTCCGCGCGGCGGGCGATTCGGTCGGCGGCACGGTCGCCTGCGTCCTGCGCGGCGTCCCGCCGGGGCTGGGCGAGCCGGTCTTCGACAAGCTGGAGGCGGACCTCGCCAAGGCGATGATGAGCCTTCCGGCCACCAAGGGATTTGAGATCGGCTCGGGCTTCGCCGGCACCGCCTTGACCGGGCTAGAACACAACGACGCGTTCTACATGGATGGCGCGCGCGTCCGCACGCGGACCAATCGCTCCGGCGGCATCCAGGGCGGCATCAGCAACGGCGAGGACATCGCGTTCCGCATCGCCTTCAAGCCCACCGCCACCGTGATGCAAGAGCAGGACACCGTCAGCGCCGCCCACGAGGACACCACCCTAAAAGGGCGCGGCCGCCACGACGCCTGCGTCCTCCCCCGCGCCGTCCCCATCGTCGAGGCCATGGCGCTGCTCGTTATCACCGACCACCTGCTGCGCCAGCGCGGGCAGTGCGGACTTTGAGTTACGCTTTCGACCGCGCGATGAGGCTCTCCAGCCTGCGGCCGTATTCGACATAGTTGTCGAACTGGATCTTCGCCTTCGCCTCGGGATCGCCCGCCTCGCCTTCGCCGCCGGTGTCGTGGAAGACGACGTCGAGGTGCGGTTCGATCGAGATATAACCCTGGTAGCCGCGCTGGTGGAGGTCGCGGAGGATGTCGAGGACGCGGCCGTCGCCGTCGCCCGGCATCGTGTATTGCATTTCGTTGCGATCCTCGTGCCAGATACCGTCTTTGACGTGGACGTGGATGATCTGGTCGCGGACCGCCTCGTAGAATGCCCAGGCGTCCTGCATCGGGTGCGGCTTGGGCTGGTCGCGGTCGCGATTGAAGACGGGGTTGCCAGTGTCGAAGACCCATTTCAGGCCCGGCACGTTTTCGAGCAATTCGAGTGCGTAGCGGATGCCCATGCCGCCATAGTTCATGCAGTTCTCGTGGACCGGGGTGATGCCCGCGCTTTCAAATCGGTCCCTGATCTCGCGGACGCGGCGGAAGCGCTCGGCGGCGAATTGCTCCGGCGCGTCGGAGCCGCCGTCTTGCACGATCGCGTAGCTCATGATGCGGACGATCCGGCAGCCGAGCCGCTGCATGCGCGGGATGCAGCGCCCGATTTCATCCAGCGTGATCTGAAAGTCATCCTGGACCGAATGCGCCCAGTTCCCGATGGCGGACCCGACGCCGCTCGCCCCGATCCCGGCGTCCGCCAGCATGCCGGCGGCGAGGTCGAACGCCTCGTCGGAGATCTCGTGGAAATTGCCGTTCGGGAAGGGTCCCGCTTGGATGTTGCGCAGCTCGATGCTGTCCCAGCCGAGGGCTTGGGTCGCGCGGATTTGGGTTTCGAGCGGGGATCCCGCCTCGTCTCCGATGCCAGTAGGTTTCATGGGCGAAGCGATAGAGCGCCACCCGGCAGATGCAAGGCGGGATGCGGGCAATCCGCCACATTCCGCCCGCCGAAATCGGCTCAGATGGAAGAATTGTCACTTGTCATCGGAATGACTAAACCGGATAATACGGCGCTCAGGCGAACCCTAACCCTCCCCCAGAATCCACCCCGTGCTCCAAGAAGAGAATCCCACACGGATGAGAAAGCTCGTGCAGACGCTCCGCCAGAAGGCGGGGGGCGATAAGCGTATGGAGGGCGATGTCACGCACCGGGTTTCGGTTTCCGCCGGTGAGGGGTGGAGCAAGCGCAACTTCGGGTTCCTGCAACGCGTGGCGCTGCCCGCGATTTTCACACCGCGGCGGCACACCTACAGCTCGCGCGTGTTTCCGACGCCGGCGGCGGGAAAGCTGCGCCTTACCTGGATCGGGCACGCCTCATTCCTCGTCCAAACCGAGCGCCACAATGTGTTGGTGGACCCGAATTTCGCGATGTGGCTCGGCTTTCTGAAGCGGCTGCGCAAGCCGGGGTCGAGATCGAGCGGCTGCCGGGCATCGATTGCTGTCTTGATCACCCACGCGCATTTCGACCACCTCAATATCCGGTCGCTGCGCGCCATCGGCACCGACATCCCGGTCGTCGTCCCCGGCGGGGTCGCCAAGCTCCTCCGCCGCCGCGGCTTCACCGAGGTCCACGAGCTCGATTACTGGGAGTCGTTCAAGCCCGGCGGCGACCTGGAGATCCGGCTGACGCCGACCCAGCACTGGGGCGCGCGCTTCCTGCACGACACGCACCGGCGGTTCGGAGCCTACCTGATCCGGCAGGGCGCGCGGCAGGTCTTCCACTGCGGCGACAGCGTACCTGACGGCTTCACCGAGATCGGCGAGCGCGCAGGCAAGATCGACGTCGCCCTCATGCCGATCGGGCGTATGAAAACCTGAGCGGCAGCGAGGTCCACATGAATCCCGAGGAGGCGGTCCGCGCCTTCGGCGAAATGCGCGCCCAGACCATGGTGCCGATGCACTACGCGACCTTTCCGCTGAGCTGCGAGCCGGTCCACGAGCCGCTCGAGCGCATGCGCCGCGCCGCGGCAGAGGCGGGCGTCGCCAACCGCGTGCGGATCTTGCAGGAAGGTCAGCCGGAGCAGTTTTAGCGAGGCATCGGATGGGGTTGCCGCCTTTTGTGATCCCCGAGTTGGGTTCGTTGGCGAGCCGGTCGATACGAACCCATCTGGCGCCGATCTCAATACCCCCGGAACTTCGCCTCCATCTCCGCCATCGCCGCGCTCCGGCGGCGGGCGGGCGGCAGCGCTTCGATCCGCTCCAGCGCTTCAGCGGCGGCGGCTTTCGCCTCGCCCCCACGCCCGAGGTCGGCGAGGATCTCGGCGTGGCGGAGGTGCCAGCGGAGGTTGGCCGGTTGGCTGGCGACGATCTTGGCGGCGCGGGCGGCGGCGGCGTCTTGGCGCCCGAGGTCGAGTTCGATCTGGAGGGCGAATTCGTGCAGGGTGAGACCGGCGGGCCCGAAGTGGGCGATGCCTTCCTCCAGTCCGGCGAGCGCCGCCTCGGGTCCGCCCTCCGGCAGGGAAAGCTGGATCTGGGCGCGCTCGACATACTGGTCTGGGCGCGGCTCGGCAGTGGCGGCGATCGCCTTGGTCAGATCCGCCGCTGCCTCCGCCGGAAACCCGAGCGCCGCCTTGCCCCGCGCCCGCAGGGTCAGCGCCGGGGCGTGCTGCGGCGTGCCTTGCAGGACTTTGTCAAGGATCGGCAGCGCCTTCGCCGGCTCGGCTGTTTCGAGGAACGCCGCCGCCCGCTCGAGCGCCAATCCCTCGACCTGCGGATCGATCGACTCCGCCTTATCGTAGTCGGCAAACGCGCGGGCAAATTCCTCGTGGAGCCGGTAGAGTTCGCCGCGCTTTAGGTAGAGATCGGCGCTCGATTCCCCCTGCGCCAGCCGCGCGTCGATCTTTGCGATCTGCACCAGAATTTCCTCGTGCGCCGCCGCGATCCCCGCGCAGCCGACCAGCGCGGCAACTGCCGCCGCCGCTGCCGCCGATCGCGGTGGGATGGTGGTCCGCCGGCGCATGGGATGAAGCTGGGTTACTGGGCGGGATCGGCGTGCTTGATCTGGACGTGGTCGCGGATCTCGCCATTTGAGTTGATGAAGCGCGCATCCATCGTCTTGCCCTTCACGTCGAGGATTACCGAGCCGAGTTCGTTGAGGCTCTCCACCATGACCGGATGGTTCAGGCGACCGCCGGAGATCTTGCCCGAGCTGCCCGCCACGGTGAAGACCGCGCCCTTCTGCGGGCCGGGCGCTTTCACATACGGACCGTCGCCGTCAGGCTTGCCGTCCTTCCCGTCGATGATGTGGCTGGGGCGCAGCTCGCTGCTCAGCCCGTGGTGCCCGTTGATCAGCTTAGACCGCTCATAGGCGTGGCTGTGCCCGCAGTAAACGATATCCACCCCGTAGTCCTCGAGGATCGGGACGAAATTCTCCCGCATGTCGCGCAGCCGCCCGCCGGAATCCCGCGCATTGTCCGAATCGTGCGAGCCTTTCGAGTAGGGCGGGTGGTGGAAGTAGACGACGACCCATTCCTGCTTCGTCGCGGACAGGTCGTTCTTCAGCCAGCGGGCCATCGCGCCGGACTTTTGCCGCGGCGTCTTCTCCGAATCGAGGCACACGAAATGGATCGTCCCGTAGTCGAACGAATAGTAGGCTTCCGAGCCGGAGGGAACGCCGCCCGCCTCGCCCTTGGTCGGCATCTCGAAGATCGAGTAATACGGCCCCATCATCGTCTCGTCGTTCACCGAATGCCCGTCGTGGTTGCCGATCGTCGGCCAGAGCACCGTGTTGCGCAGGATCTCCGGATAGGTGTCGAACACCGCGACCTGATACTGCACGTCCTTGCCGTCGGTATAGGCATTGTCGCCGAGCATCAGCCACACATCGCAATGCGGGCCGCCATTTTCTTTCACATAGGCATCCCGCACCGCGCGCGCATCCCGGTTGCCCGTCCCGGAGTCCCCGATGATCCAGACCCGCGTCGCCTTGTCGGTGCCCGGCACCGGATGGGTCACAAAGTAAAAATCATCGCCCCCCGCCAACGTGCCGCCCGATCCCCCGATCGAATAGTAGTATTTCGTATCCGGCGTCAGCCCGGTGATCGTGACGCGGTGCTCGGTCGTCAGCTCAGCGCTGCGCAAATTTTTGTCCAGCGCATCTGCCGAAGCGCCATAGCGCACGATGCTCACATCCGGCTCCGCCGTCCGCCAGCACACCGTGATCTGCTCCGGCGTGCAAATCTGCAAATACGGACCGCGGCTGAGGTCCGCTGCCTCCGCCGCAGTGGGACCGGCGACCAGGCAGGCGAACCCGAGCATCGCAGCCCCTGCCAAAGCAGAGGTCAATAAGCGGGGGTGCCGAAAACGCGCAGAAGCGTGCGGGGCGGATCGGGTGATCATGGTGAAAATGTTAAATGGGGGTTCGTAGATAAAAACGGATCGGAGCATAGCACGTCTTTCTCAAATCGCACCCGGGAGCCGCGCTCCCGCGCCCGGCGCAGTCGGCGGCGGCGATCCCGTAGCAGAAGCAGACCTGTGGAGACGGCACCCCTGCCGTCTTGGAACCGCAGCATCGCTTTCGCCTCCGGCGCGAGGCTTTCGATCGGGATCTTCGGGCGGCAATTCATTATCATCCGGCCGCTAGCGCGGGCAAAGTCCCCCGGCGACCTCCACGCCGATCCCAAACCCCGCGGAGCCCCCGAATCAAACAAACGCAAATTTTCCCCTTGAAAACCCCGTCCCCGCCCCCATTGTCCCCCCGCTCCGCAGCCTCAGCGCTGCCCGCATCTCAAACCCATGGGTAGGTACCGAAGCGGTCAAACGGGGCAGACTGTAAATCTGCTGGCTCACGCCTTCGCTGGTTCGAATCCAGCCCTGCCCATTCTTTGATTAACACGGAATTTATCGATCTTAGGCAGGGAGGACGATCTATCGCTCACAGGATCACCCTTTACGCGAAAGGGCAGGGTCACGAAAAAATCGGGTGGGTTGCCGAGGATCTTCTATCGGTGCCTCATCTAAGGTGTACTCAGAAGGTGCGGGGGGCAGGACGACGCCAACTTGCAGCGTGGGCTTCATCGCAATTCTGCCGCCCGAGGCGGTGTCGAAGTGATCTCGGGCGGCGATGGGCGTAACCGTATCCGGTAGGGGATTCTTTGGAATCCGCTGTGGAGACTAGGCAGCCAAAAATGCCCTTTTCCACCTGTCGAACAAGACATTGATCCTGGCGGAGAACTGCGCCAAACTGACTGACAAAACGGAATGCCTGAGAATGAGCATGCCCCCTTCCATTAGGGTGCGTTCGAAAACTGCTTTTTCGTTGGATCTGGGGTGGTTTTGTGATATTGTTAACTCATGTCTAAAATATACCAATCCGAAACCGATAGGCGCCGTGTCGAACGGCTAAAAAATTAACTTAATGCGGAAAGCAAAAGTGGCTGGAATGATTCTTTGGCGTGGGCGACCCTGGTGCGATCTGACACGATCCTGTCCTGCCATTTTATACCGGTTAAGGGAGGGTTGCTCCTGGCGCTCGCTCTCCATTTTCGCCCCTACACGACAATCTATGGGTGGTGGAAGCGTTGGAGCGATAGCGGCTTGTGGGATCGCATCCGATTTCGGCCGCTCAGCGAGGGGGCTTGTTGGGGGAAGCTATTCGGGATTGATCTGACTTGCGCAAAGGTCCACAAGCACGGTCTTTGCCACAGGCAATGCGCTGATAATCAATATATCGCGAGGACCCGGCGGGGCGAACACGAAGGTGCATGCGATTGTCGATGCCAGGGTACTGCCCCATCAGGATCATCCTGTCTACCGGGACCACCCACGACAGCCTGTTGCCGGGGAGCCTCGTGGAAAGGCTCACCGATCGGACCATTCTCGCCGACAGCTACTTACGACACGGATGCGTTTCGGCGCTGCTCGAGGAAAGCAACCTTGGGGCTTGCATACCCCCAAAAGCGAACCGGAAGAACCCGCAAAAAATACAACAAGGGATATAAAAGTAACGCCACCACGTCGAGAACTTCTTTCAAAAATAAAGAGTTTCGCGCCGTGGGCACCAGGCAGCAAAGCTCGACTCAGGTTTCGTTCCTTTTGCGTTCTAGCTTCAATTATTCAATGGATATAGGTTTTCGAACGCACCCTAATAAAGCCGCCACCTTCCTTCTCGTTGCCGCGATTGGAGTGGCGATCGGAAATCTGTGGCCGTTCCGACAAAATGAATGCACTGTCGGAGCAATCGGGGACCTTGATTTGGGTGGAGAGATTATCTTCCTTGAACCCATCTTGCCCAAGCGAGAGCTGTCCCACGAAACGGAGAAAACCAGGCTTAGGTTCGACGTGAACCAGGCGAAAGACGACGAGCACAGACGCCAGATTCAAGAGACGAGGGACAAGATCATCGCGATACTTCGCGAGCAATTCGACAAATTAACTGAAGCAGAGCAACAAAGTGGTGGGCAGTCCTATGTTTATCGGATCCGGGACGAAACCGGGAAGCGTGAAGAAGGATATGTGGCGGTCGGAAAAGACGGGCTGATCGCAGAACAGATATTTGAAATCCGATATTAGCCGCCTCTGTTATTGGGCACCGCCAAACGGGGGGGGCTGATGCGCCCATCTACATTTTGCCGGCCGCCCAGAGCGTGCCGCGGGCGAGGACGTCGATGAAGGTCTTGTCTTGGAACGTGTCGTTGGTGTGGCCGTAGGTGGTGCCGAAGACGCGGGTGCCGTGGTAGTCGTTGACCCAGATGACGGGTTGTGCCTCGCCGGACTTTTCGCTTTTCGAGGTGGCCAGGGCGGTGGCGGTCGGGAAGAGCTTTTTGATGATGTAGAGTTCGTCCATCGGGGTCGTCCAATCGGCGGGGAATCCCTTCATGACCGGATGGTCGGCGGCTTTTTCGGCGATCTTGACCGGGTATTTGCTCTGGTGCTCGTGGTGGCGGCTCTCCACGCCGAGGAATTCGCGCCAGTCGTCAAAGTCCGCCGCGCGGTAGGTGTGCATGGCGCAGTGGATGACGACGGCGGGTTTGCCCGCCTTGTGGGCGGCAGTGATGCGGCGGATATAATCGGGATTTTTGGTGTCGGCGAAGCATTCGTTGTGGACGACGACGTCGTAGGGTTTCGCCCAATCGGGATCCTTGTAGAGGTCGATTTCCGCCCGGGTGCCGGTGCCGCCGTCGATCACCACATCCCACTCGATATCGGCGCGCGCCTCCAATCCCTCGGTCAGCGCGGCCGCTTGGAATTTGTAATCGTGGCAGCAGCCGCCGGTGATGAGCAGCGCCTTGACCGGCTTGCCCGCGTAGATCTTCTCCGCTTTAGCGTCCGCCTTTCCGGAGCCGGTCGCCTTTTTATCTTCGGCACCGGCTTGGTGAACGTGAAGGCGAGGGCGGCGGCGAGCAGGGCGACCGGGGCGAGAAGGCGGAGGTGGGTGAGCTTCATGCGGGCGAGGCTAGGCCGCTGGCGCTTCTACACCCGCAAGGCGCGAATGGCGGCGGATTTTTGCTCCGGGCGCGAATCGGGGCGCGCTCCGGCTTGACCGCCCCGGCTGGCGGCGTTCGATTGGCGTACTCGTGTCCACCCTCCCACAGCCCCCTCACCGCCTCGCCGCGAGTTCCGCTCGCGCCTCTTCGTCGGCACCGGCAAGTTTTCCTCGAACGAGGCGATGCGCGGCGCGCTGACGCCAGCGGCGCGGAGATCGTGACCGTGGCGCTGCGCCGCGCGGACCTGAGCGGCTCCGGCGACCCGTATGCGAACATCCTCGATTTCATCGATCCGGAGCGCTACCTGCTGCTGCCGAATACCAGCGGCGCGATGAATGCCGATGAGGCGGTGCGGCTCGCCCGGCTGGCGGCGGCGGCCGGGATGCCGATGTGGGTGAAGCTCGAAATCCACCCGGACCCGCGCTATTTGCTCCCCGATCCGATCGAGACGCTCAAGGCCGCCGAAATCCTCGTGAAGGAGGGCTTCACCGTGCTGCCCTACATCAATGCCGACCCGGTGCTCGCCAAGCGGCTGCAGGACGCCGGCACCGCGACGGTCATGCCGCTCGGCTCCCCGATCGGGTCAAACCGGGGCATCGACACCCGCGCGCAGATCGAGATCATCATCGAGCAAGCCACCGTGCCGGTCGTGGTCGATGCCGGGATCGGCGCGCCGAGCCACGCGGCGGAGGCGATGGAGCTGGGCGCCGATGCGGTGCTGGTCAACACGGCGATCGCGGTCGCCTCCGATCCCGCCCGCATGGCGGTCGCCTTCCGCGAGGCGGTCGCCGCCGGCCGCGCCGCCTTCGAGATGGGGCTGCCCGAATCCCAGATCGAGGCGAGCGCCTCCAGCCCGCTGACCGGGTTCTTGGACGGGTAGCAGATTTTGGCTCAGCCCTCGCTTTTCCGCGCGGTCATCCGGTGGACGAGGAAGGCGACCGGATAGATGAGGATCGCGAAGATCGCGACTTGGCTGAGCGCGTAGGCTTCGAGGAAATCGACCTCCAGCGCGCCGGTCAGCTTTCCGAGGAGCTGGTCGTAGCCGCTATCGCCAAACGCGATCATCGCCGCATTGCTGAACACCGGGAGCAGCCGCCCGAACGCAAACGCGATTGGCACCAAAACCAAAAACGCCCCCGGCGCATTCGGCAGCGCCAGCAGGTGGGCGCGGAACTCGGCAAAGCTCGCCGCCCCGGTCCAGTTCTGCCGCCGAAAGACGAGCCAAAACCCGAGCCGCACCGCGATGATGCCGCCGATCCACGCCGGGATTTCAGGTTTGAGGAGCGACCACAGGCTCGTCGTATCTGTCAGCGGATTCGCCTCGTCATAGCCGAACTTGTGGATGCAGATCCACGAGGTGGTCGCATCCGCCATCGTGGCGGCAGCAAAAAACAGGGCGACAAATGGGGTCAGGCGATCCTTCATCGGCGGGAACCTAGGCGATACCCGACCCCGCCGAGAAGCGAAATCTCTGGTTCCGGCCATTTCTCAGCACCGAGAATTCAGGGATTGCCAGCGCTTGGGGGAATGGGTTTGGCTCTCTCGCCATGGTTCGCTCCCCCTCACCCCTCGTCATGGCGGTTTTTGCCGCGCTCTGTGCCTTTCTGCCCATTTGCCGGTGCAGGAGGACGACGAATCGGCGTCGGATTGCGCGATGGTCGAGGCGGAGGTCGATCTAGAGAACCGGCGGATCATTCAGTATTCTTCGTCTCGACCGGAACGGAAGGGGCAGACGCCAAGGAGGAGCAGACCGCCTTGCCAGTGCCGGAGGAAGTCCTGCCCGTCGAAGAATTTGACGCAATCAAACCGCTTTATCGCGAGTGTAGCCCGTAGCCCAGCGGCGGCAGATGAGCCGACCCGAGGACCCGGTTAGCGCTGAGTTCTGAGCCCGCTGCCGCGACCGCTGAGGGGCAGCCGAGGCAGCCGAGGCAGCCGAGGAGGGCGAGGGAGCAGCGGGAGCGACGAGACCGTCGAGGCATACTGCTGGGCGAGGCGCAGATCAGGCGCGTCGCGTTACTTGCCACCGAGGGCGACGCGCTTCGACGGCGCGCCGCGCCCGGACCTTGGCAGGGCGATTTCCGATGGCTTACTCTGGGATCTTGAAGGAAGGTCGCGAGCGCGTCATCGACTACACAGATTTTGCCGACGCGAAGGCCGGCCGCTGGACGACCGGCGGCGGCGGGGAATCGCGCGAGGTCCCGCGCTCCGTCGGGGAAGGTATGCTTCCGCCGACGGTCAAGCGCTTCCGGAGCCTGCCCAGCGGCGAAGCCTCGGGATCTACGAGGCGGAGGGAGCCAGCGCGGCGAACGCGGCGGCATTTGGGCTGGTCGCCCCAGATCCTCGACGCTGCATGTATCCGTCAGCGGTCGCGAAGGACGCGGGATTCGATCCTGGCGCCGGCATCGTCCAGCTCCGGGATTTGCCGCTGGTGGCGAAGCTGGCGCGCCGGCACCGGAGCCAAGGCGCGTCGCTGACCCAGGCCGTCCCGCCAGCCAGCGCGAGGTCGCCTTCACCCTGCCGGTGGACGACCACGGGCGCATCACGATCCCCGGCTATGTGCCGCCCGCGCAGCCGCGCCCAGACGCCGCCATCCATGTGCGGGACAGCCGGTCTGGCGGAGCCTACGCGGAGGCGGTCCGCCCGGCGCTCATGCTGTTCACCGCGCCGCGCGACGACCCATCTCCGCCCGATCGGGCAGCGTCCAACAGGTCAATCTGCCCTGGGGGTTCGTCGTCATCGACCGCAGCGACCTGCAGCCGCGTTCAACACGAGGGACCTCCTCCAGATCCGCCTGCACCCGGGGCGCGGCGAAGTCATAACAAGATGAAATATTCCCGCGCCGAAGACGCTACCATGTGATCGCCGACTTCAGCGCCACCCGCTGGCTGGTCCAGCCGGGCGACACGGTTTACGCGTGGGACGACCCGCCAGTTCAGGGCGACTGGCGACTGGCGGATCGCGCGCTCGGCGCCCTGCGCTACCCAGCCAGTATTCCGCGTGCTGATCAGATCGGCGGCTTCGCCTTGCCCGGAAGACGCCGTCCTGGCAGATGGTCTTTCTCGAGCGGCTCGCCTTTCGCCCGCCTTCCTCGCTGACGGCGTCGAAGGCGAGCGGACCGGAGCAGCGGGCTTACCGACTGCAGCAATTGAGTTCGCCAAGCCGATGACCATCGCCTCGAACGCCGCTTTGACCGCATCGATCGAGACGATGATGATGTCTTGGCCGGGCTTCTTCCCGGCGGCTTTGATCGCCTCGATCGCGCCGAGCGCCATGTTGTCGTTGTGGGCGTAAACCGCCGTCACGGTGTCGCCGTGCTGCTGGAGCAAGGTCTCCATCACATCCTTGCCCTTGCCGGAAACTCAAACTCGCCCGTCTGGGCGGCGATGATCTCCATGCCGGGATGCTTGGAAATCGCTTCGGCGAATCCCATTTCTCTCCGGATCGCTCGCCGGAGCCGATCCTCGCGACCTCCCTCCAGCTCGATGATGCTTGCCGCCGGTTTCCTTCCCCTGCCAGCCACTCGCCCGCCATCTGCCCTTCGGCGACGAAATCTGGAGGCGATGAGCGTGGCGTAAAGCGATTCGTCCGACACGTCGATCCCGCGGTCGACCAGCACCACCGGGATGTCAGCCTCCTCTCTGCTTCTTTTTTCAAAAACGGTGTTTCCAGCCATCCTCGACCTTCGGCGCGAGGATGATCGCGTCAACGCCCTGCGCGATGAACGACTGGATCGCTTTGATCTGGTTCTCCTGCTTGCCCGCCGCATCGCTAAACTTCAGGTCAATCCCGCGCGCTTTCGCTTCGTCGGTGATCGAGGCCGTCTCCGCCACGCGCCAATCGCTTTCCGCCCCCACCTGAGCGAAGCCCACGGTCAATGCCCCGCCGGTGCCGCCAGACCCAGAACCCGAGCCGGGATTGCAGGAGGGCAAAACGGTCGCGGCGGCTAGACCGGCAAAGACGAGGAGCAAAATCGAGCGGGTTTTCATGATGGGAGGCAATTCAGGCGGATTCCTCCCCCACGCAAGCGCATAACCACGCGACCCGGTGAGATTCGCGCCCGCCCGCAGGATAGTCCGGATCCCCCGATTGTTGGGCTTTCCTTAGTTGATAATGGGCAAGTGGTTGCGAACAAAGTTGATTTTTTCGGTTCGGTGGCGCATTTTACTAGCTCGTGGACCGCCCCCCGAATAGCCTAGAAAACCACTCGCAAAGCCCCGCCGCCAGTTCGGCCGGGCACTTCGGCAGTCTCATAAACGGTGAGCCAGAAGCGGTCGCTTCGAACTTGTCCCGGAGAAAACCGGGCCGGACGTCCGGCTCGAAGTGGGGCGCGGTGCTCGCCACTCTCCTGACCGTAACCACGCTGGGCTTTCTCTCGATCGCTATCTACACCACGCAGCGCGGACCTTCGACGCACCTGCTCAGGCTGAACAACTTGGGCATCGAAGCACACAATGCTGGCGACTACGCCTCGGCGATCACCTACTACCAGCTCTCGCTCGATGAGGCGGTGGATACGGACAAGGAATCGCGCGCCACGCTTTACCAAAACATGGCGCGCTCTTATGCCGAGGATAGCCGACCTCAAGAAGCGGCGGACGCCTACCGGGGGTCGCTGCTCTACCTAGAGCCAGGATCGGCGGAGTACCTTTACACGCAAGCGGCGATTTTCACAATTGGTCACGAGGTTGGCAAGGCGGAGGCGGCGCTGCAAGAGGCTGTCCACCGGGATCCGATGCACATGCTCTCCCACAACGAGCTGGGAATCCTCTACCTCGGCGATTACTCGGACGCCTTTTCCGACTATGAGCGGGCGCTCCGCCACAACCGGCTCGCTTACCAACTCGCCCCCGATTTTAACACCAAGAAGCTGGTCGCCCGCAGCTACTTTGAGATGGGGCAATTCGGGGCTGCCGCGCGGGAATTCGAGAACACGCTGAAGCTGCGTCCGCATGACGGCGACACCATCGCCTACCTTGGACTGTGTTACTACGAGATGGAGGACTTCGTCCGCGCCCGCGACCTGCTCGCCCACGCGTTCGAGCTAAAGCCGGATTATCGGGAAGGAAACCTCGAAGACATCTACCACGACGCCTTGGAGAAATCCTCCGGCGTGCCCGAGGTGGACTAAGCCGATGGGGATGGGAGCGCGCGATTCTCAGACGGCGGAGGCGGAGGCGGAGGCGAAGGGGACGCGGGCCCTTGGCGGGCTGGTCATCTGGTTGGTCGTCTGCTTCGCCGCACCGGCGCTTTCGGTTGGATCGCCGCCCGCCGATTGGTACGCCACGCTAAGCAAACCGGGCTGGAACCCGCCCAACGCGGTCTTTGGCCCGGTCTGGACCGCGCTTTACACGATGATGGCGGTAGCCGCGTGGCTGGTCTGGAGAAGGGGCGGGTTCCGCGCTCAGCGGCGGGCGCTGGGCTGGTTCTTGGCGCAGCTCGCCCTCAATGCCCTGTGGACGCCGGTCTTCTTCGGGCTGCACCAACTCGGCTGGGCGTTCGCCGTGATCATCCTGCTCTGGCTCACCATCGCGGGAACCGCCCTCGCCTTCTGGCGGGTAAAAGCGCTGGCCGCCGCGCTGCTGCTGCCCTATCTCGCTTGGGTCAGCTTCGCCGCCTTCCTGAATTTCACCCTCTGGCGGATGAACGCATAGGGAGATTCGGGAGCGGATGCCGCCCACGGCTTTCGCCCGGCACGAAAGCTTTCCGCGCCAGCGCCTTCTGCCTGACCGGTCAAAACGTCCCCATGATCAGCTGGATGTAGCGGGACCCGGACGAGCTGAGGGTCGCTTTCGAGCCGCTGCCGCTGAGGCGGCCATTCGTCAGGTAGCTGTGGGAGGTCGATGACGGTTTGACCCAGTTTACATAGGGCGCGGCGGGCTTCGACTCGGCGGCTTCGACGGCGAGCGGCACGCCGCTGGCGCTGAACGTGATCTCCCACGCCGACCCCGACTTTCCGCCGCGCAGCAGCCAGGGGTAGCGCTTGGCGATCTCAGGCAGCTTCCCGGGCGCGGTCACTTTGTAGTAGGGCTGCATCCCGCCGATGAAATCGGGCAATTCGATCTTGGGGTTGGCCTTGTGCTTTTTGAACAAACCGGCGATGTCGATGCCCACCATGTTCAGGCCGTTGTAGGCGCCGTGGTAGTTCGGGTCGCGATAGTGGCGGTCGTGCCACTTTCCAAAATCTGAGTGGAGCAGCAAATTAAGCTCAAGGTGGACATGCGCCCGGGTCCGGTCGATCCCGGCCCCAGTGTAGCCGAGCCGCCCGAGCGGCGTGCCGGGTCCGACCTTCTGCCCCGGCCGGGCGCTGATCGACATCAGGTGCGCGTAGAGCGAATAAAACGGGCCGCTCCCCCAATCATGCTCGACGACGACGTAGCGCCCGTAGTTGCTGTGGCTGGAGGTATTGCTGAGGTGGACCACCTTGCCGGAGCCGATCGCATGGACGGTGTCGAGCGGCTCGCCATTGGCGTCCCGCCGCACCGGGCGGATATCGACGCCCTCGTGAAAGCGCGTGTAAACCAGCCCCGCTGAGGTCTGCTTCGGGTTCCGCACGAATCCGTATTTGCCACCCTGCCACGGGTAGGTCGTCTTCCCACCGTAATTCCGGGCGACATACATGTAAAAGTCCGATTCCGGTCCGGTGAACAGCGCTTGATTGCGGGTCGGCAAAACGAGGCTGAGCGGCTCATCGGCGCGGGCACGGACTCCGCCGAGGAGCAAAAGGTGGAACAGGGCAGCGAGCGCGAGGGCGTGATGACGATATCTGCCATGGCGGATTCGGATCTCTGACATGCCCGCGACCTAGCAAACTCATGCCCAGATGTCCAGAGCGAACACGAGAAGGGGCGCGCGGAGCGTCCGCGCACCCCAGGTTTTCTTGGTTCGCTGCTCGGTTTGGTATGGCTACCAAAAAAGAAATCGGCTGCTAGCGGCGGCGGCGCAGGGCGAAGGGCAGGACTCCAACCAGAGCGAGCCACGCGGCGGTTGGCTCAGGGAGCCGGGCGATTTCTTCGCCAGTGAAGGCGATGCGGTCCGCCAGGATGCCTTCGTCTTCCCCGATCAACCCATAGACCCGGATCGTCAGCGGATCGGTCCCCTCATAAATTTCTTCGCCAAAATCGAAGTGGACCAGGTCAATCGCTTGCCCGGCCGACGGATCGTCATGAATCCGCGACACGTCGGGTGCGACGGCGTTCGCGTAGCCGGAAAGGCTCGTCGCCGCCCACGCGGGACCGAGATTTAAACTCGTGTTGTCCGTCACCCCGATGGCTAGATCAAGGCTAAGGTCTTCCAGCGTCACATCCGTTTGGGGATCAAAGACAAATTCGATATAGGCCGCCGGGGTCGGTCCATCCGCGTGGCTGTAAATTGTGGATCCCACCGAATCCGGCGCAAATCCAAAGCGGATCCGCCAGCCCTTGGCCTCTCCACCAACCTCGAACGCGTCGTTGAACAAGCCGTAGGAAAATCCGTCGAGCGGATCGATCCGGTATTCCCGCCCAACCATCGTCGCAGCAAAGGTTCCCGAGGCATCCTCGCCGGCAAACTGCCATGAGAGTCCATGCGAATACCCGGTGTCGAGGCTCGCGTCCGGATCCGAGCGGTCCCATAGCACACTCACGGCGGATTTCGCCGGAAGGGCGGCAAATAGGCTCAATGCGATAGTTAAAACTAGTTTAGGCATGTAAAAACCATAACCAGCAAAAATAATAGGGCAACTAAAAAATACGGCTTTGTTAAATTTTCTGGAAATTTTAGCGGTGTCCTCGGTGCACGGCGTAAACCCCTTTATTTTAACCGATAATCGATCGAGGCTAGGGTCTGCGCCATTTCCGCAACGGATTTAACCCGTCATTTCGTCGCCCTAGCAATCCGCCGAACGGTCGGATGAGTGAGGGCGGCTCGAGCGGCGGCGCATTCGGCGACCTTTTTGGATGGACCTTCGCCAGTGCCGAGGATCTCGGTCCCCCATTCTACCTTCGCGCGAAAGGTCTTGCTGTGGGCGGGACCGCTGTGGGAGACAATGTCGTAGGAAGGGCTTTGGTTGGAAGCCGCCTGGAGAATCTCCTGGAGCGTGCCTTTGGGGTTTTCCTCCTCAGGGCTGGCGGCTGCCGCCGCGATTTCGCCGTTGCAATGGCGGTGAATTAGATTGCGCGCCGCCTCAAACCCAGCATCCAGATAGACCGCCCCGATCACGGCCTCGAAGGCATCCGCCAGTGTGGACGGGCGCGACCGGCCCCCGGTGCTCTCCTCGCCTCGCCCGACGACGAGGGCCTCCCCGATGCGCAGCGCCTTGGCAAACCGGGTCAGCGCCGCACGGGACACGAGACGCGCCCTCGTCTTGGTCAAAAAGCCCTCGTCCTTCTCCGGGAAACGCCGGAACAACTCCTCCGTAAGGGCGAGCTGAAGCACCGCATCGCCAAGGAACTCTAGCCGCTGGTTGTCGAAGCGGGGACCGTGGGACTCGTAGGCTACGCTCGGGTGGGTAAGCGCCTCTTGAAGCAGTCGCGGATCAGCGAATTCGTGACCGAGGCGCTCTTCGATGGGCTGCATGGGGGATGGGGAAACAGAAACCCCGCCGGGCAGCGGCGGGGGAGAAAGGGAGAAGGGTGATCGACGGGGCTCGAACCCGCGACAACCAGAACCACAATCTGGGGCTCTACCAACTGAGCTACGACCACCATTTTTAGGCGAGGCTGAGATTAACCGATCACCCGGCAGAATCCAGCGGATTTTTTCGCCAAATCCCGGCGTCATCCCACCCTCAAGCCAAGAGAGGATCGGGGGATCAGCTCCCTGCTGGCAGGGCGTCCGCGACTTTCTGAAATGCGTCGTCGGCAATGGCTGCGGTGAGATCCTCGCGCCAACCGCTGGGGGGATCTGGCAATTCGATCCACGACTTGCAGCCCCCGAACGCCTCCTTGTCGTAGGG
>JAWLBD010000070.1:0-27555 GCA_041395145.1 Verrucomicrobiales bacterium | reverse complement strand
CTCGGGCAGGAACGGCTTCGGCAGGCTGATCTTCTCCAGCGGATAGCGGTCCACGTATTCCTTCGGCGACTGGCGCGGGTCGTGCGGCGCATTGAAGGCGATGTACATGAAAAACGGATTCTCGGATCCCTTCGCGGTATCGAGGAATTCGAGCGCGTCGTCGCCGACGACCTCGCTCCAGTGCTTGCCGCCTTCCCAGAAGCCGCCCTTCGATTTGTCCCAGGGCTGCCAGACATCCTCTTGCCCTTTGACCGGGCGGTCGTAGCCCTCCTTCGTTTGCCTCGGCATCCCGCCGCGCACGTGCTTCGCCGTCCCGAAGACGGAAGCCGCATCCACGCTGACGTGCCATTTGCCGGTCATGTAGGTGTCGTAGCCCGCCTTCTCCATGAGCTGCGCCCACATCAACCCGTTCGGCTGGTAGTGGCTCTTCAGCCGCTTTTCCTCGCGCTGCGCATGCCAGACAAAGACGCCGGTGTTCAGCATCGTCCGGCTGGCCACACAGACCGCGCCATGATAGCCGCCCATGTTGTAGCAATGCCGGAAAGCGGTGGACCGCGCCGCCAGCCGGTCGAGGTTCGGCGTCTGGATCTCGGTGTTGCCCTGGCAGGCGATCGTGTCATACGCCATGTCATCGGCGAAGATGAATAGGACGTTCGGCTTGCCGGCGGCGAAGGCGTGGCCAGCGAAAAGGGCGAGGGCAAAGAGCAGAGGGAGCGTGCGCATAGCGATGGGGTTCTAGATACCCGATTATGCGGCGCATCCGCACCGGGCCAACCGGGGAATTTCCCTGGTGAGCGGCAGCGCTGGGCGGCGCCTCGGGAATGCTAGGCGATCCCGCCTTCCGGCTAGTTCCCCGGCTTGTCGAACGGATAGGGCAGTCCGCTCGAGCCGCCGTTCGTCCCGCCAGTGGCCGTGCCGCTCCCACCGTTCGCTCCTTCCACCAGCCTTTCGGACATCGCCTGGATCCAAGAATCGATTTCCGGGTGCGTCATGTTCTCTTTGATCAGGGCGAGCATGTCCTGGCTGGCCCCGATTTGATCGCCGACGAGGAACCGGTCTTGGGCGCGCTCCCAGCGGAGCCTCGGCAGCGTGTTTTCCTTGAATCGGGCGAGGATGCGCGGGTCGTTCTCCGAGCGGTCTTCCGCGAACTTCGACTCGGTGGCAATGCGTTTGTCCCAGGCGGAGAGCACGGCGGTCGGTTTGTTTTCGCGCAGGTAGGGCAGCATGATCTTATCGTAGATGCCGCCGAGGTCGCCGGGTTCGAGCACCCATTCTTTGGAGAGGCGGACCTGCTGGCGGAGCTTGTAGGCGCGGGCGAAGGGCGAATCCATCACCGAATCGCGCAGGATGCCCGCGTGGCGCCCCATGTCTTCGGTCTTGGTCGAAACGGCGTCGATAACCCCTTGGATCTGCGGCATCACCTTTTCCAGATCATCGCTTTCCGAGGCGACGATCGTGATGATGAGCCACTGGAGTTGGACGCGGCGCGCGAGGAGGTGATCTTTGTCGCGCAGGTTCTGGGCGTTGCGCTGGCGCCACTCCCGCCAATCCGACGCCCGGCGGTCCGCCTCGTCGAATTCAAGCAGCTTCATGCTGTCCAAAAACAGGTCGTAAACCTTGTCGTCGCTCGCCAGCGCCGCCTTGAACTTTTCGATCGCGCTCTGGCCGGTCTCCTTCCTGATTTCCTTCGATTCTTCCTTCAGCTTCTGGAGCTGCTCCAAGATCTTCGCGGTGTCCTCGTCCTTGAGCGGGCGCGGCGGCGCAGAAGGCAAGCTGGGCGCGAGAACTGGGCGCGAGCCAAAGCGATCCCGAATGGCGGCGGCAGCGAGAAGCAGAGTGGGTTTGTTTTCATATGGTTTGCCAATTGAACCGATGATACGCCGTTGGGTAGCACGACCTTAGGCGAAGTTTTTTGGGCGTTGGTCGATTACGGTGCCCCGCCGCCCGCGCGGACCCAACCGCTTCGCCTTGAACTCAAGCGGGCAGTTCGCCGGGATCGGTAGGGTGACCGGGATCCGCAGTGAAAATGCCTCGCAGCCGGGCTTCGACCGCCGTGGGGTCCACGGAGCCGGGTTCGGCGGAGTTCGGCGGAAATCGAAAGCTCGGTAAGTCGAATCGCGGATTTCTTCGCGGATCTGAAATTCGGCGACGCCGGGGAATTCGCAGACGATCGCTTCGATGGCGCTCAGGTAGATATTGACGCCGCGCACCACCAGCATGTCATCGATCCGCCCGAGGATGCCGCCTTCCGAGGCACAGCCGCCCGCGCGTCCACGCGGCGCGGACGAGTCGCCGGTCAGGGTAGCGGAGCAGCGGCGAGGCGATCGGTCGAGCGTGGTGAGGACCAGTTCGCCCTCGCCGCCGCCGTCCGGCACCGGTTCGCCCGAGGCAGGATCGAGGATCTCGGCGAGGTAGCTTTCCTCGATGACGCAGAGCGTGCCGGGGCGGTCGGATGTTCGTAGGTCACCGGTACGATCTCGGTCAGCCCGTGGTGGTCGAACGCGGGTCGGTAGCGCGCCGATCTGGCGGCGGACGAGTAGGGACGCTGCCGCCAGGTTCGCCCGCCACGATGATGAGCCGGATCGCGGTCTCGATGCCCTCAGCCTGCCGCGCCTCGCCCAGCCGGATCGCGTAGGTCGGCGTGCAGCAGAGCACGGTCGCGCCGTAGTCGCGGATCGCGCGCAGGCGGCCCGGCGATGCTCATCCCGCCGCCGGGGATCGCCATCAACCCCATCTTAAATGCGCTGCCTCGAACGCGGTCCAAAACCCGAGGAACGAGGGCCCGAACGAAAAGGCGAAGAACGCGCGGTCCTGCCCCGGCTGCGCGCCCGCCGCCGCGAAGACCTGCTGCCAGCAGCGGAGCATCGACGCCCAGCTCTCCGGCGTATCGACCACCGCCATCGGCTGTGCAGTGCTCATGCCGCTGGTCTGGCAAAACCGGGTGTAGCGCGCGGCGAATAGGTCAGGTTGCTGCCGAACGGCGGGTGCGCCGCCCGATCCGCGACCAGCGCACGCGCTTGTCCCAAAAGCGGCACCCGCGACCCGGTAGTCAGCCAGCGATTCCACCGACATGGGCAGCCGCGCCGGTGAAACGCATTCGTTTCGGCGACCCTCCCCGAGCAGGCGATTGAGTTTCTCCCGCAGCATGGCGGCAGCGACGGCGCGATCGCGTTAGCCAGGAACGTCCCAGCCGGGTAGATGCCGCGATGATGGCGACCAACGCGATCGATCGGGACCTTCGGCTTCCAGCGTCAGATCCACGTCCTCGGTCGGCTCTTCGATCATCTTGTGTTTGTTGGGGGCAAACAGGCTGACAACCACCATGACAAGGCAATAATGAACACGGGCAAAAAGAGATCGGCGGCGACGCTGGAGCCGAAACTCATCTCGTTTTCCACCGAAATACGAGAATCCTCTTTGAACCAGCTAAAATAGGAGTAGAAGGCAACCCCGCGACCATCCCGGCGATGAAACCAACGGCGGAGACCTTCCGGGTGAACATCGCCCTGGAGGATCACCGCCAGCAGCGGCATGTTGAAAAGGGCATTCGCACCATCATCGTTCAAACAGGCTCTCCGCCTGCGAATAGATCGGCGCGATCACCACCGCGATGAACCGTGATCGCCAGCCCCGCCCATTTGCCAAAGCGCACCGCCTCCGCCTCGGTCGCCGCTTCGGTTTGAACCCGCGAATAGAGGTCAAGGCTCACCAAGGTCGAGGCGCTGTTGAGCGCGGAGTTAAACGAACTCATCACCGCGAAACATCAAGGCGACACAATTGGGTTTTGGACGATGTCGGTGACCAGCGTCTGGTAAGCCATCTTCGGCGTGATTTTGTCTCATAGAGGTGGAAGGCGATGATGCGGCAACACGACCCGACGATCGGAGCCAGGATTTTCATGGCGGCAGCAAAGAGGACGCCTTTCTGAAGCGGCGGCGAGAGACTTTGAGGCGAAGGTCCGCTGGACGATCATTTGGTTGGTGCACCAATAAAATGTCGTGATCAGGATGATCCCGGTGAAAAGCGTCTCCCATGGGATCGGCGAATCGGGACCGCCGACCGGGTTGAGCAGTTGCGGCGATTTTCGCCGAGGGCGTGACTCTGCTGCGAGGCTGCCTTCCCCCGAGCTTGATCAATGCGGCAGACCGGGATCGCCACGCCACCAGGCCAAGCCCAATTCCGTTGATCGTGTCGGAGACGGCGACCGCCTTCAGCCCCCGAATCGCGTAGCAAGCCCCGGCAGCGGGCAGCAAAACGATGTGATGTTGATCGCCGCGTCTGAGGATAAGCCAGAAGAGAGCTTTTTGTCCAAGCCAAAAAAGCCCGACCACCGCAGCCGCCCCGAGATTGAGGAAGATGGGCAAGGGGTGAGGTCAACGGGCAGGTGAAAATTCCAGGTCACCTGCGGACGCCTCAGGCCCCAAAGCGTTTGGATAAGAACTCCGGCACGGTCGCGATCCCCCCGGTGAGGTAGCGGGGCAGAAAAACAGCGCCATCAGGACGACGGAAACCGCCGAGAACGTTTCCCACGCCATCATCACCATCCCATTGGTGTAGTTGCGTCCGCGTTCAATCCGATCAACTGCTCGGCATTTAAGTTGGTGAGCAGCGACCCGGCGAACGACGATCCAGCCGAGGCTGCGCCCGGCGAGGAAATAGCCGGTCTGGGAGGCGTGGTCGTCTTTGTGCGTGCGCCACCATGAGATGGCGGCATTCGAGGGCGGTGAAGAAGAAAGGTGAGGAAGGCGGTCATCAGCGCCAATTGGGGCGGATGACCTCGCGGCGCTGATCAAGCACGATTCGTGCCGCCTCCGCTCAGCCGCCCAGCACCATGAGGCGCGCGCCGCGGATCATGACGCGGCCGCCGCCCCGCGACAGCTCTTGGAAGCCGAGGTGCCCGCGCCGCGGGCGGTCCTTGATCGGCGGCGCAAGCTGGCCGTTAATGCCTGCACGCTTCGCCCGCCTCTTCCGCCATGTCGAGATCCAGATGCGATGGTAGATTTGAGATCGACTTTGATGAGGCTGCGCGCAGCTCGATGCGGTAGCGATTCCACTGCTCGGGCAGGTAGATCTGCTGCTTCGGCGCGATCGCCCGGTAGAGTCCGCCGGTCAGCTCGCTCGGTTTCGCCTCCAAATTGTAGCGCAGGTCCGCCATCTGCAGCTCCAGCCCGTCGAACGCCGGATCATGCGCCATCGGCGTCCGCAGCGCGCACCCGCTGTTGCCGCGCGCCCCGAGCTTGAATTCATACTCGAGGATGAAGTCGGAGAATTCCTCGTCGCTGATCAGCCAGTTGCCGCGCGGCTCGCCGCCGAGCAAAACGCCATCCTTCACCTCCCACTTCGCCTCGCCCTGCGCCGGCTGCGAGACATCCGCCCAATGCCGCGCCTGCCAGCCCTCCGGCTGCCCGTCCTCCGGGAAAAGCACGCGCCATTCGCCTGCCTCCGCCGGCTGGTCATCAGCAAACAAGGCGACCGACGGGACGGCCGCTGCCAAGGCGATCGCGGCAGCGCAAGGGAGTTGGCGAAAGTTCATCGCACAAGCCTAAAGCGGCGAACAGTGAGATCAAGGGCACACCGGCAGCGGGAAAATCCGGCTCCGCGCGGGAACGCACCCCATTGCATCAGGGTGCCATCGGAGCGGCACCTGCGGAGATCAAAACTAATCGATCGCCTCCGCCGATGCCGCGTGTGCGTCGCCCGGTTTCTCGACTTCGCCCATCAGGTCGAGCATGCGCTTTTCCGCCGCCTTGACCCGCTGGTGCTGGGCTTCCAAATCCTTGTCCAACCGGGAGATTTCCTCCGCCAGCCGGTCTTCAAAATAAGTGGTCAACTCTTCGCGTAGGACTTGGGCTGCCTCGCGGACGACCGCGCCCGCGCCAGGTTCGCCAGCTTCCACCGCCGCGATCTCAAAAAGATGGTCGCCCTCCGCCTTCGACACCGTCACGGCGGCGGCCAAGTCGAGCCGCTCCCGCCCCAGCAGCGAGGCGAGTTCGCCGGCGGTCGGCTCCGGTATGCCGGAGACCGCAGGCACGGTCAATCGGGCGATCGTCTCGGCATCGGCGGATTGCGGCTCCCGCCCGCAGGCGGCTAGCATCGCGGCAGCGGCAGCGAGGGCGATTGGGATGACGGATCGATTCATGCGGTTCCTTGGACAAACTACCGCGACCGGCGCTCGATCTTAGCCGAAAAATGCAGCCCGGCTCGATGCCCAGCCTGCCACACCATGTCCGCCCATCTCCCTCATTCCCTATTGGGCAAAAATGAGGCGCGCAAAGGTAGCGCCGCCACCAGCGGGCACCGCGAGTTCGTAGAGGTTAGCGTCATCGGTGGACCCGACCATCTGGGGGACGGGACCAACCTGCCAACTGCCGGGTGCCAAGCCGGTGCCGATTTGGGAGCCGACCGTGACGCCCGTGACGTATTTGGGGCTAGAGAATCGGAGGATGAGCTGGTCGCCGGCGGCGTCCAGTCCGGTGGAAATCCCGGAGCCGGCGGTAGGACCGAGCGCTTTGACGCCGAGGAAGTAGGCGGCGAGGTTTGGCACGCCGTCTTTGTTCGGATCTTCGGTTATGCCATTGTTGAGCGCGGTGAGCTGCTCGCTCTCCGCCCAGTCGGCATAGGAAACCGATCCGGGGTCAGCGGTGTATTGGGCGATGACGAGAAACTCGGTGAAGTTCTGGTCGGTCATCTCAAAGGCGATCTGCCCGTGGTCGTTCAGGCCGCTGGTCCGCCCGGCCGCCGCGCCGCCGCCGCCGCGCAAGGTCGGCGAAAACTGGGGCGTGTGCATCATGCCATCGCCCAGATCAAGCGGTGTGCCCTCGCGGGCGATGAGGGTGAGTTCCTCGGTCGCCGGATCCCAGACCCAGATGCTTTCGTTGGCGGTCGAAGCGGTGTTGCCGAGCGAGTTGCGGAAGGCGACGAGCCCGTTTGCATTGAGGCAAAAGTAGCCGTCGAAGACCGCGGTGAAGGTCGCCCCGCCGGTGCCTGGCGCCGTCTCGCCAACGAGAAAGATCTTCTTCCACGACGATAGCGGCAGCCCCGGCGGAGCATAGTAGAGCCCCGAGAAGCCGCCGGTGGCGAAGAGCGCGGCGGCGGCCGCCCCGTTTTCGTTGAAATAGGTCGCATACGATGACGTGATCGCCCCGCCGCCGCCGGGCGCGACTTCGCCGCCGCGATAAAGCAGCCGCGTCCCGGCATTCGTCTGCACGTGGGCGGTGGCGACGAAGTTGCCGCCATCGAGGATCGCCCCCGAAAACGAAAATGTCTGCGGCGCGAAATATTGGATGTCGGTGAACTGGCCGAAGGACGGATGATTGCTGAAGGTGGTCGCCGTGCCAGGCGCGAAGTCGCCCTGCTGGTAGAGGCGGAGCGAGCCGCCGTTGGTAAACCGCCAGACGCCGCTCAGCCCATCGATATACGCTTTCCCATAAACCGAGCCGTCTGCGGCGAGCGCAAATTCGTTGGGAACAACGCTTTCGAGGTTGCCAAACGCGGTGGGCTGACCCGTGCCCGCCATCATCACGATGCTTCCCGGCAGCCCGCCCCACACGCCGCGCCGGTCGCCCGCGCCGCTGGTCGCGCCGCCAAATGCCACGCGATTCGCGCTGCGCAGGAAAAGCGCATAAGAGTTGAGCGAGCCGCCGGAGGGTTCGGTGAATGTCTCGCCGGGGCGCCCTGGCGCGGAGGTCCCCTTTTGCTGGATCTTCTGGACCGCGCCGACCGGCCCGCAGTAGAGCGCGGCGGCCAACGAGGAATCGACGCCTCTCAAGGACGCGCCGAATGCCACCCCGCCATCGGGTGCCAGGATCGTCCCCGTCTCGCCGGACGTGAAGCCCCCGTAGGTCGCCCCCGGCACGCCGACCGCCGGCTGGCCCTCGATCGCGACCGGTAAGATGTTGCCGGGAATCCCGACCCACATGCCATCGGTGAAGGTGGCGACATCCCCGGTGAAGATCACCTTGCCCTGGTTGTTGATGCCGGGATCGGAGTCGAATCCCGTAAATGTCCCCGCCGCGCCGGGCGCAATATCGCCGCTTTTGGCGAGGATCTGATAAGTGACCTCAGCGTGGGCGGCGAACGGAACCGCCGCGGCGGCGGCAAGGATCGAGGCGAGCGAACATTTCATAGAGCTTGATCGGGAAGCGGGCGGAAGCCTAATTTTCGGCTCCGCCTTTACAAGACAAAACGTCGCCGAACAGATGCCGGAGGCGATCCGCCGCAGCGGGAAAGCCGCATCGCGCCGCGCCGCAACGTTTTCGGGATGCCCTGCCAGGCAGCCTTCAATCCACATCGCGCAACGGATCGACTACGCCACCAGATCGCCGACCACTTCGCCAGCGATGTTGGTCAGCCGGTGGTCGCGCCCGCCGTGGCGGAACGTCAGCTTCGTGTGGTCAAAGCCGAGCAGGTGCAGGATCGTGGCGTGGAAGTCGTGGACGTGGACGCCTTTTTCCGCGACGCGCTCGCCGAGTTCGTCAGTCATCCCGTGGGCGTAGCCGGCCTTTGCGCCGCCGCACCAGCCACGAGGTGAACGCGTGGCAGTGGTGCCCGCGCCCGGTCGTGCCGTCGGCTTTCGGCGTGCGCCCGAATTCGGTGGTGAAGACGACCAGCGTGTCGTCGAGCATCCCGCGGCTCTTCAGGTCGCGCAGCAGGCCGGCGACCGGCTTGTCCACGTTGCGGGCGAGCGGCTCGTGGCTCTTGATGTTGCTGTGCGCGTCCCAGTTGCCGCTCGCGCCGGTGTCGATGAGCTCGATGAACCGGACGCCGCGCTCGGCCAGCCGCCGGGCGACCAGGCATTGCCAGGCGAAGCCCTTCGTGCTGCCGCGCTCCAGCCCATAGAGCCGGTGCGTGGCATCGGATTCGCCGCTCAGGTCGAGCGCCTCGGGCATCTGCATCTGCATGCCAAACGCGGTCTGGTAGCTCTGGATGCGGGCGCGCAGTTGCGGGTCGCTCCCCCGCCCCGCCTCGCCGAGGTGGATCCGGTTGTATTGGGCGAGGAGGTCGAGTTCCATCTGCTGGATCTCGCCGGACGGCGCGCTGCGCTTCAGGTTCGGCACCGGCTCGTCGCCCGGCACCACGCGGGTGCCCTGGTGCTCGCCGGGCAGGAAGTCGGCTCCCCACGCCAAGCCGCCGCCGTAGGGCATCTTCGGCGCGAGGACGACGAACGACGGCAGGTTTTGGTTTTCGGTGCCCAGCCCGAAGCTGACCCACGAGCCGATGCTCGGGCGCGCGACGGTGAACGATCCGGTGTGGATGCCCAGGGTCGCGGGCGCATGGTTGTTGTGGTCGCCATACATCGAGCGGATCACGCACAGGTCGTCGGCGCACCCCGCGATGTGCGGGAACAAATCGCTAACCTGCAGACCGCTCTGCCCGCGCGCTTTGAACTGCCACTGCGGCGGCAGATACTTTTCTTTTCCCCCGCCCTGTTTGCCGAGCCGCTCGAGATCCGGCTTGTAGTCAAACGAATCGACATGCGACATCCCGCCGGTCAGATAGATAAAGATCACCCGCTTCGCCTTCGCATCGTAGAGCGGACGCCGCGGCACGACCCCGGATGGCGCGCCGCCGCCCGCCAGCAGATCCGACATGACCGCCGGCATGATCAACGACCCGCCCAAGAGCGAGCGGATCGCGCTCCGGCGGCTAAGGTGGAAGTCTGGGCAGGGCATTGGGTTGGTGATTTGTTTTTTGTGATTTGAGATTGGTTATCGGAAGAGGGTTTTGCCTTCTTCAGAACCTAGGGCGCGAAACACCCCCTCGCGGATGATCAGCCCGCTTAGTTGGAGCGGGAGGACCAATGCCAGGTGCCAGGGAAATGTAGAAATCGTGTCCGGGATCACGGGCCTGCCTTCTCCGGGATCGTTGAAAACCAGGACGATCGGGATCGCCACCAGGATCGGAAATACGGCATAGCAGACAAACTCGAAGGATTTTTGAAAAAGGTTCCCGACGCTGACAAGCGTGCCGCTGAGGACGGCGAGAAGCGCGGCGGGCATCCAGCCGATATCGAGATAGACCGAGAACCCGGCAAGGATTGCCGCCGCGACGAATCCGGCGTTCGACCACGCCCACCATCTATCTAGGAACTGGGATGAGATTTTCATAAGATGCCTAATTCAAATAACCAAAAGCAAACAACGAATTAACAAACAGCGGACTCACTCTACATGCAGGAATTCATTGCTGGAGAAAAGCACGCGGGCGTAGCTGGCGAGGGCGTCGGCTTCGGCTGACTTCGACCCTGCCTTTTCGTGGGCTTGGCGGGCGTGGGCGAGGAATGCTGCGCCGGACTCGCGCTCGGATTCGGTCGCGGCGCGGGCGAAGACGCGGCGGTGGAGCGCGCCGGTCTGGGCGGCGGCGTCGCCGGGGTGTGCTCCGGCAATCGCTTTGCCGAGGGCGGCGGCGCGGTCGTGGACGAAGGGCGCGTTGAGCATGAAGAGCGACTGGAGCGGCGTGGTGGAATGCGCGCGCTTGCCGGTCGTCGAATTCGTGTCGGCGCTGTCGAAGGTCGCGAGGACCGGGTGCCGCCGGAGCCTGCCCTGCATCCAGTAGACGCTGCGCCTCATGCTGTCGTAGGTGCTCACAAACGGGTTGTGCTGGGTGAATCCCATCTTGTTCCTCTCCGGAAACGGATGCCCCTCGCCGGGCGTGCGATCCAGCTCGCCGCTGGCGGCGAGGAGCGAATCGACGATCTCCTCCGATTCGAGGCGGCGGCGGGCAAAGCGCCCGAACAGGCTGTTGCTCGCGTCTTTCTCCAATGCCGCCGCGCCCGCCTGCGCCGAGAGCGCATAGGTGCGCGACGCCATGATCAGGCGGTGCAGATGCTTGAGCGACCAGCCGCTTTCGATCAGCTCGGAGGCGAGGTAGTCGAGCAGCTCCGGGTGGCTGGGCGCATCGCCGCGGGTGCCGAAGTCGTTGGGCGTATTGACGATCCCGCGCCCGAAATGCCACTGCCAGGCGCGGTTGGCGATCACCCGCGCGGTCAGCGGATTGTCCTTCGCCACCACCCAATCGGCGAGTTGGTCGCGCCCGCTCGTCTTCACCTCATTCGGCAACGTCTCCCCACCTAGCGCGGTCAAAAATCCGCGCCGCACCGAATCGCCCTTTTGCCCCGGCTCGCCGCGCTTTTGAAACCGGGCGTCGCCCGCCTTGCCCTCCGCCACCGCGTAGGCGACCGGCACGCTCGGGCGCTTGGCCGCGACCTTTTTGACCTCGGATTCCAAGCTCTTCATTTCTTTGCGGACCTCGTCCAGCGTCATCCCCATGCTCGGCGCGCCGCCTTTGCGCAGCTTGCTTTCCTCGCGCTTCAAGGCGACGCGCTGCCCCTCCATCTCCTCTAGCTTTTCCTCGTGCGCCTCCAGCTTCGCCGCCTCATCCTCGCTGCATAGCGGCACCATGCCGGTCGGCAGCTTCGAGTTTTCCGCACCGGGGAACGGCAATTCGGTGCTCTGGAAAAAACCGTAGAGCGCATAGTAATCGGTCGCTGGGATCGGGTCGTATTTATGATCGTGGCAGCGCGAGCAACTGACGCTCAAGCCGAGGAACGCCTTGCCGAAGTTGTCGATGGTATCCTCGATGGTGAGGTGTTCTTCTTTGCCGCTGACGCCGAAGCGGCGGGCGATGGCGAGGTAGCCGGTAGCCACGATGTTTTCGAGGCGATCCTCCTCGCCCGCCGCAGGCAGCAGATCGCCGGCGACCTGCTCGCGGATAAATTGGTCGAACGGCTTGTCGGCGGCGACCGAATCGATCACATAATTCCGGTAGCGCCATGCGTCGTGGATCGGGTAATCGCTGCTGCAGCCCGCCGTATCGGCATAGCGCACCACATCCAGCCAATGCCGGCCATAGCGCTCGCCATAGGCGCGGGATTCCAGCAGCCGATCGACCAGCGCGCCCAGCGAAGGCTGATCCACAAAGGAATCGGCGTCCTCCGCCGCCGGCGGCAAGCCGGTCAAATCATAGGTCGCGCGGCGATGCAGCGTGCGCGGATCGGCATCGGCGGCGGGCGTCAGCCCCTCGGCTTCGAGCCGCGCGAGGATGAACCGGTCGATGGCGTTGCGCGGCCACGCCTCGTCTTTCACCGCAGGCGGCGGCGGCTTGGCGATTGGCTGAAACGCCCAGTGCGAGGCTCCGGCTCCGGCGTTGTCGGCGGCGGCGCAAAGCGATGCCGCAGCGGCAGCGAGCGCCGCGATGGCGCAGGGCAGGCGTCGATGGGAAAGCGTCAATGTCATGGTTCGGCTAATACCAAAGCTACGGCCCGTCAGCGGCAGTCTTTGCGCGAATCTTGCGTTGGCAAAACCGCAATCGATGCGCCGCCGGATCGTTGCGTTTCGGCGAGGATGCCGCTCACGTTTGCTTCCCCGTTGCGCCTCTGACCATAGAGGCTAGCCTAATCTTTCGCTCAAATCCGTTTCATCCCCATGGCCAAAGGTTTCCAAGATCACCGCAACCGCCTCGCCGCCCTCAACTACTTCGGCAAAGATCTCGCCCGCCGCTCCGGCTCGAAATGCGAACTCTGCGGAGCCGGCGGCCCGCTCCAAACCTACGAGCTGCCGCCCGCCCCGGCGGAGCCGGATTTCTACCGGTGCGTTTTCCTCTGCGGCGACTGCGCGGATGCCATCGGATCGCCGCAGCGCGCGAATGCCGAGCGCTGGCGCTGCCTCAACAATTCGGTCTGGAGCGAGGTGCCCGCCGTGCAGGCGCTCGCCGTCCGGCTGCTGCGCGACCTGTCGAAAAGCGAGCCGTGGGCGGCGGAGCTGCTGGATCAAGTCTATCTCGATCCTGAGGTGGGGGAACTGGCGGGATAGAGCGGTCACGCGTTTCGACGCCTTGGCGGCATCACATCGCCGTGGAACTTACCCCGCCTTCGCCTCTCGCCGCGCCCGGCCATCGCGGCCGGCGAGCTGGACCGCCTGCATCGCGGCGGCGCGCTCCGCCTCCAGTTGCCCGATCGAGATCGGCTTGCCGCCCAGGCTGAGGCGGAGCCGGGCGGCGGGGATCAGCCGCTTGGGCGTCAGGGCGAGCAAGGCGGTGCCGCCGCGCTCGGCGAGCTGCCGGAGCCGGAACCAGGCGGCGGACGGCAGCTTCGCCAGCTCGCGCTCGGGGCTGAATTGCAAATCGAGGAGGGCGAGCGGCAGGTTGCCGTCCCGCAGGATCAGGTCCGCCGCCTTCAATGCCTGCGCCGCCCCCCGGCACCGCAGCCAGAGCAGCCGCGCGCAAGCCGCCTCGCCAAAACTCGGCGGATCGAAGGCATCCGCCGCATCGATCAGCGCCGCATAGCCGCCGCCCGGTGCCGCCGCCGCCTTCTCCAACACCCCGGCGATCACCAGAGCGCCACCCGACCCCGGCGGACCCGCGATCTCCGTGATCGACCCGCGCAGCACGCCCGCCGCCTCCAGCGACGCGATCCCCAGCGCCATCGCCTCCTCCGGCGCAGCGCGCCCCTTCGCCCGCTGCGCCTCGGGAAAGCGCTCGCGCAGGAGCTCGCGCAGCGCGACGATCTTGGCGGATGGGGCAGCGGCGGCAGTCATTGGAATTGTTCTTTAGAACAGTTACGCCTGCGGGTCGCGAAACGCAAGCGATTCGCGACCGCTGTAGAGACGGCACTCCTGCCGTCTTGGAACTGCGTGATCGCCATCGCCTTCGACCGGAGGTTTTGGACTGGCACAGGCTGCGCAAATCAAGGAAGGGATGGCTCTCCGGGCCGTCCGCGGAAAGCGCGAGCGACGGGCCATCAAGCCTTGGCTCGATGGTAAGCTGCGGCAGGGCTTCGGGGGACCGACCATTAGGGTCGGAGCGGAGGGCGAACTCGAAGAGATTGATCAAGGCGTCGCCGTCTGGGTTGGCGAAGTCGCCCCACACCGAGTCTTCCTTCGCCGGGTCGTTCAGGTCGGCGGCCGCGAAGTTGCCCGCGCGCCATTCTTCCAGCGTGGCGACCGCCTTCACCGAAACCGCCGCCGTCTGCACGTCGCCGCCCAGCTCTGAGGTCAGCGATAGCACCATCGGCATCCTGTAATCATCTGACTGCGCTAAAGAAGCCCTATCCCTTAAAAATTATATTTTCTTTCGAGGTCCGTTTTAACCTTTGGATCATTTAAGGGCAACCATGACCGAACCCCCTCCAAATCTCCCGTCCTTGCCGAGAAATCAATAATCTCGCGCACGGCATGATCTCTTTGCGACCCAGCTGGTAGTTGGTAACCCATTCCGACGCGGCAATTGAATCTGTTTGTAAAAATATCTTCACCAGATCACCGACAAGCTCGGGTCGATCAAGCTTGGCGGCTTGCTGCGGAACCCATACCTTTGCTCCATTTGGATCTTTGATTGCGACACTGTAAATCACTTGATGAACGAATCGCTCGTCGATGCTATCGCTATTCATGCCCTCTACAAAACTCATCGCCGATTCGAGGTGGGAAGTGGCGCTTGCGGACAAAATCGCGCTTTAATAAGATCACTCTCGTCCTGAGGAAGGGACATCGCATTAAGCTCCGCGATTGATTCCTGAAGCGTCTTTCCTCGATGAATTACCCGCCCAAGTGATGCCGCCACAGCCTTTTGAACCTCGATACTATCCGATGAATCAAGCCATTTCTTGACAGTGCTAGGTTCAAACTTTGAGTCATGAGCTTGAAGTAGATTTGTAAGAACTCTCCAATCTTCGAAATCCGGCTTCAACCAATGAGCTAACAATTTTCGAAACCAGGCGCTCATCGTTTCCCGCAACATCAACGATCGCCGCCAAAGCCTCTCCACGCTTCGACCCTAGGGGCAGATCCGCCATCCGTAACGACTCATCAAAATCTACCTTGCCCAGCTGAAAAAAGGCTTCTTTCAATTCGTGCAGATCTTCCAAGGACGGCACCCCCATTCCCTCAAAAGCTTCCACGTGATTTTAAGATTTTGATATCTTTGCTGAGGCTCTTAGTATCGTTTCCCGCGATCTCCGAAGATGGAGCAGCCAAAATCGAATGATCGCCCTTTTTGTCTATCCCAGAATCAGACTTGACCGCTTCATCGGAACAGCCAGAACCGAAGAGGGCTAGCGAAAGACAATTGAAGAGTGGGAGCAGGTATATTTTCATAATCACTACGGCGCGAGCGTCCATGCCTCCTACGTATTTCTAGTATTTTTATATTTTTAGTATTTTTATTTAGAAGAATCCCAGCACTAGCACCTATGGTCGCCTCATAAATCGGCGCCGGATGATCGGGACTTCCCAGATGAACGCGACCGACCCTGAATCTTCAGTGGGATCGTCTTGGCAACTCGATCTCTCATAAATCTAGGGTGATTTGGGATTTTGACTATGCGCGAATCGAACGGCGACCGTCAACATTATTTTAGGAGGTTCTGTGATTTCCTATCGATGAGATTCGTGCGCGGGCGACCACGTCTGCACTGGGCAGTCGGTCCAGCCAGCGCCAGCCCCACCTTTGCCCCCGCTACCGCCGCCGGTAAACGCGGATCTCGAACGCCGGGGTCGCCATCTCGACTTGGTCGAGCGCGAATGCGTCCTCGAAGGGCGGGAAGAAGGCGTCGCCGGGAAAGTCGCCGCGCACGGCGGTCAGGTAGAGGGTCTCGCACTGCGGGAGAAAGATCTCGTAGATCTTCTGGCCGCCGATGATGAAGACCTCGCCCTCCAAGCCGAGGGAGCCGAGATCCTCCGGCGCGCCGATGACCTCGGCTCCGGGCGCGCTGGCGAGCGAGCGGCTGAGCACGATGTTGCGGCGGTTGGGCAGCGGCTTGCCGCCGAGCGAATCCCACGTCTTGCGCCCCATGACGACCGGGTGCCCCCTGGGTGCGGCGCTTGAAGGCGCGGAGGTCCTCCGGCAGCCGCCACGGCAAGTCGCCGCCGATCCCGATGGCGCGGTTGCCCTCCGCCATGGCGGCGATGGCGCTGAGGCGGGGCGGGCGGGCGGGGATCGAAGTAGGGGCGTTCATGCGGTGCCGCCCACCTTAAGCCTGATTGATCACGGCTTGCAGCCAATCTTTGCCGCCAAATGCCAGCAGCCAGACCAGAAAGCCGGCGATCAGGGCGATCAGCGTGACCCCGATGATGATCGTCGCTTTCGACGAACTCGCGCCCGCCGCCGCATGGGACCGCTGCTGGGCGACGCGCTGCCCGATCGCCGCCGGGGCGCAGGTGCCGCGTCGCCGTGCCCGGCGGTTGCCCATGGCCGGCGGCGGCGGCAGGGGCACCTGGACCGGGAAGGTGGCGGGTCGGGTTGCGCGGCGGGGGCGGCGGCGGCCCGCCGAACTCCGGCGGCGGCGTCATCGGGCGGGCGACCGGCGCGGGCAGGATCAGGTGCTTGGGCGGCGCGACGCTGCCCGCCGTCATCAGGACCGGACCGCGCATCGCATTCCCCGCCGTGGCATCCGCCATCGCCGCCTCATCCTCCAGGCAGCGGACAAAAAATGGCTTCACCGGCAAGCCGCGCTCCCCCGCCTCCTGCCGATACGCCTCCATGTCAAAGCCGACGCGGCGGAAGCGGACCTTGTTCTCCTCCGTATCGATCAGGCAATAACACGCGCGGAAATCGCGCGAGCGCGGATCGCCGACCGACCCCGGATTGATCAGATAGCGCACGCCTTTCTCCAGCGGCACATCGGAGGCTCCCATCGACGCGATCTTGCCATCCTTGCCCAGCGCAAAGATCCCTGGCCGGTGCGTGTGCCCGACCAAGATGATCCGGTCCTTGCACGCCTTGAAGCTCGGGCGCGCCTCCTCCGGCTGGTCGATGTAGTCGAACCGCTCCGGCTGCGCCACCTCCGCATGGGCGGCCAGGATGCCGTCGCCGCCGGTCAGGATCGCCGGCAGCTCGCGCAGGTATGCGAGCGACCCCTCGCTGAGCTGCGCCGCCGTCCAGTCGATCACCGCCTTCGCGTTGTCGTTGAAAAACTTCGGGTCCAGCCGCCCGCAGGCCGCCGCATCGTGGTTGCCCACCACGATATTCGGCGTCCGCTCCCGCACCGCATTGAGCACCTCCTCCGGAGCCGGGCCGTAGCCGACCACATCGCCCAGGCAGAGCAAGCAATCGACGCCATGCGCCTCGATGTCTGCAAGGACAGCATCGAGGGCCTGCCGGTTGGCGTGGATGTCGGAGATAACCGCGTAGCGCATGCGCTATGTTTAAGGCGGTATCCTAGGGTTTGGGAAGCGAATATCGCAGGCGGATGGCGGAGGCGGTGCCGCGCCCCATCGGAACCCAAAGGCGGCTCTCCAAGCCGGCACCCGTGGCCGCGTCGATTCGGCAAAGCGCGGCAAACAACGGCAGGGCGCTGCCCCGCCCCCACCCTGCTCGCTCAACGAAGGCGGGCGAGCGCCCGGAAGAATGCCTCGGCTTCGCCGGCCAACTCCGGCGGGAGCCGGTAGGTCAGGGCGTCCGGCGCGGCGTCGATCAATTCGGCGTCGATCCAGGTGGCGAGATCGCCGGAGGCTTGCGCGCCGATCGCGGCGTCGTCCGCATTGGTCACTTTGGGGATCGTCAGCACCGGGCCATCGGGCTATTGCCGGACGGAAACCGCCGCGGACGGCCCCATCGCGTAATCGAGCAAATCGGGGCGGCCATTGCCGTCGGCGTCAGCAGTCGCCTCGCCGGTGAAGCGTAGGGCATCGCTGCCGCCCGGCGTGCCGCCGACGGCGATGCTGTGCCGCCAGTTCGCGGGATCGCCGTGATCGGGGTCCGAGTGCGGGGCGATGAGGACGAGGCTCGCGCCGGCATTGTCATCGATCGGCCACGGCGCGTCGTTGCCGTAGGTAAACTCCCGGATCGGCGTGCCCGCGCCGAGGCTTAGCTTGAGAAGTTCGCCGCCGTTGTTGAGATTGTCGCCGCCGTAGTCGCCCGCGATGATCGCGTCGTGGGCATTGCCGTAGCGGAAGCGGAAGGCGTCGAGGTTTTTGACGACGAGCGCGTAGCCGCCCGCCGGGATCGTCCAGCCGGCGGGGAAGTCAAAGTCCACGCCCTTGGTGAAGCGCACGTCGGTCAGGTCGACCGGATCGCCCGAAATGTTTTGCACCTCGACCCACTCGAAATCATCGGTGCCGAAACCGGCGGCGATTTCGCCCGGGGTGGCGGGAGCCGGGTGATAGAGGAATTCGCTGATAGCGAGCGCCGCCTGATAGGGGCCGGCATCCGGCGCGGTGGCGGTGAATGGGATCGGCTCCGACCAGTGGCTGACCCGACCCGCCACATCGACGTGCCGGGCGCGCAGCCGATAGGTGTGCCCGGGGCGCACCGCGAGCGCCGGAACCGTAACGCCGCCCGCGAAGGGCGCGGCCTCCGTCGCCCCCCACGTGGCAGTGATTTCGTAATGCGGCTCGGCATCCGGATCGTAAGCCGGCGCGGTCGGGTCGGTGATCTCAGCGAGCCGCCACTCGATGGCGGCGGCGGCGTCGAACCCCGGCGAAAAAACCGAGGCTTCGGCGGCGATGCCATTGGCCGGGAAGCCGGGCAGCCCGGTGTAGGTCAGCGTCGGCGTGCCGGGGATGCCGGGATCGTCCGCGATCAGATCCAGGTAGGCGCCGCGCCCGCCGGCGAGCGTGGCGCCATCCACCGTGTCGGCGACAAAGGCGAACGCCTTCATCTCGGCGACGGTATTTTCGAGCGGAGCCATCGCGGATTCGGCGCCTGCCGCCGCCGGACCGCCCAGCCAGCGGTCGCGGTCGGCGAGCGAAAACTCGGCGATGCGCGCGGCGGCGCGGTCGATCATGGCGTGCACCGATTCCTCCTGCCAGAGCAGGTCGCGCAGCTCGCGCAAGACGTTGCGGTATTCCCGGGTGAACGCCGCCTTCTCGGTCGCGCCGTTGTATCCGTAGATCGCCTGCATGGCGAAATCGACGCCGATGCCGACGCTCAGGCCGTCGTGGTAGCCGCGATACCAGGTCGCGTCATGGTCGTGCGGGATGTGGCGCAACAAGACGTCCCCGCCCGACGGCATGAAATACCAGCCGCGGTTCTTCAGGTGCGACGAGGTGACGCCGAAGTCGTAGTGGCGCACCGCCTCGCACACGCCGTGGTAGCGATACCACTGGTCCCAATCGACGTGCGCGCGCAGCCACGCGTCATCGCGCTCGGGTCGGAGCTGGGTGTAGATCGTGTTGAAATCCGATCCGTCGGTCACCGCGTCGCGCGCCTGAAACCGGCGGAGCGCGATCGCATTGGTGATCCCATCCTTCCATTTGTAAACATTGCCGCGCGGCAGATCGCGGTTGCCGAGGAAGCTGCCCTCGAAGTCCTCGTAAAACATCGCCAGCCCCCAGAAGTCGCCGAGGTATTGGCCGTCCGCGCCCGCCGGGGCTTCGTCCGCGCCGTCGATCACCCGGAAGTGGCCGTGGTAGTAATGCGGCACCTCGACGCCGAAGAGCCGCCAGAGCTGCGAGTTCACGACCTCGCGCAGTCCATAGACATTCGCCCCGCCAAAGCGCGACATCTTGCCGGTATTCAGCGACTCCCATTTTTCGCCGACCTTCTTGCCCTCGTGGTCGCGCGCCTGAAATCGATGCCCGTCGTTGAACCGGAATTTCATCGAGCGCTTGCCGTCCCCGGCGTAGCGGTCGTTGGCCTGCCGGAGCCGATAGCCGATATGATCGTAAACCACGCCGTCGTAGAAAAACGCGCCCTCCCAATTGTAAACCGAACGCGCGGCATCGTTCGCCTTCGGGATCTGCTGGCCGCCATCGCCCAGCGCGCTGTAGGCGTTGCAGGCGCGCAGGTCGGCGGCCCGCGTGATCAGGGCGTGGACCGGCAGCGCGTCCATCACCTCTGCCGGATAGGTGTGCCCCGCACCCTCCGGATGCACCGAGGCATCGGCGGCGGTCCACGCCGGCACGCCGTCGAAGACGAAGCACGCGAAGTTGAGCGACGGATCGTCGGCGTAGGGCACGCGCGCCGAAGCGCCGACCGCGTCCTCCGCCGCGATGCGATAGCGGACCAGCGTGCGATGCGCCTGCCCGGGGATGGTCGCCGTGAAAACATCGTCGCCCGCCGCGGCATCGCCATCCAGCCCGTCGTCGCGCATCGCGATCGGCGTCCAGTTCGCGGGGTCTTCGAACGCGGGATTGACCGGGCGCGTGGCATTCGGGTTGCCGGTCAATTGCGCGTAAGTCAGCGGGAACGTTGCGGGGACGTAATCGCCCGGCGCGACGATTTGGTAGAGCAAGGTCAAGGCACCCACGCCATCGGGATCGGTCGCCTTCGCCGTGACGACGATGTCTTCGCCCGAAGCCGGAACCGCCGGCGAATGCGCGACCTGCCGGACCTGCGGCGGCGCGTTGGCGGCAAAGACCGCATTCACCGCGCCCGGCGTCGGCGGCGCCGAACGCCAGCTTCCGCCCAGGTCATTGTCGAGCGCCGGATTGATGAGCTGCATCGACGCGCCGCCGCCATCCGCCCCGACCGGCCACGGGAACTCGGAGCGGTAATCGACTTCGTCTTGCACCGCGCCGGCCGCATCGCGCAGGACGATCCGCTCGCCGGCATTTTCCAGCCCGCCCGGCAACGCAATCATCGGCGGCGCGCCCGATCCGCCGCCGCCGCTGCCGCCCGACCACGAGAGCGCGAGGTCGTCGATATTTCCGGCGCCGACGCGGGTCAGGATGCCGTCCCACGAGGCGGGATCGGCGTCCGCCATCCGCTTGATGCCGAGGTTGATGTCCTGCAGGCCGGGCACCGCGGCAAGCGGCTCGTCGAGCGGCTGGTTTGAGGTATCGCCAAGCGGGCGGACAAAGAGGCTGCCGGAGCCGTCGCCATCATTCGCTGCCAGATCGACCCGCAATTCCATATACCAGGCGCGGCCGCTGCCGGTGATCCCGAGATTGCCGGTCTGCGTCAACGCGCCCTGCGCCGCCTGCCGGATAAACCAGGTGTTGTTAACGTATCCAAACTCGAACCCGTATTCGCCGACCGAGTCGCTGGAGCTGATCGTCCCATTGCCGTTCGCGTCGATCGCGGGACCCAGCGCGGCGGTCGCGCTCGAATTGATCCGCCCGGCGAGCGAAAGCGTGAGCGAGGTGGCGCTGGCGGGGATCGCGTAGGAAAACGCCGCGTCATTCTTCCGGGTCACCGCCGTGCCTGCCCCGGAGTTGTAGGCGTTGTTGCCGTTGAAGCCGGGCACCGCATTCAGGTCGTTGCGGGCGGTCACATTCGTGCCGCCGTTGACCTGCACCCAGCCGTCCTGCCCGCCGAGTTGCGTGCCGGGAAACGCCGAGGCATTCGGCACCAGCGCGTAATCGTAAACCACCCCGCCGTCCGACTGCGGCGGAAAAAATGCCGATTCGATCGCCGCCGGATCTTCCGCCGCCAGCAGATAGCCGCCCGGCTCCAGCACGGTGCCATCGGGAAAGACCAGATCCTCCAGCGTCCAGCCGGACAGATCGACCGGCTCCGCCCCGGCGTTGAACAACTCGATATACTCGAGCGGCGCCGTCTTCGGGCTAGGCGCATAGTGGACCTCGTTGATCACGATCGCCGAGCTGGCATGGCTTGCGGCGAGGGCAAAGGCAACGGCGGCGAGGGATCGGGGGCAAAACGGTCGCATCGGGCAATCTCGGCAGCAGCGCAGAAATGCAAGCGAGACCGCCTTCAACCCAACCGCGCCAGCGCCGCCGCGCAGCTTAGAGAAGGCTCTCCTTCCGCTTTGCATCTAAGGCAACGCCCTCGCCCGAAACAATCAGCGCCAGTGAGATTCCGCCGCGCAATTCCCAAGGCGACAGGAGCGCCGCCTCTACCTCGCCGCTCCGCCGCTCGCCCCGGCTCGCCTCGAACAATCGGAGCAACCTGCCCGGCGCTCAGCCGTTCCATGGACATGAAGACGACGCTCCCCTTGCTCCTGCTTTTCGCCTGCCTCGGCTCGGCAGGCTTCACCGCCGCCGCCGACTACGATCCGCTCGCGACCGTGAAGGAAGCGAAGGTTGCGGTCTCTGACGCGGAGGTCGAGGACACCGGCCGCGACCGGGCGATCCCGATCCGCATCTATCTGCCGGAGAGCGGCGGAAAGCATGCGCTGATCTTGTTTAGCCACGGGCTGGGCGGGTCGCGGGAGAACAACGCCTACGTCGCCGAGCACTGGGCGAAGCGCGGGTTCGCCGTCGCCGCCATGCAGCACGCGGGCAGCGACGCCGCCGTGTGGAAGGACGCGCCCGCCGCCAAGCGGTTCGGCGCGCTGCAAAAGGCGGCCAACCTCGAAAGCTTCATGGATCGCGCCGCCGATGTCAAAGCGGTGCTCGACCAGCTCGCCAAATGGAACGGCGAGGACAAACACCTGCTGAAAGGCAGGCTCGATATGGAGCGCGTCGGGATGAGCGGGCATTCGTTTGGCGCGGTCACCACGCAGGCGGTCAGCGGGCAAAGCTTTCCGCTGCGCGGGCGAGCGCTGACCGACGACCGGATCGACGCGGCAGTCGCGTTTTCGCCCAGCCGTAGCCGTAACAGAGCATCGCAGTGTTCGGCTCGGTCAAGATCCCGTGGCTGCTGATGACCGGGACCAAGGACGACTCGCCGATCGGCAACACGACGCCGGAGAAGCGCCGCGAGGTTTTCCCGCACCTGCCCGACGGCGGCAAATACGAACTCGTCCTCGACGGAGCCGAGCACATGGCATTCTCCGACCGCACGCTGGTCGGCACCAAGCACCGCAACCCAAACCACCACCAGGCGATCATCGCCCTGACCACCGCCTTCTGGGAAGCCTACCTACGCGGCGACGAGGCGGCGAAAACGTGGCTGGACGGCGACGGTGCCAAAGCGGTGCTCGACCCGAAGGATCAGTGGCAGCGCAAGTGAGCGGCAAGCCCCTGCATTTACTCAGAGCCTTTTAAGAATCTCAAGCAAACACATCGGTGGCCGGAGCGGAGTCACTAGCCGAGAAAAGCCTATCGCCCGGCGCAATACGCCATCACGACCAGCACCCGCCTTTCGCCCTCGGCGGAATTGACCGGCGCGGTGCCGATGGGTTGCCACCGACCCGCCTTCGACGGCAGCAAGGCTCCCTCGACCTTCTGGAACGCCGAGATCGGATCCTTAGCGTCGGGATCGGCGGCGCGGCGCGAATGCCATCCGGCAATCTTTTGGATCAATAGCTCGGCTCTGGCGGAATCGCCCGGCTTGTCTGGCAGATTAAGCGTGAAGCGCGTCGGCGGCGCGAGGGTCATGATCTCGCCGGCGAGATCGAGATGCGGCTTGTCCGGTGCCGGATCGGTCGCGCTGACCTGATGCGGAAAGTCATCCCAGAAGGGAAATTCTTCGACGGAGACCGAAGCGGCGGACTGCCCCGCCGCCGCGACCGCCGAGATCCCGGTCCACTTGCCGCCATGCTTTGCCACCGCCGCCTCGGTGGCCGCCACAAAGACATCGATCCCGCCCGCGATATCGGGCAACGCCGCCGCCGGAATCTCCGCCACTTTGATCACGCAGATCGCGGACGCGGCACCAGCATCGCCCGCGTCACCGCGCTCGCCTTTAGCTTCAGCATCGCGCACGGTGGCGAAGGCGAGCAGCCGCATATCTTTGCCGACAGCTTTCGATTCGGCGGAAGGCGTGAGCATTCCGAGGAAGGCGGAGCCGCCCTGGTGGATGCGCGCCGCGCCCTTCAAGCGCATCGCGAAAAACCTCGGCTGCGTGATCGACGGCTGCCGCTTGCCATCGACCGTCTTGGACATCAATACCGCCTCGCCCAGATATTCGGTGTTCTCGATCTCGAACCCTAAAAAGTGACCGCCATCGGATTGCCAAACCTCGGCGGAGAAGGCCGTGCCGAGTTCCCGCGTCTCGAACGCCGACGGCACCGGCAAGCCGCCCGCCGGGTCCGGCTCAAACTCCACCGGATAGATTTTTTCGGTCATCGCCGCCGACCGCCCCGCCCGCAACAGCCAAGCTCGGGCAGGGCGAATGGATCGCCGTCATCCCGCGCGTTCTGGTCGCGCTGGCTGATCGGCACGCGGAGCAGCGCGCGGTCGAATCGTTTCGCCCTGCGGCATCCGCCAGCGACTCCGCCCACTTCCGCGCCTCGGAGCCGTTGGTGAAAAACGCCGGATCGTTCCAAAGCCGCGCCGCCTCCGCTTCGGGAACCGCGTAGAGATCGAACTGGACAAACTGGTCACCGCCGGGTTTCGGCTCATCGGAGAGCGAATTTGAGGCGAAGGTAACGAGCGCCGCAGCGGCGAGGAGAATGGGGTGAGGGCGCATGATGGTGGGACGAGTTCCGAATTTCCGTTATTCAAATCAACGCCCCGGCGATCCGCAATCGAATTCCCGGACCGCCGCCGCCGTGGCATCGGCGCTTCCGCCTTGCCCGAACCGCCGGATGCGGTCCACTCATCGGTCATGACTGCTGCGCCCCGCCTTCTCTCCCCTACCCTGCTCGCCGCCCTGTGCCTCGCCTCATCGGGCAAAATCGCGCTGGCCGACGACGCGCCCCCGGGCGTCCACACGACGCGGGCGGAGGCGCGGGCGCTGCCGCTGCCGAAGGGCGACGATGTCTTCCACTTTGTGATCTACGGCGACCGGACCGGCGGGCCGGCAGAGGGGATCAAGGTGCTGGCCGATGCGGTGGTCGATACGAACCTGCTCGACCCGGATCTCGTCATGACGGTCGGCGATCTGGTCAACGGCTACAACGAGACGCCGCAGTGGCTGGAGCAGATGGAGGAATTCCGCGCCACGATGGGCGAACTGCGGATGCCGTGGTTCCCGGTGGCGGGCAACCACGACGTCTATTGGCGCGGCAAGGGCGAGCGCCCGGAGAAGGAGCATGAGCCGGAATACGAGAAGCACTTCGGTCCGCTCTGGTATTGGTTCGCGCACAAGAACTGCGGCTTTCTCGCGCTCTACACCGACGAGGGATCGGCGGGCAAAGCGAAGACGTTTTCCGAGCCGCACGGCACGCAGATGAGCGAGGAACAACTCGGGTTTCTGCGCGGCGCGCTGGCGGAGATGAAGGGGCTGGAACAGGTCTTCGTCTTCCTCCACCACCCGCGCTGGATGCCGCAATACCGCGGCACGAACTGGCCAGAGGTCCACACGCTGCTGGTCGAGGCCGGCAACGTGACCGCGGTCTTCGCCGGGCACATCCACCGCCTGCACTACGGCGGCGTGCAAGACGGCATCGAATACTTCGCCCTGGCCACCACCGGCGGGTCGATGCCCGGCGACTTCCCGGACATCGGCTACGTCCACCACCTCAACGTCGTCTCGGTGCGCGATTCCGGCATCTCGATGACCGTGCTGCCGGTCGGGGCCGCCATCGATCCGAAGGACTACACGCTGCCGCGCCAGATGGAGATCGACCGGCTGCGCTCGCTGCCGGTGCGCATCGAAAGCGGGCCGCTCGAGCTAGCGGCGGACGGCGCGGGAGCCGGGTTCCTGACCGCGCGGATCGAAAACCCATCCGAAAGCTGGCCGATCGAAGTGACGCTGCGCCCCGATCCGGCGGCGGGCTGGCGTTTTCTGCCCGACCACCGCCACGTCACCGTCGCGCCCGGCCAGAGCGCGCTGGCAGAGATCGCCTACGCCAAGATGGACACCGGCTTCGCGCTCGGGTCCGCCCCGCCGCGCGGCGCTGATCGATTTTCTCGACGGCGGCAACGGTTGCGCTTCTTAAGCGCAGGGTCTCGACCTGCCGATCTCGCTGCGCGGCGGTGCCCGGCGATTTCTTCAGCGCCGAGAAGCCGGACCGCCACCTCGCTTTGCCCAAAGACCGCAGCGCCGTGCGGGTCGATTCGTCGAAGTTCGCGCTGCCCGCCGATTCGCCGATCACGGTGGAGGCGTGGGTCAAGTCGGACCGCGCGGCGAAGACGAGCGCGGTGGCGGCGAAGACCGAGCAGAGCGAGTTCGCGATTTTTTGCGACGACGGCAAAGCGCGGTTCGAGGTTTTCGTGGGCGGCGCCTACCAGGGGCCGGCGACCAGCCGCTGCCCGTAAATACATCGGACCCACGTGGTAAGCCCGACGGCAAAGAAGTGCGCCTCTACCGGGACGGGAAGCTCCTTAAACTCCCGCGAGGCGAGCGGACCGCGCCGGACGAATGGATTGCCGCTCTTCATCGGGGCTGACCCGGACGGCGCAGGCGAACCGACCCGCTCGTTCCCCGGTGCGATCAACGAATTCCGCCTCAGCAAATCCGCGCGCTACACCGGCGATTTCGATCCCGCCAAGCGCCACGAACCTGACGCCGACACCGTCCTGCTCTTCCACTTCGACGACACGCTCGGCGATTTCCACCCCGACCACAGCGGCGCAGACGCCCACGGCGTCGCGGTCCATGGCGCGGCTTTGGCAAAGTGAACGCCGGTGATTTTTGGGGCTAGTGACCAGGCTAGATCGTAAGTATGGCTGGCGTCTGCCATCCAGAATTCCTTCCCCCAAAAAATCCCCCCGTGCCCGAACCCACCTCCAGCGCCCATCGCCAGCGGCTCCTCGTCCGCATCTTCCTGCTCGGCTTGCCGCTCGGGTTGCTCCTCACCGGCGCGGGCAGCATGATCTGGCATCATCTGCACAAAGACGATGCCGATCCGCCGGTGCCGCCGCACCTCGCCGATTCGCTCCGCCGCGATCCCGCCGCCGCAGACATCGCGGCCACGATCCGCATCTTGAGCGAAGAAATCGGCCCGCGAAATATCGACCAGCCCGCCAAGCTGCGCGCCGCCGCCAGCTATCTCGAATCCTCGCTCAGCCCGCTCAACATGGGCTACTCGCCAAACAAGGTCACCTACGAGGTGCCCGGAGCCGGCGAATGCGCGATCTTTGAGGCGGACCTGCCCGGCGTCATCGATCCGGACGAAATCGTAATCGTCGCCGCGCACTATGATTCGCCGCCCGGCGACCCGGGAGCCGCCGACAACGCCTCGGGCATCGCCGCCCTGCTCGCTCTCGCCCGCTCGATGACCGGATTGCCGCAGGCCAAGACGGTGCGCTTCGTCGCCTTCCCCAACGGAGCCGATCCCTATGCGGGCACCGAGGTCGCCGCCGCCCGCTTCTACGCCCGCCGCGCCAATCGCGAAAGCCAGCGCATCACCGCCGCGATCTTCCTCAAGTCGCTCGCCTTTTCCCAAAGCGAAGAAACGCCGAAGCTCGCCGTCGCCCCGGCGGACGGAGCAGGATCGCAGGCGCTCGCCGCCCAACTCGCCAAGGCGACCGGCGGCACGCTCGCCACCAGCGGCGGCGGCAGCGGCGGCAGCGGCACCAGCGCGCCGCCCAACGCCGCCCGATTCGCCGAAGCCGGCTTTCCCGCCGCCGAGATCACCGCCGGCAGCCGCAGCGAAGAAGCGCCCGCCCCGATCGACGCCGAGGCAGTCGCCCAAGCGGTCCTCGCGGTCAGGAAGGCGGTCGAGGCGCTGGCGAACTGAGCCGCTGGGAACGCCAGCCAATCTGCGGCTCCTGATCCGATGCCGCCGCCCAGCCGTATCTTTTGCAAGGGTGCGGATCGGCTGAGCGGACGCCATGTCCCGCTGTCGGCGCGCGCCTTCTGAACCACCAGACCCATGATTAGACCCATCCTATGCTTCCGGACGTCCGACGCCGCTTCCGCCGCGCTGACTGCTGTCCGCGCCGAGGG
>JAWLBD010000069.1:0-28224 GCA_041395145.1 Verrucomicrobiales bacterium | reverse complement strand
GCGATCTACGGCTTGGCCAGCAGCGGTGCCTGGGCGGCGCAGCTTGCGCAGGAGTTGACAGGGGCGATCGCCGGATTGGCGAACGTGCACGCCGCGTCCGCCGAGAATGTCGCGGTGATCGATTTTGCCAGGCCATCGGCCGGCAGGACGATGCCGCTGAACGTGTGAGAGGTGGCGGAGTCTAGCGACCCGACCGCCACGCTGGCGGAGGCATCACCAGTGAGCGTTAGGTTGCCCGCCGCCGGGGCGCTGCTGAACGTTACGGTGACCGAGGCGACATAAAAATCATCGGCGCCGTTGGCAGGCGTCCCGTTGTCGTTGCACGGACCGGGGCTGACGGTAACAGCCGTGATCTCGCAGGCGGGGGCCGCGCTAGGGGGGCAGCCCAGCTCCAGCCCCTCGATATCTACCAGCCCAGCATCAAAAGTATTCGCGATGAATACGTTCCCGCCACTTCCTTCGGTAATCTCATAGAGGAAGCTCTCGGAGTTCGCGATAGAATCATCCTCGAACCCGATGAGTCGATTGGTGGAGAAATCCCAGGTCAACCCATCCAGCCCGAGGGGAGCGGTGTTGTCATCGTAGGTCGAAATTCCCGCGCCAGTGACCGCATTGATCCGATAGACCGCTTTCGCATCGGTCTCCGACACGTAAAGATTTCCAGAGAAATCAAACGTGAGTGATTCCGCATCGTCCAAAGCCCCACCGCCCGGCGCCGACATTTGGACGGGGTAGCCGGGCTGGATGCTCGCGTCGGAGGGATTCAATTTATAGAGCCTTCCGCTCGACTTCGACCCACCAAAAAGCTCGCCCGTCATCGGATTCATCGCCAAAGATTCGATATCTTCACCCGCTGAGATCTGCCCGATTATTTCAGCCACCGGCGGGCCTCCCCCTGAAATTAAATCCAAATCGATTTTTAGCAGGATGGGCGCGTCGTATGGTCCGAGATCCCTGTTGACCGAGAAATAGTATTCGTTCGTCGAGAAGTCGATAGCCGCCGATTCCACTTCTGAACCGCCGCCGTTAGGGATCGGCGTAGAAGTCGCCCCTCCATCATCAGTCCATTCTATTCGCCCCCAATCATGGACCGTCGCATTCACCTGCGCGGTGGACGACCAGTCCGTCACCGAAAAGAGGTGCCCGTTGTCCTCATTCACCGCCCATAGTGCCGGGTTGGGGCAAGGAGGGGGGACCGTCGCACAGACCGGGAGCCACAGGATATACTTCGGCGAGTTGTAGGTGCCGGGAGCCGACCAGTTGGCGAAGGCTCCGCCGGTGTTCACCTGCTGGACGCCGAGGCTCACGTTGACCGCGTAGTAGTTCCCGTCGGGACCGAGGGCGATCGAAGTGTAGTAGGTGAAATCGTTGCCGTCCGCGTATTGGGCGGCCACCATCGGGGTGCCTGCCGTCACCCGCGTGATCTTGTCGGTCTCGGAGGTGACGTAGAGCGCCCCATCCGGGCCCCAGTAGATGTCGCGGGGGCTGCTGGGAACGGCGACCGAATCGATGAGCGCGCCGGTCTGGCCGTCGTAGCGCCGCACCTGGCTGGCGAAGTAGTTGGAGGCGTAGAGGTTGCCGTCCGGGCCAAACGCGATGCCGGAGATCCCGCCCTCGAGACCCGCTGCACCATTGTCCACGAAGATGTTGAGGAAGGTCCCGTCCGGCTCATGCCGGGTGATCTTGTTCCCGCCCTGCCAGGTCACATAGATCTTCCCATCGGGACCGAAGGTGATCCCCCGCGGATCGGCGACCGAAGCACCGGCCGGCGGGCCCGAGATCAGCTCGCCGAGGAAGGCTCCCGTGTCGGCATTGAACCGGAGCACCTTGTGGTTGGTCGAGGAGACCACCAGCAGCTCTCGCCCCGGAGCAAAGACCATGCCGTAGGCTCCCGTCAGGCTCCCCGCGCCGCCCGACACCTTCGGGCCGGTCGAGTTCCCCGCCGTATCATAGCTGCTCACCGTGGAGTCTCCGAAGTTTGAGACGAGCGCCTCATAGCCTACCCCGGCCGGGCAGTAGAACCCGAAGTCCACCGTCGTGTTGCCATCCGCGCCATCCTCGTCAGCGGGCGACACCGGCTCGCTGCCGCCGAGGGTGACCGCCTTCGAGGCGACGCCGAACCCTGCCACCGCGTAGCCGTTGTCATCGCTATCCACATCATCATCCGGGTCCGGAGCCTCGCCGCCCACATCATTTCCAGTCACGGTGGCGAAGTCCTTCAGCATTCCGCTGGAGAAGTTGGCGGGATCGACCTCCACGATATAGTCGCCAGCCGCCAGGCCACCGAACCGGTAGAAACCGCCAGAATAGGTGACCTGCGAGGCGATGGGCGCGCCGTCCGCCGCAGTCAAAACGCCATCCCCATCGTCGCTGTAGAGGTTGACCGTGACGCCGTCGAGCGGCAGCTCGCCGTTGGCAAACTCGAAGACGCCATCGTTGTCCGCCTCGACCCAAACGCGGTTGCCGAGCGAATAGGTAGCGGGTGCCGCGACCGCACAAACCAGCTCCACATCGCCGATCCCGTTGGCTTTGCCGAAGGTCCCGGAATCGACCCAGCCGTCCTGGTAGAGCTGGTATTCGCGGTTGAGCGATCCGTCGGCGGTCGCGTAGGTCTCGATGCCGCCGGCGTTTACGTCGATCGGGTCCATCACGCTGAGGACGACCTCGCCGCTGTTTCGGATCATGGCGATGCCTCCGGAGCTGATCTCCGAATGGGTCGTCAGGTAGTGGTCGGAAAAGTAAAATTCGCCGCCGCCCGGTCCCTGGTTCGTATTCGGGCCGCCGGGCCCCTTCTTCGAGGTGTTCCCGGTTCCCGCCGAGGTGTAGGCTCCGGCGGCCGCGTTGTCTTCGAGTTCGAGGAGACCGCCGACATTGGCGGTCCGCAGGATGTCGCCCGCCGTGCGGCCGGTGAGCACCCGGTCGGCGATCCCGGAGTTGGGGTCCGCGTTGCGGTGCCCGAGCTGGTGTCCCGCCCGGTCCATGAAGGCGAGGTGGAGCGACCCCTCCATATCCATGACCATGTCCGAGAGGACCGGCTGCGGGTGCGAGGGTTCCGCCGCAGAATCGACCGGCTGGAACTGGGTGATGTCGTCCTGCCACGGGTGCCACTCGCCGGGATCGTTATTGTAAACCGTCCCCTTTGGGTAGTCCAGCCCCATGCTCAGCACGGGTGCCGCCGCCCAAGCGCCGGTGGCGAGATCGAGCTGATAGACCTCCGCCGACATCGTCGCGGTGTTCTCCAAGGCGAAGGTCGCCGGGTTTTCCTCGGTGTAAACCACGCCGGCGTAGAGCTTGCCCGCCGCGATCTCGATGCCCCACGGGCGGGCGGTCGTGCCCGGCGCGCCGCCGGCGGCGGGGATCGGGTAGGACGCCGGGTACCGTCGGGTTGGTACCAGGTCGACCCGGTAGATCGTCTTGTCGTAAGGAGTTGACCACATACAGGTGGGTCCCCGCCTCGTTGATGTCTAGGTCCCTGAACCCGACCTCCCCGATGTCGTCGAACACATCCGCATCGAGCGACGGGTCGCGCTTTTCGTTGGCGAAGCCGCAGGCGGCGTTCGAGGCCGCCGCGTCGCTCAGGTCCAGCCCGCCGCCGACCGCCGCGTGCCCGACGTCGATCCCGAGGTCGGCGACGAAATCGACCAGCTTGGCCGTCGCCATCGGCGTGGTCGCCGCGTCGCCCGTACTCAGGTCGCTGACATAGATGGCACCGAGCCCGTTGGGACCAAGACCGACGTGCCGCTTGAGCACCGCCGCCGAGAAGATCCGCCCGGTCGCCGCATGGGACGCAAGCCCCCAGGTCGAGCCGATCTGCCCGGCGTTGGCAAAGCGGTGCAGCGCGGTCCCCCCGGCATTCACATCGCCGGTCGCCGCGTAGGGGAACACGACTAACACATGGTCATCCGCCATGTCCGCCCCCGCCGCCAGCGGGTCGCCCGAGACGTAGCACGGCACCGCGAGGAACGGGTTGGCCTCGTCGCAGTTGTTGGCAGGGAGAGGGATCGGGGGGAGGCGCCGGGCAGAAGCCTCAAGCCGCCGCCGAGGATGTCGATGTCGCCGCCGCTCCCCTTTGAGGTCGAGGTAGGGCGTCCCATGCATAGTCGATCACATAGATGTGGTCGCGATGCCGAATAAAGCGATGGCCTGCTTCCGGATTGTGCGATATCCCCAGAGGCAAGATTTCCTAATTCACTAGCGGGAACTGCCTCCAGACCATGCGAAGCTAACCCCATCTAGGATATCGGCGCTGGAAAACCAGAGCATCTCGTCCTGCCGGTCACCGCTCCGGTCGCCGGGTCGGTGTTGAGCAGGGCGAATGCCGCCCCGCCGTAGCCCTCGCGGTCGTCCCCAACTTGGATCGTCCGGTTGAGCACATAGTTGCCAGACCCTGAGTCATAGTCGTAGAGGTAGCTGATGCTCGGTGGTTATGCACTTTCACAAAGGCGTCGGATGTATCGTGGTTGCGCTGGGCGACGAGCAGTTGCGAGCCATCTTGCTTGAAGGCGAGGTCCGCGATCTTCGCCCGCGCATGCGCGAAAGGCACCGTGAACTCCGCCCGGTCGGTCCCGGCGGCGAAATCGCCCGCCGCCGTTAGCCCCACCGAGCGGACGTCAGTGCTGTTGATCGAGTAGTAGAGCCGCGAGCCGTCGGCGTTGACCGCCAGCGCCCAGACAAATTCCGCGTCGGTCGCCGGAGCGTTGGTCCCAGGGTCCGGTGCCAGCGGGTCGAAGGTGGAGGCGTCGCCTCCGCCATCGACAGCCGGTAGATCGTCCCGTCCTCCCGGTTGCTCACGAAAAGCTGGTCGTGCACCCCATCATAGCCGATCTGACCCAACCCGTTGGCGTAGAAATACTCGCCGTTGTCGTGAAACACTTGATTGAGCTGTTGGGGCAACTTGGCGAAAAGGCTGGGCGCTCCGGTCACTCCGTCGATCTTGTAGATCGCCCCGCCCGCCTCCACCGAGAGCTGCCGAGTTCCGGAGCGCCCGGGTCGAAGCCCCGAGCGCCCCGAACCCCGGGATCCCATTAAAGCCCCCGTTTGGCGCCTGGGCGATGGCGGTCACATACAAATTGCAGTCGCAGTCCATGGTCAGCCCGAAGATGTTGCCCAGCTTCTCCTGCGTCCAGTCCGGGTGGTGGTAGGTCGGCGGCGTCCACAAACCGGTGTAGCCCGGCCAGTCCCGCCAGAGAAATTGGCCGGCTGCTCCCGCACGTCCATCACCGCCAGCACATAGCGGTCCGCCGGGTCCGCGATCAGCGTCGTCGCGTGGCAGGTCGCCGCCGCCATCCCCGGCTCGATGATGCAATCCGAGAAGCTGGCACTCGCCCCGTCATAGTAATATTTGTTGCCGCCGGGTTCCGTCGTCACGCGCATTTTGGCGATGTGCCCGCATTGATGCCACCGATCAGCGGCTCATGATCTAGCACCTGGATCTCAGGGTTAAAAGACTGAGTCACCCCTGAGGCGGCGTCCTGCCCAGCGGGGTCAGCCAGGCGGACACGGAATCCGGACCGGTCGATGACAGGGTGGAAAGTGATCCGCCAGATCGACCAGCCGTCCTTGTTCGCGAATAACCCGCTGCCCGCTGCCGACCGAGAGGGTCATGGCGGGGTCGGAACCCGTCCGGGTCCAAACCGCCATAGCCGGATCGGTGAACCCGCTAGTCCCAGCAAACCAGGTCCGGCCAGTCCCGAACTGGGCCACCGTGTTTCCTGCTTCATCCAAGAAACTGAGCCGGCCATATGGGCTATCGGTGGCTGCATCTACCCCGCTGCCTGCCGACCCAGGGCAGAAGTAGATCCGGAAGGTGAAATGCCCCTCGGTCAGCGTGGTAGGATCCGCGCCGGAGAGGTCGAAGGAATCGAACGTGTATTCGTATTCTGTGACCCCGGTCCCGGCCCCAGCTCCCGTTACTCCCAAGAAGTGTCCCTCATCGTCACCAAGCCAGTCGAACGCGCTGACCGATGTGTATTTGTGCTTGGTCGCATAGCCTCTATTATCATCAGAACCGCCGATCGGGGAGGTCCACCGCCCGGTGTTCTGCCCAATAGCATAGGCTCCGCCCCCGGCATTCGCCCCAAATGCCCCGGAATTATACCACTCGACCGCCCAGCTATAGCCCCCATTCTGCCCCCCGGGATTCGGCACGGTAAACCCCTCACCCGAGGTCGCATAGCCATCGTCTGCCTCGAACCCCCCCAAATAGGCATAGGCGGGTGAGAGCGACAACCAAACAACTAGGACGACGACCGCAAAGGCGGCGGGCACCGCCCAGAAGGGCGCGCATTCAGCGCCCGGATACGACCGTCCGGCACCGGGGAGGCGAACCGAGGCGACTGCCCCGTCATTTTTTTGGTCGTTGGGAGAAAGACTACGTGGGGACCTCATAGAGAAAGATTTCTGGGGAAACTAATTGAAAATTGCAGATTATCTGGATCGCGACGCCAAGCCTACGGCTTGGCGAGCAGCGCCGCGGCGGCGGCGCAGCTCGAGCAGGCGTTGACCGCCGCGATGGCCGGATTGGTGAGGGTGCAGGCCGGGTCCGCTGAAAAGGTTGCCGTGATCGACTTGGCGGCCCCGTCCGCCGGGAGCACGACGCCGCTGAATGTGTGGGAGGTGGCGGAGTCCAGGGACCCGACCGGGACGCTGGCGGAGGCGTCGCCAGTGAGCGCTAGGCTGCCGGTCGCCGGGGGGCTGGCGAAGCCGACGGTCACGGCGGCGAGATAGAAGTCGTCGCCCGCATTGCCCGGCGTCCCGTTGTCGTTGCAGGGGCCGGCGGTCACCACGATCTCCGAGATGGCGCAGGGCGGCGGCGAGGCGCTGAAGCCAAAGTCATAATCATGCGAGTTTTCGCCTTCCATGCCCGTGGCGACGGCGACCACCGCATCGCCGCCCGAGAGGTCGGCGTCGCTGTCGATGGTGTCTGCTCCGCCATTTTTGGGGATGAGGAACAAACCGGAGAGAGCCGCCTGCTGCGAGCCGCCTTGGGCATCGGGGATGCGCACCGTGTAGGTGCCGCCATGGGCGAAGCCCGCGATCCCATAGTCCGCCCCCGGCGCATCCGCGCGCGCCGGGTCCGACGAAAAGACGTAGTTCCCGTCCGGCGTGGTGGCGACCGACGAAATCACCGCGCCGCTCCCGTCAAGCAACTGGACGGTAACGCCGGCGATGGCCGGCTCCCCGGCATCCTGCACCCCGTTGTCGTCCAGATCCTGCCACACCCGGTTTCCGATCTCGATCGGACCGAGTTCGCAGACGGCATCGACGCCGACGATGGCGAACTGCTTTCCGCCACCGAGGTGGATGCCGCCTTTGATCTGGCCATCGGAGGTCTTGTTGTAGCGGACGCCGAAGGCGTTGAGGTCGAGCGCATCTGCCCAGCCGCCGAGAACCGTGTCGGTCCCGGGGATGTTGAGGAGTCCGCCGCTGTAAAGGAAGGGGTGCCCCTCCGATTGATCGTAGAAGAACTGACCGCCAGGCCCATCGGGACTCACCCGGTCAAACGGACTAGTGCCGGTCCCAACGGTTGCCCCGGCGAGCGGCCCGCGGCTGTTTCCCGACTCTAGGGTGAACGAGCCATCCGGGTTCCGCCAAGTGCCGATCGAATACCCGACCTGGTTGCTTGAGTTCAGGTTATAGACCGAGCGGTCGGTAACCCCGAGGTTGAGCGCCCCGTAGTCGTCAAAGGTCAGGTCAGACACAACCGGCTGCATCGGGGGCACTGGATTGGTGAATCCCCCCCCCGACTCTGGCGCCGCCGTCCAGCGGGTGTGGATCCCGCCTTTGTAGCTGAAATTCCCCCGGGTGAACGCGGTCGGATCATAGGAAAAGACCTCGGTGATCGAATCGTCCGCCGGGTCGAGGGCGAGGACCACGATCCGGACGGCCGAGTCGTCAGCCAGCAGGGAGCCGTCGAAGGTTCCGCCGATGTAGATCACCCCGGCATATTCCGACATGGCAGTCGGGCGAAAGTAGCCTTCCACCCCATCGGTGAATCCGGCGTAGGTCGCCGGCAGGGAAATCTCAACGACATCAGCGGCGGTCGGCGCCGTGGTGGGGAGCTGGGCGTAATCGACGCCGCTGATGTCGATTTTGAGAAGGTTGCGCTTCCCGAGGTTCGCCGCGTAGAGGAAATTCCCATCGGGGGAGATTTCGAGACCGCCATAGCCATATTCCCCAAACCGGGGCTGGGTCGCCCCGATCGGAGCCTGCGCATCAAAGGTCAATCCGGCGATCCCTAGCGTATCCATCTGGACGAGGAGTTTCTGGTCCACGAACGCCTTGGCTGCCCCCGCATAGTTCGCGAGGTAAAGCGCGGTAATCCCATTGGCGCCACCGCTGCCGAAGATCGAGGTCCGCGGGGAGGCCATCGGGGCGATCGCCACCAGTTGGGTCTCCGGAATCCTCGCCATCGCCCATGGCACCCCCACTTGGGAGGACGCAATATCATCGGAGTGAGGATGGCTCACCCCGTTGTAGTTCTGGTTGCTTGCAGGACTCTGCGGGAACGATTGCGAGGCGAACAGCCAGGAAACCGTGGAGATTCCTCCAGACCCAGAGACCAAGCCGCAGGTCCCGATGATCCGAGGGTCTGGATCGGTCCCGCAGGTCCCCGGCACGTAGAGACCAAAGTCCACCCCCGCCTCCCCCTCGTCCGCAAATTGGATCGAAGTATTCGAGCCTGCGCCAAGTACGCCGGAAAAAATCCGGGCGGCAGCGCAAACTCGATCCGGTAGGAAGCTCCAGGCGTCAACCCGCTGAGCGAATACTGACCTGCCGCATCCGTCACGGCCGTTGCCGCTGGCGTGCCCGATCCCGCCGCAAAGGCGCTCACCGCCAGGTGCGGATACCCCACCTCTGTCGCGTCCATCGCCCCGTTGTTGTTCCCGTCGTTGAACACAGTCCCGCTGATCGCCCCCATCGCCGCAGGCGCGGCAATCAGGAGTCCTAGGAAGAGGGCGGATGAAAAATATTTTTTTAGCTGGGCAGTCATAACTGCAAAATGGAATTTTTGAAATTTACAATGATTATATAAAATATCAAATTCTTTTTGTTCGGTCTATTTCGTGAGCCGTAATTACTTTCTTGTCCTAAGAGAAATATGCAAAACTTAAATATTTTCATCTGTTTTTTTAAAAAATCTTTTGCGCCAAGAAATACGGATCGCTTAACTAATTGACGCCAAGGGCATTAAGGCAGCGCCGCCCCCTGGCGATCACCTCCAAAGAACGTCGTGAGTCCCTCCCCCAATTCGAGGCACCGAATATGCACAACCGATTGCTCGTTAAATAGTTAGGGGAACATGCGCAGCGAGAGCGTGCATTCTCAAGAATCGAAGTCAGCCTCGACAATCTTCCCGCGGCAGGGGCAAAGAATCCGTGAGCGATCCCTGGCGCTAGTTGCCGGGGGAAACGGCAGCTACGCCGGGGTTGCGGGGGAAAGGAAGAAGCCGAAGGCGATCAGGAGCGAACACGCATCGGAAGCCGCCATCCCAGAGGTAGCGCAAGGCGAACCGAAATCCGGGACCGCCCCCCATTCCCGCCCAAAGACACGCCCCTTTAATCCGTTGATTCCAAGACGGTTACCTTAGCTTCAGGAAACTCTGGGACCCCGGTTTTTACCGTGATGGAAACGCCGCCTCGAGGCAGAGGCTGAGTCGGGGAGAGCTGGAGGATCAACCGAAAAGCACCCTCATTGGAAAGCGGATGAACCTGGGCAGTCCCTTGGACCTCTGGCGGAAACTCCACGCTGATCGCCGACGCGTTGATGTTCGGATTGCCGGGTGCTTCCAGGACCACTTGCCGCATGGTGAGATCGGTGGATGGGGGGATCGAAAAGGCGGTCGGCGTGACGCGGATGGGTGGGGCGACCTCACCGACCACTGGAATCGTGAAATCGACCGGACCGCGACCTTCGTTTTCGGTCCGGATTTTGAGGGCAAGCTGGCTGTGGATTTTGCCTTCGGGCAGCGGCTGGTGGAAGGCTACCGCCAGCTCCCAAGCGCCCGCATCACCCGGAACCGGCTTAAACGAGACCTCAGCCCCCACCAGAGGGGAGGCGGCTTCCGTGACGACGACCGGCTGTGAAGCGCCACGGATCGTGCATCTTGCCATCTCTGGAACCTGCGCAGGACGAATTGTTCCTAAATCAAGGCGAGGTGGATCGACGATGAAGAGCGAATGGCTAGTGCCCTCGATGATCGCCCTGACCAAATTGCCTCTCGAATCTGCGAATTTGACCGGAATTGAAAAAGGTCCCGGCTCCGGCGGGACGGCGGCGATCACCTCGACCGCGACCGACTTCGACGGGCTGATTTCGCCGCGTTCCCACGGTTCGACCCGGGAGGGGGCGGGGACCTCAGCAGAAGCGAGGGCGACCTCCCCGCTGCCTTGGTTGACGAGATCGATCCGCGCGCGCTGCTCACCGCCACCCGCGATTTCGCCGAGGCGGATCGGCGCGGGGCTAGCGAGCGCCAGCCGCCCTGCCTTGCTCGGGCTGACCCCTAGTTCGCGGGAGATGAGATCCTCGAATGTCTTCACCGAGGCGACGCCGACGAGCGCCTGGGAGCCGATGATCACCTGCGGCACGTTTCGGGTCCCCGTCCGCTTTTGGCAAAACGCGAGCAACTGGTCCGGCTCGGGCGGGTCACCCGCCGCCTCCCCCGCCGCCGCAGCGAGGCGCTCGGCGATTTTCTCGCGCCCGAGGATCGATTCCGCAGCGGTCCGCACGGCTGCGGGGAGCGCCCCGATCTCGCCGCTGTCGATCTTTCGCCGCAACGCGAAGTAAGCTGCGGGGTCGCTGTCCCACACCGCCTGCATAACCGAGTGGATCTGGCGGCTCAAGTCGGACCTGGAGACCGGCAGCAGCACGATCCCGAGATCCCCTGGCGCATAGCCGCCGGCCAGTTCCTCGAGGCGCTCGCCCAGATGCCGGCAGTGCGAGCAGGTAAAGTCCGAGAGCGCATAGATGTAATGGCGGGAGGGCACCTTCCCGATGGTCGGAAACCTAGCGATCGCGATCTCAACATCTCCCACCATGACCCGGCCGGCTGGGAGATCCCCGTCGCCGCCAGCCCCTGTGCTGGCGGCGATGGTGGCGGCGCCCGATCCCGGCGGCGATTCCCCATCGAGCGAACGGACGAAAAATTGGTCGGCACCCTCGCCTGACCCGATATCCCCAAACGCGGAATTTCCGGCAAGCGCCAAAGCGGCAATCGCTCCCCCAGCGGCGAGCGCCCACCACGATCCCGCCAAAGCGCGGCACCCGCCAAACCACAGCGCGGCGACGCCTAGGACCGCCAGCGCATGCGCGCCGCAGCACCATGGGCAAAATTCCCCGATCACCAGCGCCTGCACTGCCACAAACCAAAGCGCAGCGCCGACGACCACACCGGACGCCGCCGCCGCGCCCACCGCGTGCCGGTTGCTCCGGATCCCGCGCCAGCCGAGCACCAACACGGCGAGATAGCTAGCGGCCCCGAGAAATCCGACCGGTATTCCGAACCACGCTGCCCAGCGGGTGCCCAAGACGCTTTGGCAGCCATCCCCGCAGCCGGCTATCCCGCTTTCCCCGGAGCGGATCCCAAGCGCGACGGCGATCATCGCCGCCAGCACCAGCATGACCCGTCCAGAAATCAAAATGGGGCGGCGGGAGGACTCTGCGATCTGGCACATAAGAGTTTTTTAGTTTCTTACCGGCAATAATTTTTACGCGCACAGAATGCAATCGCTTTCCAGCCCCCGGTCGGCGCGCGACCTACTGGGGGGTTGCTTCGGAAGCGGGTCCGCCCTCTGGGATCGTCGGGTCAGTTTGATCGCCCTGCTGGCGATCGAGCCAAGCCCTCCCCGGCTCGGAGTTGAGAAATGCCTCCATTTCTACCATGCCGGCAAAGTCGAACTGATAGCCATATTCCTCCTGCAGAAAAACCAGTTGGTCGGCGGTCTCCTGAAATTTTCCCGCTCCGACCAATACATCCACGATCCCAAGATGGATCGCTTCGTTCTCAGGCTCGAAATCGACCGCCCTTTTTCCGGAGGCGAGGGCCGCTTCATGTTTCCCTTCTTGGCTGAGTCCGGTCGCCCGCAAGTATTCGACGTAACCGTCGTTTCCGACGACCTCGGCTAGCTTGTCGAGGCTTTGGTAAAACGCTTCGTAGTCACCGTTCAATAGGTGATAGTCGATGAGGAGAAGCTGCGATCGCGGATCGCCGGAAAGGTGGGTCTTCAGCTCCCCGATGGCGGCGAGATATTCCTTTTCAAAAGGCGGAGGATCTTGGCTGGTGTCGTAAAGCTGCGAGACGGCGTTGAACCGAAAGATGAGAACGAACTTGTTGGACCGGACGGAGGCAGGGAGCGCGTCGAGCGTATTCAAGGCGGCCTCGGGATCGCCGCTTCGCAAGGACGCCATCGCCTTGAGGATCGCGTCCTGGTGCTCCGACAGAGGATCTTTTTCGCTAAACAGCTTCTGCAACGGCGTCTTGCTCTCTTGGGCAAGGAGCGGGGCGAGCAGCCGCTTCACCGTGTTGGACAGAAGTTCGCCGGACAGGAAAACGAAAGCGTCGCAGATCTTGGGGTGATCCGCCGCCAGGTCGTCGATCTGGCATTCAAAATAATTCACCCCACCGGACTCCGGCAGGAGGCGGAAGAGCAGGGAGGGACCTTCCTGATCATCCTCTCGAATCATGCGGAACGAACACGGCATGCCCGCGATGTCCCCGAGCGGGCTAGCCCCCTTCGCTTTCATCCCGCTCTTAAACTCGATGCCCGACTTAGCGAGATCAGACTTTGGAATCGCGATCCCATCGGCGATCCGATCCCAGAGCACATCGACGTTCCAGAGCTTCCCCATCGCGTCATTGTCCCCAGCGGAGACGGCTTTGGCGAAGGCATCGCCCAGATCCATCAGATTGTCGCGCTCCGTTTGCGTCAAGACATGCGGCACCTTCTTCGCAGCCGGTGCTGCGGCGGGACTGGCGCTAGCGGAACCCGATCCGCCGCCCGGTGCGGTGCCGGGATCGGAGCATGAAGCGATGGACGCAGCGAGGCAGGCGACAAAAAACAACGGGCGCATGGAGGGAAAAAGGGGTGGGGTCGATAGCGCCGCCAGCTCTAATGCGTCGCCGTCCCGCATTGAGGCAGATCGCGCAGACTTGGTCAATCTCCAAATGTCCCCGCTGCCCAAAAGCGAATCCTTCCCATAACTTAGCAGCGGCCGCAAAGAGGAAAATTTTGTAACCCTAGCAACCGGCGGCGCGTCTCACCAAGGCGCAAGCTCCCGTTTCCATGCGCTCTGGCGGGGCTGCTCCATCCGGCGATCTCCACCGATCGCCGCGAAGCCGACTCGCCCACCCGCCACTGCCATGAATGCCTCCAAGTTCTTCGCCCGCCTCGCGACCGCCCTCGTCTGCCCACTCGGCTTTGCGCTCGATGAGCCCGCCGCGCCCATCGACCTCGACAACAACCGGCTCGATGACGTGTGGGAGGCGCGCTACGATGCGGAGGATCTCGCCGCCGACGGCGACGAAGATGGCGACGGGCAGAGCAACCTCGCGGAGAGCCTGGCGGGCACCGATCCATCCGACCCGCGCTCGCGCTTCCACGTCACGCGATTTCGCGCGGAGGGGCGCGGCGTGAAGCTGACGTGGCCGTCCGTGGTCGGCAAAGCGTATCGGTTCAGCCTGTCGCGGGACCTGCGCGGCTGGGAGCACGATCCGGTCGCGCATCCCGGCACCGGCTATCCGCTCACGCTCGAGCTTTCGCGCGCGGAGGATTCGCTGCTCGTCGGCGCGGTGCTGCGCGAGGTCTGGCTCGGCGTGCCCGGCACCGGCGTCAAGGCGCTCACCGACCTGCGCGCCTTCCCCGAGCTGCCGAACGGCACCCACGCCGTCGGCGCGCTGGAGTGCCCGGAAAACTACGGCGAGGACTTCGGCGCGCGGCTGCGCGGCTACCTGATCCCGCCGGCCAGCGGCGAGTATGCGTTTGCGCTCGAAACGCGGGACGCGGCCGAGCTTTGGCTGAGCACCGACCACGACCCGGCGAACGCCGAAAAGATCGCCCAGTTCCCGAATCTCACCGCCGAGCCGGGTCCGGTCGCCATCGGACAAATCGATGCCGATGCGGGCGGCGCGGCGGGAGAGCCGGTCGATGCCGCCGCGCTCCCGAACGGCCGCGTCCGGCTCGAGGCGGGCAAGATCTATTACATCGAGGTCTTGCACAAAGCCGGGGAGGGCGACGACTTCTGCCGCGTCCTGTGGCTGCCGCCCGGCGCGTCGGAGCGCCACGCCGTGCCTGGCGAAAATCTCGCCGCATGGGTCGGGCGCCCGGCGGGCGCGGGCGACTTCCCGCGCGCGTTTTGCAAAGTCAGCGTGATCGATTGCGACCAGTACGGCGACGGGGCGACGGACTACGAGGAGTCGCTGGTGAACTTCGATCCGTTCGTCGCCGACAGCGCGCAGAGCGGGAAGCGCGACGGCCAGGTGCTGTCGGAATGGATCAGCGCCCCGCCCTCGGCATCGGTCGCGGCCGGCGTGGAAGATGGATTCGAGGAAGACATCGCCGGCGAGCAGCCGGTCCCGGGTTCGTTCAAAGTCGTGCGCACCGGCGGGCTGGGCGAAGTCACCGCGGCTTACGCGGTCAGCGGCACCGCTGTGGAAGGCGCCGACTATGCGGCGCTGCCGCGCGCGGTGACGCTCGGCTTTGGCGAAGCCGAAAAGGTGATCGAGGTGACGCCGGTCGCCGACGGGGACTTGGAGATCCCCGAAACCGTCCTCATCACCAGCGATCCTCCGGTGCGCGAGATCGACGCCGGCGAGGGCATCGGCGCGCTCATCTCGCCGTATCCGGATCTGGGCAAAGCGACGATCACCCTGCAAGACTACGAGGACATGCGGGAGATTCTCTTCGCCGCGCAGATGGGACCGGAGAACGGGGCGGCGACCTCGGCGACTGGCTTTTCGACGCTGCGGCTGAGCGGCGACCACCTATCCTGTGTGATCAACGTGAGCTTCTCGGGGCTGACCTCGCTAGAAACGGCCAAGCACGTCCACTGGGCGAATCCCGACAGCGGTCCGATCATCGAAAGCCTGCCGCCGGGGCAAGTCGTCGATCACCTGTGGGCGTTCCCGCCCGAGGGGCAGGGACCGCTGGCCAGCCAGCAGGCGATCCTCGATGCGCTCTCCGACGGCCGCCTCTACGCCAACGTCCACAGCGCGATCTACCCGGCGGGCGAGATCCGCGGCGACTATCTGAAAGTCGAGGGATCGATCGATTTCGTGCCGCCCGACGATCCGCCGGAGATCCCCGATTACACCGGCGACGACGAGACCCGCGACCACCTGAGGCTGCTCACCCAAGCGACGTTTGGACCGACGCCGGAAGAATTGGCAGCCGTTGAAGCGCAGGGCATCGAAGGCTGGATCGACGCGCAGATGGCGATGCCGCCGATCAGCCTGATGCAATACACGGCGTACGCCGACGGGTGGGAGATCGCCTGGAACGAAGCGCTCGGCGACGCGGGCGACCCCGCCTACAACCCGAACTTTGAGCCGAACTTCCACAACCGCCGCCGCGGCTGGTGGCTCATGGCGAGCCAAGCCCCGGACCAGCTCCGGCAGCGCGTCGCCTTCGCGCTCAGCGAGATCTTCGTCGCCTCGCGCGTAGGCAATGCGACGGTCAGCTCGCGGCACTACGGATTGGCGGATTTCTACGACCGGCTCGGCCAGCACGCCTTCGGGAACTTCCGCGATCTGCTCTACGACGTCAGCCTTCACCCGATCATGGGCAACTACCTGTCGATGATCAAAAACGAAAAGGCGAACCCGGCGCTCGGCACCAGCCCGGATGAAAACTACGCGCGGGAGATCATGCAGCTCTTCAGCACCGGCCTGCTGGAACTCTGGCCGGACGGGACGCTGCGGCTCGACCCGGAGACGGGCTTGCCCTCGCAGACCTACGACAACGCCGACATCACCGAACTCGCCCGCATCTTCACCGGCTGGAGCTACAGCAAGCGCGAAGACAGCCCCGGCGCGATCACCGACAACAATTCGTTCTTTTACGGCGGCGGCGCGAAATACCTGCAGGCCGCGTTCTACCACCCGATGAAGATGTTCGACGCCTACCACGACTTCGGCTCAAAAACGATCATCGGCGGCACCGAGGTGCCCGCTGGCTTGAGCGGCGACGCGGACATGGCGTTTGCCGTCGATACGCTCTTCAACCACCCGAACACCGGTCCGTTCATCGCGCGCCGCCTCATCCAGCGGCTGGTGACGAGCAACCCGAGCCGCGGCTACGTCTATCGCGCCGCGGCAGTCTTCGACAACGACGGCTCCGGCCAGCGCGGCAACCTCGGCGCGGTGGTCAAGGCGATCCTCACCGACTACGAGGCGCGCTCGCAGGAGATCAACGCGGGCGTCGGCTTCGGCAAGCAGCGCGAGCCGATCATCCGCTTCGTTTCGCTGCTCCGCGCGTTCGGCGCCGCCAGCCGGCTGCCGCTCGCCGACTTCGATGCGTTCGGCTTCGATTCCTCACCGTTCTCCGCCACCGCCACGCGCCTGCGCTTTCCGCTGACCGATGCGTGGCTCGGGCAGACCCCGCAGAACCAGCCCAGCGTCTTCAACTGGTTCCTGCCCGACTACGTCTCGCCCGGCGACATCGCCGACGCCGGCTTGGTCGCGCCGGAGTTTCAGATCACGACCGAGACGACCGTCGTGCAGAACACGAATTACCACTACCTGCTCACCTTCGGGTCGAACGGGCTGAGCGTCGGCAACGTGGCGGGCATGGATGCGAATGCCGACAACGTCCGGCTGAATCTCTCCGCCGCCCAGGCGGTGCTCGACGACCACCTCGCCGCCAATCCAGGCGACGACGCCGGAGCGGCCGCCGCGCTCGCCGATTTCCTCAACTGGCGGCTCGCCGCCGGGATGCTCGGAACCGAATCGCTCGAGGCCATCGCCGGCGCCATCGAGGCAACGTCTTCGCCCCAAAAGGTGCAGACCGGGATCTATCTGGCGATGAGCGCGCCCGAATTCCTCATCCAGCGCTGAAGTTTCCTAACAGAACCACCAAACCGACCGACGCCATGAAACGCCGAAACCACCACAAGCCGGATCCGGAGGGAGAATCGCCGTTCAAGACGCGGCGCGAGTTTTTCCGCCAAGGCGCGTGCGCCGCGCTGGGGATCACCGGCATGGTCAACGTGCTCTCCCACCTGCGGATGATCGCCACGGCGATGGGATCGGAGGGATCGGACGGCGGCGGGCCGGGCGACTACAAAGCGCTGGTCTGCGTCTTCCTCGCCGGGGGCAACGACGCCAACAACATGATCGTCCCGCGCGGCGCGGCAGAGTATTCCGCCTACGCGGCGGCGCGCGGCGTGCTCGCCATCCCGCAGGAGGATCTCCTGGCGATCAACCCGGGGACGTATTCGGACGGCAAGCAATACGGCCTGCACCCGAATCTCGCGCCGCTTCACGATCTCTTCGAAAGCGGCAACAAACTCGCCCTTTTGGCCAATGTCGGAACGCTCGTTCAGCCGACGACCCAGGCGGACTACGCGGCGGGAGCCAGCCTCCCGCCGCAACTTTTCAGCCACAGCGACCAGCAGCTCCAGTGGCAGAGCAGCGTGCCGGACAAGCCGTTCCAGACAGGCTGGGGCGGGCGGATGGCCGATCTGCTCGAAGCGTGGAATGCGGACCTCGGCGCGCAGATCTCGATGTCGATCTCGATTGCCGGGACGAACAGTTTTCAGGTCGGGCTCAACACGGTGCCCTATCAGGTAACGACAAGCGGGAGCATCTCGTTCGCGGGGTTCGGTCCGTCATCGGATCCCTACTCCAGCGCTCTGAACCCGGACGGCACCTACCGGAATACCAATGCCGGCCATCGCCTGAAAGCGCTGCACGACCTGACCGGCATCACCCCCGACGGCATGGGCTACGACGACCAGCTTTTTATGAAGGCGTATGCGGGCAAGGTCCAGAGCGCCTACGCCAACGACCTGCTCCTCAGCGCGGCGCTCGATGGCGTGAGCATCGCGACGCCGTTTCCGACCAGCTCGCTGGGCAGCCAACTCAAGATGGCGGCGCAGCTCATCGCGGCGCGTGATTCGCTTTGCCAGAGCTCGCAGATCATCTTTGTGCAGGCGACCGGCTATGACACGCACGCCGACCAGATTTCGTCGCACGGCAACCTGATGGCTGAGCTGGGCGAATCGCTCCGCGCCTTCTACGACGCGACGGTCGAACTCGGCGTCCAGGATAACGTCACTCCTTTCACGATGTCGGACTTCGCCCGCACCTACACGCCCAACGGCTCCGCCGCGACCGCCTCCGGATCACGCCTGGGGAGCCACAGCCTCGTCCCCGGCGGCGCGGTCAATGGCGGCGACCTCTACGGCGAGATGCCCGACTTGACCGTCAACTCCCTGACGACGTCAACGCCAACAACGGGCGCGGGCGCTGGATCCCAAGCACCGCCGTGGACGAATACGCGGCAACGCTCGCCCGCTGGTTCGGCGTCTCCGCCGAGCAAATGCCGATCGCCTTCCCAAATCTCGACCGGTTCCCGACCGCCGGGTCCGGTCTCGGATTCCTGTAGTTCTTATCCCTATTCCGATGCGCTACCTGCCTGCCGCCCTCATCCTTCTCGCCGCCTTCGCCATCAGCGGATTCCTCGAACACGCCGGGCGCGGCACGCCCCCCGAGATCGCAGATTCACGCTCCGAGTTCTCGCCAAATCCGATCTTCCGAAATCCCCGGCCGCCTGCGATCCCCGGCTATACGCGACCGCTCCCTACCCGGTCCGGACCGGTCCGATCAACTCGCCCCCATCGCTGAAACGGCGGCGGAGCTGAACGCGGCGGGCGGCGACATCACCGCCGACCTCCAGATCGTCGGCGGATTGGTGGACTACTTCCGCAGGCTCCATCAAGGAACCTGATCGGACAACCACGAGATCGTCCGCCAGCTCCAAGGCAACACCCCGCGCCGGATCGGGGTTCTACCCTCTGAATGCGCGGCGCTCAGCGCCTCGGGGGAATTGCTCGACCGCTGGGGCACCCCGTTCTTCTTCCACCACAAAGCGGCACCGAAATGGAAATCGTCTCCGCCTACCCGGATCGGGAACTGTGGACCAACGACGACGCGCGGCTCCACTAGGATGCGCTTCCCAGACTTCTAGCTTCCAATCTTCGCCTGCACCGCGACCGCCGCGCTGGCGTCCGGATTACCGAGCGTTCCATCGGTGATCGTACAGCGCCCCGGATATTGAGGCGCTTGGGCGGCGCGGTGTGGATCGCCATCGTTTCGTTGAGGCGATGGTCGCCATAGAGTAGCGGCACCACCGTGGCGCAAAGGCTGTCCTCCCGCTCGGGCTGAATATGAAGCACCGCCGCACAGGATTGCCCGCTGGAAATCACCCAATCGGTGTTCAGTTCCGGCTGATGCTCGGGCGTCTTGTCGGATGGCATGACATATTCGACCCAAACATTCGGGTAATCCTTCGATTGGGCGCGGACCACCAAGCCCGTCCGAAAGACGTCCTTTCATTGAGCGGACGCACCTGGTCACCTTGAAGGTGCCCTTGAGATAAATCGGTGCCTCCTCCGAATAATTCGTGATGTAGCTTCGCTTGAACACATCGTTCGCCACCGCAAGCTGCGGGTGATTCCTGGTATGTCGCGTAAAACTCCTTCGGCGCGAAGAACTTACCCTTCGGCGATTCGAGGTCCTTGGTCGGGGAGGCGACTTCGTAGTTCTTTAGGTCATCGAGCTTTCCCAACCGGCTCAGCAATTCGTAGCTGAACGGCTGCTCCGGGTGGGCAAACACATAGATGCTGAAAAACCAGAAAAAGACGCAGAGTCCCAGCAGCAGGGTGATGGCAATCGTCCACCAAAACATCCCGACACTTTTCTGCCGAGAGTAATATTTGCCCCCAGTTTTACCTTGCTGGGAGCCGCGGCTGACGCTGAGGAATTCGATGTTGAGGGACACTCTAGTAAAAAGTTGTTATGGTATTTATGGTAACGCGATCAGGAGGTCCGGTCGAGCACCTTATGCCTGATTTTGAAAAGGGATTCCAGAAAAATCTGGCTGAAGTGTGTTGATCCTGAATGGGCTTGCATGATTTCGGCTAGCTAGTAGCAGCCTCAGACGCGCCCGGTTCAAACGAGGTGCCACATCCGCAGGAGCGGGCGGCATTGGGGTTGTTGATCTTGAATCCGCTGTCTGTTAGATCGTCGGAGTAGTCGAGCGTCACGTCGCGAAGAAACGGGAGGCTTTGGGGATCTACGATGAGATTGACCCCGGCTTGAGAAATGACTTCGTCACCCTCAGCGGGTTCGTCAAACTTCATCGCATACTCCATCCCCGCGCAGCCGCCTTTTTGGACGAGAAGCCGCAGACCGTAGGTGGGCGCGGCATCTCGTTCAGCTAGAAGGCTTCGGAGATGTTCAATAGCGCTGGGGGTCGCAGAGATCACGGACTTAGGGGGTAGGAATAACCCATCTAGACCAAACCGCCATAGGGATTGTTGAAAAATGATCGTTTCATTGGCGAATCAGCCTTCACCCACCCTACGGGTACTTTTCGCCATACTTTTCAGCACACCTAGTCAGATCGATATTTTACCATGATAATCCGGGTCGCAATCCTGATTTTGACCCATGAAAAAAATTTCGCAAATTTGCGGATTGTCCGGAGCAAGGTAAGGTTCGGACCATGAAAACGATCCCACGAAGCCTGTGGTGGACCATCGGTCTAGCCGTTCTGGTTTTGGTTGGAATTCTCAACTACAAAGGACGTCGGATCGAAAGAGGCGAAAATACCCAGCGCTTGTTCGAGGCGAAACAGGTCACGCTCGCCCTGAAAGAGTGGGCGATCGACCATGAAGGTCGCTACCCGGAGAAATTGGCGGATTTGGTAGAGGCGGGGCTGGACCCGAAGCTGCTGGACGGGCTGCATCTGGTGCCGGGTCTTACGGATTCCGACGCCGGGAATCTGCTGCTCGTGTATTCGGACCCGAATAAAGACGGCGATGTGATCGCGATCCGCAATGATGGGTCAGGGCGGCAGACGAGGGGAGAAGATTTGCCCGCCCTGCTGGCCGAAGCGCAGGCCATCTCCGCCCCCCGCCGGGGTCCCGCTGCTTCGCACACGTCGCCCTGGTCACCCACCGAGGCGTCGCCCGAAAAATAATCACCGCGCGGGACCGCCGACCTCCAACGCAAGCTGCCCGAGGCGAAGATCGTCTAGCGATAGCGATCAATCGAGCGGAGTGCCTTCCCCAAGCGGAATCTCCTTGGAGAATTGCAGGTATTCTTTTCCCGTCCGATGAACGGGAATTTCCATCCCCGGATCCTGGGGATCCCGTTGCGGCAAATTGTCGAGGCGGCCGCCGATTCTCTCCCACTCGATCTTTTTGACGCGGTCAACCCCATCCCCGCTTTGGCGGTAGTCAACCAGCCCGTCTCCATCGATATCTAAATGCACGACCGAATGCCCCTGACTCTCCCCGGCTTGAAAATTGCGAGAGACCTGGATCTGGGCATCATCCGGGGAGTAAAGGATCACGCCGAGCTTCGTCCCGGAGAACGAATCCTCGGGCATCTGGGCCATCGAGAAGGCTCCGTCGCCATTCGTCACGATAAACTCCAGCGGCTCCTTCCCTGGATAGGGCTTCTCCTGCCTCAGAATAAACACCGAATTCTCCGGCACCAATAGGGTCTCGCCTGGATCGATCCAGAGCCGGGTTGGCTTTCGCCACCCCAAAAAATCGGTCCCGCCCCCGGCGATGAATCGGGTTCCCAAAACGCCGATCACCGCTCCCAGGGCTATCAGGAGCAGCGCCCGCCATGGCGATTTCCCCGGTTGCTTTTTGGCTGTTTCCATGAAAGGCGCGAGTTTGAAATTGGATTGGGCTAAAATTTCCCTGCCGCCGGGACCATGGACCGCCAGCGCCCGCGCCGCCATCAATTTTCTAATCCAATCCCTTTGCGATCAGGTTTCCGATCGAGCGGCTTCCATGACAAAGGATCGCGCCGACCACCCAGAAGCCGACGCCGCAGATGAGGTTCGCCGAGAAAATCTCGCCGACCGAGTCCGCATAATAGTTGATGCCTGCGACTTCGCCGGAGAACGGTCCCTCATCCGGCGTGAGGTGCCCGAGCTGGGCATCGATCAGGTAGGCGGTGACCACCGCTCGCAGCCCGTAGAAGATGAGACCGATCGCCGCCAACCGGACGATGAGGGAAGAAAGTGACGCAACGCTCATAATCTGAAAGCTACCGCATTTCCGGCGGCGGCAAGCGCATTCCTCCGGTCCGCGCGCCGGTGGGCAATCGGCGGGAATTCGGGAACCGCTTGCGGGGGCGCGGCTTGCCGCCATGGTGCGCGTTTTCCGACAGCTTTGGTCTTCTCGTCGCACATCTTTCTGTTTTATTTCCTGCCGCTGGCACTGCTCGCCTACTACGCGACGCCGCGCGGCGGCAAAGCCTTGGTGTTGACCTTGGCGAGCTATGTGTTCTACGGCTGGTGGAACCCCTGGTTCACGCTGCTGATGCTCGCCTCGACCGCCGTGGACTACGCCTGCGGCAAAGCGATCTGCGCAGCGGGCGCGTCGCCGGGTCAGCGCAAAGCGGGGATGATCACCTCCGTCGCCGTCAATCTCTCGATCCTCGGCTTTTATAAATACGCCGGCTTTTTCGCCGGGAATGCGAGCACGCTGGCGGAGATGCTCGGCTGGGGCGCGGTGCAGGCGCCCGCCTTCATCTACCAGATCGTGCTGCCGGTCGGGATTTCGTTCTACACCTTCCAGTCGATGTCCTACAGCATCGACCTGTATCGCGGGCACGCGCGGCCGGCTCCGTCGTTCCTCGACTTCGCCTGCTACGTCTCGCTATTCCCGCAGCTAGTCGCGGGTCCGATCGTCCGCTACGGCAGCGTGGCGGAGCAGCTCCACCACCGGGTGCACACATCGCAGGGATTCGCGCTCGGCATCGCCCGGTTTTCGCTCGGCTTTGCCAAAAAGATCCTGCTGGCCAACCCGATGGGCGCCGCCGCCGATTCGTGCTTCGCCGCCGGGGATGGCGTGCTCACCGCGCCTCTGGCGTGGCTCGGTGCCTGCGCCTATGCGTTCCAGATCTACTTCGATTTCTCGGCGTATTCGGACATGGCGATCGGGCTGGGGCGGATGCTCGGGTTCCGGTTTCCGGAGAACTTCGACAGCCCCTACAAATCGGCGAGCATCACCGAATTTTGGCGCCGCTGGCACATCTCGCTCTCCAGCTTCCTGCGCGACTATCTCTACATCCCGCTGGGCGGAAACCGGAAGGGCACCGCCCGCACCTACGCCAATCTCATGATCGTGATGCTGCTCGGCGGCCTGTGGCACGGCGCGCAGTGGAATTACCTCGCCTGGGGCGCGATCCACGGCACGATGCTGGCGGCGGAGCGCATGATGGGCAAATCGGCATTCTACGGCCGGCTGCCGCACGCCTTGAAGGTCGCCGCCACCTTCGGCATCCTCCTGATCACCTGGGTTTATTTCCGGGCGGAGAACATGGACGCCGCCTCGCGCTACATCCTCGCCATGTTCGGGCAAGGCGGCGGCGCGCCGGAGAGCGCGATCCTCGCCGCACAGGTGCTGCGGCCGGCGAACTTGTTTTACTTCGTCCTCTGCGGCGGCATCGCCTTTTTCGCCCCGCGCTCGGTCGCCATGATGGAAAACCTGACCGGGCGCCGCGCCGCCATGCTGGTCGGCGGCCTCGCCGTCGCCGTCGCCGTCATGTTCACCCAGGGCTTCAATCCGTTCCTCTATTTCCAATTCTGATCCAACCAACCCATCCGAAATAGCCAATAACCAATAACCAACAACAAATAACCAATCACCACCACCCCCTCGTGAAAAACCCCTACCACCAGGAAGATCCCGATCCGCACGTCGCCATGGGCGCGCGCTCTGCCTGGCTGGTCATCGCCTTGTTCCTCGCCTTCATCGCGCTGCCGCCGCTCTACCGGAATGTGTTCGAGGCGCTCCGCCCGGCGGCGGACGGCGAGCGCTGGGTGCCGGCGGTGGAGGTATTCAACTTCGATCCGCAGGGCGAGAAGACGCTGGCGAAGCACTTCCAGGAGTTCGAGAAACCGTTGGACGACGCGCCCTTTACCGAACCGGTGCGGCGCGCCGTGCAGCGGGCGGAGGTCGCCGCCCTGCGCGAGGGCAACCGCAAAGTCGTGGTCGGGAACGATGGCTGGCTCTTCTACCGCCCCGGCTTGGACGCGCTCGCCGGCTACGGTCCGGTGCGCCCGGAGCCGGACACGGTGGCGAAAGACCCGAACCGCGCGCCGTGGCGCGGACCCGCCCCGGCGATCCGCAATTTCGCGCGACAGCTCCGCGAGTTCGGCTGCGAGTTGATCCTCGTGCCGATCCCGATCAAACCGATGATCTATCCGGAGAAGCTGACCGGCTCCGCGTTCGACCGACCGCTCAAGCATCCCGACGCCGACGCGCTCTACCGCGAGCTGGAGGCATCGGGCGTCCGCGTCATCGACCTGACCGAGATCCTCTGGAGCGCCAAGCAGGCCTCCCCGGAACCGCTTTTCCTGAAAACCGACACGCACTGGACGCCGGAGGGCATGGCGTTCTTCGCGGCGACCCTGGCGGAGGCGCTGCGGCACCGACCGTGGATGGCGGATCTGCCGGCCGACCGCCGCTTTCAGAAAACCGAGGTCCCGCGCGAGGGCTTGGGCGATCTGGTCGGGATGCTCGGGCTGGAAGGCACGCGCGCCTTCGAGGCGGAGCACATCGCGGTGCGCGAGGTTTTCGCCCAACCCGGCGGCGAGCCATTCGCCCCGGACCCGGCGGCTCCCGTCGTCCTGCTCGGCGATAGCTTCGTGAATATCTATGCGGACGAATCGCTCGGCTGGGGCGCGGGCGCGGGCTTCGCCGCCCACCTCGCCATGCAGCTCGGCATGCCGCTCGATGTCATCGCCCGCAACGGCCAAGCGGCGACCGGCGTCCGCCGCGAACTCGCCAGCCGCCCGGAGGCCGCCGCCATGATGCGCCAGAAAAAGGCGGTCGTCTGGGCGCTCGCCGCCCGCGATCTCTTTCTCTCCGAGACGCCGGCGCAGGAAACCGGCGTGGTCTGGGAAGATGTGAAGTTCAGGGAGAGCGGGGCCGCCGAATCGCCGGTCGCTGGCGACGGTCCGGTCGAGGTGACAGGGGAGGTGATCAAACGCTACGAGCCGCACGACCCGAACAGGGTGACCTATCAAGAAGAGATCTTCCCGCTGGAATACCGCATCACCGAAGGAGCCGGCTCGATCAAACCGGGTGACACGGTCATCGTCTATCACTGGGCGTTTCGCGAAAAAAAGTTGCTGCCCGCCTCCCGCTACCAAGTCGGCGATTCGCAGAGGCTGACCCTCGTCCGCCTGTCGGAGAAGGCGGAGCTCTCCACGATCCAGCGGATCGAATTCGACATCGACTTCGACGCGCCGGAGCCGATCCCCTACTGGGCAGAGGCGGTATCCGCGCCCGGCGCCGATCCATCGCCCGAATCCGAACCGACCGGCAGCCTCGCCTTCGCCCACGCCGCTGCCGCCGGAAGCTGCCTCGCGCTCGCCGCCCTCGCGTTTCTCGCGGTCAAAGCGCTGCGGAATCGCCGGTATGGCATGTGGGAGGACGAGGCGGAGGCGTGATCCCTGTGGCTTTGCACTCTTGCCGGCTCGCATTGGTGGCATCGCATTGACCATTTGATCGCCACCCGCCGGAACCAGCCCCCATTTTCAATAGCGGCGGGCGTATCGCCTCTGCGCGAGGCCGCACCGATTCCTCGCCCTCACAGCGCCAGCGTCACCAGCCGCGCCCCGAGCTTACTGCCAGGCTCGCCGGGGTCCGGGATCTGGACGTCGCGGAGGGTGAGGGCTCCGCCGGAGAGCCGCTCGCAGCGGCGGCGTTCGGCGGCGGGCAGCGCCTCGTAGGTCGCCTGGCGCATGAGGGCGTGGGCGGTCAGGTTTTCGCCGCGCGGCGCGCCGTCCAGCAGATAGCCGAACGCTTTGGACGGATGCTGGATCTGCCACATGCCGCGCACGCGCAGATCGGTCAGCTTGAGCGGATCGGCGTCGTTGACCCGCCCGAGTTCGCGCGTCTTGGAAAAGCGGACGCCGGGGATCGCCTTCAGCCCGTCGGCGATCGCCTGTTCGATGCGCTGGTAATGCGCCGCCGGAGCGGCGTAGCAATCGCCGTAAACGAACCACAGGTCGCGCAGCGCCCCGTCCCGCACGACGCCGACGGCATAGACGAAGTCCTTCTCGCGCCAGTCCTCGGCGCTCCGGCATTTCTCCGAGACCATGTCGTCCGTCACTTTAAGCACCCGCTTCGGGTAGGACGAATTGAGCGCCAGCGCGCCGCTGCCCGACTCGACTTTCTTCACCTCGACCGCAGCGCCGCCGCGCACCATCAGGTCCGGCGGCGTCGCCTGGCCGCCTTCGTAGCTCAGCGCCGCCGCGTAGGCATCCGCCCGCGCCGCCGCGCTTTCCTCGCCAGGGCAGCCCGCGAAGAGATCTTTCACATAGTATTCCAGCCCGTCGCCGACCTCGTTCGCCCGGTTGTGCGAGTCCCCGCGGCTCTCCACGCTGCCCGTGCCCGCCTCATGCAGGTTCAGGAGGGCGCGCAAGACGTTGCTGGGTTCCGGGTCGGGCATCGCTTCACGCTAGGCAAAACCGCCCCGATCTGCTAGACAAATTGGCTCACCACGAACGCTTTTCCGCCATGAAACTCCTCGCCTCCTTCCTCTTCGGTGCCATCGCCGGTGCCGGTCTCCTCTTTCTGATCCGCGACCACCTCGCCCCGACGCCGCCACCCGCGACCGCCGAGGCGAGCGCGCCCTCCGATGATCTCCGCGCCGCCCAGGCGCAGGTCGCCCGCCTGACCGATGAGGTCGCCCGGCTCCAAGCCGAAGCCGCCGCCGCAGCGGAGATGGCGAAGGCGGGCGGCGACCAAGGCGAGGTGGCGGTCGTCCAGCGCAAAGAAGGCCCGAAGGTGGCGAAGTTCGAGACGCTCGGGATTGACCAAAACATCCAGGAGCAGATGCAGAAAGCGCGGCAGCGGCGGATCGAGGCGCGGGTCAAGGCGCGGCTCGCCACCCTAACCGACCGGCTCGGGCTGAGCGACGAACAAGCCGCCAAGGTCCGCGACATCCTGACCGCCCAATATGGCGGCAGCGGCGGCAGCGGCGATCTCGCCTTCGATATCCTCGGCGCAGTCGGCGATGGCGACGCCGGGGCGATCGCCGGCGCGGTCTTGGGCGGCGGCGGTAGCAAAGCGGACCGCAACGCGGCGGCCGATGCCGCGCTCGCCGAACTGCTCGACCCCGCCCAGCAGGAGAAATACGCCGCCTTCCAAGCCGAGGAACGCGCCAACCAGATCGAGGCGCGCGCCAACGAGGAACTCGCCCGGCTCCAGCGCCAGTTCACGCTCTCGCCCGACCAGAAGGACCGCGCGTTCGAGATCTTCGCCAACCAGGCGACCGAAGACCTCGACCATCCGGTCAGCCTCGCGGACGGCGATGCCTACGCCGCCCGCCAACAGGAGCGCCACAACGCCCTCGGCGAGGTGCTCAGCGAAGAACAGCTCGCGTCCTATCGCTCGACGCCCCGCGTCATCACCACCTTCGACGGCTTCTCCGGCGGCGGCTTTCTCGATGGCGGCGGCGCGGCGAGCATCGTGATCGAGGCGACCGACATCGATGTAAATGCCGGCGCGCCAGAGCCGACACCGAACGCCCCGGAGTAGCGCCAAGAAATTTTTTCGGAAAGTGCGCCGCGCTTGGTGACGCGGCGAACGGAACGCCTATTTACCAACGCTACCGGACGCCCCGCCCAGCGGGAGCCGCCCGCGGGCAATACCCAATCCAACCCCGCGAATCCCAATCATGAAAACCGCGTTCCTCACCCTCGCCGCCGTCGCCCTGACCAGCGCCGCCGCCATCGCCGACGAAGGCGACAAGCCGAAAAAAGAGCACAATCCGCTCAAGCAGCTCGCCAAAGCCGACACCGACAAAGACGGCAAAGTCTCCGAAGCCGAATTCGTCGAGTTCGCCAAAAACCGCAAGAAGCCGCTCGACGAAGAAAAGGCGAAAAAGCAATTCGCCAAGATGGATAAAAACTCCGACGGCTTCGTGACCGGCGACGAAATCCCGGAGCCGAAGAAGAAGGACGGCGGCGA
>JAWLBD010000068.1:0-28357 GCA_041395145.1 Verrucomicrobiales bacterium | reverse complement strand
TGGTGGGCGTGGGCGAGCGACTTCCCCCGATATTCGCCGGGACCGCCCAACGCGGCGGTGAAAAACTCGCGCTGCATCGCGATCAAATTCTCGACCGATGCGTGCTCGAAGAATGGCTTCAATGCAGGGTCAGCCATCACCCGCGCGTAAAAGCTCTCGACCAAACGCGCCACCGCCGGCGCGCCGCCGATTTTATCGAAAAGGTTCACGGGCGGGGAATCGGGGGAGGGATCTTGGCTCATAGCGCAAAAGGTAGCCACCCGGCGGGGCAAGTCACCCCGAAATCTACCCAAAGGCGCTACAAACAGCGCGGATTTTCCATCCGAGGGCGGGGGCGCTGAACGCTGCCGTTCGCTATCCTGTTTAGTTGGGCAGTAAAATGGGGGGGGAGGATGAATCCTGCCAGCTAAGTGGAGTCATATCGGATCCCGTCCGGCGGATCCAGTCGGCGGGCGAAGCGATTAGACTGATCGCCAAAGAGATTTGCGCCTATTTTTGATACCCGCCATGGCTGGCAAGGCGAAGGGTGACGCGCAATAGGAAAGGTGCCGCGCAATCCGGGTGCCGCGAATCCAATCCCCCCTCCTGGGAGGGGGGAGGGTCAGCTCGCATCGTGCTATCTTGGCGGGATCGGTCCAGCCATGCGCTAATCGTATTGCCATTCGTTGACATCAGGGGCTATACACCTCATCTCCCCACCCTCCAAGGAGGAGGCTTGAAGCGCGACACCCCGCATCATCTGATCCAGCACGAAAAGAGGCGCTCCACCACGCCGATTCCCGCAACGGCTCTCGGCCATCAATTTGTCGGAGAAGCACAGACTATGGGCATTTGAATCCGCTGCGCTTCAGTCCTTCAGTTTGACGCGCCTCCTCACCGCCCGAACAAACCCACCAGGTAGCTGATCTCGCCGTCGAGGTCCGCGCTGTCCGCCAAGGTGTCGGCGATCTCTTGTTTGAGGAGTGTGCGGTATTTGTGCCGCATGCGGAAGACCGCCACGCGGAGCGCCCCGGCGCTTTGCCCGGTCTGCCGGGCGAGGTCGCGGTAGGGCGGCTCGTCGCCCGCATCCAGGTAGGGCAACAACGCGGCGGCCAGCTCCGCCTTCCCCGCCGCCACATAGCTTTCCCCCATCTGGTCGCGCACCCGACCGATCAACGTCCGCGCCCAAGCCCGGTCGAATTCCTCCTCCGGATTGGCGGCCGGGTCGCGCGGCTCCCCGGCGAACTTTCCTTCCGCGAGGTTCATGTCGATCGAAACCGGGACCGCGCCGCCGCCGCGCTTCTGCGTCTGTTCCTTGCGCTTCTCACTGACCAGAAAGTTCTTGGCGGAGGCGAGGAGGAAGGCGCGCAGCTTGCCGCGTTCGGGCGCGACCGTTTCGACCGAACGCCGCCGGATAAAGGCGGCGAAAAATTCCTGCGTCAGGTCCTCGGCATCGCCGGGCGACTCGCCGCGCCCGCGGAAGAACGAATAGACCGGATACCAATAGATCGCGCACAGCTCGCCCAACGCCCGTTTCGCCGCCGGCTCGTCCGCCGCATCCGCCGCCGCCACCACCAGGCTCCAGCGCGTTTCAGGAAAACGCTCCAGCTTGGGCGACTCGCTCTGGCGCAGGGGATGGGTCGGCTCGGTCACGCGCCTGATCCAATCCAATCGCCGGGCGCACGCCATCGCTTTTTCGGATTCGATCAAATCTGTCCGCGCCTTTGCCTTCGCCCAAAACTCCGAAGCCCCCCTACGCCTCGACCAACTTCCCGCCTTCGAGCCGGAGCACTTTGCCCATGCGGGCGGCGAGGGCGGCGTCGTGGGTGACCATGGCGATGGCGACGCCTTCGTCCTGGTTGAGCTGGGCGAGGAGATCGATCAGCGACTCCGCGTTGGCGCGGTCCAGCGCGCCGGTCGGCTCGTCGGCGAGGAGGAGTTTGGGGCGGTTGATGAGGGCGCGGACGACGGCGGCGCGCTGGCGTTCGCCGCCGCTGAGCTGGGCGGGCTTTTTGGCGAGGTGGCCGCCGAGCCCGACGCGCCCGAGCAGATCTTTGGCGCGCGCCTCCGCCTCGGCGGCATCCGGCTTGGGCTGCAAGGCGAGCGTGGGGACGAGGACGTTTTCCAAGACGCTGAGCTGCGGGAGCAGGTGGTGGAGTTGGAAGACGAACCCGATGGCGCGGCCGCGCAGGTCGGCGAGCGCGGACTCCGCCTTGCCGGCCACGGCTTCGCCAAACAGGCGGACCTCGCCGGAGTCGGGCTGGTCGAGCGTGCCGATGATATTGAGCAAGGTCGATTTGCCGCAGCCGGAGGAGCCGACCATGGCGAGGCTCTCGCCGCCGGCGATGGTGAGCGCGAGGTCTTGGAGCACGGCGCGCCCCTCGTAGGATTTGGTGATGCCGGTGAGTTCTGCGATCATGGGATCCGACGTTGGGCGCGGCGGCCGCGATTTCAACGTGTTTGGCGAGACGCGGCGGGGCAGGTGACGGGGCGTTTCGCTACGGTGAGCCGAGCCGGGGGCGTCGCTTGGGTTTGCCGCGCCTGCCTATGCGGCCGAGCGGCTTCGCCGATTTTTTGGGGAGGATGATCGGCAGGATGCCGATGCTACGTTTTGCCCCGCGACCGCTCCGGCAGCGCCTTGACAGGTGATTTATAATTGGAGCGATGAAACGCATTGCCCCACTCGCCATCGCCGCCATCTGCGCCGCGCCGCTGCCCGCCGCCGACTTCTCCGCCGATCTTCATCGCATGATCAAACCCGGTCCCGGCGAGTCGCGCTGGATGGAGATCGAATGGCACCCGAATGTGTGGGAGGCGCGGCAGATCGCGGCGGCGGAGGGCAAACCGATGCTGCTGTGGGCGGGCAGCGGCGGCGCGCCGGTCGCGGGCTGTTGAACGGCCGGCCGGCAGGGCCGTGCGCCCCGCAACTGGACCGACGAGTCGATCGCCCTGGTCAAAGCGAACTTCGTCTGCGCGGCGGTGCCGACCTGGCTGTGCCGCGACCCGGGACCGGAAGGCGAATTCCTGCGCAAGGCATCGATCGACCAGCATTGGGTGACATCGAGCGGCTATCTCAACTGCGTGTCGGCCGGCGGCCGATTCCTCGGCGGCATGGCGTCGCCCGAAATCCTCGACGCCTTCGCGAAGCTGCCCGAAAACGAGCGGCTGCCCGGCGCGGTCAAGGTGCCCGGCTTGCCCGAGGCGGCGCGCGTGATCCCGGAGCCGCCGGAGGGCGGGATCGTCCTGCGGGTCCACGCCCGGTTCCTGCATCGCGAGGGCGGCACGCTGCGCGCGGCGGCGCTGGGCGACTTCCCCCAGATTGCGGCGGAGCCGGACCGCTGGGCGCACTGGGCGCTCTTCCTCCAGCCGAACACCGAATACGCGTGGCTGACCGCCGACGAATGCCGCGCCATGATCCCGGACAACCCGAAAGCCGGCGACCGGATCGAGGGCGACCCGACCATCGCCGCCCGGCTCGCCCGCTTCCACCTGACGCCAAAGCGCGCGACGACCAGCGAGGCCGGCATCCTGCGCCCGTCCGACGTGCGCGCCGCCCGCTTCACGCTGGAGGTCACCGAGGCGACGCCGGAGTGCGCGCGCGCGGCTCGGCGGCGAGATCAAGACCGGCTCCGATTTGACGCGGAGAAGCGACCTCGCCGAACGAGCGCTGCCGATGGGGTTCGAGGCACCGCTCGCCGGGATCGTCGAATTCGACCGGAAGGCGGGCGCGTTCACCCGGTTCGACATCACCGCGAGCGGCGAAGTGTGGGGACGCTGGGGCGACGCGAACAACAAAAGCATGGTGATCGAGCGCCCCGGCCGCCAGCCCTTCGGCTTCGCCCTCGAACTCGCCCCCGGCAAATCGCCTGCCGACCGCATCCCGCCCGGCGGCAACGGCCGCTATCTGGAGCGCGGGTATTTTGCGGAGCCGAAGTGAGGCGCGCCCGCTGATTCGGGGCCGCGCCGCCGGGGGAACTTTCCATTGCACGCCGGAGCGATGGCGCGATAGTCGATTTCCTCCCCGACCGGCTTATCGCCGGTGCGGGGATTCTCTTTTCTAATGCCATGAGTGCGATCTCCGAAGCCTTTTCCCAATACGTGATGCCGACCTACGGGCGCTACCCGATCGCGCCGGTGCGCGGCGAGGGCGCCTGGCTGTGGGATGATTCGGGGAAGCGCTATCTCGATTTCGCGGCGGGCGTCGCGGTCAATTCGCTCGGCCATTGCCACCCGGCGCAGGTCGGGGCGATCCGCGCGCAGGCGGGCACGTTGATCCACTGCTCGAACCTCTACGAGGTGCCGGGGCAACTCGAACTCGCCCGCGTCTTGGTGGACGAGGTCGCCGGCATCCCCGGCAAGGTTTTCTTCGGCAACAGCGGCGCGGAGGTCAACGACGGGCTGGTCAAGCTGGCGCGGAAGTTCGGGCACGCGGCGCCGGCGGCGGACGGCTCGCCGCGCTTCGAGGTGCTGACGTTCGACAAATCATTTCACGGGCGCACGCTGGGCGGGATCGCGGCGACCGGTCAGGCGAAGGTCCGCGCGGGATTCGACCCGATGCTGCCGGGCTTCCGCCACCTGCCGCTCAATGACCTAGACGCCCTGCGCGAGGCGATCCGCCCGGAGACCGCCGCCATCCTGCTCGAGCCGCTGCAGGGCGAGGGCGGCATCAATGCGTTCGGAGCCGAATTCCTGCGGGGCGTCGCCGTGCTCTGCCGCGAGCACAATCTGCTGCTCATGCTCGATGAGGTGCAGTGCGGGATCGGGCGCGCCGGCGCCCTGGCCGGCTGGCGGATGACCGCGCCAGAGATCGAGCCGGACGCGATCTCGTGGGCCAAGGGCATGGGCGGCGGCTTCCCGATCGGTGCCTTCTGGGCCAGCGCCCGACCCGTGGCACCCGGCAGCGAGACCCGGCTCTGCGACGTGCTCGGACCCGGCACCCACGGCTCGACCTACGGCGGCAACCCGCTCGCCTGCGCCGCCTCGCTCGCCGTCGTCCGCGAGATCATCGACCGCGACCTGTCCGCCAACGCGCGCGAGATCGGCGGCTACATCAAGGCGCAGGTCGCCGCCTGGGCGCTGCCCGCCATCCGCGAGGTCCGCGGCACCGGGCTCATGTTAGGGTTCGCGCTCGACGCCTCGGCGCTCGCCCCGGCGGCGGGCTTCGACCCGGCGCACGATGCCGCCTCGCTTTACGTCATGCGCCAGCTTACCGAGGCGGGCTTGCTCACCGTCGCCGCCGGCCCGGAGGTCGTCCGCTTCCTCCCGCCGCTCAACATCACCCGTGACCTCGCCGGCGAGGCGCTCGCCATCTTCAAGGCGACGCTGGAGCGCCTGTCCAAGGCGGAGGCTGCCTGAGGCGCGCCGCCGCATTCCAACACCGAAATTTTTTTGCCTGCCACGATCATGAAACACCTCTTGTCCCTGCAACAGCTCACCGGCGCGGAAATCGCCGACCTGGTCAACCTCGGAGCCGAGATGAAGGCGTCGCGCGGCCGCCACGCGACGCAGCCGCTCGCCGGTCAGACGTGGGCGATGATCTTTCAGAAATCCTCGACCCGCACGCGGGTCAGCGACGTCGGCATCCGCGAACTGGGCGGCGGCTCGATGTTCCTGTCCGGCGCGGAGACGCAGCTCGGGCGCGGCGAGCCGATCCAGGACACCGCGCGGGTGCTCGGGCGCTTTATGGTGCACGGCGCGCGCCTTCATCCGGGCCTTCGCGCAAGCCGACATCGAATTGTTCGCCGAACTGTCCGGCATCCCGACGATCAGCGCGCCGCGACCAGAGCAAAGGGAACACCCGTGCCGGATCCTCGCCGACTACATCTCACCATGCAGGGAAGCTCGGCGGCTGGGAGGGCAAGACGGTGGCGTTCCTCGGGGACGGCGATTGCAACGTGGCGCGCTCGTGGATCTGGGCAAGCCTCGCGGCAGCTCGGCTTCACGCTGCGCATCGGCGCGCCGCACGGAGTTCCAGCCCAGCGGCGAGTATCTCGCCAATGCGGGCGGCGACATCTGCGCGACCGAACGATGCCAAAGCCGCCGCCAAACGGAGCGGACGCCGTTTACCGACGTGTGGGTCAGCATGGGCAAGGGAGGCCCGGAAGCCGCCACCGCATCGCCGCCCTCGCCGAATACCAGGTCAACGCCGCCGACCTCCTCGCCGCCGCCAATCCGGAAATTGCCATCGTCATGCTGCTGCCCGCCTACCGCGGCAAAGAGATCGACGAAGGTACGCTCGAGAAGCCCGCACGCCGACACCATCTTCCAGCAGGCGGAAAACCGGGTGCACGCGCAAAGAAGGCGGTGCTCGCGGCGGTGGCAGCAGGTTGACGGTCTAACCGGACAACCACCGCTTCATCGCCGAGCAGGATTATCGCGGAAATCACGATAACGAAGATCCCCACCGCTTTCCACTTTTCGATCGCGCCTTCTGCCGAAGCCGCTGGCTAATGCCGTAAGCGGCATCATAGCATATGGTGGTCCCCAGATCGCCGGAAACGTCTACTCGCAATGCGGGCAACAGACGCAGAGCCCGATGTGGCGGCTGGAGGTGGAACTCCTTTACCAGAAGAAGCGAGTGCCAGCGTTCCGGATTCGACTCTGTCATTGTCAGCCATCAAATTGATCTTGGGTAACTAACAATTTGGTCTTCGCGGTGTAGTAGGTCGAACTCTTCTTGCCTTCGCAATGCAATTTGATCGAACCTTTCGCGGATGAAGTTCATCCCTCCCACCAGCGCTTCAGCGCGCCGAGCAGGATGATCCCGATGATCACCGTCGCGAAGATCGCGGCGACCGCCATTGCCCACACGGAATCGCGCCTTCTGCCGAAGCCGCAGGCTAATGCCGTCGGCGGCATCCTGCTGAGATTGGCCCCAGATCGCCGGAAACGTCTGCTCGCAATGCGGGCAGCAGACGCAGAGCCGCCCGATGTGGGGCTGGAGGTGGAATTCCTTTTTGCAGTAGAGGCAGTGCCAGACCTCGACTTCCTCGCCTGGTTGGTCAGCCATCGACCTTGCTCATGGTGGCGAGCAACTGGTGCTCGTGGAGCTGGTGGACGAAGAGTTCGGCGCGCTCTTTGTCGCCGGACCAGACGATCGATCTGCCCTTGTGGTGGACCTCCAGCATCATGCGCTCGGCGGTCTGCTGGTTGTAGCCAAAGATCTTCCGGATCACGACCGTGACGTAGCTCATCAGATTGACCGGGTCGTTGTGGATGATGACCTGCCAGGGCTGATCGAGGTCGTCCTTCGATTTCGTCTCCTCCTCCTCGTCGAGGTCCGGCGTCATCACGCCGGGTCCGGAGGGCGCGCCGAACGGCGGCGGCGGCGGACCGCAGCGGAAATCGGGCGCGGAAGCGGAAACGGTGACGGAGGAAAGCATGGGCGGGCGGCTACGCACTGGCGGCTTGCAGGGTGAAGGTTTCGGTATGCTGGCCCAGCGCATCGAGCGCGGCGGGCAGCGCCGCCTCACACAGCGGGGCAAAGCGGTGCCAGTAGCGGTATTCGAGCGGGGTGGCGGCGCGCCATTCCGCATGCAGGTAGGCGATGCACGCCGGGATCTGGGCGATGTGGAAGGCGGCGGCGCGCGCGGCGAAGACGGTGGCAAAGTGCCCGGCGGCCGCCCCGGCGGCGGCGGCTTCCTTCAGCCGGCTGACCTCGTAGAGATAGAGCGCGCCCTCGCCCTCGGCGATGAGGCGCGCCCCGGCGGCGCGGCTGCCCTCGGCGGCGGCGAATGACAGGCGGTCGCCCAGGCGCAGGTCGGCGGCGGCCAGCTCCCGGTGATGCCCGCGCGCGGCGAGCGCCAGCGACTTGGCCAGATGCGGGGCGAGCGCGGCGCGCAACGGACCCTCCGCCCAGCGCTGCCACGCCGCCGCGTAATCCGCGCGCGGATCGGGTCGAAACGTGATCGGGCCGTCCGGCACGGATCCCAGCGCCGAGATGCGCACCGCCCGCGCGGTCTCCTCCGGGTTAGCCCCGGCGAGACCGTAGATGCCGTAGGCGTCTGGATCGATGAGGTGGCGCATGATGGGCGATCCTAGCACAACGCCAAGAGGCGTCCAAGAAAGTTGGCGGCCAATCGCATTCTACCCGCTCCCGCTAGAGCATGCCGAGCGGGTTCTTCCGGTTCTCCAGCGGGAACCCGACCGGCTTGCCGAGGCGGTGGCTCTCGAAGACGGCCGACACCATGCTGATCGTGGTGCGCGCCTCATATAGGCTGCACTCCGGCTGGCGGTCGTCGGCGATAGCGTGGAGCAGGTCGCGGACCGCCGCGACGTTGCCGTCGCCGAGCTGGCTGCCGATCTTGAGCGTCTCCGGCTCACCCGGACCGTTGCTGGAGATCGGCACCCACGCTTTGCCGGTCCGCCCCGGCGTCCACGAGCCATCGGGCAGCCAGTGCGCGCGGGGCAGGTAGCCGAACTCGAGGGCGATGACGCCGTCCGAGCCATAGATCGTGATCCCGAACCGGCTCGGGTCATCCCTCGGCGCGGCGGCGCGCGCGGAGCTGAAATATCCGAACGCCCCGCCGGAGAGCCGGAACATCGCGGCGAGGTGGTCGCCGGCCAGCGGCCCCAGCGCCTCGTTGCCGGGCTTGACGTGCGCCTTGGTCACCGGCTCGCCGCCTTGCTCGACCAACGCGCTGCACCAGGTCGGCTCGCCGCCGAAATAATGCATCAGGTTGAAGACGTGGACGCCGAGGACCCATAGATCTTCGCCGCCGCCGCGCGGGTCGTCCTTGCCGCGCCCGCGCAGTTCCAGCACCCGACCGATCTTGCCATCCTCGACCATCTGCTTCGCCGCGTGGACCACCGGGCTGTAGCGCGTCTGGTGCGCGACCGCCGCCTTCATCCCATGCTTCTCCGCCGCCGCGATCATCGCATCGGCTTCCTCCAGGCTGCGGCACATCGGCTTTTCCATGTAAACGCCGAGCACGCCCGCCTCCGCCGCCGCGACGAGCATGTCGCGGTGCTGGTCCGGCCACCGCGGGCAGATGCTCACCAGATCCGGCTTTTCCGCCGCCAGCATCTGCCGGTAGTCGGCATAGGGTTTCGCCCCGCCCAGCCGCCCGCTCGCCTTCGCCAGACCGGCGGCGTCATCATCCGCCACGGCGGCGATCTCGATCTGCGGAAACGCTTGCCAGACGACATCCATGCCGTGGCCGTAGTTTCCTTTTCCGGTGCTTCCGATGACGCAGGCTTTCATGGGCAATTTCGGGTTGGGTTTGGTTTTGCCATCCCTCGCGGCTGCCGGCGCGCTGTCAACCGGGCGGTCCGCCGCCGGCCCGCGATTCGGAATTCCCTCTAATTGCCGACCGCGCCCACTGCGTTATGATGGCGATGATGGAACCCGCCCCCGCCGTAACCGTTGAGAACCTGACCAAAGTCTTCCCGCTGCCGCTGCGGCGGGAGAAAGTCGTCGCTGTCCGCGACCTGAGCCTGACCGTCGCCGCCGGCGAGGTCTATGGCTTGATCGGTCCGAACGGCTCCGGAAAATCGACGACCATGAAGGTGATCCTCGGGCTGATCAAACCGACCCGCGGGCGCACCGCGATCTTCGGCAAGGACAGCCGGGAGGTCGATTCCCGCCAGGACGTCGGCTTTCTCCCCGAGAACCCGTATTTCTACAAATACCTGTCCGGCGAGGAGACGCTCGCCTTCTACGGCCGCCTCTGCGGGCTGTCGGGCAAGGCGCTGCGCGACCGCATCCAAGAACTGCTCGAACTGGTCGACCTCACCCACGCCCGCGACCGCCGGCTCGGCGGCTACTCGAAGGGCATGCTCCAGCGCATCGGCTTGGCGCAGGCCCTCGTCCAGTCCCCCCGCCTCGTCGTCCTCGACGAGCCGACCGCCGGGGTCGATCCCGCCGGCTCGCGCAAGATCCGCGACCTCATCTTCGAGCTGAAGGAGCGCGGCATCTCGGTCATCCTCTCGTCCCACCTCCTCGAGCAGGTCCAGGAGGTCTGCGACCGCGTCGGCATCATCTTCAAAGGCGACCTCGTCCGCGAAGGCAGGCTCGAAGACCTCATCGCCATCGAAGACCAGACCGAGATCATCCTCGAAGGAGCCTCCCCCGAACTCATCGAAAAAATCCGCGCCCTCGCCGCCGAAGAAGCGGGCAAGTCCGGCACCAAGCTCGTCAGCCTAGGACGCCCCCGCACCACGCTCGAACGCCTCTTCCTTCAGGAAACCAAAGGCGAGACGAAGGACGAACCGGAGAAACGCTAAGCAAGAAGAACCCCAATTTCATGACCGAAGCCCAAGCCTCCCCCTCCCGAACCCACGCGATATTTTCGCCGACGCGCATCTGGGCGCTGGCGCGGGTTACCTTTACGCAGTTGGTGCGGATGAAGGTGTTTTACTTCATGCTGATCTTTTGCGCGGTAGTCATCGGGGCGACGTTTATCTTTTTGGAATATAGTTTTGAGGAGGAGCTCAAGCTGATCAAAGACGTGTCGCTGGGCGCGATGCAGCTCTTTGCGACGATTTTTGCGATCGTCGGGACCGCCTTGCTCCTGCCGCGGGATCTGGAGGACCGCACGCTTTACACCATCCTGTGCAAGCCGGTGCCGCGGCTGGAATACCTGCTGGGCAAGCTGCTCGGCGTCCTGCTCCTGATCGCGATCAGCCTCGTGTTGATGGATGTTTTGTTCACCGCCGTCCTGTTCGCCAAACAGTCGGCGATCGCCGCGCGCACGGAAGAGGCGCTGGCGCTGAAGGGCGCTTCCGAGCTGGAGATCGCGCGCACGCTGGAGATCATCGCCAAACAAGGCGTGACCTGGAACTTGCTCAACGGCGTGGCGGCGATCTTCATGAAATCTTGCGTCGCCGCCGCCGTGGCGCTGATGGTCTCGACGTTCGCCAGCTCCACGCTTTTCACGATCATCGTCAGCTTCGTGGTTTACTTCGTCGGGCACATCCAGGCGCTGGCGCGGGACTTTTGGCTGGGCGGGATGATCACCGACACGGTGGAGCGGCTGATCGCGGTGGTGGTCAGCCTGCTTTTTCCGGACTTCCAGTTGTTCAACATCGTCGATGGCGTGGTCGCCGGGGAGCCGGTGCCGCTGCTGACGATGGCGAAGCTCGCCGGGCTGACGCTGGTCTATCTGGCGGTCTACAATTTCGCCGCGTTCTTCGTGTTCGCGGACAAAGAACTCTAGCCCGATGAAGCGCGTCGCCCTTGCCATCCTCACCCTCGCCCTGTTCGGTGCCGCCCGGCTCAAGGTCGAGCAGGCGCTTTCGGAAGAACTGGTCGCCGAACGCCTCCAACTCAACACCGGACTGGACCTGTCGGTCCGCGACCAGGTCGGGCAAAACGCGTTCGTCGCCGCATTCGGCGGATTCCGCAGCCTGATGGCCAGCTTGATCAGCCTGGAAGCCTACGGCGAGTGGCGGTTCCAGAACTGGGGCAAGGTGGATTCGCTGGATGCGATCGCCACCAAGCTGATGCCGCACAGCCCGCACTACTGGGATCTGCACGCCAGCCACGTCGGCTATGACGCCGCTTCGTTTTATCTCTACGAGGCATCCAACCTCTCCAAGACGATGCGCGAAGACCTCTTCGCCGAATACGTCGATAAGGGGCAGGCGATCTATGACGAGGGGCTGCGCAACAATCCGCTCTCGTGGAAGATGATCTACCGCACCATGGAATATGTGCGCAAGCGCCGCCCCGACCGCGACCGCTACATCTCGCTCGCCCGGCTCCTTTTGGACAACTGGGGCGAGATCCGGGACGACGATCCAGTATTCCGCCCGACGCCGGACTGGATCGAGCGCTTCCTCGCCTACGAACTCGCCCGCCGGAACGGCAACGATGGGGCAGACCACGCCGAAGCCTACGCGCTGCTGAAAAAGCGCTACGCCGAGGGCGACCGGCAGGGCACGCTCATCACGATGCTCAACGCCTTCGAAATCCTGAACCAAGTGCCCGAGGACCAGCGCATCCCAGAGCGCGCCGAGGCGAAATTCCTCACCCAGGCGCTCAAGGACCTGCGCGGAGCAGAGCCGAAATGATGGAGGGCGAAAAAATCCGCTTTTAGATGCCCGCTTCGAGCTACCACATAAGATCTTCGAAATTCCCTGTATTGCAGGAGGACCATGACGAGTGCTGCAACCCTGGAACTTTCGGCAAATCCCTCGCGGATTATCTCCAGCAGAAACTTGAAGCCAAAGGCTATGAGATTCTGTTTATTGTTGCCGAAGATTTCGGATGGTGGATCGAGATTGGGACTTCATTCTCGGTTCCGACAAACATCGTTTTGAGGCGATCTCATGAGAGGGATGGTCCCGCCGATTTCGCCATTGCCGTCGATTCCAAAGTGAAAAAGTGGAGCTGGAAACGTTTCAGATTCGTCGATCTCACAGGCATTCTAGAGAAGCTCGCAAGTGATGTTCGCGAGATTATCGACTCCGATCCCGAGATCGAGTTAGTTGCCGACCACTTTGATGGCTATCCTGACTACCCGCTCGGCAATTACGAACCCAAGGCAGCGAGCAGGTAAGCGGACGGCTTGAAGTGCTCGATCAAAATCTCGCGCTGGTCGCCGCGCTTCATGCGGACCTGCCGGATGTCGAAGTTCGGCGTTTTGTGCGGCGCGAAGAGGATGTCGTCGTGGGTCGCGTTGCCCGCTTTCTTGAACATCTCCGGCACGATGTGGCCGCCGAGATGGTCGTCGCGCCCGGTCGCCATGTGGCAGGTGCCGAGCACCTTTTCATCCTGGATGTCCGCGCCGGAGACGGGCAGGACCTGCGTGCCAAAGCCAAGCTCGCCCAGCACGCCGGTCATCGGGTCGTCGGCGAGCTTCGCGTTGTGCGCGTCGATCGTCGCCTGGTCGCCCTGGATCAACGTGCTCTGCACGATCCGCCCGCCGGTCACGGTGAGCCGCCCGAGCGTGCCGTCCTCGTATTTCATCGGGAATTCACCCTCCGCCGACTCCGGCACGAAATACACTTCGCCGGCCGGCAGGTTGGCGATGTCCGGCGTCTCGCCCTTGCACAGCCCGTGGCTCTTCTGCGCCTCCTGCCCATTGAGGACGAAAGCAGGCGTAAGGACTCGCCGTCTTCCAAGGCAAAGTCGATCTCGATCTCATCCACTTTACCAGGTCAGGGCAGGCGGAGCTTCTCGCGTCGCGGCTCACCTCGTTGTAATCGACCGCCAAGCCGGTGTTCAGGATGACCTCGTTCAGCCCGTGCATCGTCGCGCCCCGGAATCCGTATTTCTTCGCCATCGCGGTCAGCGGAGCCGTCGCGGAGAAGGTCGAGATACACAGGATGATATCGTAATGTGGATAGATGTCGCGCTCGAGGCTTAGCGCCTGAGGCGTCGCGGCACTTTCGTCTTCGAGGGTCGGGTTGCTCCCGTGACGTCATCTGAAGGCGAACATCTCGCCGCCGGTCATCCCCATTTCCGCCATGCCGCCGTTCTTCAACCCCTGGTAGAAGATGTCGTGCGCATAGCGCTGGATCGAGAGATCGGGATCCTCGAGGAATGCAAAGTCCTTCATCCCCGCCGGATCGGCGAGATCGATCAGCACGCAGACGCGCTTGCCCTCCGTCGGCTCGAAGACCGTGCCGATCAGGCGGGTCAGGCTAAAAGGGGGAAAGGAGCGCTGCGAAGGATCGGAGGGAACAGAAGTGGACATCGGGAGAGTTTGAGGTTGGATTTCTTTAAACGCGGGAGCGGAGGCTATAGACGCATCGGTCCAATGCATGCGAGTTCCCCCGGCATGGGGCGGGCGCATTCATTGCCGCAAAGAGGAAAAGAAGAAGGAGGGCAAACAATCGGAGCAAATAGCCAGGACTTGGGCGCGTGCGCGAATGCTCATCATTCCCCTTTCTGTTCCATTTCGCAGCAGATCGTCTGCGCTTTAATACGCCGCCGAATAGAAGCTGGCGCAAAATTGGAATAGCGTATCAGGGTCCGGCTTGCCCAATATGCCGCTATGCGAGAGCGCCAACCCAAGAAGCCGCCCAACGCCCCGATCAATCAGGATGCCGACCCAGCCCGCGCCGAACGCCAGTCCCTGGGAGCCGATCGCCCCACCCTGCGCCACCGGCTCCGGATCGTCATCTTCGGCACCGAGACGAGGGCGGGGCGCGCGTTCGACGTCGTGTTGCTCGGTCTCATCCTGAGCAGCGTGGCGGTCGTCATGCTGGAAAGCGTCGAGGAAATTAACCAGAAATATCGCGATCTCCTCTGGGGGCTGGAAATCGTCTTCACCGCGCTTTTCACCATCGAATACGTCGCCCGGCTCTGGTGCATCCAGCGCCCGCTGCACTACGCGCTTTCGTTTTTCGGGCTGATCGACCTGCTCTCGATCCTGCCGACTTACGTCGAGCTGTTCATGGGGAGCGAGACGCACTACCTGCTGGTCATCCGGATCTTCCGGCTGCTCCGCATGTTCCGGATTTTCAAGATGGCGCGCCACCTCGGGGAGGCGCATGTCATCCTCGCCGCGCTGCGCGCCAGCCGGGCGAAGATCACCGTCTTCCTCTTCGGCGTGCTCAGCCTCGCCATCATGCTCGGCACGATCATGTATATCGTGGAGGGCAAGGCGAACGGCTTCACCAGCATCCCGCGCTCGATCTACTGGTCGATCATCACGATCACCACCGTCGGCTACGGCGACATCGCCCCGAAGACGCCGCTCGGGCAATTCGTCGCCTCCCTCGGCATGATCATGGCCTACGCGATCATCGCGGTGCCCACCGGGATCGTCGGCGTCGAGATCCAGCGGCAGATGAAGGCGCGGGACGACGGGCGCGCCAAGAGCGGCGGCGGCGGCGGCCGGGTCTGCGAATACTGCGGCGAGGAGGGGCACGCGCCCCACGCCCGGTTCTGCCTCTACTGCGGCGAAAAGTTGCGCGGCGGCTGATGGCGGCTTGCGCGGCGCGCCAAGCAGACCGATGGGATGGGGAACATGCAAATCGAGATCACCTACTGCCAAAAGTGAAACTACCAGCCCAAAGCCGCCAGTCTGGCGGCAGAGCTGAAAGAGTCGTTCGGTGTCGATTCCACGCTCATCCCCGGGTCGGGCGGCATCTTTGACGTAAAGTCCGATGGCGAATTGGTTTATAGCAAATTCGAGACTGGCCGATTCCCGCAGCCGGGCGAGGTCGCCCGGATCCTGCGGGGCTAGGCAATGCGGAGCCGCGGACGCGGGCGGCGCGATCCGGATTTGCGGGCGGGGCAACGAAGCGGTAGAGGGACGCGTCAATTCCTAGCCGCTGTGACGAAGACGCAAACGCCAGACCGATCGAGACCGAAGATGCTGCTCTCCAGCGGGACGGCGGAATTGCCCGACCGGTATGATCCGATGGTGATCAAAGAAATCCGGCAGGGGCTGCGGGCGCGGCGGTTCGCCCTCCCCTTTATGCTGGTCCACATCGCGGCGACCGTCGCCTTCGCCTACGAGTATTTTTCGATGAATGCGGGGGACGATGCCGCGCCGGCGGTCTGGATGGTGGCGGGCGCGATGATGCTGGTCATCATGCCGCTGACCGGGCTGGGCGCGATGAATGGCGAGCTGGAGGGGCGCAATTTCGAGCTGATCCTCTTCACCGACATGACGCGCTGGCGCGTCGCCCGCGGCAAGTGGCTGTCCGCCGCCGCGCAGGGCTGGCTCGTCTTCGCCTCCATCTTACCCTACATCATCGTGCGTTATTTCCTCGGCGGCATCGAGCTGACCGAGACGCTGGTGTATTGCGTCTTCCTGCTCAGCGGGCACGCCGCGCTCACCTCGCTGGCGGTCGGCGCGGCGGGGTTCGAGACGGTCGGCAAGCGGATCTCCATGCTGCTCGGGGCGTGGGCGGGGGCGGGCACCTGCCTCGGCGTCTGCGTCGCCATCGCGTGGAGCGCCATGTTTGAGGCGGGATCGCAGGGGATCCTCTGGGGGTTGGGCAATGTCCTCGGTTTCATCGCGATCGCCGCCGCCTTCGTCCTCGGCGGCATGCAGTTGGTCCGCGGCGCGATCCGCGCCTTCGTCCACCCGCTGGAGCCGCCGCCACGCGCCAACGCCGTGGCGCTCGTCCTCCTCTCGCCATTCATCATCTTCGCGACCGCCTTGATCACCTGCGGCACCGCGCCCTTCACCGGCGGCGGCCTCCTCTTCTGGATTTTTCTCCGCATGGACCCGGAGCGCCGCGCCGCCTTGCCCTACAACCGCCCGATCCCGCCGCCCACCCCGCCCGGCGGGAAATCCGCCTTCTACCAGTCGGAGGCGCTCTAGCTCTAGCGAGAGCGCGAGCGAACCTCGCGGCCGGTCCCGCCCGGACCTGAGCCGGAACCAGCCTTGCGCCCGCGGCGATTCGCGCCAGCGTCCCGGCATGACCCGAGCCATCCTTGCCCTCGCCGCGATCGCCCTGCTTGCCATCCCCGCGCCGCCCGCCGCCGCGCTTTCCACCATGGAGCAGATCGAGGGTCGAAACCTTCGCGGGAAGCTGCGCGAGGTCGAGCGCTACCAGCTCAAGATCGCCGCCGAAAAACACTACGAGAAAAAAAAAAAAAAAAAAGGCGAGTTCGCCATCGCCTTGGCGGGAATACGAAAAGTATCTGACCCTCTACGAAAATAAAGTACCGCCCCCTATGCGCAGTTGATGTGGAGCCACTGCCAGTGCGCCTTTAAAAGCTCAACACCGCGATCCGACGGCTTCCAAAGGTGATCGATCACTTACCAGCTCGGCGGAGAGTGGTGTCGTTGCCCCATTCGATCGCCTCCACCTACCAGTCGATGGGCGAGGTCGAGAAGGCGGAGCTTAAGATACCTGAGGGTGATCCGCGACCATCCTGACCACGACGTGGCGGTCCGCTCTCTGAAGGTCGCGTTGCTCGACCTTTACTTGCCAGCGCGGCGACAGCTCGCGGGCGATCGCCTTGCTCCGCGACCTGACGTTCACGCTCAAGCGCACCGAGGCGACCGCCGAGGTCGGCAAAACGCGTCGCGCGAATTGGCGGCGCGCCTCATCGGGCAAGGCGACCTCGCTTTGCCGCGGGAGGGAGGCGCTTTACCACGACTCACCAGACGATGCGGTCACAGCGCTCGAGCCAGGGCTTGGCGAATGACGCGATCCGGCGGCAGTGCGAGGACGAAAAGACGAGGGAGGACGGGCGCAAGCTTGGCCGACCTGATGATCGCGCGGCTCGAGCGGCTCATCCCGGTGGACCTGCAGGCGAAGGCTGCGCGACCGGCCCAAGGACATCCTCTACCGGATCGCCGCATGCGCACCGGCAATGCGGCGCGGCGGCGAAGTTTACCAGGTCTATGAGCGCGCCGCCAAGCTGCTTCGGCGAAGACGACGAAATCCCTACCGGATGGCGGACTGGCACAAGGGCAACAACGGCGCGGATACGCTTCAAGGCGATTCACGCCTGCTTTCAAAACCAGATCGCCGGGCAGGGCGCGATCGGGCCGCGATGCCGCGGAAGAGGCTCCGATGCGGTGACTGTAGACTACCGGCGCTGATCGACCAAAACCCGGACGGCACCGATGAATACCTGTGGGCGATCGCTGAGTGCTACGAATCGAGCGGGCGACTGAAGCTGGCGATCCAGACGTTCCGGCAGGTGGACCGGTTTCCGGACAATTACTTCCGCATGGCGAGCTGCCACCGCCGGCTGATGGAATACAACGAGGCGCTCGTCCTCTACAACCAGTGCAAAGTCCACGACGGCGCCGCGCCCAACGCCTTCATCCAGATCGCCTACACCTACGAGGAAGCCGGCCAGCGCGAGAAGGCGATCAAGGCGTTCCAGCTCACCTGCAAGTCGCACCCGAAATCCGGGCAGGCCAGCGAGGCGCACTCCCACCTCCAGTCGAAATATAACATCAGCGTGACCCTCGGCGGCGCGAAGGAGGAGTAGCCCGCCTTTTCTGGAATCTGCTTGCGGCGGGAAGGCGGCGCAGTTTAGACAAACGCTGCATGAGCGACGAAGCCTCCGCCTCCCGATCCCTCCCCGACTCCGGTCCGTTTGGCGAACTGGATGCGGAAACGCGCGCCCGGCTCGCCGCCGCCGGCAAGTTTGAAGTGATGCCCAACGGCTCGGCCGTCGCCGTCCAGGGCGAGCCGCACAAGACGCTCTCGGTGGTCGTCGACGGCAAGGTCGCCATCAGTTGCCACGCCCACGGCGACACCGTCCACCTTGCCGACCTCGGCACCGGCGAAACTGTTTGGCGAGATGAGCGTGATCGACCCCGCCCGTCCAGCGCCAACGCCGTCGTCAGCGGCGGACCTGCCTCATCTGGTCGATCTCCGCCGATGCGTTCGACGCCTTCGTCGAGCGCGACCCAGCTCGGCAGCCAGATCTCAAGGCGATCGCCAAAGAACTCGCCAGCGCCTCCGCCACAATGCCGAAAAGCATGCTCAACCGCGAGGTCACCGTGCGGGACCACTACCGGGAGATGGATTAGCGGCGGACCGGGAAACCGGAAAAAGAAGTACCGCCGAAACAACCGTACCGCGCCTTTACGTCCGCGCGGCGTTTCGTAGAAACGGGATGGCAAACCTCTGCTATGAGCGAAATCCTGTTGCCGCGCCGCCGCAGCCCTGATCGCGGCGGTGCTCTCCGGGCGGCGCGGGCTCCTGGTCGCTGGCGCTGCCGGGGATTCGGCTGGTTCAGCAGCGCGCTGCTGGAGCCGGCTTGCCTTGCTCAAACCTGCCGCTGCATGTGGGAAATGATGGTGACGCCAGAGGGCAGCCAGCATCATCTCGCTGCACCACCTGTCGGCGCAGATGCGCGCGGTCCGCATTTCGCCGAAGGGGGAGATGGAGCTTTTTCCCGACAATCGCGGCGGAAGGGGAACTGGCTACAAGTGATCCGGCTCGATGCAGGCAGGGCTGGAATGCGACGCCGGACGGCATCGTTTGGATGGTGGATAACGGGCGGCGGTCGGAATCGACGCCGAAGCTGGTGGCGTGAACACCGAGGACGAAAAGTGCTTACCAAGATCATCCAACCACCTGCCCGAACTCGCTGAGGTGAGGGACTAGTTCATCGACCTTCGCGCTCGATCCCGAGGAGCCGTTCGGCCTACGTGACCGATCCGGCGGGCGGCGCGACCGCCGCGCTCATCGTCGTGGACCTGCGCAGCAATCTCGCCCGCCGCGTCTTGCAGGGGCACTACAGCGTGGTGCCGGTGCCGGATTCGCCGATCATGGCGGATGGCAAGCCGGTGCAGGCGCGGCGCGCGGATGGCGCGGCGGTCATGCCGCAGACCGGCGTGGTGCCGGTGGCGTGCGACCGGAAGGGCGAGTGGGTTTACTTTGGCCCCGCCAACGGGCGGACCGTCTATCGCATCCGCGCCGAGCACCTGCGCGATACCGGATTGACCCCGATCGAGCTGGCCAGCCGCGTGGACGGCTACGGCGAAAAGCCCGCCTGCGTGAGCATGACCATCGACAACAAGGGCAACCTCTACTTCGGCGACCTCGCCCAGAACGCGATCAGCGTGCTCGACGCCAAGGAGCAGAAGCTCCGCGTCTATTTTTCGGACCCGCTCATCTCATGGCCGGGCGGGCTTTGCTTCGGTCCAGACGACAAGCTCTATTTTTTCGCCAGCCAGCTCCACCGTTCGCCCTTCCTAAACCGGGGCAAGAACGAGGTGCAGCCGCCGATCCAGCTCCTGCGGCTCAAGGCGATCGCCGGCGGGCAGGTCGGGCGGTGAGGGTCAGCGCCCGCTTGGCTTTGCCTGATCGAGGTAGAGCCGGATCTCGGTGCGGCGGTTGGCTTCGGTCAGCGCCCACTTGCGCGGGGCGCCCGGGTCGCTGACGATCGAGAGCAGGCGTTCGTCCGCCATTTTTTCGAAAGTTTCCCACTCCGTGATCTCGGTCAGTCCGGTGACATCGTCGGACGCCGATGCTTTGAAAATCTTCTCGACCAAAGCGGCGCGCCGGTTCGCGAGGTCGCGGTTTTCCTTGGGGTTGTCAAAGCTTTCGACGAATGGCTCGGCGCTGGCGAATCCGACGATCTCGATGCCCGCCAGCTTGTGCCCCGGATGATCGACCGCCTCAAACTCGCTGATCGCGAGGGCTAGTTCCTTGATCGAGCCACGTTGTTCGGGCGACAGCGACAAGTCGGGATCCTTGCTGTCGGGCAATCCTAGATCGTGGAAGACGTAGAAGACCAGGGACGGCAACCGATCGGCGGCCGGCGGATCTTCGGCAGCCGGCGGCGGCGGCTCGGGCACCGGCTCCCCGGCGAGCAGCGCCTTCAATTCGTCGCGGGTCGGCAGGGGCGCGAACCTCTCGCCCAAGCGGTCGGCGTGCGCGGATCCCGCATCCAAAATCTCCGCCTTGGCGTCCGCCAGCCGCCGGGCGACCTCCGCATTGGTCAAATCGGGCGGCGGCCCGGCGGCGTCGCCACCGCCTTGGTTCGGCGCGAGCGCCAGACCGCTGATCTCGAACTCGCGTTGGGCGAGAGAATTCTCCCGCGCCATCATTTTCTTGGCGACGCGGATCAGCGCGATTTTGAATTCGACAGGCGAGAGGTCGAGCGGCTCCCCGGCATCGCGGCGCGCGCCAAATCGCCCGCCCCCAGCGTAGGCGTCCCGCATCGCCTCGGCTCCCGCCTCCGCTTTTTCCCGATCGGGCTTCGCCCCGCGCAATACATCGCGCAACGGCGCGCCGATCCACGCTTGGGCATCGATGTCCGGAGCTGGACGCGGCGGCGCGGCGGCTGGGCGCAACGATCCGGCCAGATAGAGCGAGCGGTTGAGCCGGTCGACCGCCGCCGCAGCGAAAATCGGATCGGTGGTGGCGGTGGCGGCCGCCGCTTCTGAAGCAGACCCGGAACCCGCCGATCCGGGGGACCCGGACAGCGGCGATCCGGCAGGCGGGGCGAGCGCGCTGGCGAGGTCGAGTTCGCCAAGCCCTGGCCGCCCACGCGTGGTTCAGACCGGCGGTCCCGCGGGCGACATCGGAGCCGTCTGCTCTAGCGAGCGCCGGACGGCGGCACCAGCGCGCGCAACGGCAGGGCGGCTGCCGCCGCGGCGGGCGAGCACGCTTTCGCGCAGCCCGGCGATCTGCTGGGCCAGCTTGCTCTGCGCCAGGTTCGCGCCGTTGAATTGCACAAAGCTCGCCGCCTCGGGGAAGGTCGGGTCGGCGGCAGCCTCGGCGGCCGGACCGGAAAAGCGCGCGGCATTCCCGAGGATGGCGAGCTGGTCGAGACACTCGCCAGTCAGTCAGAGAGGTGGCGGTCGAGCGCGTCGAGCGCCGCCCGGTCGAGCGCGCCGGACCCGAGCGCCTGGCAGCGGCATCGAGCGCCGCCGCCTGGCTCGCTTGGCTCTGCCGGATGTCCGCCGCCACAAACGAGGCGTCCGCGAGCGCGCGGCGGTCTTCGGCACCGCCTGGATCCGCCAGCTTTTGCGTGGTGTGGCAGGTCAGCGAGGCGAGGCAGATCACGCTGAGGCGTAGCCCAGCGGAAACATACGAGGATGCCGGGGCGCCTGGAACGCCTGCGCCGCGCACATATTCCTTTAGCTGCGCCCAGCACGCTTTGATCTTGTCCCGCATCTTGGCGATCACCGCCAGGGCGATCGCCAGGCTGCCCGCCACCCCGGAGAAAGTCGCCGCCAGACGGGGCGAGAGATGGATGCTGCTGATAGTTGGCGAGCTGGACCTCGAAAATCCTGCGGAAGCCGGATCGGCGAGGACATCCTCCCGCAGACCGGTCATCCATTTGTAGATCATCTCCTCCGGGTAGAGATAGAGGAGCAAGCCTGACGTCGCGACGAAAACGCCGCCTAGCAGCATGAGAAGCGCGATCGCAATCGCCCAGCTCCACCGCAGCGCCGCCCGCCCGATTTTCCGCCAATCCCGTCGCGCCGTGGCACGGGCGTTTTTTCGATTTTGGGTCCATGCCCGCCATCATTTCAAATCGCGCCCCGGAACGGAAGCCGAAATTGTGCGGCAGGCGATCATCTTCCAGATTGAATTCCCGCGCCGCCGATCGCCCTGCCAAAGCCCACGGATGAGGCGCGGACCGCTAGGAATGCCGCAGCGGCTCAAAGCGTTCTTGCCCGAATGCTCGGGCTCGCAGCATTTCGCCAGCTTCGTGACGGCGTCTTCGCGGCCATAGACCGTAACAACATCGCCGAGGTCGATCCGGTGGTTCGGTCCCGGCGCCCCATGGAATTCGCCGCCCTTCAAGATGCCGAGCACGATCAACCCCTTGTCCGCCGGGCGGGATTCGCCAAGCCGTTTTCCGACCAGCGGGTTGCCCTCCAGCATCTCGATCTCGGAGATGCAAAACCCATCCTTCGCCCGCAGCAGCAGCTCGTAGTCCATCGCCCGCACCATCCCGACCCGGCTCAGGCTATACCGGATCACCCGGTCCAGCGCCCGCTTTAAAAAGCCGATGCGCGCCAAGACAAAAAGGAGCGCTGCGCCGGCCGCCAGCCAGCCGATCGTCCCGAGGATGCCTTGAAATCCGCTGGTCTGGACAGCTACCACGATCAGGGTCGCCAGCGCCGATGTCAGCCCGATGTTCCCCATCAAGATCAAATCGCGGATAATCCGCCGCCGGACCGGGTGGTTGACCACCATCTCCGCCTCAGACGTCGTAAATCCTACCCCAAAAACGCGGAGTAGGCTTGAAAGCTCGCCGAATCCCAACTGAGCCCGGTCACCATCAGCGCCGGCGCCTGACGCGGACGATCAAAAGGGGAGAAGCTTCCAATTGGAGGAGTGCGATGAGACGCCCATGGACCGGGGTTATGAATGAAACTTCGGCAGCGCGAGCAATTTCACTACGCAAGAATTGCCAAATTCCGTCGCCTGCTTCCCACCACAGCAATTCAACAGGATTTGATTTCTCTTTGACTTAATATTCAATATGTTTTAAAAATTAGCTAAGCCGCTCATCGAAAGCAAAAATTACCAAATAAAAATTATGGTAATTATTAAATTTATATATCTAATGGCAAAACCTGAAAGATTGATGGCTATCACCGGACATTTTTGCCCAAACTGCTTGGGATCCTGCGAGGATCCCCGCAAGAATTTGCACTTGGACCACGAGTGCACTCACTGTGGCTATTTCATTCATATCCCCAGCTTCCTGGCGGCGGACCTCGACGATCAGTCGCGCCAACCGGGCGGCGATCCGACCCTACTGCGTTGATCTAAAAAATCCCACCAGAGAGGCACCGGAGCCGAGCTGATACTGTGTTTGAGGCGGAGGACCTGACCGGTGGAATCGCCCGCTGGATTTGGCGAGATCATGTTTTCGGAGCAGGCAGAATCTCGGTTGGCGGTGCCTGCACCGAGTCCTACGCCTGAGGGACCGCCCATGCGCGAACTGGCGGAGGCAGCCGCGCCGAGTTTGCCCAAAAGCTGCGGGAGCGCGGGGCGGTGGTCGCCGCCGGAAAGGGCGAGTTTGGCGGTCCGAAGCTGGAACCCTTCACGCCCCCGAAAAGGGGATCGCGGGGCAAGAGCAAAAACGACATCAGCCAGACCTCTTTCATTTATCGAGACGCCGCCACTCTCGCTCGAACGGAGGTGACCGCCACACCGGACAAATCCAAGGCATCGCTCATCGCCCGCCGCCCGCGATCAGATGCCAGTTTGTTCGAAGACGCGGCTCTCAACGACCGGCGGGGACTCCCGATCGCCGGCCAGAAGCCGCATTTTGAAAAGGCGCGCAACGTGGTGGCCGAGCTGCGCGCGAAGGTCGAGCAACGCCGCGGGATCTACTTTGCCGCCGCCGCCGGGGTGATGCTCGCGCTCACCCTGTTCGGTCTACTTTCGATGGTCGGCGGCGATCCAGACTCGCCTTCCATCGCCTCCGGATCGGGATCGGGCGTCTCGGCGGAATCGCGGGAAAAAGCGAATTTTTTCTTCGAAAACGACGCCAAGGAACTCGCTTTGCATTTCCTCAACGCCGAGTCAGCCGAAGAAAAGGCGCGCTATGTGCGCGACCCTGAACTCAACCTGCCCCGGATGAAGGCGTTCTACGCGGATCACCCGCTGGAAAAAGGGCGCTTCAACGAATCCGCCCTCAAGAGCCGGACCCATATCATGCCCGGCGTCGGCTTGTTCTTCGAATCGTTCAATGTCGCGCTCGACAACGGCGATCCGCTGCGGATGCTCGCGGCCGTCAAGACGCAATCGGGATACCAGATCGACTGGGAATGCTACGCCCGCTACGGCACGATGGCGTGGGATGACTTCGTCACCCGGCAGTCGCTCGCCCCGGCGGAGTTCCGCGTCCTCGCGACCCCGGATAACTACTACAACTACGCCTTCCAAGATCCGTCGAAATTCATCTGCCTGCGCCTCGATCACATGGATTCGACCGAGAGCCTCTACGGCTATGTGGACCGGTCTTCCCCAGAGGCATCCGAGATCGTCCGCGCGTTCCAGCAGAAGCCGATCCGCCAGCTCACCGTCGCCCTGCAATTTCCGAGCGACAGCCGCGGCGGCAAACAAGTCCTCATCACGGGGGTGATCGCCGCCGGTTGGGTGAAGCCGGACGGCGCGCCGGAGATCGGCGCGGATGGCGAATTGGTCGCGCAGGCGCTGGCGGACGAATTTGCCACCGAGTAGATCCGCGCCACCTTCGGCGGATGGTCCCGCCCGCCCCAGCTTCCCCCGCACCGCCGCCCCTTCCGCCACCGCTGCCACCGCCGCCGATCCGCCTCGGCACGATGGTCAAAGGCGACGCCGATCCCGCCGCCCAGATCCGCGCGCTGCTGCCCGACGGGTTCGAGTCGTTCCAGATTTTTTTCAAACGCGATCTCGGCGGGCGAGCACGGACGAATTGAAAGCGATGGCGGACGCGGTGCGCGAGGCGCTGGGCAGCAGCAGCGCGGTGCGTGCCGACGCTCATGCCAGCTGCAGCAATCCGCTGGCCGGACGGAAGGCGGGAGCCGCCAACAGAGGCGCGCTCAAGCCCATCATCGATACCGCAGCCGGCATTCATCGCACCGATCTGGTGTGCGGCTTCACCAGCCGCGTTCGGGAACCTCGATCCGGATTCGATGCCCTGGTTTGCCGAAGTCTTCGCGCCGCTGGCAGACGGGCGGCGGGCGCATCACGTTGAAACTGCCCGATGGAGCGGCACCTGGCGACGGGCGACCGTTTCGCCCACCACACGGCGGCGTGGGAATTGATGTTTGCCGCCGCACCGTGCCAACCTGGGGCTGGAGTGGGAACCGCGTGCCACCAGCAGTGCCAGCTCATCGAGCCGATGCCGCAGATCCAGGCGTGGGAACCACGCCCTGTCCACCTCCATGGAAAGGACGCCGAATTGCCGAAGTCCTGCGCGCGACCGGCATCAATGGACCAGCGTTCTTTGCCCGGCACCGCATCCCCGGGCTGGGCGATGCCAACTGGGCGCAGATCCTCTCCGAGCTAGAGGAAATCGGCTACCGCTGCGGCTTTCCATCGACATCGAAGGCTGGCACGATCCGGTTTTCAAAGGCGAGCGCGAACTCGACGGCCAGCGCTTCGCCCTCGCCCACCTGAAGGCGGCGCGCGTCAGCACCGGCGGCGGCGGTGGCGCGCGAATCGCGGATTGAGCGCCCGAGAAGCTAGTTTTTCCGCTATCCGTGCGGCGGAGCGCCTCGCCGATCCTACGCCCCTGCCATGATCCTCCGACCTCGACCAGTTCATCGCCCGCGAGCAACCGTTCTGGGACGAGCTATCGGGAGCGCTGGAGGCGCGCGAGCGGATGCCGGACGGCGCGCTCGATCTCGCCGCGATCGCCGCTTCCACTACCTCTATCAGCGAGCCGCCGCGGACCTGATGAAGATCCGTACCTTCGCCGCCGACCGCGAACTCGCCGCGTATCTGGAGGCGCTGGTCGCGCGCGCCTACTCGGAGATGCACGAGGCTGGGCGCGGCTCCGGCTCCGGTTCGGCGCGGTTTTCGCCGATCCGCTGGCTGATGCGGGACGTGCCGCGCGCGTGGCGCCGTCATTGGGTCGCCTTTGCCGTCGCGGTCGGGGTCTCGCTGCTGGGCGCGGTGCTCGGCGGCATGGTGGTGAAAGGCGACGCGCGGGACAAGGACCTGCTCCTGCCGCCCCAGTTCGGCCACCTCCTGCAAAATCCGTCCGAGCGCGTCGCCGAAGAGGAACGCCGCGCCGCCGGCGAGTTCTCCGTGGTGGAAGCCGCGTCGTTTTCCGCCATGCTGATGAACAACAACATCCGGGTCACGCTCAAGGCGATGGCCTACGGGCTGCTCTGCGGCGTCGGCACGCTCATCGTCCTCCTCCAAAACGGGCTCCTCCTCGGCGTGGTCTGCACCGAATACGCCGCCGCCGGGGAGGGCACGTTCCTCGCCGCCTGGCTGCTGCCGCATGGCGTGCCCGAGCTGACCGCGATTTTCCTCGGCGGCCAAGGCGGGTTCATGCTGGGCAGGGCGCTGCTCGGCTGGGGATCGGCGGATGGCTTGCGCGCCCGCTTCCGCGCGATCCGGGGCGATTTGATCACCCTGATTTCGTTCGCCTGCCTGCTGCTGATCTGGGCGGGTCTGGTCGAGGCGTTTCTCTCCCAGGCGCACGAGCCGATGGTCAGCTATTCATTCAAGATCGGGTTCGGCGTCGCTGAACTGCTGTTGCTCTACGGGTTGTTTCTCGCCTGCGGTCGGGCTTCTGCCGATTCCAGAAGCGGCGGCGAAAACGATGCCGCGCTGCCTTCTCCCGCCGCCCCTCAGCCCCAACCATGAACTCCGCCGCCGCCAATCCAGCGTTCGAAAACGCGGGGGCAACCCCGGCAGCGCTGGGCAAAACCGAGACGCTGACGATCCGGACCCCGGAGGGCGTTTCGTTTTCCATGCCGCTGGCCGGCCCGGTGCCGCGCGCCCTCGCCTGGGGGATCGATTCCGCCTTTGTCGTCCTCCTGATTTTGGGCGTCTCCAACATCGCGACCCAGTCCGGGATCGGGCAGGGATTCGTCTATGCGGTCACCTTTCTCATCGCCGTCGCCGTGCCCGCCCTCTACGGCATCGTCTTCGAATGGGTCTGGCGAGGGCAGACGCCCGGCAAACGCCTGCTCGGCATCCGCGTGGTGGACGAATGCGGGCTGAGCCTTCGCCTCTCGCAAGTCGCCACCCGCAATCTGCTGCGCGCCGTCGACATGCCGCTCCCGCTCTGCTTCATCATCGGCGGCGCCGCCATCGCGCTGACCAAGCGCTGCCAGCGCCTCGGCGACCTCGCCGCCGGCACCGTCGTCATCCGCTTGCGCGCGAACCCGCCGCCCGAAATCGGCGAGATCCTCGCCGGCAAATTCAATTCGTTCCGCGATCACCCGCACCTCGAAGCGCGGCTCCGCGCCAAGGCGACCCCGGAGGAAGCCCAGCTCGCGCTGTCCGCGATCCTCCGGCGCGACGAATTCGAGCCGGAGGCCAGGCTCGCGCTCTTCCGGGATCTCGCCGGCCACTTCCGCAGCCTCGTCGAGTTCCCCGATGAATCTGCCGGATCGCTCACCGACGAGCAGTATCTGCGAAACGTCGCCGATACGCTCTACCGGCGCCGTATTGCCAAAGCGGGCGACTAACTAACGGCGGCGGCGGGCGACGAAGCCCAGCGCGGCGGTCATGGCAAGCGCCACGGCGGCGGGTTCTGGGACGGCGGGGTTGGCGGTGCCAAGCGTTGGGGAGTTCGTCACGGACCAGCCGCCGGTCACAAAGTCTTTGGTGATGGAGGTCCCTGGAGTATCTCCGGGCTCTAGGACGCCAACATCCGTAGAGGTCAATCCATTCGCAATTCCGCCTGACGCGGTGAACGATCCTTCATACGACCAAAACTCCACCATCACTCCATCGGATACCGCGATGCCATCAGGTGCACCGTTTTGCAATCCTGGCGTGTCCCAATAGTAAATATCATAGGTGCTAGCCCCAACGGTCGCGCTGCCCAAGGAAGCAATGTTCGCCGCGCTCGAACCGTTGAAAGTGCCGTATGACGCGCCTCCACTTCCATTGTAGAGGACAACAGAGATATCGCCGGGAAGCGTCCCCACCAGCGCATACACCTCGATAAACTCCCCTGTATCGCCTCCGGCATTATCGTAGTGGAACTCGGAAAGGAAGACGTTGGCCGCCGGGGAGGCGGCGGCGGTCAAGGCGAGAGCGGCAAGGGAAGAGAGGAGTGTTTTCATGGTGGCAGTGGGTTTTAGAGAATTGGCTCGCGTTGACAAGGCGAAACCGCTTCCCACCCCGTAGCAATTTCGACACCAACTTTGCGAAAATCCGCCCCATCCGGATCGCCCGCTCGCGGAATGCGCGGAATACGGCCGTAAAACCGGTCGCGCAGACCGATTTGAAAAGCCATCCGCCGCATGTTCGGCAGCATCATCATAGCATCAGCATCCTGCCGATCCTCTAAACGTAACGGCGAAGCCACAAGGCATCATGTCTAGAGCGCGTGCCCGCAGGGTGCCTCGGC
>JAWLBD010000067.1:0-28379 GCA_041395145.1 Verrucomicrobiales bacterium | reverse complement strand
CAACGGGTCCGACGACCACGTCGTCGCCGTGGCCGGGGACGCCGCCTTCACCTGCGGCCCGACGTTTGAGGCGCTCAACAACGTGGCCGCCTCGACCAAGCGGTTCATCGTCGTCCTTAACGACAACGAATGGTCGATCGACCGGAACGTCGGCGCGGTGGCCAAGTATTTTAACGACCTGCAGACCAACAGCACGTATTCGCACCTGCGCGAGGCGACCGCCGGCTTTGTCGAACGCATCGCCGGCAAAGGCGTGCGGCAGCTCGCCCACAAGTTCGAGGCGGGCGCGAAGAACCTCCTCTTCCCGAATTCGCTCTTCGATAAATTCGGGATGCGCTACTTCGGGCCGATCGACGGGCATGATGTGAAGCTGCTGGTCAAAACGTTCGAGCACCTCAAGGAACTCAACGAGCCGGTCGTCCTCCACATCATCACCGAAAAGGGGCGGGGCTACGAACCCGCGCTGGCCAACCCCGGCAAGTTCCACGGCCTCGGCACCTACAAGGTCGATACCGGCGAGACCGAGCCGACCGCGACGCCGACCTACTCGCAGATCTTCGCCCGCACCGTGACCGACCTCGCCAAGCTCGACCCGAAGATCGTGGCGATCACCGCCGCGATGCCCGGCGGCACCGGCTTGTCGGTCTTTAAAAAAGAGATCCCCGAGCGGTATTACGATGTGGGCATCGCGGAGGAACACGCCGCGCTCTTCGCCTGCGGCATGGCGGCGCAGGGGCAGAAGCCGTTCCTCACGATCTACTCGACCTTCATGCAGCGGGCCTATGACATGATCATCCACGACATCGCGCTGCAGAACCTGCCGGTCCGCCTCTGCATGGACCGCGGCGGGCTGAGCGGCGACGACGGCCCGACCCACCACGGGCTCTTCGACATCGGATACCTGCGCCACGTGCCCGGCATCGTCCACATGCAGGCCAAGGACGAGTCCGAGTTCGCCGACATGCTCTACACGATGGCGCACTACGACGAAGGTCCGATCGCGATCCGCTACCCGCGCGGCGCGGGCGTGGGAGCCAAGCCGAAGGCGAACCTGCAAAAGCTGGAGATCGGGAAGGCGGAGGTCGTCCACGACGGCTCGGATGTCGCGCTGTTCGGGCTGGGCGATCTATTTTCGATGGCGGAGGAAGCGCGCGAGAAGCTGCAGGCGCTCGGCTTTTCCGCCGCCCTGATCAACCCGCGCTGGATCAAGCCGATGGACACCGCCTGCCTCGAGCGCTTCGCCCGCAAGGTCGGTGTCATCTGCACGTTCGAGGACCACGTCCTGCACAACGGTTTCGGCTGCGGCGTGATCGAATACCTCAACGACGCCGGCATCCGCACCCCGGTCGTCCGCATCGGCTGGCCCGATGAATTCGTCGAGCACGGCAAGCCCGACATCCTGCGCGAGAAACACGGGATCACCGCGCAGGCGGCGGTCGACAAAGTGATGCCGTTTCTCGAAACGCGGCGGGCGGTGGGCGTGGCATAGGCTCCGCGCGGAATTTGACAGGCTTCTCTCGTTAGAGACATTGAGTCTATGAAAGCCGTCCTTGAAATCCCGGATGATCTCTATCATCAAGTGGTCGCCCGCGTCACAGCAAAGGGGCAGCGGTTTCAGGACATAGCGGTCAATCTCCTCGAACGGTGGATCGATGCCGATGCCGATGCCGGTGACGAAGCTTCGACGGAGGGAACCGGGGATCTGACCGAGCGAGAGCAGTGGCTGGAAGATTGGTTTCGGCAAGCCGATGAGGCAATGGCAGAAGCGCCTGCCGGTCCGTCGGCTAGAGAGATGCTTCTCTAACCCTTGATGAGGAAATGGAGCTTTGTTTCACCCAAAGCTACGCGTGCCGCTTTAGCGATCTAACCAATCCAAAGACTCTCTTTTCAAAGCGCCACCGCAGCAGATTCTCGGGTCAAGAGAACGATGCGTGCTTCGAGATTGAGAAATCGAAATTTACCCGCTTCGTTCCATGGCTCCGGCCAGTGACGATGCCCGAATGCGACCAAGGGCGGGCGGCTAACGATGCCGAGATGCTCATTGATCTGGCTATTACCTCCAGAATGTTGGGATGCCGAAATGGGTCCCTCGTGGAGAAGAAGAAGATCGGGAGAGGAAGACAAGGCAGCGAGGAGTTTTTCTGAAAGTTCGTCCGCCGAATGACGCCACGGCTTACCGGTGCGGCGGGTGCCCAACACGCCGGAGACCCCGCCAACGCGAAGCCCGTCGAGTTCCACCGAGGTCCCATCGAGCGGATGGATATTCTGGTGTTGCATCAGCGCCCCGCAGAAAGCGCCCCTTCCTTCAAACAGATCATGATTGCCCGCCACCCCGGCCACCCAGCGAAAATGCTTCGCGAACTCGAGCCAAATGCCATCGACATCGCCGGTGCCGCCTCGTTTCATCAGGGTGGGGATCGCAAAGAGATCTCCCGTTAGCAACACGCCGATGCGGTCCGCCGGCGGGAGCAACCCGCAATCGCAGAGCGCTGCGATCTCAGCGGCGGCGAGGAAGCCGAGCAGTGACCTGTCTTGCTCGCGTGATGCGGAAGGGTCAAAGCATTGGAGGTCGCCAACGAGGAGGAGTCCCTCCAATTCCGGTGGAACCAAATCGGACGTCCCGTGCAGAAACGGAACCTCAAACCGCATCGGTCCGCCGCCGCCGGGTTTGCAGGTCACCGCGCGAAATGCCATCAACTCTCTCAACAACATGGGAGATAGATTCCCCTACAAAATCAGAAATTCAAATCCCAAGAGCGACACGGTTTGCGCCCGGAAGATGTCCGTACACCATAGCCGAAAACAAACTCACCTGTGAATCCTGAAGACTTCCCCATCGGACTGGCGGCGATCGCCTTGATCGTCGCGTATGCTGGCTATGCGGTGATTCGGGGGGTGTTCCGGATGGCGGTGGGCGGCGCGGCGTTGCTGGCGGGCGGCTTGATCGGCTACTGGGCGTTCGGGGCGTTGCCGGGGCTGCTTGGGGACAAGGTGGATTTCACGCCAGGGATGTTGCTGGGCAGCGCGGCGGGCGTCGGGATCGCCGCCTACGTGGTGATTCGCGGGGCGATCAAAAAGGTGGTCGGCGGCGCGGCGCAGGGAGCCAAGCGCGGGGGCATCGCGGCGGCGGCGCTCGGGCTGATCCCGATCGGCGGGCTGGTCTGGCTGGGCGGGTCGGCGCTGCGCGACACCGGATTGCTGGCGGAGCTCGACCAGATCGGGCAGGCGGTGGACCAGGGCGGCGGCGAGGCGAAGGCGGACGACTCGCCCTTCGCCGGGTGGCGGCGCTCGATCGACGACTCGTGGGTCGGCTCGCTGGTCGGCGCGTTTTCGCCGCAGGAAGACGATGCGGCGGCGAGCCTGTCCAAGCTGCTGCTCGTCTTCAAAGACCCCGCCGCGTGGGATGCGCTGAAGGCGAACCCGCAGATCGCCCTGATCCTCGAGCACCCCAGGTGCAGCGCCTGACCAACGACCGCGAGATCTTGCACCACCTCGCGTTTTCCCAGCACGGCGAACTGGTCGAAGAGGAGGATCTTGCCAAGGTCGCCGCCTTGCCCGAGATCCAATCCGCGCTGCAAGCCGCCCCGGTCGATGCCGCCATCGACGCCGCACTCTACGAAGTCACGCCGATGCCCGCCCCGATCCCGGAGAACTTCGACAACGTCCCGCGGGCGATCCTGCTCGATGCGGCGCCTCCCTTGCCCGGTCGCCGCGCCCGCCGATGGTGGCGAGCAGCGCCCGCGGCGGCGCTTCAACACCGTGAGGCGGGCGATCCCGATCCGGTAGCGCCCGCGCCCGCCGCCGCCGGCGCAACCCAATGCCGGCCAGCCCCGCCACGATGAGCCGCGCGCGCCGCACTGGGTATCGATGTGGCGGCACCGCCAGCGGCGAGGCACCCACCGCGAAATCGCCGAATGCGATCCGCTCGGTATGGCCGTTGCCGCCGATGTCCGAATCGCCCACGATGATCGCGAGATAGCCGATGGGCTGACCGGGATCGCTGGCGTAGCCGAAGAAGTGGCTCTCCGAGGCACCGTCCTCGCCGGTCGGAAAGACGAGCGGGGTCGAATCGACAAGGGTGCCCGCCAGGTCGTAGACCACCGCGTAGGCGAATTCGCCGGCGGCGCTCGACTCGACATCCGCGAGGGTCATGCTGAGATTGAAGATCGGGGTCGGGGAGATGCCGAGATTGATCAGGATGGCGGCGTTGTGGCTGGGGGAAGTGCCGTCGGAGTCAACGCCCCACCCCAGCGAAACCGCGCCGTCTTGCAGGGCTGGATCTTCGATATCGAAGGCGGAACCGACCGAGGTGACATCGGTGGCGACGGTGGAGAAGACGCCGCCGGTCCCGGTGAAAACGCCTTCGGTGATCCCGGCGGAAAAGGCATCCCCGCCGATGGTGGCGGAAACCACGACCGAGGTCAGGTTATCGGCGACGCCCGGGGAATCGAACAACCCCCGGCCCGCGGGATCGGCAAGCAGCGCGGAGAACGCAGCATCGGATGCCGCATCGACTGGCGCGGCATCGGGACCAAGAAGGAACGTTCCGCCGCGAGAGGCGGCAGTTCCACAAATCAAAACAGTCAGCAGTATTGCTTGGGCGTTCATCGGATTTCTCAGAATTCGAGTGGGGCGCCCGGTCCTGCGCGTGGATAGCGCGATCCGATCACAGAATCAAGCAGCGATGTGTGCCTGTTCGTTGACATTGGCGACCCGGCCCCTAACCTGCGCGCCTATGGATAAAGTAAGACTTGGAATCGTTGGCCTTGGCAACATGGGCCGCGCCCACCGCCAAAACCTCATCGCCGGCAAAGTCGACCGACTTGAGCTGACCGCCATCTGCGACCTGCCCCAATCGCTGCCCGAAAAGCGCGAGGGCGAGGCGCAGTTCACCGATGTGGGCGAGATGGCGCGCTCTGGCGAAGTCGATGCCGTGCTCATCGCGACGCCGCATTATTTTCACACCACCATGGGGATCGAGGCGCTAGAGGCGGGCGTCCACGTCCTCGTCGAAAAGCCGCTGTCGGTGCATAAAGCGGATTGCGAGCGCCTGATCGCCGCGCACAAAAAGGAGGGTCAGGTCTTCGCCGCCATGTTCAACCAGCGGACCGACCCGCACTACACCACGCTGAAAAATCTGATCGACGGCGGCGAGCTGGGCGAGGTGCGCCGCATCAACTGGGAGGTCACGCACTGGTTCCGGACCGAGTTTTACTACGCCTCCGGCGGCTGGCGGGCGACGTGGAAGGGCGAGGGAGGCGGCGTCTTGCTCAACCAATGCCCCCACAACCTCGACCTCTTCCAGTGGCTCTTCGGCATGCCGAAATTCGTCCACGGCTTCTGCAACTTCGGGCGCTACCACCAGATCGAGGTCGAGGACGACGTGACGGTCTATTTCGGCTACGAGGGCGGCAAGAGCGGCCTGCTCATCGCCTCGACCGGCGAGGCTCCCGGGCAAAACCGGCTCGAAGTCACCTGCGAGCGCGGCTTGGTCCGCGTCGAGGACGGCGCGATCCGCTGGACCCGCAACGCCCGCGAGACGAGCGAATTCTCCGACCAGGTCAACGCCGGCTTCGCCAAGCCCGACACCTGGGACGTGACGATCCCGATCGAGGGAACCGGCGGCCAGCACCTCGCCATCATGCAGAATTTCACCAACGCGATCCTCGACGGCGAGCCGCTCCTCTCGCCCGCCGCCGAAGGCATCAACTCGGTAGAACTGCCAACGCCGCGCTCCTCAGCGCCTGGGAAGGCAAGACGATCGACCTGCCGATGGATTCCGCCCACTACGAAAAGCTCCTCACCGAAAAGGCGGAGACCTCGACATTCCAGAAGCGCAAGGTCGATGCCTCTGTGAGCGCCGACGACTTTGCCAAGAGTTTTAAGTAGGGTTGTTGTTGGTTGTTTGAGATTTGTTATTCGGGTTGCGCTATGGAAGGCGCGGCGGGCAGCGTATTTCTGACCCCGCCGCCCCAAAACTGATTAAAGCTTCCAAGTGCAACGCGCCGCCGCCATCAACGTCGTTGGATTGACGCCCCGCCTGATCGGGGAGTCGACGCCGAACATCCTCGAATTCATCAACCGGACGAATTCGTGCATCATCGAGCCCGCCCTGCCGGCGGTGACCTGCACGGCGCAGGCGACGTATCTGACCGGGACGGTGCCGCGCGAGCATGGGATCGTGGGCAACGGCTGGTATGACCGCACGCTGGCGGAGCATCAGTTCTGGAAGCAGTCGAACCACCTCGTCCGCGGCGAAAAGGTGTGGGAGGCGCTGCGGCGCGAGGACCCCGACTTCACCTGCGCGAAGCTGTTCTGGTGGTACAACATGTATTCGACGGCGGATTACTCGATCACGCCGCGCCCGATGTATCCCGCCGATGGGCGGAAGGTCTTCGACGTTTACACCCAGCCGATGGGGATGCGCGAGCGGATCAAGCGCGACCTCGGGCCGTTTCCGTTCCAGCACTTCTGGGGGCCGGGGTCGGACATCCGGTCGAGCCAGTGGATCGCGGATTCCGCCAAGTGGGTGGAGGACAAGCACTGGCCGTCGCTCTCGCTCGTCTATCTGCCGCACCTCGACTACAACCTGCAGCGCTGCGGCGTCTCCGACCGCGAGAAGATCCGGGGCGACATCGAGCAGATCGACGCGCTGGTCGGCGACCTGCTCCGCTTTTACGAAAAGCGCGGCGTGAAGGTCGCGCTGCTCTCCGAATACGGGATCACCGACGTGGACCGCCCGGTCCACCTCAACCGCATCTTCCGCGAGCGCGGCTGGATCACGGTGAAGGACGAACTCGGGCGCGAGATCCTCGACCTCGGCGCGAGCCGCGCCTTCGCCATCGCCGACCACCAGGTCGCCCACATCTACGTCAACGACCCGTCGATCCGGGACGAGGTCCGCGCGGCGGCCGAGGGAACGCCGGGCGTCGAGAAGGTGCTCGAAGATGTTTACATGAACTACTACGGCTTGGACCACGAGCGTTCAGGCGACTTCGTGGCGGTCGCCGATGCCCGGAGCTGGTTCACCTATTACTACTGGCTGCGGGACGAGGTCGCCCCGGACTTCGCCCGCTGCGTGGACATCCACCGCAAGCCCGGCTACGACCCTGCCGAGCTGTTCCTCGACCCGAAGATGCGGCTGGCCAAGCCGCGGATCGCCGCGAAGCTGGTCCGCAAGATGCTCGGATTCCGCACGCTATTCGACGTCATCCCGCTGGATGCGGAATTGGTCAAAGGCTCGCATGGCCGCATCCCGGAGGACAAGGCGGACTACCCGGTGCTGATCGGCGATTTCAAGGATCTGCCGGAGGACAAGCCGCTCAAGCCGACCGAGGTCTTCCGCTACCTCTACCAGCTCTGCGCCGGCGGCCACGGCTACGATCTGGCGGCGCTGAGAACCACATCGGCGGCCGCCGGTTGAAATCGGCGTTTTTCGCCCCGCGTATTTCCTTTTGAATGCCGGGGGCGAATCGCCTAATTAATGGCTCCCCCGGTCAGTTAAATACTCCCCCATGCACGCCACACTGCCCCCACTCGCCTCCCGCCGGATCCCCCTGTTGGCCCTGCTCGCCTTGGGCATCGCCTCAGCCACGATGTCCCCCGCCCAAGAGGGCGCGATGTCGGACGAAGCCGCCGCCCGCGAGGCGGATGAAATGGTGGAGGGATTCGCCAACACCACCGCCGATGGCATCGGCGAGATCGACGCCCCGGTCGCCGCCTCCGTGACGAAGACCGTCTCGGCCACGGCCGCCGCCGCAGCAGAAGTCGCCAGCGATGCGGCCGGAGACGCCGCCGGAGAGGCGGAGCCCGCCGCAAAGTCGCCGGTCCAGCCGGGGATCGGAACCCGCCTTGGCATGGTGCTCGCCCACCTGCCGGCGGGATTGCTCATCGGCGCGCTGGTGCTGGCGACCATCGGCGGGGCAAAGTCGACCCGCACCTACGAAAAGGGCGTCGTCGGGCTGCTCGGCGGCGCCGCGCTCGCCGCCCCGCTCGGCGCGCTCGCCTCCTATCTGCTCACGCACCGCGGCATCCCGACCGGCACTTTGCCCGAATGGCTCAGCCCGCTGGGCGGCGCGACTTACCTCGCGCTAGTCTTCGCCTATTTTTTCCGGAAGAAATGCCTGGCGGAAGAAGTGTTCGCCATGCCGCAGCGCCGCCGCCGGGCGAGCGATAGCGTGAAGCTAAAAGAAAAGCGGCAGGCCAACCTGTTCATCGGCGCGCGCGTCGCCTCGATCGCCATGACCCTGCTGGCGGTCGCCGCCTCGCTCGGCGTCGGCGGCTTGGGCGAAAACCCATTCGCCAAGCTCAAGCCGGAAGCGATCGCCGCCGTCGCGAAAGGGCTGGCGGAAAATGATGGCTCCCCGAAAGAAAAAACGCCCCCCTCGGAGCCCGAGCCTCCCAAGCCTGCCCCACCCCAGGCGGCGCCCGAACCCGCGGTTCCGACGCCGGCTCCAACGCCGGCTCCGGCACCGGTCGTTGCTGAGGTCACGCCCCCGAGCGATCCCGGCGATGGACCGCCCCCGCCCATCGTGCAGCCGAAGATTCCAATCCGACCCCAGAACCCACGCCGGCTCCCGAACCGGTCGTCGCCATGGAGGACACGCCGCCCCCGGCTCCCACGCCAACCCCGCCGACTCCGACGCCCGCGCCTGAGCCTTCCCCGGCGGCGGACCCGACGATGGCGGCGACGACCGAAGAGGCGGTTGAGCTGCCGCCGCAGATCTTCTCGAAGTTCGTCCGCCCGATCCTGGTGTCCCGCTGCGTGGACTGCCACGGGGAGCAGAAGCAGAAAGGCGAGCTGCGCGTCGATACGCCCGATTGGATCCGGAAGGGCGGCAAAGGCGGGGCGGTCGTCGTCCCCGGCAAGCCGGACCAGAGTTCGCTTTACGTCAGCACGACGCTCCTCCCCGATGATGCCGACATCATGCCGGTCAAGGGCGACCCGCTGAGCAAGCGCGAGCAGGAAATCCTCCGCCGCTGGATCCTCGGCGGCGCGCCGATGGACGACGGCAAAGCCTTCGGCGCCGGCGCGGCGGGCGACGGAGACTTCGTCGAGGACAAAGTCGCCGAGGGCATGAACCCGGCGAATGCCGCGCTGCTCGAAAACCTGCGCGGCAAAGGGGTGATCGTCCGCCCGCTCTCCGCCAACGGGGCGCTGCTCGACGTCGACTACAGCCACGCCGAGATCAACGCCAGCGAATACAACTTCGCCGAACTAGAGCCGATCGCCCAAAACATCTTCGAGCTCGATTTGACCAAGGCGAAGATTTCCGACGCCGACCTCGCCCACATCGCCAAGCTGACCAACCTCAACAAACTCGAACTCAACCGGACCTCGATCGGCGACGCCGGACTCGCGCACCTCGCCGAGCTGGGAAACTTGCAGCAGCTCAACCTCTACGGCACCCAGGTGACCGACGCCGGGATCGTCCAGCTCAAAACGCTGAAGAACCTGCGGCGCCTCTTCCTCTACAATACCAAGGTGACCGCCGCCGGGGTCGATGCGCTCCAGGAATTTCTGCCCGACGCAGAGGTCAACATTGGAAACTAAACAAACCAGCCGCGATATGGACCAACCCTACGCCCCGCCCCAGTCTCAAAGCGATCTCCCGCCCACCCTGCCGCAGCAGATGCCTGCGGCGATCAAGATCTTCGGGATCATCCATATCGTCTATGGTGGATTGTCCCTGTTGATGCGGGCTTTCAATGCCGCCGCCCAAGGCTTTATCACCGAACTTTCGAAGACTGCCACCCCCGGGATGGTATTCCCGGAGGATCTGATGCACCAAGCGTTCGTCATCTCCCTTTGCGTGATCCCGATCAGCGCGCTCCTCGTCGCTTGCGGGATCGGTCTATTGAAGCGGAAACTCTGGGCCAGGACTGGAACATTTGTCTGGATCGCTCTCGCGTTGATCGCTCTGATCGTCGAAACCGTCGTCGGAATCAGGATGCAAGAGGCGATGATGGGTTCGGTTCTGGATGCCCAGGCTTCCGCCGGCGAGATGCCGCCCGGCATGGATGGCGTCATGAAGGGAGCCCAGACGGCCGGGATCGTCATCGGCGTTATCACCAAACTGGCCTACCCCGTCTGCTGCGCCATCTTCCTCCTCCCGCAGAAAATCCGGGATGCCCTCTCGTAGCCGTGGCGCGGGGTCTGATCCTGCGCTAATTCGCCGCGCATGAAAGCCAAAGTCAAACGCCGCGCCTCGATCACGGTCGGCGAATTCTTCGACCAGCACGGGACCGCGTTGAAAATGCGGCTGCTCGGGGGGGAGCGCGGGTTCGACCGCCCGATCCGGGAGCCGACCATCAACCGCCCGGGGCTGGCGCTCGCCGGGTTCCACACCTACTTCGCCAACAAACGCGTCCAGGTCATCGGCAACAACGAGCGCGCCTACCTCGACAGCATCGACCCGGCGATCGCGTGCGAGCGCCTCCGCTGGCTGTGCAAGCGCGACATCCCGTGCGTGGTGGTGGCGCGGGCGGCGGAGCTCGCGCCGGAGATGATGGACGTCTTCGCCAAGGCGGGCATCGCGGTTTTCCAGAGCCCGATGATCACGATGCGCTTCATCAACCAGGCGACGATCAAGCTGGAGTGGGACTTCGCGCCGTCGATCAAAGTCCACGGCAGCATGGTCGATATCAAAGGGATCGGCATCCTCATCCGCGGCGCCAGCGGCTTGGGCAAGAGCGAGGCGGTGCTCGGGCTGATCGAGCGCGGGGCCAGCCTGGTCGCCGACGACCTTGTCCACCTCAAGGCGCTGCCAGGGCGCGAGATCGTCGCCTCGTCGCTCGAACTCAACCGCTCGCACCTCGAAGTCCGCGGCATCGGCATCATCAACGTCGCCGCCCTTTTCGGCGTCGGCTCGATGCGCCTCGAAAAGCGGCTCGATCTCATCGTCGACCTCTGCCGGGTCGAGGACATCAACGACCTCGACCGGGTGGGCGCGACGACCCAGTTTGACACGCTCATCGGCATGCGGGTGCCCAAGGTCGAGATCCCGGTGGCACCGTACCGCGACATCGCCTGGCTGATCGAAGTCGCCGCGCTCGACCAGAAGCTCCGCAGCTTCGGGCACAACTCGGCGCTGGAGTTCAGTAGGAATTTGTTGAAAATGATGCGGGGGCAGCGCATAAGTAGCCCTCTCCCTCCCCGAGACAGTCAGTCGACCCCAGATCCTGATGCCTGAACGCGAATTTACCATCACCAACAAGCTCGGTCTCCACGCCCGTATTAGCGGCGATGTTGGTCCGGCTCGCCAACCAGTTTTCCTCGGAGATCTGGGTCGAAAAAGACGACGAGCAAGTCAACGGCAAGAGCATCATGGGACTCATGATGCTCGCCGCCGGCGAAGGCGCCGTCATCAAGGTCAGCGCCGATGGGGACGACGCCGACGCGGCGCTCGACCGGATCGGCGAACTCATCGCCAGCAAGTTCAAGGCGGAGTGACGGCCGGCCGCCGTGGCGGGCGGAGCGCGATCACCGCAGCGGGCGCTCGATTCCGCCGGGAATGATCAGGTCAGGCGCAGGCAGGCACCACGCCGCGCAAAAATAACCGCTCGGCACCGATCGGCACGAGCCCGCAAACCAGCGCTTGGATCGCGGGCTGCCCGAATGCTTTAGGCATCCGAAGCAAATCTTACGGAACGCCGATAAATAAAGGAACCATCGCCCCTAGAAATCAGTGAGTTTGCCTTGCGACGCCCCCATTCCCGCCTAAATAATGAAGACTCCGGAATTGCGCCGGAGCCCCCCTGTCCAACAGACCGGCATTCGCCCCTTTAACCCCCTCACGCACAACGCATTTTCCGACCTATGGCTGACGATAAAAAACCGGATGATGCCGCCGAGATCAACTCGCCTGCGGCAACCCGTGTCGAGCAGGAATACGGCGCGGCGCAGATCGATAAATTGGAGGGGCTGGAGGCGGTCCGGAAGCGCCCCGGCATGTATATCGGCGACCCGGACGAAAATGGCTTACACCACTGCGTCTATGAGGTGCTCGACAACTCGGTGGACGAACACCTCGCCGGGTTCTGCACGGTCGTCGATGTGACGATCCACCTCGACGGTTCGTGCTCGATCCGGGACGACGGGCGCGGCATCCCGGTGGAGATCCACCCGAAATTTGGCATCCCGTCGGTCGAGCTCGTTTTGACCAACCTGCACGCCGGCGGCAAATTCGGGCAAGGTGCCTACAAATACTCCGGCGGCCTGCACGGCGTCGGCGCAAAGTGCGTCAACGCCTTGTCCGAATGGTTCACCGCCGAGATCAGCCGGGATGGCAAAGTCCACCGGATCAGCTTCGAGCGCGGCAAGACGACCGAGCCGCTCAAAGTCGTCGGCGAGCTAGACGACCCGAAGCGGACCGGCACGCTGGTGACGTTCATGCCGGACCCGGAGATCTTCCAGATCACCACCACGTTCCGCTTTGAGATGCTAACCAAGCGGCTGCGCGAACTCGCCTTCCTCAACCCAGGGCTGACCATCAATCTGATCGATGAGCGGACGGAAGGGAAGCCGCGCAAGGAGACGTTTTTCTACAAGCACGGGATCGCCGAATTTGTCAGGCAGCTCGGCGAGAACAAAACGCTGATCCACCCGGAGCCGATCGTGATGGGCGGCAAGCGCGATGTCGAGATCGAGGAGGGCAAGTTCGACACCATCTTCCTCGATCTTGTCCTGCACTGGAACGACAGCTACAACGAGCAGTTGCTCTGCTTTGCCAACTCGATCCCCAACCCGGACGGCGGCACCCACCACACCGGGTTCCGCACCGCCTTGACCCGCGCGGTCAACCAATACGCCAAGGCCAACAAAATCCTGAAGGACAAGGACCCTGCGATCAATGGCGACGACTGCCGGGAGGGGCTCGTCGCGGTCGTCAGCGTAAAGCTGCCCAACCCGCGCTTCAACGCGCAGACCAAGGTGAAGCTTGTCAACAACGAGGTCGAAGGCGTGGTCGCCTCGATCACCTACGACGGCCTCATGCATTTCTTCGAGGAAAACCCGTCCATCGCCAAGCAGATCATCAACAAGACGCTGACCGCCGCCCGCGCGCGGGAGGCGGCGCGCAAGGCCCGCGAGACGGTGCGCAAAAGCGCCCTGTCCGGCGGCGGCCTGCCCGGCAAGCTCGCCGACTGCTCGGTGCGCGACCCGTCGAAGTGCGAGCTTTACATCGTCGAGGGTGACTCCGCCGGCGGTTCCGCGAAGCAAGGGCGCGACCGCCGCACGCAGGCGATCCTGCCGCTGCGCGGAAAGCTGATCAACTGCGAGAAGGCCCGCCTCGACAGGACACTGCAGAACAAGGAGATCCAGACCATGATCACCGCCATCGGCACCGGGATCGGCGACGGCGAGCAGGAGGGGGCGTTCAACATCGAGAAAGCGCGCTACCACAAGATCGTCATCATGACGGACGCCGATGTGGACGGCTCGCACATCCGCACCCTGCTGCTCACGTTTTTCTGCCGCCAGATGGCCGGTCTCGTCCGCAAAGGCTACGTCTATATCGCCCAGCCGCCGCTCTACAAGGTGACCCGGAAAAAGCGCCAGGAGTATGTCCAAGACGACGCCACCCTGAACAAGATCCTCATCTCGCTGGGAGCCGAGGAGGTCCGCCTGCGCAAGGCGGGCGGCGGCAAAGAATTCGACGCCGAACAGCTCAAGGATGTGCTCGAATTGCTCTCCCGCCTCAGCCGGTTCAGCGATGTCATCCGGCGCAATGGCGGCGATTTCGAAGACTATATCTCCACCAGGACAGAAACCGGATTCCTCCCCGAATACCTCGTGAAAATCCGCGAGGGGAACGAGGAATATATCAAGTATTTCACCGACGAAGACGCCCTCCGCGCCTTCTCCGACGAAAACCGCGACCTCAAACTCTTCGGCGTCGCCGCCGACGCGGAGGACGAAATCGCCCCTGCCGCTGCCGCTGCCGAGAATGGCGACCGCCCGGCCATCACCCGGCGCGCCCGGCTGGTCGAGATCCACGAGAGCCGCGCCATCGCCAAACTCCTCGACGAAATCGAGGCGAAGGGATTGCCGATGGATCATTTCTCGGCGCAGGACCAGCCGCTGTTCGAACTTGTCGAAGGCGAGGGCGACCACGAGAAAGTGCAGCCCATTTTTTCCGTGCCGGAGATCCTCGATGGCGTCCTCGCCAACGGCCGCAAAGGCGTCCACGTCCAGCGCTTCAAGGGATTGGGCGAAATGAACGCCAAAGAACTCTATGCCACCACCATGGACCCGGCGACCCGCAAGCTCCTCCGCGTCCAGCTCGACGCCGAAAATGAGGTCGAGGCGGACCGGATGTTCACCATCCTGATGGGCGAGGTCGTCGAACCGCGAAAGCAGTTCATCGAGGACAACGCGCTGAACGTCAGAAACCTTGACGTGTGATGATCGACGAGCGAATCCAGACAAATCCAGATATCTGCAACGGGAGACCCGTCCTCCGCGGAACCCGCATTGCCGTCGATACCATTTTGGAGTTTCTCGCGGCTGGCGATTCCCCCGAAGATATCGTCGAAGGTTACCCTTCGATCACGGCGGACGATGTGTCGGCCTGCCTGACCTATGCCGCACGGCTGATGAGGGAGGTCCACCTTTATCCTGTCGCATGAAAGGATTTCTTTTCGACGAAAACCTACCGGTTACTTCCAAAGTGCAATCCCAGTTCCCGATTTTCCACGTGACGCAGATGGGCGAAAGCCCGGGCGACTCCGAGGTATGGGACTATGCGAGAACAAACGACTTGGCGATTGTGTCCAAGGACTCCGATTTTTCAGATCGAATAAGGATCAGCGGTCCTCCGCCGCGAGTGATCCATTTGCGGATCGGCAATATGCGCCGAAGAGAATTTGACAGCTTTCTCCAACGAAATTGGGAGCGTCTCGAATCGCTGATCCAAAGGCACAAACTCCTCAACGTTTACTCTGACGAGATCCTATCTATTGGCTGAGCCATCTTATTTTCCCATGTCTGATTCTGATTCCCATATCTCGCCCATCAACGTCGCCGAGGAGATGTCGAAGTCGTTCCTCGACTATTCGATGTCGGTGATCGTGTCCCGCGCGCTGCCCGATGCTCGGGACGGGCTGAAGCCATCGCAGCGCCGCCTGCTCTATGATGTATCACGACCTTAGGCTCTCGCCCGCCAAGGGCTACCTGAAGTGCGCCCGTATCGTCGGGGAGACGATGGGTAAATACCACCCTCACGGCGACCAGGCGATCTACCCGACGCTGGTCAACATGGCGCAGCCGTGGTCGATGCGCGACCCGCTGGTGGACGGGCAGGGGAACTTCGGGTCGGTCGAAGGCGACCCGCCCGCCGCGATGCGATACACGGAGGCGCGTCTCACCCATCTCGGCACGGTTTTGATGTCCGACATGGACAAGGAGACGGTGGATTTCATCGCCAACTACGACGACACGCGCTCCGAGCCGACCGTCCTGCCGGCCAGCTTTCCGAACCTGCTCGTCAACGGCGGCACCGGCATCGCCGTCGGCATGGCGACCAACATCCCGCCGCACAACCTCTGCGAGGTCGTGGACGGCATCTGCGCGCAGATCGACAACCCGGATATCACCCACGACGAGCTGCGCGAATACATCAAGGGTCCCGACTTCCCCACCGGCTGCACCATCCTCGGCTCCGTCGGCGTGCGCAAATACATGGCGACCGGGCGGGGCGGCGTCAAGGTGCGCGGCACCGCGACCATCGAGGAAAGCGGCAACCGCGAGCAGATCATCATCACCGAGATCCCGTTCAACGTGAACCGGGCGACGCTCGTCGAGCGGATCGCCGACCTGGTGAACCAGAAAATCCTGCCGGAGATCAGCGCGGTCCGCGACGAGTCCGACGAGAACACCCGCGTGGTCATCGACCTGAAGCGCGATGCCCGCTCGCAGGTCGTCCTCAACAACCTCTACAAGCACACCCAGCTCGAAACATCCTTCGCCGTCAACATGCTGGCGATCGACAACCGCCGCCCGCGGCTCCTGTCGGTCAAAGACGCGCTGACCTGCTACATCGAGCACCGCCGCGAGGTCGTCCTGCGCCGCACGCGCTATCTGCTGCGCAAGGCGGAGGAGCAAGCCGAGCGACTGGAGGCATTTCTCCTCGCGCTTTCGCAGCTCGACGATTTCATCAAGATGATCCGGGATTCCGCCAACCGGCAGGAGGCGGCGGAGAAGATCAAAAACTACAGCTTCACCGAAGAGGCGGCGGTCTCGGTCGGCATCTTGATCCGCGGGCAGGCGAGCCTGCGCAACGGGCGCTATCACTTCACCGACCGCCAGGTCGATTGCATCCTCGAGCTGCGCCTCTACCAGCTCACCGCGCTGGAGCGCGACAAGATCAAAAACGAATACGACAGCGTCCTCGCCGACATCAAGGACCTGCTCGACATCCTCGCCCGCGAGGAGCGCGTGCTCCAGATCATCAAGGACGAGCTCCTCCTCGTGAAAGAAAAGTATGGCACGCCGCGGCGCACCCAGTTCGCCGCCGACGAAGGCGAGATCGAGGACATCGACCTGATCGCCAACGAGGGCAACATCATCACGATCTCGCACCGCGGTTTCATCAAGCGCACGCCGGCGGTGGAATTCCGCACCCAGGGTCGCGGCGGGCGCGGGCTGAAGGGCATGGAAACTCGCGAGGCGCAGACCGAGGACGAGGAGTCGGATTTCGTCGAGCACCTCTTCGGCGCGGCGGCGCATGACTACCTCATGTTCTTCACCAACACCGGTCGCGTCTATGTCGAGCGCGTTTTCCAAATCCCGGAGATGAGCCGCACCGCCAAAGGGCGCTCGATCAAAAACCTCCTCAACCTGCGCCCCGAGGAAAAAATCGCCGCGACCCTGCGCGTCGAGGCGATCCTCGAAGACGGCGCCGACAAGACGTGGGAGTCCGTGCAATTCGTCCTCTTCGCGACCCGCGACGGCACCGTGAAAAAAACCGCGCTGCCCGACTTCAAAAACTTCCGCAAAGACGGGATCATCGCGATCAAGATCGACGAGGGTAACGAGCTGATCGACGTGAAGCTCACGTCCGGCTCCGACACGATCTGCCTGGTCACCCGCGACGGCTATTGCGTGCGCTGCTCGGAGACCGAAATCCGGTCGATGGGGCGCCCGAGCCGCGGCGTGGCCGGCATCCGCCCGCGCGGCGATGACTACGTGGTCGGGCTGGTCGTGGTCGACGATGAAGCGACCATGTTCGCCGTCTCGGAGAAGGGGCTGGGCAAGCGCACGCCGTTCGCCGACTACCCGATCAAAGGGCGCGGTGGCAAAGGCGTCATCACTATGAAGACGACCGACAAGACCGGCAAGCTGGCCGGGGCGCTCGCCGTCCGGGAGGGGGACGAGATCATGCTCATGACCAGCACCGGGCAAAGCGTCCGCGTCCGCGCCGCCGACATCCGCGAGATCGGGCGCGCGACCCAGGGCGTCCGCGTCATGTCGCTCCGCGAGGGCGAATCCATCCAAGACATCGCTAAGGTCGTCGTGATGGATGACGATGAGACCGAGGCGATCAAGCCGCCGGATGCCGACGCCGATCCCAGCGACGCCGATGCGCTGACCGGGGATGATGACGCCGATGCTGCGGGCGAAGAGGAGTAGGACCGGCGTCCGCCAACCCGGGTTCTCCCGGAACCCGATCACATGGACCAGCGCGGTGCGCCCTTTGGCTTCGTGCTTGCCGACCGGGCAACCGTCGCCTTGCGCCAACGCCCCAATCCCGCCACGAACTCGCCGCTCGCGACGACATCGACCCCGAGCTTGCGTGCCAGGTCTTCCAGGCGGAAGACGACGTTGGCACACACGATTGATCCGAACCTGGCGTAGCCGGAGCCAAAAGGGGGTGATCTTTGCGACAGCGGGCGATGCAAATGCTCACCCCGCCCGAAGCACGGTTCGGCAAAGCCATCAAAAGCGCCATCGAATGCTTTCGGTCGCCTCACCCTCTTCGGCACCTACAAGGCCATCGGGGGGCGTGGCGAGGGTGGCACCATCCGGCGCACGGCATCGAGCTGCTGGGCGATACTCGAACCTGCGTCGGCGCGCGGCTGGGCATGTGCGCGAGGAGTCTCTGGTGGAGATGCCATCCTGCAGATTCGCGGCCGCCGCAGGGCGCGGGAGGGCACCGTCTGCGTGCTCGGCGCGATGGAGAACTGCCGCGCCTACAAGGTCGGCAGGGACCAACGGGCAGACCGCCTCGCGCTGCCATGGAACCCCGGAAAAGGCCAGCACGACCACGTCCACCTCATCGACCGCGAGCCCGGCCTTTGCTACCTGCGCACAGGTTGCTCCAGAAATTGCCCGGCGCTGACCATTGCCGCCTGACCAAGAGCGGCTCCTCACCACTGGTCGCCGCCCAACAATCTGTCGAGCGGCTCGTGCCGCCGGCGCTCGCCGTCAGAAAAAAATCGTCGCAAACCTGTTCACTTTCGGCGAGTGAGGGACTAAGAAAGCGGCGATCCACCCATACGAGCACCCCATCCCCTTCCCCATGACATTTGCCGAACTCAAAGACCTTTACGAGCTGCCGTTCTTCGAGCTGCTCAAGCGCGCCCGCGCCGTCCACGAGCCAACTGGTAAGCGGCGGAAGTCCAGCTCTGCACCCTGCTCTCGATCAAGACCGGCGCGTGCAGCGAGGACTGCGGCTACTGCGCGCAAAGCTCGCGCTACAACACCGGGCTGAAGACCGAGGCGCTCATGGACGCCGATGAGGTGATCGACCGCGCCCGCGCGGCGAAGGCCAACGGCTCGACCCGGTTCTGCATGGGCGCGGCGTGGCGCGGCGTCCGCTCCGGCACCCGCCAGTTCGAAAAAGTCCTCGCCATGGTGCGCGGCGTCCACGACCTCGGGCTCGAAGTCTGCGTCACGCTCGGCGAACTCGGACCCGATGAGGCTGCGCAGCTCCGCGAGGCTGGCGTGACCGCCTACAACCACAACATCGACACGTCGCCCGAACACTACCCGAACGTGGTGACCAGCCACACGTTCCAAGACCGGCTCAACACGATCCGCCACGCGCAAGACGCCGGCATGTCGGTCTGCTGCGGCGGCATCCTCGGCATGGGCGAGACCATCGACGACCGGCTGCGCATGCTGGAGGTGCTCGCGAATTTCAACCCGCCGCCCGAGAGCGTGCCGATCAACAATCTGGTCCCGATCAGCCGGCACGCCGATGGCGGAGAAAGGCGGCGCGGTCGATTTCGTTCGCCCTCGCCCGCATGATCGCGGTCGCCCGCATCGCCATCCCGAAAGCGAAAGTCCGGCTCTCCGCCGGGCGGCAGCAGCTCAGCCGCGAGGCGCAGGCGCTTTGTTTCTTCGCCGAGTACAACTCGATCTTCTACGGCGAAAAACTGCTCACCACCGGCAACCCGCAATCCCAAGCCGACCTCGCCCTGATCCAAGAACTCGGCTTAAACGCCCAGGCTCCCGACCCGGCGATGGTACCGCTCCCCGGCGCGAGGCGGAGCGCGCCGTGCCGGCGGTAGCCTGATCTCCTCGGTCGCCAGCGCGAGATACCGCACAGCGGGACGCGGGGCGGCTTCGCCAAGGTAGCATCGGCATCCTGCCGATCATCCAGACCAATCGGCGAAGCCGCCGTGATCCTGCTTAGCGTCGTCCAAGGCAGGATGGCTCTCCGAGCCGTCCGGCGGATGGCGCGCCGGTCTCCCGCAAAATAGTGAACCCTCAAAGCGTCCCCGCTATCGGACGCCGATGGCGAGCCGCTTCCGCTCACCGCCGGACCTTTCGGAGAAAGGTCCCTGCCTTTCTCGTCCGGCGTCTGCTCAGGAAAACAGCGCACCACCCGGCGGCAGGCCGCCCGCGCCAATAGCGGCAGCAGGCTGCCGCAGTCCAGGTAGCATCGGCATCCTGCCGATCATCCGACCAATCGGCGAAGCCGCCGTAATCCTGCTTAGCGTCGTCCAAGGCAGGGATGGCTCTCCGAGCCGTCCGGCGGATGGCGCGCCGGTCTCCCGCAAAATAGTGAACCCTCAAAGCGTCCCCGCAATCGGACGCCGATGGCGAGCCGCTTCCGCTCACCGCCGGACCTTTCGGAGAAAGGTCCCTGCCTTTCTCGTCCGGCGTCTGCTCAGGAAAACAGCGCACCACCCGGCGGCAGGCCGCCCGCGCCAATAGCGGCAGCAGGCTGCCGCAGTCCAAGGTAGCATCGGCATCCTGCCGATCATCCAGACCAATCGGCGAAGCCGCCGTAATCCTGGTTAGCGTAAGCTAAGGCAGGGATGGCTCTCCGAGCCGTCCGGCGGATGGCGCGCCGGTCTCCCGCAAAATTGTGAACCCTCAAAGCGTCCCCGCTATCGGACGCCCATGGCGAGCCGCTTCCGCTCACCGCCGGACCTTTCGGAGAAAGGTCCCTGCCTTCTCGTCCGGCGTCTGCTCAGGAAAACAGCGCACCACCCGGCGGCAAGGCGCGCGCCAATAGCGGCAGCAGGCTGCCGCAGTCCAGGTAGCATCGGCATCCTGCCGATCATCCAGACCAATCGGCGAAGCCGCCGTAATCCTGGTTAGCGCTAAGGCAGCAGGGATGGCTCTCCGAGCCGTCCGGCGGATGGCGCGCCGGTCTCCCGCAAAATTGTGAACCTCAAAGCGTCCCCGCCATCGGACGCCCATGGCGAGCCGCTCCGCTCACCGCCGGACCTTTCGGAGAAGGTCCCTGCCTTCTCGTCCGGCGTCTGCTCAGGAAAACAGCGCACCACCCGGCGGCAGCTCGCCTGCGCTAATAGCGGCAGGCTGCCGCAGTCCAGGTAGCATCGGCATCCTGCCGATCATCCAGACCAATCGGCGAAGCCGCCGATCCTGGTTAGCGTCGTCCAAGGCAGGGATGGCTCTCCGGCCGTCCGGCGGATGGCGCGCCGGTCTCCCCAAAATTGTGAACCTCAAAGCGTCCCCGCTATCGGACGCCCATGGCGAGCCGCTTCCGCTCACCGCCGGACCTTCGGAAGGCGCCCTCTTCTCGTCCGGCGGCTCAGGAAAACAGCGCACCACCGGGCGGCAGCGCCCGCTCGCCAGCGCAGCAGCTGCCGGTCAGCGTAGCATCGGCATCCTGCCGATCATCCGACCAATCGGCGAAGCCGCCGTAATCCTGGTTAGCGCCTCCAAGGCAGGGATGGCTCTCCGAGCCGTCCGGCGGATGGCGCGCCGGTCTCGCAAAATTGCGAACCTCAAAGCGTCCCGTCCGACCCATGGCGAGCCGCTTCGCTCACCGCCGGACCCTGCCTTCTGCCGTCCGGCGTCTGCTCAGGAAAACAGCGCACCACCTGGCGGCAGGCCGCCCGCGCCAATAGCGGCAGCAGGCTGCCGCAGTCCAGGGTAGCATCGGCATCCTGCCGATCATCCGACCAATCGAGAAGCCGCCGTGATCCTCCCCAAATCCCTCGGGCAGGCAGGCAGGCCGCCGATGCGGCGCGGATGAGGAGCGGGTCCTTGCGTGGCGCGGCACTCTTTGGCACGCTGCGCCCCATGCCCAAACGCCGCGCCAAAGCCCGCCCGTTGCCCGACCAATCGGTCGAGGCCGTCGCGCGGATTTTGACCGAGCGGTATGCGGACCACGACCACTACAACCGGCGCAATCCGCTGGAGGAATTGATCTACATCATCTGCTCGACCCAGACCGCCGAGCAGGGGTATCGCGGCACCTTCGGCGAGCTGCGCCGGACGTTTCCGACCTTCGAGGCGCTCGCGGTCGCGGAGGTCGATGACCTCGCCGGACCGCTGCGGCAGGCGGGTTGTTCCGGCAGAAGTCGACGGCGCTGCGCGATAACTTCGATGCGATCATGCGCCGGTTTGGCAAGCTCTCGCTCGCCGACCTGCGCCGCCTGCCGGACGGCGAGGTCGAGGCGTTCCTCACCTCGCTGAAAGGCGTCGGCAAAAAGGTCGCGCGCTGCGTGATGATGTATTCGCTCGACCGCCAGGTCTTTCCCGTGGACACGCACTGCTGGCGGATCGCGCGGCGGCTCGGCTGGGTGCGCCCGACGCAGAAGGACGGGCATTGCTCGGAGCGCGACATGGATCGCCTGCAAGAACGCATCCCGCCCGCCCGCCGCTACTCGCTCCACGTCAACATGGTCTCGCTCGGGCGCGGGTTTTGCCTGACCTCCAACCGAAATGCGACGCCTGCCCGCTGGCGGCGGTCTGCCCAAAGGTCGGCGTGAAAGCGGCGATGAAGCGCGGCTACGGGCGGCGTTAGCGCCCGCTACAAAAGCCACCCGCCAGCCGCCGCTTTGGCATCGGGCTGCTCTCTGCCGGTGGAAAGACGATGCCTCGCGCCCGGCACCTGCCGTCCCAGCACATGCCACGCGGGAAGGGTCAGGGGCTTCGCCGTCAGCCCAGAGGATCGGCAGGGGTCGCGACAACCTGTAGTCGCGGGCGTGAAGCAGCAGCCATCGGGCGCAAAGCGGTAGCAGCGGGCGTAGCGAAGCCTCTCTATTAGACCGCTGTAGGCTGCTGCAATCCAAGGCAGGGACGGCTCTCCGAGCCGTCCGGCGGAGGAAGGTGCCGCTTTGGCTAGATCGCCGCTCCAGGCGAGCCGCTGCCGCACTCCGCCGGACCTTTCGGAGAAAGGTCCCTGCCTCTCGCGTCCGGCGATCGCTGGGAAAACGGCGCACCTCCCTGCGGCCGGCCGGCCGCACCAAGCGGCAGCAAGCTGCCGCAGCTCACGGGCCCCCGGCCAAACGGCCGCCGGATCGGAAGCTTCCGGGATCGACGCTTCACAAAAGCCACCCGCCAGCCGCCGCGCCGGCGATGACGACGAGCCAGGGCGGGAGCTTCGCGGCGATGAGCAGCCCGAGCGCGCCGCAGAAGAACGCGAAGTCGCGCGGACCGGTGACGGCCGCCGTCCAGATCGGATCGTAGAGCGCGGCGGCGAGGATGCCGACGACGGCGGCGTTGGCTCCGGCTAAGGCGGCGCGCGCGCCGGGGCGATCCCGCAGCGCGGACCAATGCGGCATCAGGGCGAGGATCAAAAGCGTGCCGGGCAGAAAAATCGCGGCGATGGCGAGCGCGCCGAGCAGCCACCGCGCCGCACCAGCATCGCCGAGATCCGCCGCCGCACCGAGGAAGCCGCCAAACGTGAAGAGCGGTCCCGGCACGGCTTGGGCGACGCCGTAGCCGGCGAGAAATTCGTCGTCGCTCACCCAGCCGGGGTCGGCGACGCCGCTTTCGAGGAGCGGCAGGACGACGTGGCCGCCGCCAAAGACCAGCGCGCCGGCCCGGTAGATCGCGCCGAGCAGGGCGGGCGCACCGCCCGCCGCTGAGGCCAGCGGGATCGCGGCGAGCAGGGCGGCGAAGGCGATGCCGGAGGCGAGCGAGACGCCGCGCGGCAGCCGCACCTCCGCCGCCGGTTCGGGATCGCCCTTCTCCGCCGCCATGGCGCGCCGATACCATGCCCAGCCGATGCCCGCGCCGAGCGCGATCGCCAGCATCTGGACGGCGGGCAGCGGCGCGGCCGCGCAGAGCAGGGCGGCGGCAATCGCCAGGCCCACGCGCGGGCGGTCGGGGCACAGCGACTGGCCCATCGCCCACGCGGCTTGCGCCACGGCGGCGGCGGCGACCAATTTCAGGCCGTGCAGCCAACCCGCGCCGGAGCCGGGATCGAGCCACGCCACGCCGTAGGCAAATCCGACCATGATCGCGGCGGAGGGCAGCGTAAACCCGAGCCACGCGGCGATCCCGCCGCCCAAGCCACCGCGCATCAGCCCGACGGCAAACCCGGTCTGGCTGCTCGCCGGCCCAGGCAAAAACTGGCACAGCGCCACCAGATCCGCGAAGGCGCGCTCGCTCAACCAGCGGCGCCGGTCCACGAATTCCGCCCGGAAATACCCGATGTGCGCCACCGGCCCGCCAAAACACGTGCACCCCAGCCGCAGGAACACGGCAAGGATCTCCGCAACGCGGCTCGGCGGCGCATCGTGTCGAACTGGGTCAGGCATCGCCGCAGCTAATGCGGATCGGCGCGGAATCCAACGCGATTTCATCTCCACCCGACTCCGTATCGAACGGAAACGCCATCGCATGCTCAAGACCAATGTCCTGTCACGCGGCTGGACTGCCTCAGGCACCTTGCCCTCGCCCTACCCGAGATAGAATCTCATCAATCTTGCGGTTGAGGTGATCGCGCTGGAATTTCGGGGCAAAAACCTCCTCCGCAAATCTCAGCGCATTCTCGGCGATCTGCCGCGCCTTGCCGTCGTTTTTTTGGAGCCATTCGATCTTCTCGGCGAGGTCTGAAAGCCCGGCGAAGTCTTCTACGATCACGCAGTTTTCAAACGGCTTAAGATATTCCGTGAACCAGCACACCGCGTCCGTCACGAGGAGCGGGACGCAACCGGTCGCAAATCCCCACATCCTGTTGGAACTGATTGAGTTTCCGTCAATAATTAGAAAGATTTTGTGGCGGAAAAATTCTGAGATGTCCGCGGCATCTCCAAAATACTGAGGGGGGATATTCTTGCCGAGGTGCCAGTGGTCTCTCAGTCTGGCATTTGCGCCCGGGTGGTCGAACAGCTTGGCGACGGTTCGGACCCGCGGGCTTTCGATTCCCCCGCCGCTACAGCCTCCCCGCCAGAATGCGGTCGGTGACCGGGATTCCCACGGGCTATTTCTGCGGTATTCTTCAAATCGGGAACCTACACCATCTCGGAAGAAGTCGTCGTCCAATGGCAAATACAAATAATTGTCGCCCAACATTGGATCGAGTCGCTCCCGGTGTTGCGCAAGCGTGCCGACGATTAGCGGCTTATGTTCGTCGCTGGACTTGCGGAGATAGGGGAGCATTGCATTTGAATCTATGTCGCCATCGCATGCTTTTATGACGCAAATCGAAGCCTGCCCGCCTACCGCCTTTCGCATCAGCGCCTCCTCGAGGAAGCAAGTGATTTCGCCTTGCCTTTTTGCGACCGAATACATGCCAGACCAGAGGCTCTCCTGCGCGCAAAGGTGGGTTGTCTTGCCGTCTTCGATCACCAGGTCTTCGGGCGGAAACTCGCGGGGCAGCAGCGGTTCCTCTCCCTCTCCTTCGACCTCGACCATCGCCGCAGTGAGCTGCCCGTCTTGCACGACCCCATGCCGGATGCGCCGGTCGTTGTCGCCGAAATAGATCCGCCATCCCTCGCCCTCCCGCTCAATCGACCCGCAAAAGACCACCTGCCCAGGGGTTTGCTTCACATCGTCGCCCTCGTGATCGCTGCCCGCCAGCAGCGGGACTTTGGAGAATTTCCGCACGCGGAAGGGCGGCTCCGGCTCAAACGCGAGCATCCAGAGAAAGTAGCGGTTCCGCCCCGGCGCGAACGGTTCGTGGTGGTGGACGACCCGCCAGAACAAGCCGTCGTGAAGGACGGGGCTCGATCCGCCGTGGAGATCGCCTGGGACCGTCGCCGGGCACTTCCACGCGGACACCCATTCCTGACCGAATTCCCAGGTCTCGGGATCGAATTCGCTGACGATGTGCGGGGCAGTCCAGCGGCTGGCGTAGGTGCGACCGCCGGCGGAAAAGAATCCCCAGTTCTTCTCCCGTCCGTCGTGCCCCCGCATCCGGCCGTTCGGCTTGGGTGCCTTCAGCATCCCGGACCGCTGGACGCCGCCCTCGGCATCCAGCTCTGCCATCCCCATCTGGTCGCCGTCGGTGTAGGAAAGAAAGAGCCGCCCGGCGATCGCGACCAGCCGCGGGTCCTCGGCTCCCCAATGCCCGAACTGGGTCTTCAGCTTGAGCAGCCGGTTGGTCCCTTGATCGGGCGATTCTCTCGTCCAGTCTAACCAATGAGACCCGCGACCACCAAAACCTTGGATTCGATTTCCGTCCGGTAGGCAAGCCAGCGGTCCCCCCGAATGCCAACGCCGCCGGGTTGAACCACGCCCAGGCTTTGTCCCTATAGGGAAGATTGGCTCACCTTGCTCCGCGCCGCCCAGGCAGGCACGCGATGCTTTTGCGTTAGGTTAACGCTTTCGGAAATCTCATAGTCCTCGATTGCTGTCAGACAGGATTTGGGTTCGGTCTTGACAGGTTCGCAACAGCAAGACGCATCGTTACCGAAATAGAAGACTTCGCCTCTGGGATTCGCCCAAGTCACATATTCGATATCCAAGGGAAGCATCCGCGCTTTTGCAGCGGCGGGAACGAAAGTTAGCACGCCGCGCCTGGCGACCCGAGGGTATACCGCACTTAGGAGAAACCATTCATCGTAACCATAGTTTGGCCATCTTGTTCCAGTGATCTCGGGTTCCCCGCATCCGGGCATTTTACAGGTTGTCGGAAGCGTGCCTCGAAGGCGGTGCCAAACGTGCGCCTTGAGTAGCTTGGCCATCGGCAGCGACTGGGCGGACCCGAACTGGCATGCCAAGATCGGGCGGTAGCCCATGCGACCGTCCTTGTCGTAGTCAGAGAAGACCGGCACACGCCAAAAATTTAAGCCCGCCCGAGCCATCGCCTCCGTGCGGGTGATTTCGAGCTCAACCAGCGGACCGCGGTCTGAGTCAACCACCGTGACCAGCCTGCCTCGATCCGAGAGGGCCAGAAAGCGCCACATCGCCCCGGGGTTATGCCGGATCGACGATCCCCGCATCAGCCGCACCTCGCAACCCGCCTCGGCGAGGTCGCCGACGAGGAATTCGAGGTCGGCGGCCAAATAGACTCGGAACGCGGTGCCCGGTCGACTTTTTGCGAGGTGCCGCGCCCCTTCGAGGAGGGGTTACACATAGTGCTCCCACGGCGGCATCCGCTTGACCAGCCCGAGGCTCTTCGCATTCACAAGCGTGTCGCGGTCAAGTGGCGGCACCTCGCCGTCTTTCTCGTCCACATGTTTCCAGAAAAGGGAGGTGCTCACGATGTGGGGGACGTCCCGCCGGTTGATCACGCGGCGGACGCCAAACCAGCCCTCTAGCTGCTCTCGTTCGGCGGCACTGGCCTCCGACTCAAACTCAGCGACCATTTCGTCGTCAAGCACGGGGAACACGTCGGTCCAACTCATAAGTTATTCAGGTTAAGGGGGTGGGGGAAGGGGGTGTCGTTCAGGAAGCTACCGAACCTACCCGGTAGGTTGGATTGGGTTGGCCGGGCTTGAATGCAGATTCGCCGCGCCAGTCGAGAGCTAGGGCCAATGCCTCCCTGACCGAACCGATCGCGATTCCCACTCCATCCGCGATCAAGTCAGGATCACACTCGGCTCGCACGTTGATCAGAATCTCGACCGCGCTTTCGTGCCGCTCCGCTGCCCGCCTCGACAGTGACGCTCCATTTCCGTTTCGCACCGCATTGGCGACCGCGAATCCACCCCCACCTCCTATGCTAACCTTCAGGTGGGCGATCTCCGCATGACTATCCTCCAATATCCTTTGGATCCCGCTTGCCAGTTCCAGAGCCACCCGATTCGCATCGATCCCACCCGCTTTGGCCTCCGCCGAAATTCGCGCGTTATACCAGCCGAGGAGCGCTTCCCCCGCCCCGTAGCGCGCGTAGTCGAGATCGATCACATCGGCAGGGGAGGAGGATTTCCCCATCATCGCGAGGAACCAACGTTTCATGCCGTCGCCGTTTCTGGCAGAGACGGGAATCACCTCCCTGCCCGGATAGCCCGCCGCCAGCCGCTTTTCCAATTTCGCCAGTTTCGCCTCGCTCAAGAGGTCCACTTTGTTCAGCGCAATGATCTCAGCTTCTTCGAGCTGCTTTTCGTAGATATACCGAACCTCTTTGGAGAAGCCCCTCCCTCTCGCCGGGCCAAAGTAGTGGTCCCAGAGCCGGATCGAATCCACCACCACCGCCATCGGCGCGATCGTGACGGGTTCCGCGAAGATTTCCCGCAGCGGAAGGAGCACCGTGGCGACTAAATCCGTGCAACTTCCGACCGGCTCTGCGAGAAACACGTCCGGCCTCGACTCCTCATCGAGTTCTGCCAGCGCGGCTCCCAAGGCATCCGCGCGGCAGCAGAAACACCCCCCTGTGATTTCCTTCATCGGCGCCCCACTCGCCGCCGCCGCCTGCGAGTCGATAAGCCCCTCCCCCTGGTCATTGGTAATCAACGCGGGGCGCATCCCGGCATCCAACAGCGCGTTGGCGAACGCGCCAACCGCCGTCGTCTTCCCTGCGCCAAGGAACCCCCCTATCAAAGCAAATCGACGGTGGCTTCCCTTGTGCTCGCCCGGAGAAAAATTCGTATTTTGCATTTTTTTTCTTGCCAGGGGAAAAAAAAAAAATGCAAATATGTTCGCAATTATTTTTATCGCCATGAAGACAAATCGCCGCTCGTTTTTGAAAAAGTCCGCCCTCGCCGGAGTCGCCGTTTCCGGGTTCGCCTTGACCTCGGGGCTTGTTTATGCCGATGGGGAGTCTTATTCTGCTCCGAGAGAA
>JAWLBD010000066.1:0-29221 GCA_041395145.1 Verrucomicrobiales bacterium | reverse complement strand
TGAATTCGCGCAACGCGGCGAGCTGGTCCTCCGGCGGGGTGCGGCGGCGCACGCTGATGAACGCGGCGTCCGCCCAGCGGAGCGCCTCCATACCGGGGAGCCTGTTCGGGTCGCCATCGGCGGCAAAAACGTAGTGCAGGCGGAAGTGCGGGCGCAGCTCTGCCTCGGCAAAGGCGGGCACCGATTTGTCGGTGTGGTACTCCTGCTCCGCCATGATGAGGACGAGGTCCTTGCGCGCATCGCCGCGAAATTTCATCGGGCGGCCGCCGAGGATCTGGTCGCTGGTGAGCGTGGGGCAGACGTATTTTTCGATGTGCTCGATGACGAGGTCGGTGCCGTGGAAATGCGAGACCTGCGGCGGGCGCTCGGGATTATACATCGTGTCGGTCAGATCGCGGACGAGCGCCACGTTCTTGCCGTTTTTCGCCATCTGGCGCAGCCCGAACGGCCGCCCGAGCACGCACATGTTGGTGTGGACGCCGACGAGCAAGATGTTCTTCGCGCCGCGCTGCTCGAGCAGGTTCCAGATTTCTTCGCCGCTGTCGCTGATCGCATCGCGCTCCTGGTCGATCCCGATCGCCGCCATCTGCGCCTTCCACGGCGAACCCGGATTGCGCCCCATCGCCTCCAGCTTCTTCGCCCAGGCGGCGTGCTCTGCCGGATCGTCATCCTCCCCGCCGTCGCTGTGGTCGATCGGGTAGCCCGCTTTTTCTTCGCGCTCGTCGATCCAGTGGAGCCACGACCCGATGCCCTCCGGCAGGTTCGCCGCCTTCGGCGCCGCCTGCGCGCGCTTCCGCGCCGGCGTGTCCTCGTAAGGAGCCATGCAGGACGACGGCGAGTGGACGACCATGGCTCCGCGCCCGCGCAGGTCGCGCAGGAGCGCATCGACCCGCGGCGCGATCTCGGTGCCCCGGCGCACCGCGTTCAGGCAATGGTGCGCATCCCACATGTCGCACACGATCACGGCAGTCTGCGCGGGGTCCCACGATTCCTCCCGCTGCTGCACCAGCCAGCCGCCGCCGTCCAGCGCGATGCGGTTCTGAAGGCGGACATCGATCGGATCGGCGGCGGTGCCTCGCTGGGGCAAGGCGGCAAGCAATGAAACAAAGGCGACGAGAAAGGCGGTCGGCGATTTCATGCACCCATCGTCGCACCAGATCGGGGCGATTGGAAAGCGGAAATGCAGCGCTGCCGGAACCGCCGGCCGTTTCGGAGAGAAGGTCGATGCCTGTCTCATCCGGCGTTTGCTGGGAAAACGGTGCCACATCCCGGCGGCAGGCCGCCCGCGCCGATAGCGGCAGCAGGCTGCCGCAGTCCATGGGCTGCGCAACCTTAACGGGGCACGCACAGAATCTGAAGGCGATGCCGCGGGTCCAAGACGGCAGGAGTGCCGTCTCTACAGGCGGCGGGTCCAAGGCGGCAAGAGTGCCGTCTCTACAGGCTGCCGCCGCCGCTTTCTGACCCCGCTTCGCCGCCCTCCGGATCATCTTCTTCTCCCACCTCGCCATCGTCCGGCGTTTCCAGCGGTTTTGGCTCGGCGAGGTCTTGGAGGCTTTCGCGGAGGGTTTGGGCGCGGAGGAGATCCCGGTCTTCGGCGCTTAGTTTGGAGCGGACGCCGATTTGGAGGTGGGCGGGTTGGATTTCGAGGAGGAGCTTGTCCATGAGCGGACCGCTTTCTTGGGGCAGCATGCCGAGGTCGGCTCCGAGGCGGACCATGGAGAGCAGGTTCATGGCTTCCTTGGAGGCGATGATGCGGGCGTGGCGGAGGATGGCGTAGGCGCGGCAGATCTGGTCCTCCAGCATGGCGGGGCGTTCCTCCAGCAGCTTGGCGCGGGCGTTGCCCTCGTGGTGGATGATCTGCTCGATGACCTTGGTCAGGCGGACGATGATGTCGCCCTCGCGCTCGCCCAGCGTGTGCTGGTTGGAGATCTGGAACAAGTTGGCCAGCGACTCGGTGCCCTCGCCATAGATGCCGCGGACGGCGAGCCCGATCTTGTTGACCGCCTGGATCGTCTGGCTCATCTGGTCGCCCAGGACCAAGCCGGGCAGGTGGAGCATGGCGGAGGCGCGCATGGCGGTGCCGAGGTTGGTCGGGCAGGCGGTCAGGTAGCCGAGGTCGGCGTCGAAGGCGAAGTCGAGCGTTTCCTCCAGGGCGGTGTCGGCGTTGTCCGCCGCCTCGTACGCGGCGGCGAGGTCCAAGCCGGGGCGGATCGATTGCATGCGGAGGTGGTCCTCCTCGTTGATCATGAAGCTAAGCGTCTGCCGCCGGTTCATGACCACGGCGCTGCCCGCGCTGCGCGCCGCGATCTCCCGGCTGATCAGGTGGCGCTCGACGAGAACCTGCTTCTGGATGGCGGTCAGTTTTTCGAAGCCCTGGGCGAAGCCGCTCTTCATCTCGGGCAGCGCCTCGACGGCGGGCAGGACCTCGGCGAGCAGGGCGAGCCGCGTGTCCTTGGTCGCCCAGCCGGGGAATTCCGCGCCGCGGATGTTGCGGGCGAGGCGGATGCGGCTGGTGATGACGATGTCGCTGTGCGGACCGGAATGGTCCATCCAGTCGGCGGGTTGGTTGAGCAGGGTGGAAAATCGCATGGCGGTCTAGGGCGGCAGCTGCGGGGTGGGTTTAGCCTTCGGCGGAGACGGCTTCCAGGCGGCGGATCTCGTCGCGCAGCCGGGCGGCCTCCTCATAGTTTTCCTCTTTGACCGCCTCTTGGAGCTGCTGCTGGAGCGCCTCCACGCTGGCGATCAGATCCACTTCCTCCTCATCGCTGCCGCCATCGTCCGCCTCCTCTAACTCGGCGGCAGCAGCGGCAGCGGCGGCGGCGGCATCAAGATCGATCTCCGGCTCCAGGTCGTCCTCGACCTCTGGCAGGTCGGCGTCATCCTCGCCGGGATCGGGATCGGATTTCGCCTTGGGCTTCGCTTTGGCTTTCGCCCGGGTTTTGGGTGGCGGTGCTGGTTCGGCGGCGGCGCGTTCGGCGGCGCGTTCTTCAAAGTGGGCGGGCACCTTGCCGGCGTGGCGCGTCCCCTTTGTGCATGGCTTTGAGCAGACCCTCCAGCCCCTCGCGAAACGCATCGTAGCATTCCGGGCAACCGAGCCGCCCCTTTTGTTTGAAGTCCGCGCGGGTGAACCCGCACGCCGGGCAGGCGAGATCGCCGCCGGCCAGGTGGCTCTTGGGCACCGCCTTTTCTTCGCCGATGCCGAGCAGCAAGTCGGCGAGCTGGAATCCGGTCGGGTCGGTCACGCCTTTTTCCTTCGAGCACTTTTCACACAGGTTGACCTTCTTCATCTGCCCGTTGACGATCTGGGTCAGATAAACGGTCGCAGGTTGGTCGCATAGATCGCAGCGTAGCATGGGGGAGGGCTAGATTTTTGGTTCGAATTTCCTCCCCGACCTTAGCGTCGATGGGCGAAAACCCAAACAAGTTTCCCCGAATTCGGCGCGCCGGGCGCCATCACTCCGCCTTCCGCCAATCGCCGAGGTCCGCCTCCGGCATCTCTTTGGTCAGGCGGGCAAAGCGGACCGCGCGCGTCTCGCCAGCCGTGCCGAAGCCGGTGATGACGGTGGCTTTGACGAGCACGCTTTCGCCGTCGCGGTGCCAGCCGGGCATTCGGCGCGGAGCCGGTAGGTGCCGGGCAAGGCGTGGCGCAGGGCGAATTCCTCCGGTCCATGCGTGCTGAGTCGATGCACAATGCGGCCGCCGTCGGTCGCCAGCGGGACGAGCCACGAGCAGCGCTCGGCGCGCGGGTTGACGACGACCAGGTCGATGTCCGCCCCCGGCGCGTCCCACTCAAAACGACGCGCAGGTCGAGCGCGCGGGATTCGGCGGGCGCGGCGCCTTCGCCCAGCTGCCGCCCCCGGTCCTCCGGCGCGACCGCCCCGGATCCCGGGCGCTGAGCGCGGCGAGGTCCCGCGCGGCGGCGAACACCAGGGCGCGCGAGGCATCCGGCGACCGGATCGCGGCGGCCAGCGCGGCGGCCTGACCCGCGCGAGTCCCGGCCATAAGGCGCGCCTCGGCCAGCTCGCGCCGCGCGGCGGCGGCGTCATCGCGAAAGCCGAGACCGCGCTGGATCAGGGAGCGCCGCCAAGCCGTGCTTGCCCCACGCGCCGAGCGCGAATGCCTGCGCGCGGGCGAGCGACGGATTGCCGAGTTCTAGCTCGGAGAGGTTGGACAAAGCGCGGAGGGCGAGGGCGGGTTCGCCGTTCTGCCAGAGGATGGAGCGCGGCGTCGAAACACCACGCCGGATCCGGGCGCGGCGGCTGCTGGCGGCGCAGCGCCCGGTAAACAGAGCATGGTCCCCCGGCGCGGCGAGGCGCAGCGGGCGCAGGTCCGATCCCGTGCCCGCCGAGCCTGCCTCGGCGATCGAATCCGCGGCGCTGGGCCCCGCCGAAGCGGGCGCGGATTCTGGACCGAACCGGCTGGGCGGCGGTCCCGCCGGAGCCGGACCTGTCGCGGCGGCGAAGGGATCGGAGGAATCTTCAATTGAGCCGAACGGATCGCTGCTGCCGAATGAGTCGGCGGAAAGGGCGCGTCTTCGTCGGTCGGGCGCAGGTCCTCCCAGCGGCTTTCCAGCGAGGCACCCTCGGCGGCGTCGCGAAGTCTTCGGAGCTGCGCGGCGTGGTCGTCCGCTTTCGTAAGCGAGATCTCCGCCGCGATCTTTTCGAGGGCGCCTTTGCTTTCGCCGCCTTCTCGGCGCGCTCATTCTCGAACTGCGCCCGCGCCTCGCGCCGTTCAGTAATAGCGCTGCCACACGACAAAGGATTGCCGCCAGCCATAGACATCCTGCAGCTTCGCGCGCTTGGATGCCTCCACTGCGGCGCGGAGAATAGGCGAGAAACGGATCGAGGTTCAGCGCCTCGGGGGACGCCCGCCACCACTCCGCATCCAGCCCGGTCCAGTAATCGCGCGCCAGCTCCGGGTTGGAGGGCGCATCGTTCGCCGCGCGGTCGTTCGCCGCCGCCGCTTCTCGCTGGGCGGCGTGAAATTCCTTGGCCAGGGCGGGCGGCGGATCGATTTTGTGGCGCAGGTAATCGCTGAGCCGCTCGAGCACGATCAGCGACGAACGCGCCGTCACGATCCCGGCGTCCCGCCCGTGGGCAGAGAGCCGCCGGTCATTCGCCGCGCCGCCGGCCGCGATCTGATCGGCGGCCGCCTTGGCGAAGCGGACGCGGAGCAGCGGTCCCGCCGGGCTGAATTTCGCATCGCGCGCCAGCACCCGGATCTCGCGCTCGTCCCCGCCTTGGTAGGCAAAGCGGAGCCGCGCCGCCTCCGAGTGCATGGCTCCGTAGAATGCCGGGGCGTGCGCGCCTTGCCCCTGGTCCAGCGCGTAGTCGGCGGTCCCCAGCGCGACCGACGACCGCGCGACATACTGGTGGTCTAAGCCAAAGAGGCGCCCGCCCGTCGCGGCGACCGCCTCCTCCAGCGCCGGGTCGATCACGCCGCCATCGAGGTCGAACACATGGACCGGCGGCAGCGCGGCGGCATCTGCGCCCGGAGCCGCCGCTGGGTTGGGACCCGCCCAGGTCCCGCGCCCGTCCGTCACCACCAGCGCGGTGTCGCAGCGCTCGGCGGCGAAGTCGAGCGCGCCGAAATGGGTGCCGCCGTCGTAGAGCAGTTCGCCGACTGCCTTCTCCAACGCGGTCCAGCCGCCGTCGCGCAGCTCGAATCGCTGCGGTGCCCCCATGCCGACCGAAAACGGGATCAGCACGACCTCGCGCGCCGAGCGCCGCAGCATCCAGACCGCCACTTTTTCCAAAATCCGCGCCGCATCGATGTCCGCCAGCGAACCGGAGGTATCCCAGAACAAGGCGACGCGGCGCCCCGGCGGCATCGCCTCGCCCGGTTCGATGGCCGGGCGCACCGCAAAGTAGTGCGCGCCGCCATCGTCGCCCACCAGCGCCACATCCCCGCCCGGCGCGGCGACCGAGACCGCGACTTCGCCGAGGTCCCGGAGTGCCCGGCGGAGTTGCCACGAGTGGGGTCGCCCGCCCTCGGGCTGAAATTCGCGCCCCTCCCAGCGCGGCTCTGCGCCATGGGCGGCGATCTGGAAATCGATGGCCTCCTCGGCGGCGAGGTCGAGCGGCGGGCGGTATTCGAGCCGGTCGCCGATCTCGGTGAGGAGCGAGTCGATGCGCAGGTGGATCGTGCGCGGCGCGGTGGCGGTGACGGGAAAGACGCGGATCCGATACCGGTTCTCGCCGATCTGCTCGACCAAGCCGGGGTCGATCATGCGGCGCACCACGCTTTCGTAGGCGATGCGCGCCCGCGCGCTGTCCGCGCCGGAGGCGGGGCGGATCTCGCCGCCGATGTCGATCCCGAACCCGCAGATGACATCGCCTTCCCGCAGCGAAAACTCCGCCGCGACCTGCACCTGCGTCTCGCCCGACCCCTCCGTCTTTGCGCCGACGACCATCTCGTAATCGGTCCGCGCCAGCCAGCCGTGGATCTCCGCCGAAACTTTCGCCTCCCGGATGACCGCCGCGCCTCGGTCCGCCTCCGCCGCCCGCGGGGAAAGCTGCCGCCAGCGCAGTTCCTCGCCCATCGACGAAGAAATCGCGGCAAAGGCGGCGAGGCAGGCAATGGCGAAGCGCATGGGTGGCGGAACGATCAAGGTCAGCCGCATCTTAGGGAGAAATTGGGCGCGCCGGAAGCTGAAACCGGCGTAGTGGGGTGGGGTTTCTTTGCCGCAAAAAGGGCGAAAAGGGAAACGAAGGAATCGGTATTGGCATGGACTCGCTAAGCGGCAAACCCTCTCCCCCCTTTTTTCGCTTCCTTCTCCTCTTGGCGGCAAAACCGGCGCGTTCCCGCGCGTTCGCAGACGCGGATTTCTCTAAGATTGCCTGCTGCGATCCGTTGCGATAGTCTCTGCCGCTATGAAGTCCGCCCCTCTGCCTCGCCGCTCTGCTCGTGCTGACCGTTTCGTATTCTGGAGCCCCAAGACGCGGCGGGCGATCCATGCGGCGACCCCTCCCGCGCCTCTTCTGGTCCGCGATTTTGTCCGAGAACCGAAGGAACTTTTCGTCGAGGTGCCGCTGGAGGGATCGGTGCAAAATGTGCTCCCGTTTCTGCGGGAAAAGGGCATCCCGTTTCCCGATGGGAGCGAGGCGTTCTATTCGCCGAAGGCATCCGCCATCGCGCTGCTCGCCCCGGCGACCGCCATCCGGAGCACGCAGGCGATGGTCGAGGAATTCGGCGGCAATGCGGAGCGCGGCGAGGATCGATTTGGACCGACCCAGATCAAGGTCGGCGCGACCGCCTATGCGTTGAAATCGGATTCGCCGCTCCTCGCGCCCGGGCATCGGCTCGAACCCCATGAGCTGGCCGAGGAAGCCGTGATCGCGCGGCAATCCATCATCACCCGCAGCGGGCAGCGCGCCAAGATCGAGCACACCGAGATGAAGGGCGGCGCGAAGGAGGGGGAAAAGCCTTGGCCCGCGTTCGAAGACGAGGAGCAGAAGGTTGTCGCCCAGTATTGGGTTGATCTCGAAGTCGATCCGGTCGTTTCGTCAGATGGAACCGTCATCGATCTCAACATCGCCTATGAATTGAAAGTCTCGAACGGCTCGGCGGATGCGGCGTGGCTCGATCTATCCACCGCGTTGGTCCTCGGGCGGGGCAAGCCGCAACTCGTCGAGCTGGGGCGGATCTGGAGCGGGACGCCGGAGGCGCGGCAGGTCGTGGTGGTCATCGGCGGCGAGTTGCTCGATGCTGATGGAAAGCCGATTCCGCAGCGGTCGCGGCGCTTCCGGGATTTTGATCGGGATTGGGGCTCGGATGTCGATCCATTTTAGAGCCTCCGCCGAAGCGCCACGTTGCATTGCCCATGAATCGCCTGATCCCGTTCTTCGCCGCCCTCGCCTCAGCCCTTGCCGCAGTCGGCAAGGCGTCGGCACAAGACGCGCCGATGATCTATCGGACGTTTGCCGTTCCCCACCTGACGGCCGACCAATTCATCGACAAAGGGCTGCACGCCTTCTGCCCGCTCGTGCCGGCGGCGGCTGGCGAGCAGGTCGCCCCGGCGGAAAGCGCGCTGCTCGCCGAGTTCTCGCCCGGCGCGCCGTTCTACGATTTGCGGCCGGCGGCGGCGGCGGCGCAGATCGATCTGCCTCCGGACGCCGCCGCGATCTACAGCCCGGCGTTTTCGATGATCTTTGCCAAGGCTCCCGCCCCCCAGATGGAACTGCTCCGCGCGCTCTGGACCTGGGACCGGGCATGGATGCACGGCGAGGAAGCTTTGGCCTCCCGGCAAATCGATGTCCAATCGCAGTGGCTCGACGTCGCCGATGCCCAGCTTTCGCCGCAGTTCGTGCCGCAGTGGCTCGCCTCGCTGCCCGCCGATTCCGTCAAATCGCTGGACCGGCAGCGCCTGACGATGCGCAGCGCCCAGCGGGCGAAGGTCACTGCCTTCACCGGGATCGATGCGCCGGTCGAGATCGATGGCGAGATCTTGACCGGCGACCACCTGAGCCTCGCCAGCGGCTTCTCCGCGTTCGAACTCGATCCTGTCATCGGGTGGGATGGCTGCATCATTGATTTCAATCTCGCTCCCTGGGGGCGGCGCAAAGTGGGCGACAAGATCGAGGAATGGCGGTTCAGCTTCGCCGCGACGAGCTATTCCGACGAGGAAATCATCACCATGGTCGGCGGCGATTTTTACGCGGGGGAAGGCGGGCGCTGGGCGCGCGCCCTCGCCGTCCAGCCGCGCATCGTCACTGCCGATGGCATCGATTTTGCCAAGCGCACGCGAGCCGAGATCGCGTGGCGTGCGCAGGGCGGCGGCGATCGCGATGGCGGGTCGGCGCAACGCCGCGCCGACCGCCGCGCCGACTTTCTTTTTTTCGCGGACTCGATGCGCCGCCGCCATTTCGACCGTTGGGGCGAGCGGCCGAGGTGGTTCAATAAAATGGCGAGCGTCCCGCACTTCGATGCTGTTTTCGCCGGGATGGCGGCGTTCGCTTATCGGATTCCTGCCCCGGATTTAGAGAAGGAGATCGATGATGCGGCGAGAGAGGAGGGGAGGCGCGGGGTAAACGATAATTTCTTCGAAGCGCCCGAGAAGGTGCCGCCGCCAGCGGGAGCCGCCCGAACCGAACCGTTCGAACTGACCGAGCCGCCGCCCAGTATCGTTCACATCCCGGCGGTAGGTGCGTTCGCTTGGCATGCGGAAGGGCAGCCGCCAGGGGAGTCGCTGAAGAACGACATCCTTGAAGCCGAGCGCACCTCCTCCGTTCCGACCGACTTCATCTTCCAGTGCGCCGTCTTTCCGGGAGAGGTTGCGGCTCCAGAAGGCGGCACCGATCTGGCGAAGGGCGCGCTTTGGTTCAGCCAAGTGCAAGGGCGGAGCGGGCAGCGGTTTAGGGCGGAATACTGGATCGGCGACGATCGGCGGCGACCAGCTCCGGCGCGATCCAAATTTTGAGACGAGGATTTGGCAGTTTGCTGATCTTAGAGCGGGCGAGGTGGAAACGGATGTGGTCGCGTTTCCGCTGAACGAGGAAGAGGAGAGGCGGGTGACCGGGATGATTTAGAAGTCTGGCGCTACAGCGTGGAACTCGATGTTTCCACAAAGGTTGGCGGCGGGAAAGTTCCGTCTGGTCGCGCGCGACATCGATCTGCGTGAACTCATGCTCAGCCGCCCTGCCTTTAGAGGTGATCGGCGGCGACCTCAAAGCGGCGACCCTCGTCGTCCGGGTGATCCCGATTCCGCCAGACCCATCTTTGCGGGCGAACCGATCCCGCCACATCTGCAGGACTGGGTGGATCGCTGGGAAACCACCTACTGGCTCGCGCGCGAGGCGGCGGGCGAGACCTGAGCGAGATTGGTTAGTACCGGATTCGATCCCAGCTGCAAATCGCTGGTCACCAATCAATCAGCCCGCCCGCCTGGCAGGGAATTTTCCTACCCCCATTTTCCTGCCAAAAAACTATACCCGCCAAGCAAAGGCGGTCGCGGGGCTAACTAGGCGAGCAATTCCTTGACCACCTTGCCGTGCACATCCGGTCAGGCGGTAATCGCGCCCGGCGTGGTGGAAGGTGAGCCGCTCGTGGTCGAACCCGAGGCAGTGCAGGATGGTGGCTTGGATGTCGTGGACGTGGACGGCTCCCTCCACCGGGTGGAAGCCGAATTCGTCGGTCGCGCCGAGGGAGAAGCCCGGTTTGATGCTGCCAGCCGTATCCACATCGTGTGGGGCCTTGCGGGTGGTGGTCGCGCCTAGCGCGCCCGAGCACCGGGTTGGTTTCGACCATCGGGGTGCGCCCAATTCGCCGCCCCAGATGACCAGCGTGTCCTCCAGCATGCCGCGCCGCTTCAGGTCGGCGACCAGCGCGGCGCTCGCCTGGTCGGTCGCGCCGCAGTTGTTGCGGATGTTGCCTTCGACGTTGCTGTGGGCGTCCCAGCCCTCGTGGTAGATGTTTACAAAGCGGACGCCGCGCTCGATCATGCGGCGGGCGAGCAGGCACGAGCGAGGCGAAGCTCGGCTTGGCGGGGGGTCGCAGCCATGAGGTCGAGCGTTTCCTTCGATTCGCCGGTGAAGTCCATCAGCTCTGGCGCGGAAGATTGGAAAGCGCCGCCATCTCATAGGCGGCGATGCGCGTGGCGATCTCCGGGTCGCCGACCGCGCCGAGCGCTGCCGGTTGAGGTCGCCGACCAGATCGTAGGTCGCCTTCTGCAAGGCTGGGTCGAACCCCGGCGGGCTGAAGCGCGTTGAGGATCGGGTCGCCTTTGCCGCGGAAATTGGGTGCCGGTATAAACGGTGGGCGGGAAACCGCTCGACCACAGCGCCGAGCCGCCGCTCAATCCGCTGCCGGTGCTCATGACGACGGGCAGGTCCTGCATGTCCGATAAGCCCGTAGAGGACCCACGAGCCGAGCTCAGGCGCTGAGCTGCGAGAAGCCGGTGAAGAAAATCTGGGCGGGCGCGTGGTTGAATTGGTCGGTGTGGACCGCTTTGATCAGGCTGATGTCGTCGGCCACCTTGGTAAAGTGCGGCAGCGCCTCGGAGATCTCCCCGCACCGGACTGCCCGTGGTTGTTGCCGAATTTGAAGCGCGGCCCCAGCATGCGGCGTCAGGCGGATAAAGGCATAGCGCTGGTCGCCGATGATCGAAAGTAGAAGCAGCGGCTTGCCTTCGAACCGCGCCAGCTCCGGCTTGTAGTCGAAGAGCTCGAGCTGGCTCGGCGCGCCCGCCATGAACAGGTGGATCACCCGCTTCGCCTTCGCCGCGAAGTGCGGCTTCCGCAGCGCCAGCGGGTCCGCCGGGACCGGTGCCGCCGCCGCCGACGACGGGCGCGTGAACGCATCGGTGAGCAATCCGGCCAGCGCCATTTTCCCGAGCCCGACCCCGCAGTCGCGGAGGAAGAATCGGCGGGAGAGTGGGTTCGGCGGGCGGTGGATCATGATGCCAAGTCTATCGTTCAAAATCGGGCTGTCCTTGCAAAAATTAGGCTACGGGCACCGCCGGGGATCGGAATCTATTTGCGCACCGGCGCGCGGCGGCGCACGTATCACGACCCCTCCCTTCCGATGAGCTTTGTCGATGTCTTCAACCGCTTGCCCGAGGAGCGTTCGCCGCTCCTCCGCCGGTTCCTGCAGTTGCTGGAGGCAAAGTCGGGTCCGGAGCTGGAGGCGATGGCGCAGGCGTCGGCGGGGCTCACCCGGCAGCATTTCGGCAAGACGATGCGGCTTTTCGCGCCGCTCTATCTGTCGAACGAATGCATCAACAACTGCGCGTATTGCGGCTTCTCGCGGGACAATCCGATCCTGCGGGTCACGCTGAGCCTCGAGCAGGTCAAGCGCGAGGCGCAGCACCTGCTGGCCCAGGGCTTCCGCCACATCCTCCTCGTCGCCGGCGAGCACCCGAAATTCGTCTCCAACGGCTACCTCGAAGATTGCCTGGCGGCGCTGCGCGAGGAGGTGCCGACCCTGGCGATCGAGGTCGGTCCGATGGAGACGCCCGAGTATGCGCGCATGGTGGAAAGCGGCGCGGAGGGGCTCGTCGTCTATCAGGAAACCTACGACCGCCCCGCCTACGCGGAATACCACACTGCCGGCCCGAAGCGCGATTTTGACTGGCGGCTCGAGTGCCCGGAGCGCGGCTATGAGGGCGGGTTCCGCCGCATCGGGCTCGGCGCGCTCTTTGGGCTGGCGGATTGGCGGGCGGAGGCGCTCGGCTTGGCCGCCCACCTCGAATACTTGCAGAACCGCTGCTGGAAGGCGTCCTACACCGTTTCATTCCCGCGGTTGCGCCCGGCGGCGGGCGACTTCAAACCCCGCTACTGGCTGGACGACCGGACGTTCGTCCAACTGATCTGCGCCTTCCGCCTCTGCTTCCCGCAGGTCGGCGTCGTCCTCAGCACCCGCGAACCCGCCGCCCTGCGCGACCGCCTCATCCCGCTGGGCGTAACGTCGATGAGCGCCGGCAGCCACACCGAGCCCGGCGGCTACACCGGGCAGGGCAACGACGACGTCCACCTCACGGTGCGCGGCCGCCGCGTCGAACTGGCGGAAAAGCCAGCCTGCACCGGCGGGGCGAACGCGACCGGGCAATTCGACATCGCCGACGGGCGCTCCCCGGCAGAGATCGCCGCCTTGCTCAAAGTCCGCGGGTTCGACCCGGTCTGGAAGGACTGGGACCCGTCGATCCTCGCGCCGCTGTCATCGCCGTCGTCGCCGTCGACTGCGGCGGTGCCGGCGGCCGGTTAGTCCGGTTAATCAGGTTAATCAGGTTAATCAGGTTAATCAGGTTAATCAGGGTGGGCGAAGGCGGCGTTCATCCCGCCACCTCGTCGCCGATCGCCTTCATCTTGGCGCGGAGTTTGGCGTCGAGATCGGCGATTGCTTGTTTGATGGCTGGATCGTCGGAGCCGATCAGGTTCGTGTGCTCCTCCGGGTCGTTTTGCAGGTCGTAGAATTCGTCGCGCCCCGCGTTGAGGAAGTCGCGGATCAGCTTGTAGCAGGGCGTGCGCCACGCGCGCATGTGGGTGTGGCTCTGGTGTTTGGTCGAGTATTCGGCGTAGAGGTCATTGTCCCAATCGGCGGGCGACTCGCCGCGCAGGAGCAGGGCGAACGAACAGTAGTAGTGCTTCGCGGCTTTTGAGGCGTCGGCACCGGCGATGTCGGCGAGGGTGGCGAGCCAGTCGAGGTTTTTGACCGTCTGGGTGATCTCGGAGCCGGGCTTGGTCACGCCGAGTACAGCGGACGAGGGTGGGGACGCGCAGCGAGTGGTCGTAGAGGTTCGGTACGCTGGCCCTTCCGGGATGTTTTTGGTGGCGGGCGGCGGCTCGGTCAGCACCCAGTGGAGTTGCCCTTATGCCGATCCCATTGTGCCCCATGTTGTAGCCGTGGTCGGCGGTGAAGATGACGACCGTGTTGCCGGCGATGCCCTGGTCGTCCAATTCTTTGAGCAGCCGCCCGAGGTTCCGGTCCACGCTCCGCACGCTGGCAAATAATCGCGCGTCATGTTCTTGACCCGCTTGACGTTGAGCTTCGGGTAGTCCGGATTCGGGATCTCGAAGTCCTTGTCCCTATACGGTGCCATGTCCTCGTCCGCGACCGGCAGCCAGGCGGTGTGCGGCGCGCGATAGTGCACCGCCAGGAAAAACGGCTCCGCTTTGTCCCGCGGCGCGCGCAGAATTCGAGCGCCTCGTCGGTCAGGACATCGGCGGTCAGACCAGGGAATTTCTTCGTCTCGCCCGCCTTCTCCAGCGTCGGGTCCTTCGGCGAATTACCGCCGGTCAGGAAGCCGACGAAGTATCCGTAGCCGAACTTGGTCGGGTGCTGGATCGGCTGCGTGCCGAGGTGCCACTTCCCGATCAATCCGGTGCGGTAGCCGGCGCCCAGCAACTGCGGGTGGGTCACCGAATCGACGGGCAGCCCGAGCTTGTCCTCGACGCCCGGTTTGATCCAATCCGTGATCCCGAGAATTCCGGTGCCGTAGCGCCCGGTCATCAGCCCGGCGCGGCTCGGCGAGCACACCGGCGTGGTGACGAACGAGTTGGTCAGCCGCGCGCCCGCCCTGCACCAGCCGATCCATATTCGGCGTGACGCCTGCGGATTGCCCAGCGCCGACCGTGAATGACGCCTGGTCGTCGGTCAGGACAAAGAGGATGTTCGGGCGGTGGTCGTCCGCGCCGGATGCCAAAGCGGCACTGGCGAGGGCGAGAGCGGGATCGAAGTCGGCGGATCATCATGGCAATGCGGGGCTGGGCGGCGATTCTAGCGCGCCGATCCCCATCCGTTAGCCAAGAATCTGCCTGCGCCAACCGGATTCCCGAAGGCGCCCTGCGCGACCTCCGCCCCTCCAGTCCGGCACTGCCCGTCGCTGCCCTGCTGGAGGGAGGGCAGCAGCATCGCCACCTTTTCCTTCATCTCCTTGCCGGGCTTGAACTTCACCACCGCGCGCGGCGGGATCACCACATCGGTGCCGGGTCTGTTCGGGTTGCGCCCGACCTTCGCCTTCGTTTCCTTCACCTGGAAGGCTCCGAAATTGCGCATCACAACTTCGTCGCCCCCGGCGAGGCTGCCGGTGACTTCTTCGATCAAATGCTGGATCACATCAAAAACCTGCTGCTGGGTCAGTCCGGTCGAATTGCTGATACGGACGACTAGATCTCGCTTCGTTACTGTGGCCATTGTGCTTGTGGGATTCCTCCTGTCTCTGGATTTCAAGGTTGGGTGAAAAATAGCGACCCGGCGGATGCAACTTGCGCACCCTGTTCGGAGCCAAGGATATACGGTTGGAACTAAGGTGGCGTTGCAGCGAATTGCAACCAGAAAGGGAAAAAACGATACGCGCCCCCAAAGGGCGCTAGCCCGCTCTGCCCAAAGGCTCTAGCCCTTCCGCCACCAATCCGCGTCGCGCTCCCACGCCGGGCGCGCCTCCGCCTCGGCGCCCGCCTCGCTTTCGCCGCCGCCGACTCCCGCCTCAGGCAGCGGCTCGCCCGCGGCGAAATCGGCTCCGGCTGCCGTCCGCAGCGAGCGCCGGATCAGCGCGACAAACATCAGCCCGGTGCCGAAAAATACCACCGCGATCAGCCCGACCATGGTCAGCGCCATCGCATCGGCCGCTGGCTGGAGCCGCTCGTCCACCGCGATCCCCGCGTCCTTGCCGCCCACATAGTGCGCCGCCTCCGCGCTGCCCGCGATCGCCCAAGCCGCGACCGCCAGCCAAGCGGCAGACCGGGGGCGGCGGGCGTTGGGCATGGGAACGGCATTCATCGTGGCGGGCGGGCGGGGCGTGCCGGGCGCGGCGTCGCCCCGCTAGGGATTACGCAGGACCAGCCGCATGGGCAGCATCTTGGACCGGACAAATCCGTGGTGCGCGAAGAAATGCTGCGAGCGGTCGCTCACCCGGTCGGTCAGCAGGGTGATGCGCAGAAAGTCTTTTTCGAGGCAGAATTTTTTGACATGCTCGATCAAAAGCGTGCCGAAGCCCTGCCCGCGGTGGGCGGGGTGGATGACCAGATCCTCCATCAGGATCACGAATCCGCCCTCCGCCGTGCTGATCGTAAACAGCAGGTTCACCATCCCGATGATCGTATGGTCGTTGCGCACCACAAAGATCCGCCCCCGGTTCGGCTGCTCCAATATTAGCCGCAGCCCCCGCTCCTGCTTCTCCCGGTCCGGCTCAAAATCCTCCTCCTCCTCAAACAGATAGGTGAGGAGGTCGGTCAACTCGGGCAAATCGAGAAGGGTCGCGGGCTCGAGGCGCGCGCCAGTGATCACATCTTCGGGCATCGATTGGGTAGAGGGTCTTTTTGGGGCTCCCCGCTTTCGGGGCGGCAAAGTAGGAGGGATCGGCGCGCCGCAAAGCGGTTTTTTTGTAACGCCGGGTCCGGCGGGAAGGGCGGCGGCGGGCGGGCTGCGGATCAGCCCAACCGGCGGGTCAAGCAGTAGGCTTCGCCGCCATGCGGCAGCGGTTGCTTCTGGAATCCTTTCTTCTCCAAAACGGAGCGGAGCTTCAAATTCGGCTTTCGGCAGTGGACCGCATGAACGATCCACGCGATCTAGCTCAGCCTGCGCTGTTCCGCAAAGCGCTCGGCCAATCCCCAAAGGGCTGGCAACACGCCTTCGCCGCCGCCCTCGATCTGAGCCAACTCGACCGTGAGCGTTTCGCGGGTGAGCGAAAACTGCCCGAGCACCTCGGCGGTCCCCGCAGAAAAGACAATCGGATCGCCAGCGAAGATGAGCTGATCCTGGTCCGCCTCGGAAAGGCGGAGCCAATCCTCAGCGGATAGCCCATCAATCTGGAAATTCGAGCGGCGCATCGGCTAGTAGGGTGGGAGAAGGCGGCGAAATCCGTGAAACAGAATGATCGCGAGAAAGAGCAGGTTCCGCATTGGGGCCGCGAAAAAACGCAGATCTCCGAAGCTGGATTTTCGCCCTCCCACCTCCATCGATAACCGCTCCGCAAGATCGCGCAACGCTCCGACCGAGAGCGGCCAATCGGCGATCCGCTCGACCCATGCGTGCGGAATCCCGGGTGCTCCAACTTCAGCGCCGCAGATGCCGCCGGCGATCGCCGCACCCGTATCGGTGTCGCCGCCAGCCCGCACTACCTCCGCGATCGCCGAGGCAAAGTCGCCGCGGTGGCGCAGCCAGGCGTAGAGTGCAAGGGCGGCGGAGTTGGGTGCGAAGCCGGAGACCTGATCGCCGCAACCGATGGCTATCGCGAATTCCTCGACGCTCTGCTGCTCATCGAGGCTTGCTCGCAACGCCTTGAACCGTGCCTGCATCTCACGGCTCTCCGCGAATGCTTCCAACGCGGGAAGCGCCTGCGCGGTCGGTGTCCGGTTTGCCGCGAGCGAGGCGGCTTCGGCGACGACCAGAGCCGCCTCGACCGCGCGCGGGTCGGTGTGCGTGAGTTCCGCCGAAGCGCGGGTGAATGCCCGGCGACTCGAGGTATCGCTTCTAAAGAAATACGCCGATGATCGCGCTCCGCATCGCCGGTCCGTTGCCGCCGGGAATACACGCCTACGACCCGCGAGGGCGGGAAACCTGCAAAGCCGGAGGATCGCCCGCGCCGTCGCCATCCCGACCCCGGCGGACAACGCGAGTAGCCACCAGCGAAACGACCACGCCAGCCGCCGTTGAAACGCACCGGCATCGCCGAATCTTAAACATCGCTCGGGCAACCATCGCGGTGTGCTCGGTATCGTCGCTCACCATCCCGCGCCCAAAGACCAGCCGCGCCGGATCGCGCCCGGGAAGAAGGCGCGCGATCCGCCGGCGAAACCTTTCGCAAGGCAACCCAAGCGAATCGCCGACCGCAGTTCAAGCAGGCAGCCGAGGATCGGATCGCGGTCAGTCATTGGGCTGGGGCGAGGGTGGCGGAGGCGCGCCCGCGCGTCTCCATCAGCGCGAACCCGAGCAGATTCTCTCCCCGCCACCGGCTCGGGTTTTCGGCGTCTTGATGGTTGGCGCCCAATCGATCCCCAGATCCGGTCTCTCGGACTCGCCTCGACCAGAACGCGCTCTCGTCCAGGAAATGCTTTCAAATCGGGATTCTGCCCAGGTGACATTCCGCGGACGACGATATCTAACGGGCTTCCTTCCAGGTAAGCTCATCAAACCCGGCAACGGATCTGCCCAACTTCTTGGCAACCGCAGGATTCGCAGCGGCAAGGATTTGGTCGAGAATTGCGGGATCGGAAAGAGCCGGGCTTTCTCCGCCATCATCCAATGCTCGGCTGTCCGGTAAGGTACCACCCCGTCGACTTGAAATCGGTGCCCATCCCACCATTGGCTAAAACAGGATTTGAAGTGACACTCCCGTCCGGCGAAGGCTGATGCCCCCAGAAAAAATCCATTTTGGAACCCAGCCCGGAGCAGTCTCTTGTGCCAGCTCTTCTCTCGTTCTGGGTTTGAGGAAGCGCAGATATATTGCATTTCTTGGTGCCATGATGTTCGAAAACCTTTCGGAATGCAGTTAGATTTGGGTCGTTGACCTCTGGCGAAGACCGCCATCGTTACCTGTCTAAAGTGCCTAGCGTAGGTGACCCGGGTTTCGAAGCCTCTTGAAAGTGTTAGCCACGAGGATTGGATCCGTTCGAAAAACGCCAGCCCACCTAAAACTGAGCGGTCTACCCTAGCGTGCGCAAAAGGCGAAGCACTAATTCCGGCTCGCCGCTGGAGCACGCAGGGCACTTCGACTCGCTCGTTCGGGGCATTATGATTGATCGCTCCTACATTGGAGTGCTTAAGCGCAGAAGTTACCACCGAGGCGAACACTGGATTATCCAAGAGTTGTCCTTCGTCGTCCCGAAGAAACGGAACATAAGGCGAGAGGATAAGGAGATCGAGATAGATGGAAGAGTCGTTTGAGCGATTTCGATCGCGAAGTAGTCCCGATTGGCGAGCAGCGTCGGATAAAGACCACTGGATCGGGCCGCCTCTTGTGCTTGGGAACCATTCAAGAATCCTCCGCCAGGGTTCTTCGCCGAAGCGAAGTTGAAAGCGACCGACATGGCTTTCGAAACCAGAATGCCCAACTGGACAACCGAAAGTAGACTCGGCAGTTACTTCGATCTGCAAAGTCCTCCGAGAATCGAGGGGAGGGAAGGGCGGGCATCGAACAGTTGCCGTCATACAATCAGGAAGTATCCACCGATCTTTTGAGCGCATCTTTGACAGAAGTACGTCTTCATAAGGAGACAAACCTTCTCGGAGGATCGAAAGGGTTTCCTTGGCAAGTTCGGCGCGTTTGCTGCTGCGTTTCATAGTTCAAGAAAGCCTTTCTTTGCGAGTTGATCCATGCCCCGCCTGCAGTTGAACCAGTAAAGTTGAGCAGGGCGGTGCGCCCCTCCCGATAAGTTTCATCGACGGGGTAAGCAGATCAGATCCAGGACCTTTTTTCGGAAGTTCCGCCGGTCGAGGGATTTCCCGAGCACGGCTTCGTAGAGGTTTTGCAGTTGAGATAGCGTGAACTTCTTCGGCAGGAGGCTCGAACCCGATTGGCTGATAGTTCAGCTTGCCTCGGAGGCGGCTGAGCGCGGTTTCATAGATGTTGCGGTGGTCGAAGGCAGAGATCGGGCGTTTCATCGATGGCGAACCATCGGGTTTCGTCGGCATCGGTCGAGGCGATGGCGCAATGGTCTTCCGGCTTGACCAAGGCGTATTGGAATACGCTGACGACCCGCTCGCGGGGTCGCGATCCGACCGCGCCGAAGGTGTACGGTTGCTCTAAAGACACCGGACAATCCTGTCTCCTCCGCCAATTCTCGCCGGTACTTCCTCGAGGGTTTCCTCGATGCGAACAAATCCGCCGAGGCAGCGGCAATCACCAAGATAAGGTGGCAAGCCGCGCCTGATCAATAGGATCGAAAGCGCGGTACCCGTCAGGCCAAAAACCACGCAATCGACCGTCGGGGACCACGCGGATATTCGTAGGTGTAAGGCATACGCGAACAAAAGCGTATAAATTACACAAAGTCAAGATCGAAGTTGGGCAGCTGGCCGAGGCGGAGCGATGCGGATGCGACACCTGCCAATTGGCTCATTGGCGGGGTGGGTGCCGATCTCGCCATCCTGCCCGTGTTGACGCCGAGTGGCGTCCTCGTGGGAGCGGTCTCTGGATTTTCGGCTGATTATTTGATTGACGGATTGGGAGCCGGGAAGGTAATGCCTATGAAAAATCGACCGAATTCCAGGCGCACAGCGCCTTTGCCCTTGCTGTGATTGCGTCCGGGATTGGGGCGGGCAGGGCTGATGATTTTGGCTTCCGCAACACGCCGCCGTGGCGCTGCCTGACGGCGGGGATCAGGTGGCGCTGGAGGCGCTTACCAATCGACGGGCGGGGCGAGCTGGACGGATAAGACCGGGTGGCTGGATACCGACCCGGCGTCGGAGGTTTGATGGTAAGCATTTTGACGCTGTGCCATGGAATGTGCCGAGCATCCAGAACCTGCTGCTGGCGAACAATCTGGATGGGCCGCTGCCCGCCGGAATCCGACGCTCACCGACCTGACATTCCTGTCGCTGCGGTAAATAACCCGACCGGCGCTGCGGCGTCCCCAACGCGGTCGGCAGCCTGACAGACCTAACCCAGCTGCTGCTCGAACGAAAACCAACTGAGCGGCGCGCTGCCTTCCTCGATGGGGCAACTCGTGAACCTGAGGAACCTGGATATCACGGGCAACAAGATTTCGGGGAAGCTGTTAGGCCTTATCTTCGAGAACTTGACCGCGCTGGAATATTTTGACGCTGGCTACAACGATCGACCGACATCACGGCGCTGGAAGATCTGCCCGCGCTCAGGGGTGACGATCTTTACAAGCAGATCGATATCTCGCCGGGGTCGGCGAACCGGGCAGCGATCGACGCGCTGATCGCCCGCGCGGCGTGTTTGTGGAATTCGAGCCGCAGCAGCCATGGCGGGGCCGATCCGGGTGGACATCACCGATGACGGGGACAGCCGGCCTCCGGGCGACATGAGCCTGCAGGAGGCGGTCGCGCTGGTGGCGTCGAGCGCGCCTCGGCGGATGGCGGGACGGTGCGGATCAGGTGTAAAACTTGAGCGACTATGCGCTAACGCTGGGCGCGCTCGATTTCACCGTCGCCGGCTGGCAGCGTGATCGAGATCGCCGGCGTCGAGGGCACGCCGACGATCACGCGGGCGTCCGGCGGCGCATTCCACATCGCTGCCGCGGCGGCGACCGACGGGGATGGCGTGGTGCTCGAGCGGCTGCGGTTTCCGGGATCAAAGAGCCACAGGCGGTGAAGCTGAGATCGGTGACCGCCCTGGTCGATGCGATGCGGTTGCGATTGCGTGAGGTCCGCTGCAGGGGGCGGGGATTTTGGGCGAGGCGGGGACGCGCCTGACGGTGGTCGATAGCCGGTTCGAGCGCGCAGACGAGCCATCCTTCGCAGGGGGCTACGCGCGGCGATCTTCCTCGGCGGCGGATCGGAATCTGGAATGCGAGCGCTGCGATTTCTTCGATAACGAATCGCCGGGCGGGTGCCTGGTTTCGCTGGGTGACGGCAATGCGAAGGCGACGATCAGGGATGGCAGCTTCCTCTTCCAGTGGGGACCTCGATCTTTTTGCAGGGCGGTCTGAAGTCGTTGTCTCGAAGACGCTGGTAGCGGGCGAACCGGCGAGGCGGGACCCGCTGGAGCAGTCTGGGATTTTCTCGCGGAGTGCGGCTTGGCGGCGCTTTCCAACGTGACCGTCGCGCTTACGCCGGGCGACGGGGTCAAGGTTGCGGGTGGAGCACTTCATCGTTTTGATTCACAGCACCGTATTTGGGAATGGCGGGATCAGGGTGGATGGCGATATTTTCCCGAACTCCGGAGTTCGATTGTCGCAGAGAATCGCGGCGGCGACCTCCGTGGAGAGGCGGACGGCATCTCGTCCTCCGGATTCAACTTGATCGGCTTCGATCCGCAGGCGTTCTGCTCGGCGGTAGCGACCGCGTGGGCACCGAGGGTGCGGATCGATCCGCTGATGGGCGGGTTCGTGGGCAGGACGCTGGGGCTGAATCCAGCCAGCCCGGCGATCAATGCCGGGGACCCGAGCTTTGATTCTTCATCGCAACCCGCGACCGATGGGCGCGGCGCGCCGCGGCTGCAGGACGGGCGCATCGACATCGGCGCGCATGAGGCGGAGATCTCGCTCGCCTCGATCCTGGAAGTCCTGTTCGGGGAAGACGAGGTCGTAAGCGCGACGGTTGCCGAAATCCTCGCCAGGGACGAGGATGGGGACGGGCGCATCACGACGATGGAGATCGCGGAGGAAGCAACCCGGCGGCGGCGGACCAGCCGCGGGGACCGGAGCCGATCCTCGGCAGCCTGATCGTCGAATTCCGGCTCAACGAACGGCTCGAAGATTTCATCTACGCGGTGGAGGGCAGCGGAAACCTGACCGGCTGGCAGCGCGGCGCATACCACCGCCCGCAAGGCGAAGGCTCCGGTTACGTGCGGACGCCCGGCGCGGGCAGCGAATTTGTCTCCGCCACGCAGGACGGCGCGATCTGGACGATCCGGGAGCGCATTGTCCCGCCCGGCGGCGGCGATCCGGCGGCGCTCTACGGGCGGATGGTCTATGACGTGGACTTGGGCGGCGGCGGGGCTGGCGAAGGCGTGGTCGCCGACTGACCCCGCATGGGCATTCGGGTTCTCGGGGAGCCCCGATTCCCGCCGGCGGGCGATTCGGCGCTAGCGGGGGCGGCGAAATTGCCTAGGTATGCCGACCCTCCACCATGCAGCAATACCTCGACCTCCTGCGCCATGTGCTCGACCGCGGAAAGTTCCGCGAGGACCGCACCGGCGTGGGCACGTATTCGGTCTTCGGCGCGCAGGTCCGCTACGATCTGCGCGAGACGTTCCCGGTCCTGACGACCAAGAAGCTGCACCTGCGGTCGATCATCCACGAGCTGCTCTGGTTCCTGCGCGGCGAGACCAACGTGCGCCTGCGCCCGAAAGTAATCACGATCTGGGACGAATGGGCGGACGAAAATGGCGATCTGGGACCGGTCTATAGCGCGCAGTGGCGCCGCTGGCCGGATGGCGAAGGCGGGCACATCGACCAGATCGCGCGGCTGATCGACGGCATCCGCCAGAATCCGGCGAGCCGGCGGCACATCGTCAGCGCGTGGAATCCGGCGCGGTCGGCGAGATGGCGCTGCCGCCCTGCCGCTCGCTCTTCCAGTTTTTCGTCGATGTCGGATCGGCGAGCTAAGCTGCCAGCTCTACGCGCAGCGCGGACCTCTTCCTCGGCGTGCCGTTCAACATCGCGTCCTACGCGCTGCTCACCCTGATGGTCGCGCAGGTCACCGGCCTTGCGCCCCGGCGAGTTCGTCCACACCTTCGGCGACCTCCACCTCTGCGCCAACCACCTCGACGAGGCGAAGCTCCAGCTCACCCGCGCGCCGGCGCCCGTGCACGCGCATGGTCTTGAATCCGGAAGTCGGGAGATCGACGCCTTCCGCTACGAGGACTTCTCGCTCGATGGCTACGACCCGCACCCGGCGATCAAGGCTCCGATCGCCCGTCTGACCCGCGCGCCTAAACCATAACCACCCGAGAGGCTCCCGCGCGCACCGGGGCAAGCCGATCTGGGTTCGCCGGGATCGTATTGAACAGCAGATACAGGATCGTCCGAGCGCAATCCAGCCGCAGCGTGCCGATCTGGGCGCGGCGCAGGTCAGCTCGCTACAAGGCCGCTCGAACCGCGCGCATGAGCGGATCGAGGTCAGGGCAGGGATACCTTCCAGATGCACCCTCGGCGTGATGCCGATGAGAACGGAAACCGCCGTTGGTCTGCCGGAGATCGGGAAGAGCTTGGTAAGCCGGAACGCATTTAGCTCCACGCGCCGATGAGGCGAACATTCCCGCCCGCAGCGACAAGGCGGGCAACAGCAGCAGTGGCAAGCAGGGCATCAGCGATAAAAAGAAATACGCTACGGCTCCGGTGTTTTCTAGCGACATTGCCGGAGTCAGATATTCGGAATAGTTCGCGGGAAAAGTCGGCGATTGGGCATCGTGAAGCGACACCCTTGTCCTTGGAGAAAGAGTCTTGCGGTCTCGCCTTGGGCGCTGGTCGTCTTGGGCGAGGTCGGTGCCGAAGACCGAAGACGGCAGGAGTGCCGTCTCTACGTTGTGCGGCGGCGGTTTCGCGCGAGCGCGGCGGCGCCATTGTAGAGGCGACACTCTTGTCGCCTTGGGGATGGCTGCGGTCTCGCTCGGGCGCTGGTCGTCTAGGGCGAGGGCGTTGCCGCGGACCGAAGACGGCAGGAGTGCCGTCTCTACGTTGTGCGGCGGCGGTTTCGCGCGAGCGCGGCGGCGGCGGCGAGGGCTAGCGCGGCCCCGGACGGCTCGGGCACTGCGCCGGCGAGGATCGGGGTGTTCGGCTCGGTCTCCCAGGCGTAGCCTTCGAGGATCGGCACCCAACTACCGCCTGTCGGCCCTGTGTTGACATAGAACTAGGCGTAGCCGAAGTGGATCTGGTCGTCCCCGGCGAGGAAGCGCACCCGAGGAACCAGTCGCCGCCAGAAAAATAGCCGTAGCATTGGGTGGGGGCGATGCAGGCGTGGATGAGTGTCTGGTTCCACCAGACCTCGGAAGTTCGTTGGTCGGCGTATCGAGACCACGCAGACCGATCAGCTCCCCCGGCGAAAAGGCAACCGCGTAGCTCGAAAAAATCCAAGCCCCGTGATCAGCCCTTCGGTCAAGACATACCCCACCTACCGGTTCCGGTAAAGTTGTCGCCCGTGTGGCGGAGGCGCAGGTCGTTCCTGCCGTCGCCGTCGAAGTCGTGGGTGACATCGCCGCCATTGTAGATCGCGGATCGATGAATCCTGACAATTGCGTCGGTGTAAACGACTGCCGCACGCAGGTCGGCGCACAGCCCTAGCAGGAGGGCGATGGAGAGGATGAGGGGGGCTTTGGTTTTCATGGTTACCAGACGCGTTTGGCGCGGAAGAACCGCTCGGTGTCGGCGGGGTCGTATTCGGCGACGACCTCGACCTCCAGACCGGTCCCGCTGATTTCCCCTCCCAAGGAAACCCAGTTTACCGCATCTGCCGAGGTTTCCAACTGGTAAAAGGCACCCGCCACGGTGCCGAAGGCGAGGGGCAGTTCTTCGAGGCTGGTCGTTGGGTTGAGGGTCTGGGGTCCGGTGAGGCGCAGCGCCCACGGGGCGGCGTCCGGGTCGGGCGGGATCGGGACGTTGCCGAGGATGACGACCGAGACGCGCTGGCTGTCGGGTTCGCCGGGCAGCCCTGGAACGACGATCCCTTGTGGGTGATCTGCACGGTGTAGTCGCCGTAGTCCTCGGAGGATTGGCGCGAGATGGTGACGATCTCGAAGTTGTCGGCAGTGTTGTCGCCGTTCTGGCTCCAGTGCCTCCGTTGCTTGCGCCTGTGGTCGGATCATAGACCCACGGCTGAGCGCGGAGGTGGGTAAGCGGGTCCGTTGACGCGGAGGGTCGAGGTCGTTGACGAGGGTCGGCGGAGCGGACGGCGGCATCGTCGGTCGGAAGACGCCCGGCGGCGGGCGGGTCATTCCACGCGATGGCGACGGCTAGGGTTCCCGACCATTCCCAAGCGTAGGGAGTCAGAAATGCCGGGTCCCACGGCGGGATAGGGATTGGGGTCATGGTGGAGCCGGCGGACGGGGAATTCGTGATTGCCCGTGAAGCGGGCCAGGATGATCTCTTTGATGTGAGAGAGGTGGTCGGCTACGGCAGGCAGGGCAGCCCAGACGGACCGCTTCCGCCGCGGTCCAGAATTCCGGTGTTGCCGGGGTGCTTTTACTGCTGGGTATGGCGAGGGCATGGAGGTGGAGGACCACAGCGTGCCCCGGTACCACCTCCTTGTAAACCTCGTTGAGCTGGTGGGGCAGTCCGGCGACCACCGCAGCCAGCACGCTGGACGATCTGGGTTATCGTATTCATCGGTCACCAGATTGTCTCGATCGCGGTCGCGGTGATGTCTTGGTATCAGAGGGCGCTTTTAGGTCGGGTTTGTAGCGCCCGTCTTGGGTCGAGCCTGAGTTTCCCGCAGGCACGGTCGAGTTCCGACGATCAAGGCATTCTTCGCGCAGGTATCGGGTTGAAGGCTCCCGGGCTGGGGTTTTTGTTGCGGAGTTTGGGTGGACGCCACCCAGCCGTCCGTTCCAAACCTCGTGGGTGGTTCCCGCCGACGGTCCCGCCCCGCGTTCCTCGCCCGCCGAGATGACCGGCAGCCCGACCAGCCCGAGGTGAACGATCCGGTCGATCTCGTCGGTGACATCCTGCAAATACAATCCGAATGTCAGATCGTCGGTCGCATTCTGCGGTAAGTGCCAGCGCCAGTTAAACAAAGTCCTCCTTTAGCCGCCAGCCTGCCCACGCGACCGGAATGGTTGCGTCTGGATGGGCAGGCATCGACGGATTCGTCCCCGGCAGGGCAGACGCTGCCGCCAGTTCGCCGAGATCATTGATTCGGTCGAGAACAAAGAGTCCCGCCTCGTATGCCATGCCACGACCCCATTCTTTGTTGAGTAGTGTTGGCGAATACATCGGTCGAGTGGGCAGCTCGCCGCCGCCGACTTGAATAGCTGGTAATTTGGGTGGCGTGGGCGCTCGGCATGGTGCCGTCCGCCTCCCGGTTGGTGATCGGTCTCCCAGAGATCGCTGTGAACTGCTCACGTGGTTGCCCTGCACGCCGACGGGTTCATCCCACATGGCGAGGTGGCTGCCCGCCCCAGTCTTTAACAGCGAGACCGCGCTTTGAAAATCATAGTTGGAACTCGGCAGGGTCTGGACCTGCCACAGTAAGAGCCGTTCAATCTGGATGAGCCACGCCGAATAGCGCCCGTGGGAGCCATAGTAAACCGGGCGAGCGCCGAGCCAGCCTTTCCAGGCGGCGGGTCTCCTCGGGTGGTCCTCCAGCCATGCGTCAAATCACCTCCTTTCGGCGAGGTATTGGCTGTGGAGGCGGCGGCTCAGGGCGGACAGCTCCAGCCCGGCGCGCAGCCGGGTATTCTCCGCCGAGCGCGGCGCGCCGAATTCGTCGGTGTGGTAAGGTCCCTTGAGCCGGATGAAGCCGGGTAGGCGGGGCGCTCGGCGGGACCGGGCCCGGGCGAGCTGGGCGGTAAGCGCCATCTCCTCCGCCGAGGCGGGGTGGCCGAATGGATCGCGCCAGAGCAGCATCTCGATGTAAACGCCCACGCCGTCGCCGTTGGGGTCCGCATTGGGCTGCGTGCGGTCCACATTGGAGTAGATCTGCACCCACAGATCGTCCCAGCCGTCCCCGTCCTTGTCCGTGAACGCATAAGTCCCGGTAAGACCCGACCTGGAGCCTCCCCTTCAACCCCGATTAAGTATCCGATCCCGCCAGCGAAAGCGGGTCGCCTTCCGCCCAAGCAAAACCGATGCCAGCCAAGAGAATGGCGGAAACCGCCGGACAGAGGGAGAACCGAGTCGTCATCATGCAGGCGGATGTTAGAGGGATCGAACCGCTATATGCAAGAATGAAATTTCGGAGAAGTAGAAAATGTCTTTTTCGAGAGAAGGAGGTCTCAATTGCAGAGAACAGGATCTGAGCGCGACGATTTCCCTGAGCCGGTCGATCCCTGCCTTCAGCACCTCGCGCGGGTCCTTTGCCCAAAGGTCGGCGTTGAAGAGTTCGAGGCTGACCCAGCCTTGGTAGCCGATCTCGCGGAGCAGCCCGACTTCATGACGCAAGTTGATAGGGCCGTCGCCGGGCATCGTGCGGTCGGGGTCGGTCTGGGTGCGGGGCGGCTTGCCGGGCGCGGCGTCGTCGATGTGGTAGTGGCTGATCTTGCCGGCGGGGATCTGGCGGATCAGATCTTGGGGCGAGCCGGAGTTCCAGGTGTGGAAGGCGTCGAGGATCAGGGTAGCATCGGCGTCGCCCGCCGCCTGCACGATGTCCCAGGCCTGCGGCAGCGAGTAGGCGGAGGCGAAGAAGCTGATGTATTCGAACGTCGGCTTCACGCCCGCCGCGCGCCCGATGGCGAGCAGCTCGCGGTAGCGCTCCGCCAGCCCATCGGTGCCCGGTTTGTCCAATGGCGGCGTCGCCACGATGTAGGGTGCGCCGAGCCGGGCGGCGAGGTCCATGCGGCGGCGCGCCTCGTCGAGCGCGAGGTCGTGCTCCCGCCCGTCGAAGTCCGCCCAGTGGCGGAGCGCGATGCAGCAGGGGACCGCCAGCCCGCAGTCGGCGAGCGCGTTCTCGACATCGCGCACCTCGCCGCCGCGCCCGATGAATTCGTAGATCTCGGTGATCCAGAGTTCGATGCCCTCGAAGCCGGCCTCGGCGGCGAGGCGGATTTTGTCGAGCAGCGGCTGGGGCTTGATGGTCGAGGTATTGAGGGAGAGTCGCATCGGCGCAAATTTTTGGGTGCACGATGGGGCGGAAATCGGCGAAAACAAATCGCGAGCCGCCCTTGACACAGGGCGCTTTCTCGGAATCACATAGCGTCCCCATGCCATCCGATCCCCAAGTTGTCATCCTGGGCGGGGGACCTTGCGGTCTCTACGCTGCGCGCACGCTTGCCCGCAAGGGAATAAAGGCGACCGTCCTCGAGAAAGAGGCCATCCCCGGAGGCTTGGCGACCAGCCAAAAACGCGGCGATAACTTCTACGATGTGGGCGTCCACATGCTGCACGAATTCGACCGCGAGGTGTTCGAGGATGTGAAGAAGATGATGGGCGACGAGCGGATCGAGGTGCCGCTGGACGCGAAGATCCGCTGGGCGGGCGCGTTCTACCGCTATCCGCTCCAGTTCAACGACATGCTCAAGGGCATCCCGCCGATCACCCTGGCGACCTGCGTGGCGGGTCTCTTCTACGCCCAAGCCCGCAATTCCATCGCGCCGTGGGAGCCGAAGGACGCGGAGGAGGCGCTCATCCAGCTCTACGGCTACCCGCTTTACGAATTCTTTTTCAAAGACTTCACGCACCGCTACTGGGGGATCCCGCCGCAGGGGCTGAGCGCCGCCTTCATCAAGCGCAAGATGCCGCGCCTGTCCGCCGTCGATGTCCTCAAAAAGGTGCTCGCCAAGGTCGGGATCAAAGAGGCTCCCGGCCGCGCGGTGGAGAGCGCCTTGCTCGAAGAAACCCTCCATTATTCGAAGACGGGCGCGGAGGCGATGCCGCGGAAGATCGCCGAGGCGCTGCGCGCCGATGGCGTCAATGTGATCTGCGGGGCGGACGTCACCCGCATCATCACGGAAGGCGGCAAGGTCGCCGCCGTCGAATACCAGGACGCTGACGGCAACGCCCACCGGGTCGCCTGCGACCAATGTATCTCCACGATGCCGCTTCCGCATCTCGTGCAGCGCTTTGACCCGCCGCCGCCGCCGCCGGTCGCGGAAAGCGCGGGCAGGCTCCGGTTCAAGGCGATCACCGTCTATGGGATGCTGGTGGCCAAGGAAAAGGCGATCGACGGATTGTATATCTACTATCGGGAGCGGATCTTCCACCGGGTGGGCGAGCCGAAGAACGCCGGGCTGGCGGTCGATCCGCCGGACCACACCGTTTTGATCGTGGAGACGACCTGCGAGATCGGCGACGGCAAGTGGGAGGGCAGCGATGAAATCAAAGAGCAGATTTTCGCCGACCTAGAGGCGGAGCGCATCTGCAAGCGTGACGAAATCAAGGAAATCCACCTGCTCCGCGCGCCCAACGGCTATCCGATCTTCGAACTCGGCTTCGAGGAACACTACGACCGGGTGATGGATCACCTCAACGCGATCCCCAACCTCCAGAGCGTCGGCCGGCAAGGCGGG
>JAWLBD010000065.1:0-29309 GCA_041395145.1 Verrucomicrobiales bacterium | reverse complement strand
CACCCTCGCCATGCGCGCCTCCGATCAGCGTGCCGCTGGCGATCGCGTCGAACGCCTTCCCATCATGCCCGACGAAAAGCTGGAACGGACCGACCGCGCCGGAACCATCCGCCGCCGGCACGTAGCGCAGCGCGGAGAACGACTCGACCCGCCCGAGATCGATGGCGACCCAATGCGGCCCCGGCGCGGCGGGCACGACCCACGACGTGGCGGGATCGGCATCGTAGGCGGATTTCGCCGTCGCCTCGCCGCCGCTCGCGCCGACCAGCTTCCAGCGCTTCGGATCGACGACCGCGCCGCCTTTGCCGACCAGCCGGATCTCTGCGGCGGCGGCGGCGAAGTCGCCAGAGCCGTGCGCCTCGAGCTTGATGAAGCGCGCCTGCTGCGGCGGGATGGCGAATTCGACCTCGCCCTTGCCCATCACGCTGTGCCCGGTCGCGGGCTTCGCTTTGGTCAAAAAGTCGATATCCGCAGCGGGCGAGACGGCGACGGATAATGCGAGGGCGGCGGCGAGGGCGGATCTTTTCATGGATCGCCAATCAAAATCGCCCCGGCGGTCCGCGCAAGCGGGTAGCCGATCTCCGGAGAACGCTTCGCACCGGCTGGCATTTTCGAAGGGCGACGCGGCATCTGGACAGGCGATGGCTTCAGCGATGTGGTTAAGGGATTGCCACACGAGGGGCGCTTCGCGTAGTCTAGCGCGAACCTGCCGGCTTCCACCGATGAGAAACTCCCCCATCCCCGCATCCATCGCCCTCTGGCTCCTCCCCATCCTGGCGGCGGCCGAGCCGACCCTCTCCGAGTTCATGGCGGTCAACGAATCTGGCATCCAAGACGAAGACGGCGACTACGAAGACTGGATCGAGATCCGCAATCCCGGCGCAGAGCCGGTCGACCTGGGCGGCTGGTCCTTGACCGACCGCGCCGACAATTTGACCCAGTGGGCATTTCCCGAAGGCACGAATCTCGCGGCCGGCGGCTATCTGGTCGTCTTTGCCTCCAACAAAAACCGGGCGGTCGCCGGCGCGGAACTGCACACGAACTTCCGCCTGGCGGGCGGCGGCGAATTCCTCGCCCTGGTCCGCCCGGACGGCTCGGTCGCGCAGGCGTTCGATCCGTTCCCGCCGCAGCAGCCGGACATCTCCTACGGGTTTGGGTTTGGCGCGCTGGTCGAGCTGGTCACGGCGGGCGATCCGGGGCGCGCGCTCACGCCAACCGGCGGGGCGCTGGGATCCGGATGGCGCGGGCAAAGCGAACCGTTCGATGATTCGGGCTGGACAGAAGGTCCGTCGGGCATCGGCTTCCAAGAAGGGCAGGCGAGCCAACTGGCGCACCAGCAGGACCGCCTGCTCAGCTACTGGGATTTCGACACCAAGATCGAATCGGTCGTGCCCGACCGGGTCGAGGGATCGACCCACGGCGGGCTTTTGCAAAACGGCGCCGACCTGACGACCGGCGGGCAAGGGCGCGGCGCCGGCGGCGAGGCGCTCAGCGGAGCGGTGGGCGGATGGATGGCAGCGGGCGACCCGGAGCGCTACAACTTCGCGGAGGACTTCACCTGGTCGGCGTGGATCAAAGGCACCGATGGGTCCGGCGCGATCATTTCGCGGAATCCGGCGGGCACCGCCTGGAACCAGGGATCGAAGGCGCTCTTCGTGCGGAACAATACGATCCAGTGGGACAGCGGCTGGGTGGGAAACCCGAACACAGGCACCAGCGCGACCGACGATGCGTGGCACCACGTGGCGGTGACTTATCGGGCGAGCGACGACCAGTTCGATATGTTTGTCGATGGGGTCAACCGGCGGAGCCAAGGCTTCGATGTGAACCGCTACGCCGAGGATTTCACCCACAACAACGGCCAGGCGCGGACCGGTTTGTTCATCGGGCAGGCCAACTTCTCCGGCGGGCTGAACAACCTCGACAAATACGCCGGCTTGATCGACGACGTCGCGCTCTACGATTCGCCGCTGCCCGCCGCCGACATCGCCTTGCTCGCCGCCGGCGAACCGCCGATCGGGACCGGCGCGTTCCCCGGGCTGGTGGCGACCGAAGCCGCGCCCGGACCCTCCGTCTATCTGCGCTTCCGCTTTCAAGTCGATGATCCGGGCGCGATCCAGGCGCTCACCCTGGACATGCGCTACGACGACGGGTTCGCCGCCTATCTCAACGGCACGCCGGTCGCGGCGTCCAACGCGCCCGCCTCGCCGGATTGGGACTCGACCGCGCTCGCGCCGCGGGCGAACGATCTCGCCTTCGCGCCGGAGCGCTTCGATGCCTCCGCCGGCATCGCCTCGCTCGCGCCCGGCGACAACATCCTGGCGATCCACCTGCTCAACGAAAGCGCCGCCGGACCGGAAGCCGTCGCCTTGCCCGAACTCACCGCGCTCGCCGGGGACGGGCGCGACGGCTATCTCGCCGAGGCGACGCCCGGCGCGTTGAATTCGGCGACGACCGGCACGCCCGCCGCGCGGGTGACGATCGATCCCGCGGGCGCGACGTTCTCGGCCAACCAATCGGTCGCCCTCGCCACCGATCAGCCGGACGCCACGATTTTCTACACGACCGATGGCAGCGAACCCGATGCGGGATCGGCAGCCTACACGCCGGGGAATCCGATCTCGGTGGCGGCGACGACGCGGCTGCGGGCGCGCGCCATCGCCGCTGGATTTGATCCGGGTCCGGTCGCCAGCGCGCATTTCGTCAAGCTCGCGGCGGGGTCAAACCTGGGCGGGATCGAAGCGCCGACAGCTTCACCTCCGACCTTCCGATCATCGTGGCGGAGAACTTCAGCGGCGGCGGCATCGGCGTTTCCGGATCGGTCTTCGGATTCATCCACCTGAGCGTCCACCTGCCGGATGAGCAGTCGGGGGCGCGCCTCGCTCGCCGCGGCACCGGACATGGCGTTGCGCGCGGGCATCCGGCGCCGCGGGCAGAGTTCGTCCGGTTTTGCCAAGCCGCAGTATCGGGTCGAGATCTGGGACGAGGAAGGCGGCGACCTCGATGTCGGGCTGCTCGGGCTGCCTGCGGAGTCGGATTGGGTTTTCAACGGACCGTGGACCGACAAGGCGCTGATCCGCAATCCGCTCGCTTTTGACCTCGGGCGCCAGATCGGGCTCGAGGCGCCGCGCTCGAAGCATTTCGAGCTTTTCCTGAACACCGACGGCGGCGACCTGCAAAGCGCCGACTACCAGGGCGTCTATGTCTTGCTGGAGAAGATAAAGCGCGGCAACGAACGCGTGGACATCAAACGCCTCGACCCCCAAGACAGCGAAGAACCCGCCATTTCGGGCGGCTACCTGCTGCGGTTCGAGCCGCCGGGCATCGCCGGGCAGGGACCGCGGGCGACCGGCTGGAGCAGCGTCGAGATCCTGGAACCCTCCGCGCCAACCGCCGCGCAACGCGATTGGATCGGAGAATACTTCGACCAATTCGTGGCGACGCTCGGCTGGAGCCGCGGCTCCGGCGCGAACAACGCCGGCGTGCCGAACCCCGACCCGCTTTCCGGCTATCCGGCGTTTATCGATGTCGATTCGGTGGTGAATCTGACCATCATCAACGAGCTGCTCCGCGACCAGGATTCGTATGTGCGCAGCGACTACATGTTCAAGGATCGCGGCGGCAAACTGCACAAGGGGCCGCTGTGGGATTACAACCTGATCGCCGGGACAGGCTGCTGCTTTGACAACCGCAACACCCAAGGCTGGCAGTATGCGGACAACTACAACCGCGGCGGGCGCGACCACAGCTACGAGACCGACTGGATCGTGCCGCTGCTCCGCGACCCGGACTTCCGCCAAAGCTACATCGACCGGTGGTTCGCGTTGCGCGGCGATCTCTTGGAAGTCGGGGCGCTCAATGCGCGGATCGACGCCCACGCCGATCCGCTGGAGGAATCGGCGCAGCGGAATTTCACCAGATGGAACACGCTCGGCAGCGCGAGCGTCGGGTTTCCGACGCCGGCCACCGCGACCTGGGGCGAGCAAATCGATTTCATCAAAACGTGGCTGACCCAGCGGATGGCGTGGATCGACATGCAGTTCCCGATGCCGCCCGCCTTCAGCCGGGCAGGCGATGTCGTCACGATCCAATCCCCGGACGGCGCGGTCCTCTACACCACCGATGGCAGCGACCCGCGCCTGCCGGGCGGCGGCATCAATCCAGGGCGATCGCGCTGGGCGGCGGCGGAAATCCCGCCGCCGAAACGCTGGTCGCGGAAAACGCGGGCAACGTCCGGGCGCTGCGCCCGACCTCTGACCTGCCCGGCGCGACGGCGTGGCACGCGGCCGCCTTCGATGATGCCGGCTGGCAGGCGGGAGCCAATGGCGTGGGCTACGAAGACTCCGGCACCAACTACGCGCCGTTCCTCAACATCGATGTCGGCAACACAAACGACCAGCAGCCGCACAGCGTCTATGTCCGCATCCCGTTCACGGTCGCCGATCCGGCGGCGTTCAACCGGCTGACCCTGAGCGTGCGCTACGACGATGGGTTTATCGCATATCTCAACGGCACGCGCGTCGCGGAGCGCAATGCGCCGAGCGGGGTGCCGGATTGGAACGCGGCGGCGACCGGGGATCACGCGGACGGAGCCGCCGTGGTGTTCGAGGACATCGATCTCGCCGCCTTCGTGGAGCCGGGCAGCAGCGTCCTCGTCGCCGGCGACAACATGCTGGCGATCCACGTCTTGAATAGCGGCGGGACGCCCAACGCGACCAACACGGGCTGCACCAGCTCCGACATGCTGATGCAGGCGGCGCTTACCGCCTCGAATGTGACGCCGGGCGGCGGCGACGTTCCGATCGCGGACTCGACATTCTTCACCGCGCGCACGTTCGATGGCACCGAGTGGAGCGCCCCGAGCACGGGAAACATGTTAGTCGGCGCGGTGCCGGCGGCGGCGGGCAATCTGGTGGTCAGCGAGATCAACTACAACCCGTATCCGCCGACCTCCGCCGAACGGGCCGCCGGGTTTACCGACGGCGACGAATTCGAGTTTATCGAGCTGCTGAACATCGGCTCCGAGCCGGTCGACCTCGCCGGCGTGACGCTCACCGGCGGCGTGGGCTTTACGATTCCCGCCGGGGTGTTCTCGACGCTCCCGCCGGGCGGGCGCGCGTTGCTGGTGGAAAATGAAGCGGCGTTCGCGCAGCGCTACGGATCCGGGCTGCCGGTCGCCGGCAAGTTCGGCGGCAAGCTGGCCGACAGCGGCGATTCGATCGGGCTGACTGCGGCGGACGAGTCGGCGATCCTCTTTTTCACCTACGACGACACGCCGCCCTGGCCCGAATGCGCCGATGAAATGGGACCGTCAATCCTGCTGATCTCTCCGGAGTCAAACCCCGATCCGAGCGACGGCGCGAACTGGGTGGCGAGCGCGGCTCCGGGCGGGTCGCCCGGCGCGGCGGTCGCTCCCGCCATGACCTACGCCCAGTGGGCGGCGGCGTTTTTCTCCGAGGCGGAACTCGCCGACCCGCTCATCTCCGGTCCAGACGCGGATGCCGACGGCGACCGCTTGGCCAATCTCTTGGAGAAGATCTTCGGCGGACACCCGCGCAAGGCGACCAGCGCCGCTTTGCCCACCGCGCGGCGGACCGGCGAAGGTGCCAACGCTTCGCTCGAAGTTTCCTACCACCTCGCCGATCCCTCCGGCGCGACCCTCGAATTCCTCTGGTCGCCCGACCTGACCGAGTGGCAGGCGGTCGCCGCGCAGGAAGTTTCCTCCGCCCCGAATCCCGACGGCTCGATGGCCAAAACCGTCGCGATCCATCCGCCCAGCGGGATCGGCACGGCCGGCTTTGTCGTGGTCAAGGCGACCTCGGAACCTTAGTTAGCGCCGGACACCATAGGCAGGGACCTTTCTCCGAATGGTCCGCCGGTGCGAGGCAGCGTCCTGCCTGCTAACGGATCGCCTTGCCAGAGCGGCGCGCCCTCCGCCGGACGGCTCGGAGAGCCGTCCCTGCCTTCGCGTCCGCCGAATCGCTCCCTGGATAGCAATCGGCGCAGCGAGTTAATTAAGCAGCCGCGGGCATCTGCGCTCCAAGCGCCCGATGGCTGCCCGCCCGCGTTCGCTGCTACAGCCCGCAAACGGCGGCGCAGCCTAGCTAGCGCCAATCGCCGCTCTCCAAGAACGCGAGCGCTTCTTCCTTGGTCGAGATATTGCCTTCCAACTGCTGGGTCTGCACTTCTTCGAGCGCCTTGCCCAGCGACGGCCCGGGCGTCCATCCGCGCGCGATCAAATCGCCGCCGGTGAGCAGGCGCGGCGGGATGACCGGCTCGGCGGCGAAGGCGGCGCGCTGCTCCTCGAGGAATTTGTAGTTCTCCAGGTAGCCGTTGCTGCCGAGACAATCGACGCGATGCAGCGCCATCTCGGAATCGAAATTTGGGCGCGCCATGAACCGCCGCAGGGTCGCGCGCTTCATCTTTTGCACGTTCATGAACTGCATGTGGCAGGCGACCGCCTCGCACACCGCATCGACCACGTCATTCGGGTATTTCAGCCGGCGCAGGATCGCCTCCGCCATCTCGGAGCCGACCTTGTCGTGCCCGTTGAAGCGGATGCGCCCGGCTTCTTCGTCGAACGTTTGCGTCGCCGGTTTGCCGATGTCGTGGAGCAAGACCGAGAGCACCAAAGGGAGGGGCGCGCCGGGGTCGAGCAGCGACAGCATGAGCCGGGTGTGGACGAATACATCGCCCTCCGGGTGGAACTGCGGCGGCTGTTCGCAACCGCGCAGCGCGAGCACCTCCGGCATGATCGCCGCCATCAAGCCGCTCTCGACCAGCAGGTCGAAGCCGCGCAGGCGGCTGGGCGCGGCGAGGATCCGCGAGAATTCGTCGCGGGTCCGCTCGGCGCTGATGCCCGCGATCTTCGGCGCGTGGGCGCGCAGCGCGGACCAGGTCGCCGGTTCGATTTCAAAGCCGAAGCGGGCGGCGAACCGGACGGCGCGCATGAGGCGGAGGTAGTCTTCGGCAAAGCGCCGCGCCGGATCGCCGATCGCCCGGATCACGCCGGCATCGAGATCCTGCCGCCCGCCGACGAAATCGATAACCCGGTCGGCGGCCGGGTCGTAAAAAAGCCCGTTGATCGTGAAATCGCGGCGCTGGGCGTCCTGCTCCGGCGTGGAGAAGGCGACGCTTTCCGGGCGGCGGCCGTCCTTGTAATCGCCGTCGGTGCGAAACGTGGCGACCTCGAAATCGATGCCTTTCAGGCGGACGAGGACGACGCCGAAGTGCGCGCCGACATGCTTGGTCCGCCGGAAGAGCGCGGCGACCTGCTCCGGGCGCGCATCGGTCGCGATGTCAAAGTCCTTCGGCTCGCCGCCGGTCAACGCGTCCCGCACGCAGCCACCCGCGAAGTAGGCGATGAAGCCCGCGCCGCGCAGTTCCGCCGCGATTCGCTCCGCCAGTTGGCGAGGGTTAGCTGGCTTTCCCCCTCCACCCGCGTGACGGATTTCCGCCTTCGATGTCAGTTCCATGTTGTCGTGCATTTTCTCAAAGCGCTATTAGGGACCAAATCGCCCTCGATTTCCACCGCAATCCGCCCCCGGAAAATTCGCTGACCTCGCCGGCTTTGATTGGCGGTCTGCCCGGCCCGCTTGCTAGCGCGCCTCGACGAGGATGCGGCGGACCTCGGCGATGGCGGCGGGATGCTGGTGGGCTCCGTGCCCGGAGGGGACGACGAGTTCGCTCTGCGCCCCGTCGAGGTGGCTGCTCCAATACGGGACGACTCCGTCCGAGCTCAACGGCTTGGTTTGGTCGGGGTTCCCGCCCTTGCCCCGGTCGCCGATGATCGAGTGAAATGGAACGCCCGCATCGGTCACCGGGATCGTATCGATGGCGCGGACGAAGCGATTCTTGGGCGAAAGCGTATCCACGCTATTCGGGAGGCGGCGCAGCCCGAGCGACCGCGGATCGTGCGAGAGCACGCCGCCGATCTCGACACTCGCCTGCGCCAGCTTTTCCGGGGCGCGGACGAGGCTGGATCCGATGCGCCCGACCCAATTGGTCGCCAGGTCGCTGCCGCGGTGTGGCGAGGCGATGAAGATGACGCGCCCGACCTCCGGGCGGCGCTTGAAGATGGTGGCATCGGTGAGCAGATCCCGGGTCTCCTCCGACATCCTGATCGCTTCGGGCGGCTGGTCGAAAAGCGAGTCCCACACCCGGTCGCCGCTATCGGTGATGAGCAGCCGGCTGACCAGGCCGCCCATGCTGTGCCCGATGACGACCATCTTCTTCTTCATCGGGAAGCGGGCTTGGACGGCGTCCAACTGGTGGCGGAGGATCGCGGCCGAGTGCGGATACGGATAGCCGCTCGGGTAGCTGTAGAACCAAAACTGGTAGCGGCGGCGGATCTCTGGGTCGGCGCGCAGCGTGTTGATGAGCGGCGCCCAGGTCGCCGGCGAATCCATCAGCCCGTGGACGCAGAGCACGACGGTTTTGTCCGGGTCGAATGGCTGCAGCCGGGAGATGCGCGCGGTCTCCTCGTATTTACCGGGGCGCAGCAGCCGCGACAGCTCCAGCTTCTCCGGGTTCTCGCGGTCGAGCATGACCGCCAGCGGCACGGTGAAATCGGCGGCGAGCAATTCGGTGCGGCCGTTGAACGAAACCGATTCGGTGGCGAGCGGGTCGGCAAACGCGATCTCGCAGCGCCCGGCGCCATCGAACCTCCCAACCGCCGTGATCCCGTAGTAAACGCGGGACATGCCAAAGTCTGCGCGGTAGGTCTCGCGCTGGTTTTTCCCGACCGCGACGAGCGGCGCGCCGATGCCGTCCTTCACGAAGCGCTCGCTCACATAGCTGCCGCCCACGTCGAATTGGTCCGCCGTCGTAAATTCGTAGAGGGCGGGGTCCCACTCCGGGCGCGGGTCGCGCCGGTGGCTGACCTGGAATTCGCCGCCGCCCGGCGCGGGCACGCGCAGCGGGCTGCTCCACGGGTCGAGTTTCGCCTCGCTGATCGTTTGGATGACCCTGCCCAGCGCGAAGTTGTAGTCGCGCCGCGCGGCATCATCTGCCGGATCGGCATTGAGCGCCTGCTGCGAATCCTCGCCACCGCCAGGTATTCACCGATGGCGGCGAGCGGCTTTTTCTGGTCGTGCCGGAACGCTTTTACCAGCAACTCCCGCCCGTACCAGTCGGGCAACACCCGCGGGCGGACTTGCTTGACGGTGGAATAGGTCGAACACGCACCGAGCGCGCCAGCGAGCAGGATCGGCAACAAGGCGGCGGCGGCGTGTCTGGGCAGGCTCATCAAATCGGCGCGGGGATCGGGTTGCGGAACCTCGCCAGAGTTTCAACCCGAGCGAAAGATAGACGCCCGAGGTGGCAACATCATTGGTGAATCCGCCGCCGGTGTAATCCACCGCCATGTGCTTGTAGCCGACCTCTAGAGACGCGGACTCGGTGATGTTGAAACCGACGGCTCCGTAGAGCTGCCATACCAGATCCGAGCTGATGCCAAAGCCGCCCACATCTGCTTTCGCCGCCAGATAAACGCGGTCGCTCGACCGTAGTAAAGCCGGACTTCCGACAAACGGATCCACCCAATCCGCCACGGCAGAAACTTGCGCGGGCACGGTGTCGCGGATGGCGCGTTCGACCTCGCGGGCGAGCGCTTTCTCCGCTTTGGCGACCGCCCGCCTCGCGGCGGCTTTGGCGCCGCCACCTTCGCCCCGGCGGCGGCAGCTTGTTCGTCCAGCCTCGCCTGCGCCACGTTCCTGAGCGCCTCGCGAAGCCGCGGGCTGACCTGGATCGCGGTGATCAGCCCGGGATGCGCCGCGGCGATCTCACCGGCGCGCCCGAGAACTTCACCCGCCTTGTCCGCAATCGCACCGGCCAGCCGGCTCCGCTGGGCGGCGATGGCGGGAGCCGACCGCGCCTTGACCGAGGCGACGATGCTGTCCACCACTCGCGCGCTGACCGCCTCGGATGCGTCGCGCACGCCTTCGTCGCTCAGCCTCAAGTTTAGCTCGCCATCCATCCGCATGTAGCGGGCTCCGCCGTAGACGTCGAGGCTGCCGGCTTCGCCATCCCACACGCGGTAGAAGATAGCCGCTTCGGCGACGACCTGCTTGAGTTCGAGGCTCGCATTGTCGAGCAGCGGATCCGGCGTCTCGCCTCCGGCGGAGACCTTCAGATACATGGCATCGATCCATCCGCCCCAGCGCCCGCGCTGCGCCTCGATATTCATCGAGGCAGTCATGTCGAGGTTGTCGAGGATCTTGCTGAACGGGACGTCGACCTCTGACGTGATGCCTTTGATGCCGGTCGTGCCTTCGAGTCCCGCAAGCCAGCCGTAGCTCCACAGCGAGATCTTCCAGCCATCGCCGGCAGCCGGATCGGCGGCGGCGGCGGCGGCGGCGGGTTCGGCTTCCAGCGGGACCGCCTGGGTGCCGCCTACGGATTGCGGCGGCGCCGCCAGTGCGCCAGCGGCGAGCGCGGCGGCAGCCAGCGTTGATTTGTTTAGCGAGACCATGCGATTGATTGGGCAGAGGTTTTTTTTGGGAGGCGATGGGTTAGCGCAGGATCGCGCGGCGGCCGCGGAGCTTGTCATTGACGTTTTCCCGCTTGTCGATGCGGTCCTCGATCCGGTCGCCCGGCCCGCTGTAATGGCGGCGGTCGATCCGGTCTTCGGTGCGGTCGATGCGGTCTTCGACACGGTCCACGCGCCCGGCTACGCAGGATGAAAGCGCGGCGGTCGCGGCAAGGCAGAGCAAGGTGAGAGAGCGATTCATGGCGGATTGCAGATGGGTTCGAGCGATTGATTTTGGGGCAAAGTGGAGGGCGGTTTATGGCTCGGCGGTCGCCGTGTTTTCCTCGGTCGGGATCGGGGCGGGACCGAAGATGCCGCTGAAGACAGCATCCATGGCGGCCTTCATGAACAGCGGCTTGGCGGATTCGCGGGCGAGTTCTTCAATGCGCGCCTGCAACTCGCGAACCTTGGCGGGCTGTTGCTCGGCGAGGTTCGTCTTCTCGTAGGGATCGGCGGCGAGGTCGAAGAGCTCGACATTGGTCGGCAGAAGGTTTTTCCACACGAGCTTCCAATTGCCCTGCCGCACCGCGGCGCGAAACGGCTCGACGTTGTAAACGATCTCGGAGCGCCCGGACGGCTTGCCTTCGGCGATGGCAGGCCAGACATCCATCCCATCGAGCGGTTTGCATTCCTTGGTCGAGGCTCCCGCCAAGGCGGCGTAGGTCGGGAGGATGTCGCTGACGTGGATCAGCTCCCGGACGGCTCCCGGCTTGAGGTGCCCTGGCCAGTTGGCAAAGGCGGGGACGAGCGTGCCGCCCTCGTAGAGCGTGCCCTTGCCGGCGCGCAGCGGGCCATTGTCGCACGGGACCGATTTGACCTTGCTCTCGCCGGTCATCGAGGCGTCGCGCGTCCCGCCGTTGTCGCTGTGGAAGAAGACGAGCGTGTTCTCCCGCATCTTCTTCTTCTCCAAGGCGCTGATGACTTTGCCGATCTCGTCGTCGAGGCAGGCGACCTGCCCGGCGTAGGCGCGGCGGGTTTCATCGGCGATCCCCTTGTAGCGCTCCAGATACTCCGGCGGAGCCTGGTAGGGCGTGTGCGGCGCGGTGAAGGCCAGATACATGAACAGCGGCTTGGAGGCGTCGTGCGCCGAGATGATCCGCACCGCGTCATCGCCGAGGAGCTGCGTCACATACCCCTCTTCCTCGACCGTTTTGTTGTCGCGCTGCCAGTCGATGACATCGTGGGCGGAGCGGGTGAAGTAGTCGATCTCCCCGAGGACCGCGCCGTAGTGGTAGTCGAACCCGCGCTGCCGCGGCCAGTATTTTTGGTCGGCGTGACCGAGGTGCCACTTGCCCACCATGGTGGTGCGATAGCCCGCCGCCTTGAGCACTTGGGGCAGCGTGGTTTCCTCGGTGTCCAGCCCATAGGTGCCCTTGCTCGGGATGACGATGGTCTGCAAGCCATAGCGGAGCGGGTAGCGCCCGGTCATGAGCGCCGCGCGCGTCGGCGTGCACATCGCCTGCACGTAGAATTGATCGAGGCGCACGCCTTCGCCGGCGAGCTTGTCGAGGTTCGGCGTCTTGATGTCCGTGCAGCCGTGGAAGCCGACGTCTTTCCAGCCCAAGTCATCGGCGACGATATGGATGATATGGGGCGGTGAACCGGGCGCGGCGAGGGAGCCCACAGGGGCGAGCGCCGGGGCGGCGGCGGCGATGAGGGAGAAAAGCAACGTAGATTTCATGTCGTGAGTGATGGGATTGGAGAAGGCGAGCGGGATCGGGATCCGATCAGAGCGGGTTGAGCGTGAAGAAGAGCGAGTCCTTGACCTTGTGGTCAGGCGGAGTGCGGGTGAGTTCCTCGAACTGCGCCGCCCATTCGGCGATGGCGACCTTGGCATGGGCGTAGGGCTGGAAATCGCGGGCGCTGACGAGCGAGGACTTGTCCTTTTCGGTATCGGCAAACTCGAAGAGCAACTCGCCGGTGGCGCTGTCCCGGACCTTGCCTTCGATCGCGACGCTGCCGCCGGTGAAGGGCGAAAGCACGCCGCCGTAGGGCGCGGCGGTTTTCACCACATTGCCCGCGCCGTCGGTCGGGTTCAGCTCGACCAACGCCAGTTGGAGCGTGACGCCGCCGGACTGCGGGGATGACGCGAGCCGGAGCCGCGGCGCAGGCGAATTCTTGAACGCATCGGCAAACGATGAGCGCATCAGCGAGGCGAATTCGCCCACCGGCTGATCCCGCTTCAGCTTGCCGGTGACTTTGGTGCTCAGCGTGGTCTTTGCCGCGCGCAGGTGGCGCGTATCCACGGGGGCGATGTAGATCGAGCGATAGGCGGCGCGCCGCGCAGGCAGCTCCGGCGTCACCCAAACCAGCGAAAATGGCGCGCGCTCGCGCTGCGGTTTCATCTCGGCGGGATGCTCGATGAATGGTGAGAGATCGACTTGCCGCGCCTTGAGCGGCGGCGACTTTTGCGTCGACGCGCAACCGGTAAACATAAGCGCTACCGCCGAAACGAAGGCGAGTTTTCTGATCATGGGGCTAGGGGTGACTTTGGCCAAATTTGGATTGACTCCTACCACGCCGGTCCGCTCTACTGCTATCCAGTTTGCGCACTAACGGACCGTGCCCGCTCTCAATCTCCAACGCCTATCCCAATCCGCCAGCTTTAGACATTTCACCCACGAACTCTCCGATCCCGAGCAGTTTAGGGAGGCTGTGTCTGGCGCCCAGTTGCGGGCTGACTTTCTCCGACCGGTAGAAGGGATGACCCATGTCGAGCAATTTCAGTCACCGGAGTGGGCGCTGGATTTTTACGAGGCGAAAGTCAAAGCGCGCCTGGTCGGGATCTCGCCGCCCGGATGGGGGTCCATCGCCCTGATGCGCAATGACGTGGCGTCGCGCTGGTACGGCGAACCGTCCCGCCGCGGGCTGCTGGTGTTCACCCCGCCGGGCGAAGCGATCGACGGCTGCATCGTCCCCGGATTTAGCAGCATCGCGGTGCATGTGCCGCCCGCCATCTGGGAGCGCTGCCGGCGCATCGCCTCGCCGGAGCAAAGGACCGCGCGCCGCGTGGGAACGGTGCGGCTGCTCCCCGGCCCCTGCTTTGAGCGCATCGAACGCAAGCTCTTGGCGATCCGGCAGCAGCTCTCGCTCGATTCTCGCGGAGGCGCGGCGGACAGTTCGCCGGCCGTGAGCCGGCTCGTCACCGATCTGATGACCCTCGCCTGGGAGTGCCAGGAGCCCTGCCCCGGGACAGGCAGTCGCGACAAACAGGGACCGCGCAACCGGGCGCGCCTCGCCCGCCGAGGCGAAGAGTGGCTCCGCGCCCACCTCCATGAACCCGCCGCCGTCCCGGACCTCTGCCTCGCGCTGCGCGTCAGCCGGCGGGAACTCGAATACGCGTTCCGGCAAACCTTCGACCAGAGCCCCCGTGAGTTTCTGCAAGTGCTCCGCCTCAACGCGATCCACCGCGCGCTGCGCCGCACGCCGCCCGACCGCGGGCTGGTCACCAGGATCGCGCTCGAGTTCGGCGTGACCCATCTCGGGCGCTTTGCGGGGAAATATCGGGCGCTATTCGGCGAGTCGCCGGGGGAATCCGCCAGCCGCGCGCGGCGATAGAATCCTGGCGTCCTTCGGGAGGCGGCATCGGATTGTGTTGCTGCCGCCACCGGAGAGCTAGTGGCAGGCTAGGCAAAAGGAGACCTATTCTTTCCTGCCCGCGTTCTTTGCTCTTTGCAATTCGTCAAGATTGACTCCGTGATCGCTTAGCCGCATCATATGGGACACACCTCTTCGAGAGAGTTCGCTTGTTCGCCCGTCCCACGGATAAACCACACAGATCGCCGCCTTCCAAAATCCATTCGCGGTTGTCCATCGCGATCACCCTCACCATGCCGCCCGGGTTTGGCGCGATCTTCTAAACGATCCTTCAAAGCGTGCTAGCAATATTTGATGAGCCGATCAAAAGACAATCTTTTTCCGTCAGCATCACGATAGGGAGGGCAAATAGTCTAGTTCGTGTGCAAGCCGAGTCACGTTCAATTAACCATCTCTGCCCCACCGCCTCGGCGACTTCGAACCAGTGAATGCACCGCTCAGGAAAAAGACGGATACCTCCTTTCTTCCAAAGGTGAAATGCTTTGAGGTGAAGCGATTGAACGAACCAAAGTTCTCATAGATGCCGCCGTTTAGCGACTCTCTCGATTCTAGCAACGCGACCAATCCCGTAACCGGATCTCTCCCCTCGGCTTCCAGCAGTTTCGCCATCACCCGATCTAACTCATCTTGTTCGAATTCTTGAAGCCGGGCTCCATATGCTCCTACGACGTAGATGCAGACGGCTGCTTTCACGCGCATCGCATGATTTGCGATCAAGACGATAGCAACCAGCGCCGTGGCGAGGGCGAGAATCCATGCTATTTTCTTCCGGTCATACTGGGTGCCTCGGCGGGTTCATTCACCGCCCGCCTGCGCCCAAACCTCGTAGTAGCGGCGGACGAGTTCTTCGTAGGCGGCGGGGACGGGGTCGCGGTCGATGGGGGCGAGCGTGTCGCCGCCTTCGCGCTTGAGGATTTCCTCGCGGACGCGCTCTGGAGTTCGGCGAGCGGCTTGGTGACATCGGATTCGACGAGGTCCCAGTTGGGGTCTTTGGATTGGCGTTTGGTCTCGCGGCGGATCTCGCGGGCGCGCCCGCGGAGGCGGGCAGCCTGGAGCGCAGGTCGCGGTCGGGGAGCATTTCTTCCACGTCGCGAAGCCGCTCCGCCCAATCGCGGTAGCCTTCGCCGGTGAGCGGTCCGCGCCCTTCGGTCGCTTCGCCGCCGCCCGATTCGGTCGGGCTGCCCCACCCGCTCCAGTTATCAAAAAATCGCCCTTCGCCACGCCCCTGTCCTTGTTGCTCGCCCGGCTGCTGACCCTCGCCTTGCCCCTGACCCTGTCCTTGCCGTTCACCGGGCTGCTGACCTTCGCCTTGCCCCTGACCTGACCTTGCTGTTCGCCGGGCTGCCACTTCGCCTTGTCCCTGACCTTGCCCTTGTTGTTCACCGGGCTGCTGTCCCTCGTCTTGCCCCTGACCTTGACCTTGCTGTTCGCCGGGCTGCTGCCCGCCACGCCCTGCCCTGTCCTGACCCTGCTGTTCGCCGGGCTGCTGACCCTCGCCTTGCCTCTGACCCTGCTGTTCGCCGGGCTGCTGACCCTCGCCTTGCCTCTGACCTTGCTGTTCGCCGGGTGCTGCTCGCCCTGCCCCGACCCTGCTACCTTCACGCTGCCTCCTTGACCTGGCTGGTCGCCGGTCTGCTGACCTTCGCCTGCCCCTGTCCTCTTGCTGGTCGCCGGGCTGCTGACCCTCGCCTTGTCCCTGCTCGCCGACCTGCTGTCCCTCGCCGGTCCCTGACCTTGCTCGCGCTGTTGCTCGGCTTCTTCGCGCAGTTCTTTGACGAGATCTTCGAGTTCGCTTCTCGCCATGCGGAGCGCTTCGGCTTCGTCGCCGAGCACCGAGGCGGCGGCTTCTTCGACGCCTTCTTGAGCTTACCGATGCCTTCGCGGCTCGCCGATTCCTGCTTTACGACGCGGTCGAGCTGCCCCCAGCGGACGATCGCTGCCGCGGTCGAGAGATTCATCGACCTCGGCTCCCTGCGCCTCGCGGATCGCGTCAGAGTTTTCGCGACAAGACCGGCTCGGCTTCCTCCGCCTGCTCCGAGGTCTCGCGCATTTCGCCGAGCAGGTCGTCGAGCGCCTTGCCCTGGGTTTCCAAAGCGTCGCGCAGCGCCTGTTCGGCAGCGGGAGCCTCAAACGGATCTGCCTTCGCCTGCGCGCCCCTGGCGATCTGCTCCTCGAGCTGCCGCCCGATATCCTCCTGCCGCTCGGCTAGGTCTTGGGCTTCGTCGCGCATCTCGCGCATGGCGTCGGCAAACTGGGAGCCGGTCTGTTTTTGGAAGTCCTCTTGCAGATCGCGGAGCTGGCGCTGGGCGCGGGTCGCCGCGCTGGCGGCTTCGGCGGCATCGCCTTTGGCGGCGGCTTCCTCTGCCTGGTTTGCCTGCTCCCGGGCTTGTTCGAGCTGGTCGCGCGCCTCCGCCGTGCGCGCCCGATTTTCCTCGCGGTCCATCCGCTCGCGCACCGCATCGGCATCCTCCAGCAGCTCGCGCTGCTCGTCGCGCAGGCGCTTGAGCTGGCGCTCGATCTCCGCCTTTTCCTCCGCTGTCTCCGCCTCGGCGAGCGCGTTCTCCAACTCGCGCAGCTTCTCGGCGACCGCTTCTTGGCGGCGGGCGAGTTCCTTGAGCCGGCTGAGGATCTGGATGTCTTCTTGGCGCTGCTGGGCTTGTTGCTCGCGCTGTTCGGCGCGGGCGGTGCGCTCCTCCTCGTAGCGGCGCGCCTCCTCCTTGAGTTTCATCTGCTGCAACTGCATCTGGCGCTGCTGCTGCTGGGCGCTGCTCCCGCCCTGCTGCTGTTGCTGCTGGTTCGCCATCATCACCTCGTGCTCGCGGGCGCGCAGGTGGAGCAGGTGCTCGTAGGCTTTCTGCTCCGCCGCCAGCGCCTCGTCGATCGCCTCCCCGTCGAGCTTTTCCGCCGCCGCCGCCATCTGCTCGATCGCCGCGCGCAGATGGGCGGCCGCCTCGGCATCCTGGATTTCTTCGAGCGCCGCCTCTGACTTTTCCTGCACCGCGCGCTGGCCCTCGGCCACGACGGCGGCATCGCCCTCCTTGCCCTCGCCGCTCGCCGCGTTGCGCTTCACCGTCCATGTCGCGTTGATGATCTCCTTCTGCCCCTTCATCATTTCTTCCGCCTGACCTTGCTGCCCCTGCTGCTGTTGCTGCTCGCCGGGCTGTCCCGCCTGCGGCGGAGCCTCGCGGAAGATCTCTTCAAAGTGGCGGACCTCGGCGAAGAACATGTCGCTTTGCACCCGGCGCGGCTTGCCCTCCGCGTCTTCATCCTCCGCCCAGAAATAATACGATACGAGCTGGTTTGGCGCCGCGCCGAGTTCCTCCAGCTTGAGCAGCGCGGCGACCGGCGACTTTTCATCCGGCTTGAAGCCGTCGCTCGGGAACGGGATGGCGACCTCCTCGCCGTTGAACGCATAGACCGCGCCCGCCGCCTGCACTTTGACATCGTCCCACACCGTCGCCTCGATCGGCAATTCCTGGATCGGGGTGACCGCCGCATCCTTCTTCGGGAAGGCGATCTCGATCTTCGGCGGCAGGTTGCGCTTCAGCTTGATCGTGAATTGCTCGGCGTCCCGGTTTTCGCGGCCGTTTTCATCGACGAGATGGAGCGCCAGCTTGAGGTCTTCCTTCGGGCTGAAGACAACGCGGTAGGTAAACGGCGGTTCCGCATCCCCGACCGCAGCGGCGGCCAACGTAGCATCGGCATCCTGCCGATCATCATCATCCAACGGCGAAGCCGCACTCACCCCATCATCCGCCGCAGGCTCCCGCTTTGGTTTCGGATTCGCTTGGTCAACGCGGACCAGCTCAGCCTTCGACACCGCTTTGTTTAAGACGAGATCGATGGCGATCTCCGATCCCTCCAGCGCGGTGATGCGCCGGACCTTCTCGATCCGCTCCTCCGGCAAGCCCGCATACGACGGCGGCCGGATCGTGGCGTCGGCGCGCTCGAGCCTCGGCAAATCGAACGCCTTGATCGAAAAGTCGCGCGTCTTCCCGCCGGCGAAAGCGATGCGATACGCCGCGTCACCGGGCACCGCCTCGATGACTGCGCCGAAGACCGGGTCGCCGAGCGCCTGCCGCATCGGGATCGCCGCGCCCTCGCCATTCGCGTAATCGATCTGGAGCGTCGCCTCGCCGGGGATCGCGCCGGATGGCGGAAACGCGGCGGTCACCACCAGTTTCGCGCCGCGCTCGACTTCGGCGTCGCCCGGATCGACCACCGGCTGGCCGGCGGCAGTGGCATTCAGCTCGGCCGCGATATCGCCACCCACCTGCGAGCCGCCCAGCAAGCCGGGCACGACGCCCTCGACCAATCCGCCGGCGACCCCCGCCAGCCACAGCGCGAGCGCCGCGCCGAACGAGAGCTTCGCGGCGCGCAGCTTGCCCGCCGACACCGTCTCGCCCCAGCCGCTGGCGACCGCATCGCGCGCCGCCTCATGGAGCAGCCGCCGCTGGAGAAAATCGAACGACCCGTCCGCGCCGCGCTGTTGTTCGACCGCCGCCATGAGCGCCGCGCGCCGGTCCTCCGGCAGATCGCGCACCAGCCGCGCCGCGCCTTGCAGCGTGAGCCGCCGCCGCCCAGCGACCCACCAGACAAACGCCCCGATCGCCGCGATCCCCAGCGCCAAAACCAACACCGCCCCCGTGCGCAGCGGCCCCGCCGAAAACCAGACCGCCGCCGCCAGCAAAACGCCCAGCCCCACCAGCAGCGCCGTCCAGAATAACCGCCGCGCCTGGCGCGAGCGTTCGGCGATCGGGATCAACTGGCGGTAGAGGGCAATATCGGTCATGGCGGCGGTCGAGGTGTTGCAGGTAAAACCATAAAGGAGGCTTAAGGTTTTGCGGAGCAAAAAATGGGCCACTTGCGCCCGCGACCGATCCGCCGTTGGTTCAGCTCCAGCCTTAAATCTCCCCCACCCTATGAAAAAGACATTTCTCGGATGCCTCGGCGCCTTTTTGGTCCTGCTCTTGATCGGTAGCCTGGTGGTCAACGCCCTTTTCTTTGCGCGCGACTTTGGAACCCTCGACACGAAGTCCACGGTGGTGATGCCGAAGCATCCGCTGAGCGCCTCGCGCGTGGTCGAGGAGGGCGCGGACGGGGCGGGCAACATCGCGTTGATCGAGGTCAATGGCGTGATCGCGAGTTTTGATGCGGCGGGCTTGGGCGGGGCGACGATGGTGTCATATGTGAAGCAGTCGCTAGAGCAGGCGCTGGCGGACGATTCGATCAAAGGCATCCTGATCGCGATCAATTCGCCGGGCGGCGAGGTCACCGCTTCGGACACGCTTTACCAGGCGGTCAAGGCGGCGGCGGAGAAGAAGCCGGTCGCGGTTTACATGGCGTCGGTGGCGGCGTCCGGCGGGTACTACATCGCGTGCGGCGCGCAGAAGATCGTGGCGAACCCGACGACGATCACCGGGAGCATCGGCGTGATCATGAGCACGCTGAAATACAAGGAGCTGATGGGCAAGGTCGGCATCGAGCCGATCACGTTCAAGAGCGGCGCGCTCAAGGACACGCTGAGCGGCAGCCGCGACATGTCGGAGGAAGAGCGCGCCTACATCCAGGCGCTGGTCATGAAGATGTATGACCGCTTTGTGAAGATCGTCGCCGAGGCGCGCGAGGGATTGACCGAAGAACAGCTCCGCAACGGCATCGCCGACGGCCGCGTCTTTCTCGGCACCGAGGCAAAAGAAGTCGGCTTGGTCGATGAGGTCGGCTACCTGGAGGACGCGATCCAGGTGGCGAAGGATCTCGCCAGCGCGCCAGACGCCGGGTGATCGCGTTCGAGCCAAATGCCTCGCTCTTCGACCTGCTCGGGTTCATGGGCAAGGCGGGTGCCGAGCCGAATAAGATCGAGGTCGAGATCAAAGGCGCGGGCTTGCCCGGCTTTCAGATGCAGCCCGGCATCCCCTACTACCTCGCGCCGAGCTTTGTGCCGTAGATGCCGGTTTTGCCGTTGGGTTGCCCCCCTGGGCGAACCTGGATCACCGATTGGCTGCAGCGGCACACGGGTTGCCCCAAACCCTCCAATGAACCCGCGCCGGTTCCATTCCTCTTGTGGCGGCGCGGATGCGACGTATCCAGCTGCCCACTTTTAGAGCCAGGGTCCGAGGAGCCGATCTTCCTCCGGGAGGATGAGTTCGCGGGTCACGCCTTTGGCGACGGAGGAGGCGACGGCCTGTTCACCGCTGCGCCCCATGATGGCAGAATAGACGGCGCGATAGCTGGGGGAAAGCTTGGTGGCGGTCACATCGGCGCAAACATCCTTACCTTTGGTAGTTTTTGAGCCGGAGCCGGGCGAGACCGAGGATGATCTTGTGCTGGTCGAGGTTTGGCTCCTCCTGGAAGATGCGTTCGGCGGGTCGGCGGCGATCTCGATATCCTCGCCGAGCAGGGCGCTCAGATAGGCGACCATCGCCGCGTAATCGGTCTTTTGCGGATAGTCCTTCGCCGCATCGGCAGCGAGGTCGAGCATCGCTTTGGTGTCGCCGCCCTGGCGGGCGATGCGGAAAAGCCCGTTGATCGCGTACTTTGGTTGATTCGAAGAATCGAGCACTCGTAGGAGACTTTGGCGACATCTTCGAGTTCGTTCTTCTCGCAGAAATTCCGACCTGGAGCATCTGGCGGGCATTCAGCTCCGATTTGCCGCTGGACGACGCCCCGGCGGCAGCGGCGTTCTGGGCAAACAGCGCAAGCGAGCGGACGATCTCGTCCGGTTTGCCAAGGTTTTTGGCGCAGGCGGCCTTGAATAGATTGAGGTGGGCGGTCTCCAGCGGGACGTCCGCCGAATCGATTATCGCCGAAGCTTCCCCAGCGGTTGGCGGCGCCGAGCGAGTCGATATAGACGGCGAAGAGGCGCTCGTTGATCTTGGCGGCGCGGGGCGAGAGCAATTGGATGATCCGATCATGCTCGCCGTTGTTGAGCAGCCAAGAGAAGAAATCGGCGGCGTCCTCCACCGGCTGGTCCAGGCGGCGCGACACCTCTTCGGAGATCAGCTCATCCCGGCGGAGCGGCTCCATCTCGATCTCGATCGACAAACTGCGCATCCGTTCCGGCTCGCCCGCCATCGGGTGGTTGCGCAAGATGGCGATGAGTTCCTTCAAATACAGACCGGGCAACGAGCCGAGGTCGGCGATCTTGGTCGCCGCGCGGATGCCTACCGCATCGGTCCGGCGGGCTAGTTCCATGCACTCCGCCCAGCCCTCGCGCTGGACTTCATCAAACGGGCTGGTCGTTTTGAGCAAGGCGGTGCGGATCAGGTTGTCGCCCTCCTCAGGATTGAGCCTCCAGCGAGCGGAGCGCGGTTTGGGTCGCCTGCTCCATGTCGCCGCGGCTCGCTTGGAATTTGGCGAGCAACTCGAGACCGCCGGGGTCGTTCGGAAATTTTTGAAGGAGAACCTGGAGCGCCTTGTCGGCGTCGCGGTGATTGCCCAGCGTGAGGTGGGCGTAGGCGAGACCGCGATGATCCTCCACGGTGTCGGCTCCCGCCGCGATGATCTTGTTGCGGAAGAAAATCGCCCTCGGCAAGTTCTCGCGCCGGGTCGAGCACATCTCGGCCATGATGCGCATCGCCTCGGGTTCCTCCGGGGCCTCCCTATACGCCTCGTTGGCAGCCTGAATGGCTTCTCCCCACTCTTGAGCCTCAAAGTGGGCGCGTGCCTGCTTGACCAAGTCGCGGGCTTTGCGCTCCTGGTAGGAATCGACGATCGGCTGGATGGTGGCGTTCCGCAGCGCGGGGATGAAGGCAAACGCCGAGAAGAGGACTAGGCCAGTCCCGACAATAATCCCGATGGTGACCAGCGCCCCACGAGGCGCCAATCGCTTCCGTTTTCCGCTGGGTTCACTCATGGCTCTGGTCGCTTAGCTTAGGGTTTAGATCGGAGGCCGCCGCCTATTCGGTCCGCTATTCGACTTCCAGGGCGAGGCGGAAGCCGAGGTCCAGCCTCCCTTTGCCCTGGTCTGCATTCTTGCGGTAGGAGGCGCGGAATTGCTCTGGGTCGGAGGTCAGCCACGAGCCGCCGCGGATCGCCCGCTCGCGCGAGCCGGCATCGAACGAATCTTCGACCCACTCGCTGACATTCCCCTCCAGGTCGTAGAAGCCCCGGCGATTGGCCCGGAATGAGCCGACCGGCGCGGTATAGGTGAAGCGGTCGCGATAGTCATCGAGCTTGTTGGAATCGAAGTTCCCGGAATCGGCGGGCGGCGGCCACTCCGATCCCCAGAGATAGATGGTGCCGTCGGCGAGGTGCCGGGCGGCGGGCGTGGCGCCGCCTTCGTCCGCCAAGCCGATCGCCAGGCTCCATTCGGCATCGGTCGGCAGCCGGTAGGACTGGGTCTCGGTCAGGTTTCCGGCCTCGCGTTCTTTTTTGGTCAGCCAGTCGCAGAAGACCTTCGCCTCCTCCCACGACATCCCGGCGGCCGCATCGTCCTGGGACTGGCGGAAGGACGGGCGCCCCGACCAACTCGCCTTCAAGTCATTCACAAACTGGACGAAGAGTCCGAAGCTCGTTTCGGTCCGGGCGACCAGCACCTTGCCGCCTTCGACCAGCGGCAGAAACTCGATGCCCGCCCCGTTGCGGTGCGGCTTGCCCGCCGAAGGCGGCGCGACCTTGGCGATATCTTTGTTGCCCGCGCCGAGGATGCGGTCCTGCGCATCCTTCACGGCGCTGGCGACCGCCTCCTCATCCCTCATCGAATCGCCTGAGCGCGGCGGCGAGACAACATTGAGCGCCTGTCGCTTCTCCATCAAGGCGGCGCGGCGCGCCCGGTCCTCGATCACCGGGCGGAACCCGAAGGTGGGCGAGCGCATCGCCGCCGGCACCGAATACTGGTAGGAGGCGAGCAGGAATTCTGGGCGGAAGTAGATCCACGATCCTCCGCGCAGCGTGCCGCGGTCGCCGGTCTCGGTTTGCGGGTCGTAGCACCATTCCCACGCATTGCCCGCCATGTCGTAGAGGTCGTGCGCGTTGGCGCGGAACCGCCCGGCCGGTGAGGTGAATTCAAAACTGTCGGTGTAGCCTTGAATCTCGCCGGCCTCCAGGTTCCCCGCGCTGGCGGGCGGCGGCCACTCCGGCCCCCACGGATACATCGTTTCATCCAGCCGCTTGCGCTCGATCATGGTTTGGGCGGACGCGCCATCCCACAGCCCGGCGGCGATGTCCCACTCTTCGTTGGTGGGAAGCCGGTAGGTTTGCTGGTCGGTCAGCTTGCCCTCGCTTCGCTCTTTTTTCGTCAGCCAATCGCAAAACGCCAGCGCATCGGCGCGGCTCGTATTGACCACCGGGTGGTCGCGTTCTTGGGCGAAGTGCGGGCGCTCCGCCCACGTGTAGCCCGAGGCATCGACGAATTTTTGGAAGTCCACCACCCGCGCCTCGTGCTGGCAGAAAAGCACCGGCGTCCCCGGCACGGCAACGAAGCTCATGCCCAGCGAGTTAGTCACCTGGTCGGGCAGATCTTGCGCGAAAGCGGCACCGCCTCCGCCAAGGATTGACACGGCGAGAGACGCGTGGGCAGCGGCGCGGGAGAATCGAGGGGTTGAAAATCTCATAGCAATCGGTTTCAGCCGGACTTCATAGCCCGCCGCCGCGCTCAGGGCAAGGCTCTTTCAAGGGCGAACGATCCGGCGGCGGCGGCGGGCGGCGGCGTCGTTGCGGATTGAAACGCCCTCGAAACTGCGGGAATATATGCTGTGGCTCTAAACCCTACGCCTCCCCGTAAGCGGACGATTGCTAAAGCAACTCTGATCGCCGCAGCCGCTGCTGCCTTGCTTTATATCGGATGGACCCGTTGGATGGCCGAGGAATATGCGCGATTCGATTCTCCGGACGCCCGGCACCGCCTCGTCGTCTATCGCTATCCCCTACCCTTCGGCTTTCCGGGTCAATCGGGCGATTCGCCGGGCAGGGTCGAATTGCAAACCGCTGAAGGCAAAGTGCTGGACTCTTGCGGCGTCGAGATGGTGCAGATCGTGGAGCGCCCCGAATGGTCACGACAGTCGGTCTACGTAAAGCTCGTTTTGGATTGGTCCTATTGATCCGGTCACGCCCCCTCAAACTCCGCAAACAAGCCGATCATCTCCGCCGCAGATTCGGCGGCGGAGATCTTTTCGACCCAGACATCGAGCAAGAACGTGGTCTCGAAATAATCCGGCGACCGGTAGGCGGCTTCGAGCAACTGCCCGCGCATCGCTTCAAGATCCGGCGGCTCGGGCTTGGCGAGGGTGAGGTGGACGCTCGATTCTGGCGGGAAGACCCAGGCGAGCAGCCGGGCGAGGAAGTTGACCTCGCCGTCGGCGAACCAGCCGACAAGGCGGAACCGGCGGGCGGCGGAATCGAAGATCTCCAAGCCGTCGTAGGCGCGCTGGCGGATGTCATCGACCGGGGCGTAGCGCAGCGGCTCCAGGTCGTTGAGAAACCGGACCTGGCCGCTGGCAAAGATCGCCAACACCGGAAAGCAGGGCGCTTGGTCGGTCTTTGGATCTAGGAAATCACTCATGGCGAGGCTCGTGGCGCACCCGAGATCAGGCGCGGCCAAAGGGTTACGTATTCGGCAGATTGCTTGCAGCATGATCTTGGGGCAAAGCTAGCGCAATGCCATCCCCGCCCATCATTTTTCTCGAAGCCCCCGCCAGTTCGCCGCCCGCCGTCAAAATCTGCGGCGTCCGCTCAGCGCAGGGCTTCCGCGATTGCAACGCCGCCGGAGCCGACGCCATCGGGATCAATTTCTACCCGCCGAGCAAACGCTACTGCCCGCCGGAGCAGGCGCGCGAATGGCTGCCCGGATTGGCGAACGCGTGCGCCGCGCGGGTCGGCGTTTTCGTCAACGCAGACCGCATCGAGATCCTCAAACTCATCGCCGCCGGCTGCCTAGACGCCGCACAGCTCCACGGCGACGAATCGCCGGAGTTCTGCGCCGCGCTGGAATCCGATGGCGTGCCTGTCATCAAGGCGGTCCGCGTCGCACATCCGGGCGACCTCGGAAAGATCGCCGGGTTCGCCGGGCGTTACGTTTTGCTCGACGCGCTGCTGCCGGGCGGCGGCTACGGCGGGGAAGGCGTTTCGTTTGACTGGAAGATCGCCGCCGATGCCGTCGCCGCCTTCCCCGACAAACGCATCCTCCTCGCCGGCGGGCTGACCCCGGCGAATGCGGCGGAAGCCGCGCGCCTGGTCCGGCCGGCGGCGCTCGACACCGCCAGCGGGGTGGAGTCCGCCCCCGGCGAAAAAGACACCGCCAAGGTGCGCGCCTTCATCGCGGCGGCAAAATCTGTAGCCCCCTAACCGCCATGCCCTACGGAATCGGAATCGACCTCGGCGGAACCCAGATCAAAGCCGCTGCCTTCGACCTCGGCACCGGCGAACGCCTCGCCGCCCTGACCGAGCCGACCCGCGATGGCGAAGCCGAGGGCGGGCTGCCAGCCTGGGCGGCGGGCGCGCGCCGCGCATTCGCCGCGCTGCGGGAGCGCTGCGGCGGCGGCTTGGCGGCGGCCGGGGTCTCCGCCCCGGGCTTGGCGTCCGCCGACGGGCGGTGCATCGACTTCATGCCGGGGCGCCTCGCGGGGTTGGAGCGCTTTGCCTGGGGCGAGCACCTCGGCATCCCGGCGCTACGCGTCTGAACGATGCCCACGCCGCGCTGCTGGGCGAGGTCTGGCTCGGAGCCGCCAAGGGCTGCGCCGACGCCTTCATGCTGACGCTGGGCACCGGCGTGGGCGGTGCGGCGGTCTGCGGCGGGCGGCTGCTGCGCGGCGCGATCGGGCGCGCCGGCCACCTCGGCCACATCGCGCTCGATTTCCAAGGCGAGGGCGACATCTGCGGCACGCCCGGCAGCCTGGAAGACATGATCGGCGAATGCTCGCTGCCGCGGCGGTCGGGCGGGCGCTTCGCCGCGACCGCCGATCTCGTCGCCGCCGCCGCATCGGGTGACGCGGAAGCCGCCGAGATCTGGGCGCGGTCGGTGCGCGCGCTCGCCGCCGGCATCGCCTCGCTCATCAACGTGCTCGACCCGGAGGCCGTCGTCATCGGCGGCGGCATCGCGGCGGCCGGCGATGCCCTATTCGCCCCGCTGCGGCAGCACCTCGCGCGCTTCGAGTGGCGCCCGGCGGGGCGCACCGTCCCGCTCCGCGCCGCCCAGCTCGGCGATTGGGCGGGCTGCGCCGGCGCGGTCCGGTTCGCCGCCTCCCGCCCCGAGATCGGATAGCCCGCTCACGCAGCGAATGCCTTCTTCGCCGCAAACGCCATGATCCCGCCGCCGACGATGACAAAGATGAAAGGCAGGCTGACCGAGCCGATCCAGCCGTCCTGCAAACCCCGCTGCAAGACCGACTCGCCCGGCTTCTCCGGGTCGTAGAAAACCGGCCGCGTCGAGCCGGCGGGAAATTGACCGGCGATCGCCCTGGCTTCGGCTTCGTCCTTGTAGCCCTTGGAAAAAAACCGGAGCCGGTCGCCGTCATAGCTCGAACCGGCAACATCGTAGCGAAAGGTGACCTCCGGGTAGAAGCGGGTTTTGCGGCGCGAGTTGCCCTTGCGGCGGCGGCTGCGGCTCGACTTGCGCTCCACGGTCGAATTCGTGATCTTGCCATCGGCTTGCCGCCAGCTTTCAGAGGCTGCGGCGATCCGGTATTCCTGGATTGAGGAGTAAGAGAGAAAGGCACCGACGCCGAAGAACGCGAAGCCGAAAAGAACGAGGAACAACAGTCCCTTCTTGCCCTTTCCCTTCTTCCGGGATGGCTCGGGCGGCAGCGGGGAGTCGGGAGATTCGATCATCCCAACACTCTAGGGCACCAACGACCGCACACAATGCAAACGCGCCATCCCCCGAAAAAATGAGCGACAGCCCACCCCGGACGATGAAGTATCCGTATCAAACCGCAATCTGTTCAGCAAGACCGAACCGAACATGAAACCCGCTTCCTTTGCCCACCTCATCCTCGCCGCCGCCGCCTTCGCCGGAACTTTTCGGACCGAGTCCGCCAACGCCGCCGATCTGATCCTCGACAACGGCGGGTTGAAGAACACCTACCGCCTCGTCTTTTCCGAATTCGCGCCGCGGGAAGAATTCGTCAGCGGGTCGTTCGAGATCCTCTCGGACGAGACGGACCAGGAAAATCCCGCACACCAAGATTCCCTTCAGCACGATCAAGCCGGGCAGAGAATGACCCCGCGACCGGCAGCGGGCAGGCGGATCGAACTCCGCGTCTCGCCGCTCGTCGCTTCCCGCCGCCCGAGCCGACCAGCCCAGCCCCGCCATCAGCGGCTGGATCTATGGGCGCGATTCCGCCTCGCTCTCGCCCGGCGTAACGCTCGGATCTGGACCTTCGTGCGACACCGACGCCAGCCGGCATGAAGTGGGCAAGCAGGCGATGGCGTTCGGCAACGTGCCGGGCGAGGGCGGCACCGGCCGGGCGAGGCCTCGGCGGCATCGCCCTGGAGATATGCCGGAGCAGGCGGTGCGCAAAGCGGTGACAATGCGGCTTACTATGGCGAGGAATTCGAGGAAGGCGCGACCGGCTTGATGGTCCAAGAATGGATCGCGCGCCCGACCAGGGCTGAAATTGATGATGAGCCGAGCCGGGCTTCGTCCGAAAAACGTCACCGCGATCACCATCTCGGAAAGTCGAAGTGGAAGCCGCCGCGGCATCCATCGGCGACACCGCCGAAGTCATCAAGCGCTACGGCAAGGTGATCAACGAGGAGGAAGGCGGAGCAGCTCGGGAGCGAAGCTCATAGGCTCGATCTACGGCGGGCTGATCTTCACGTTTGGCGACTCCGGCAAAGTGACCGAAATTCCTCGGTGCGGCGGCGGGTGAGCGCCTACGCCTCCAGTGAGAGGTGCAGGTTTTTCACGAGTTCTGGGTCGAGCCGGAGGGCGGAGGCGAGCCGCCGGAGGAACAGGTCCTCGGCGGGCGTATCAACGCTGATCGCCGTGAGGGCCGCCCCGTAGAGTTCGCTCGCCTCCTCCTGGTCCGCAGCCATCGCCGCGAGGGACTCGACCGTCGGGGGATGGTTGAGCGCGGCGGTCAGCTTCGATCGCTCGTCGGGGGTGACCGGGGCGTTCTCGATAGCGCCGACCAGCGCCGTCATCTCCTCAGAGTCGATCGTTTCATCAGCAGCGGCGGCCGCGATCATCGCCAGCACCATCTTCATCGCGAGGGCGTCAGACACCGGGACTTCGGTGGTCGCCGCCTCGAGGCTAAGCGGCGGCGGCGGCGGCGGCGGTGCCTCTGGCAATGCGGGCGGCGGCGGCGGTGTCTCCGCCGCCCCAGGGGATCGCCCCTGCTGCCACTGGCGATAGGCGAAATACCCGACGCCAGCGAGCGCGGCAACGCCGCCGAACTTGACCGCGTTTTTCTTCAGCTTCTTGCGCGCCTTGGCATTCATCAATGCGGAGACAAGCGCGCCGGAGGCGGCTCCGCCCAATGCGCCTTGCGCGCCGGATGAGCCGGTGAATCCCTTGAGCAGGGAACGGGGGTCTGCGTTGCCGTCGGAGAGGGCAGCGAAAAGCTTGTCGAGCGCCATGATATCGGATGGTTGGGGTCGTTAGATTCGATTTCCCTCGCCGCAACCAGCAGAGGGGTTGCTTGCGAGCGGGTCGCTGAATATAGGGTGGATACGATGCACCCCTCCCTCCCGGTCTCCCTAAGTCTCCTCTTTTTCACCGCCCTCGCCCAGCCGCGCGCCGGAGCCGATCCGCTGCCGCGCAGCACGCCGGAATCCCAGGGTGTGGAATCCAAGGCGCTGCTCGAATTGGTGGCGGCGCTCGATGCGGAAGGCGGCGGGCTGCACAGCGTGATGGTCGTCCGGCACGGGCACGTGGTCGCGGAAGGCTGGTGGGCACCCTATGCGGCGGAGCACAACCACGTCCTCTATTCGCTGAGCAAAAGCTTCGCCTCCACCGCCGTCGGCTTGGCCGTCGCCGAAGGCAAGCTCAGCCTCGACGACCTCGTCCTGAAATTCTTTCCCGGCGAAGCGCCGGCCGAGCCGGACGGCAACCTGCGGCAGATGCGCGTCCGCGACCTGCTGACCATGAACACCGGGCACCAGGACGAGCCGAGCGCCAAGGCGGAGGTTGTCACGCCCGAGACCTTCCTCGCCGCGCCGGTGCCGCACAAGCCCGGCACCCACTTCCGCTACAACACGGCGGCCACCTTCATGTGCTCCGCCATCGTGCAAAAGGTGACCGGCC
>JAWLBD010000064.1:0-30948 GCA_041395145.1 Verrucomicrobiales bacterium | reverse complement strand
ACGCCCGGCAGATGTGGGCGGCCAGCGCGCCGACGTAGGCGGCGAAATCGATCTCGCTGGCCTCCTGCGCGGCGTTGAGCTGCTCGTGGGCGTAGGCGATCGACTGGAGGCGGAGCTGGCCGGCGAAGAGCGCGTCCCGCTCCGCGTCCCCGGCCGCCGCCGCGCGCTGCATGTTGAGCAGGCTGGAGGCGACCTGCAGGTTGTTCTTCACGCGGTGGTGGATTTCCTGGAGCAGGATGCGGTGGCGGCGCAGCGAATTCTCCAGGCGGGACTCGCGCTCCGCCTCGTCGGTCGCGTCGCGCAGTTGGATGAGGACCGGGCGCGGCGCGGGCGCGGCATCGCCGGGGTCCGCCTCGGAACCGGCGGAACCGGCGGCGTCCGAAGGCAGGGCGCCCGCCGTGCAGGCGGCGAATTCGATCACGCGGTCGCGGCCGCGCACGGTGAGGCGGCCGCTGCCGCGGGCGACGCGCCCGCCGCTCTGGCCGGCGGCGAGCGATCCGGCGGCGGCGGCGCATTGGCCGCCCAGCGCGCCGGGCAACGCTTGGTCGAGCGGCGCGCCGACTGCGGCGGTGGCGGCGATTCCCAGCAGATCGGCGGCGGCGGGGCTGAGCCGCCGCACGGTGCCGTCCGCATCGGCGAGCACGAAGCCATCCGGCGCGGCGTCGAACACATCGCCCGCCACCAGCGGCGCGGACCCGGCGTCGCCGCCCAGCCTTGACCCGAGGCGGCGGACGAGGAGCACGAACTGGCCGCCGCCCGCCGGGGAGAGGCGGAACAGGCAGGGTTCCTCGCCTTCCGCCAGCGCAACCGGCGCGGTGCGCTCCGCCGAACGCCCGAGCCGCTCCGCCTCGGCGACGAGCGAGAGCAAAAACCCGCTCGCGGCGGGCAGGATCTCGGCGGCCGAGCGCCCGAGCAGGCTGTCGCTGTAGGCGATGCCGGGGAATTCCGCCGACGGCATCAGGTCGAGCACCGAGCCGGTGCGGTCCACCAGCAGGACGAGGTCGGGCACCGCGTCGAGCAGCGCGCGGTTCTGCCCCTGGCTTTCGCGCAATTCATCCGCCATGCCGGGGCCGGGAGCCGCATCGCGCGGCTGGAACAGGTAGGCGGCGAGGGAAAGCGAGCCGCTGGGGTTGCGCAGCAGGCTCAGGCTAAGGCGGACCGGCAGCGGGGATTCCGCCGCCCCGGCCAGGGCGACATCTTCCTCGCCGAAGCGCCCGCCGCCCTCCATCAGCCGGCGGATCAAGGCGTCGCGCTTCGCCGCGGAATCGCCCGCCAACAAATCGTCGATCGGCCGCCGCTGGATCTCGATGATCGGCAGCCCGAGCAGCCGCTCCAGCGCCGGGTTCGCGTCCTGGATATCGCCGTCCGGCCCGGCCAGCGCCATCGGCACGCCGCAGCCCCGGAAAAATGCGCGGAACTTCGCCTCGCTCTGCCGCAGCCGCTCCTCGCTGCGCTGCGCCTCGGTCACGTCGAAGGCGGCGACCATCAGCCGGCCGTCGCCGAGCAGGGACGGGCGCAGCTCGATGTCGCGCAGGCGGCCGTCCCGGTGCCGGAGGAGGACGACGCGGGTGATCTGCCGCCGCCAGACGCTGTCCCGCCAGCGGGCGACGGTTTCCTCCGCATAGGTCGGGTCCGGGCTGGCGGCCCGCAGCCACCGCTCGACCTCAGCGCCATTTTCCAAAACGCGGTCGAGCACCGCATTGAAGCGCGGGTTGACATAGGCGGCGCGCCCCCGCTCGTCGATCACCGCGACGCCGAATGGCGCCATCTCGCAGATCTCGCGATGCAGGTCCGCCGCCACGCTGGCCGGCTCCCCGGCGGCAGGTCCCGGCGCGCGGCCGGAATCGGCCAGGCCGCCATCCGCTTTCACGGCAGCGAGATTTTCGCCCGATCCACCGGCATCGACCGGGGCGGGCGGCAAAACGATACGGGTCGGCTCGGCGGCGGCGGCCGGCAGTTCGCGCAGGTATCCGGATAGACCGGCAAATTCGCCGCTTTCCCCGAATGACGGCTTCGCGCTGAGGGCGGCGCGCTTCGCCGGGGACCCGCCCGCCTTTTCCGCCAGAGCGAACTCCAGGTCGATGCCCCGCTGCGCGGCAGCCGCGTCGATCACCGCCTGCCGGACGCGCCGGCGGTCCGGCTCGGCGACGCCATCCAGCCAGCCGTCGCCCTGCTCCTCCGCCAAACCGCGCCCGAAGAATTTCTGCCAGGCGGTATTGACGAACGTGGCGGACCCGTCCGCGCCGCAGCGCCAGAGCAGCGCCGGGTGGGCGTCGGCAAACCGGTTCCACGGCTCCGCGCCGGAGCGGGAGGCACCGGCACCGGCGGGGCGCTCGCGCCCGAGCTTGAGGGAGCCGGACAGGCCGCCGCTGGCGTTGCGGATCGGCGCGGTCCACCACTCGACGGTCACCGCGCGCCCCTCCGCGCTGCGCATCGGCGCGGTTTCGGGCGGCCGGGCGGGCACGTCGCGGCCGTCGGCGGCGGCTTCATACAGGCTGGTGAACTCGGCGCGGAACTGCGCGCCGGTGTCCTCGTCCGCCGCGAGGTCGGCAAACGATTTGCCGGGCAATCCGGTGCCGAAGAGCGCGGACGCCGCCTTGCCCGCCGCCACGATCTTGCCCTCCAGATCGACCCACAGCGCCGCCACGGCGCGGCTGTCGAGCAGCGCGCCGCCCAGCGGGTCGGTGCGCTCGGGCGGCGGGACGATCTCCGAGGACGACAGGATGCCGCCGATCGAGCCGTCGGACAGGTGCCACGGCGCGGCCTCCCAGCGCATCCACGCCTCGGTGCCGTCGGCCAGGCAGATCTTATCGCGCTCGCACCGCTGGCTCTCCCCGGCCAGGGCGCGGGAATAGACGCCGCGCCAGCCGTCGTGCAGGTCGGGGAAAAGGTCGTAGTGGCAGCGCCCGAGGACCTCGGTGCCCTCCAGCCCGAAGCTGGAGCGCCACAGCCGGTTGGCGGCGAGGTAGCGCATCTCGGTGTCGAAGAGGGCGAGCGCCAGCGGCGCGGCCTCCCCCATGATGGCGAAGGCGCTGCCCGCCGACGCAGCGGCATCGGAGGCGGGCCGGGCGGGATCGGCAGACGCGAGGCGCACGCCGCCGCCGCCGAGGTCGCCACCCCGCGCCGCGATGCGCGCCTTGGCCTCCTCCGCCCTCGCGACCTGCTGCCCCGCCGCCGCCATGCGCCAGATGCGGCGTTGCTCCGCCTCCTCCAGGCAGGCCTGAAAATCCGCCCGCGCGACCGGGTAGCGCAGCGTGCCATCGGCGACGGACGGCGCGTCGCCCGCCTCATACGTGATGACGAGAAGGTGGGGCTGCCCGGCTCCCACCGCGCTGGCCCGCATCTTCGCCAACATCTCGCCCAGCGCCGGATCGCCGCCCTGCTTGATCTCCGCCACGATCAGCCCGTTCCCGGAAAACGCTTCCTCCGCCGTCTCGACCGACGGCGCCGCCTCGACAAAGATTCCCTCCTCCTCCAGCCACCCCGTGATCTGCTCGCGCAACGACCGCCCTTGGATCACCAAGAGTGCGGTCAAGCCGTCGTCGGCTTCGGTGTTAGGAAAGCGCCCTCGCTGCATTTTCTATAATTAGGCGGGTGTTTTGGGAAATCAACGGCGCGCAATTTCGCGAAATCCGCCGGAAACGAGAATAGGATACGAGAACATTTAGGCAAGGTTGAATTTCGCCCGAAGGCGGGTTTTGGTGTGGAGGATCGCGGCTGAGAGGCTGGATCCGCACGCGCGCGGAGGTCGCGCGATAGTGGGCACCCGACATCGACCGGCTGAGAGGCATCGCATTGGGGGCGGTGGCGCGAGTGGCGGCAGGTAATCTCGCGGCGGCGGGCTGGATTTGCCAAATTCTGCTTGGCGAGGCATCTTTCCCCGCGCTAACTGAATCGCCGACCGATCCCGACCGCTTGCCATGCCCCGACCACCCCGCATCCTCATCGCCGAAGACGAAGGAATCGTCGGCATGGATGTGCGCGCGACGTTGGCGCGGCTGGGCTATGAGGTCGTCGAGGCGGTCCGCTCTGGCCAGGACGCAGTCGCCGCCGCCGAGGCGCAGCGCCCCGATCTCGTCCTGATGGATATCAAGCTCGCGGGTCCGGTCGATGGGATCGACGCCGCCCGGCAGATCGCCGAGCGTGGCGTGGCACCGGTGGTTTTCATGACCGGCTATTCCGACGACGCGATGCTGGCGCGGGCGCGGGAGGCGCGCCCCTATGGCTACCTCATCAAGCCGTTCAACGCCCTCGAACTCCGCTCCGCCGTCGAGGTCGCCTTGACCCGCCACGCGGAGCAGGCCCGCGCCCAAGATCGGCTCGGTGCCGTCTGCCGCGCGCTCGATAGCCTCGCCGATGCCGTCATCGCCGCCGACCTCGCCGGAACCGTGACGTTCCTCAATGCCCCGGCGGAGGAAATCACCGGCTGGCGCGCGGCGGACGCCATCGGCCAGCCGCTCGCCAAGGTCTATCCGCTCACCTACGAATCGGGCGAATCCGCGCCGCCGCTCGGCTCTCATCCGGCGGCACCCGGCGGCCGCCAGGTCTTCCTCGCCAACCGGTCCGGCGGCAGGATCGCCGTCGAGGATAACGCCGCCCCGATCCGCGCCGCCGACGGATCGCTCGACGGCTTGGTCATCGCGTTCAGAATTTCCGGGAAATCCAGTGGCACCTCACCGGCGGAGAATGATTTAACGAAGCGAAACAAATCGCCGGACCGCCCGTGGGCACACCTCGTCGGGATCTTGGAAAGTATCGGCGACCCGCTGATCGCGGTCGATGCCCGGTGGCGGATCACCTACGCGAATGCCCGGGCGGCAGACCATTTCGGCAAGGCGCGAGACTCTCTGATCGGCAGTGGGTTATGGGATGAGTTTCCGAAAGAAGCGCATTCCGACCACTACGACCAATATTACCGGGCGCTGCTCCGCGGAGAGCCGCGCGCGTTTGAATTTCACGACCGGGCGGCGGGGCAATGGTTCGACGTGCAGGCGTATCCGTTTGCCGCCGGGCTGCTCATCTTTTTCCGCGACATCACCGGGCGGAAGCAGGCGGAGGAGGAGCGGGGCAAGGTCGAGAAGCTGGAATCGCTCGGCTTGCTCGCCCGCGGGTTCGCCCACGACTTCAACAACCTGCTCACCATCCTGCTCGGCAACCTCGCGCTCGCCGAGCGCCGCATCCCGAAGGACGCCAACTTCCGAGCCGAGATCGAGGTGGCGAAAGGGGCGACGGCGCAGGCGCAAAGCCTCGTCCAGCAGCTCCTGACGTTTGCCAAAGGCGGCGCACCGATCAAGCGAGCGGGACCGTTGAGGTCGCCAAGCTGGCTGGTCGGCGATTACCTGAAGGGGCGGCAAAAGTGGAGCGCACAACAGTATGTGGTCGATGCCCTGGCGGGCTGCCTCGCCGCCGACATCGAGACGCGAACCAAGTCTTGCCGGTTGCTGGAGAATTGCTGCGCAACGCCGAGCAGGCGATCGCGCCTCGACCGCTCCGGCGGCAAGGTCACCGTGCGCGTCCAGCGGGTCGATGCCGCCCTGCCTTCGCCGGACGGCGCGGCGAGCGGCGAGGGCGAAAGCGATGCGGAGGCGTATCTGGCGATCCAGGCGGACAACTACCGGGGCATCCCTAAGGCGGTGCTCAACCAGGTCTTCGAGCCGTTCTTCAGCACGCGGAGCGGCGAAAACGCGACCGGCATCGGCTTGACCGTTCGCGAATCGATCGCGCGCTTCGCACGGCGGATCGACCACGCTGCGCAGCGACGAGGGAATGGCAGACGATGGCGACGTTTTACTTCCCGGCGGCGCAGCCCGCAGCCTGCCTCGCCTCCCGCCACAAGGCGGAGAAGGCTGGGAGCCGGGGCGAACGTTGTGGAAGACGGAAAGGGACGCGAGCCCCGGCGGACCGCGCCGCATTCTGGTGCTGGAAGATGAGCCGCTCATCCGCAAACTAATCGTCGCCAACCTCCGCGCCCACGGGTTCGCGGCGGTCGAGACGGCGGAGGGATCCCAGACCATCGAGCGCTACCGCGAGGCGAAGGAAGCCGGGGGTCGTTCGACCTGATCATCATGGACCTGACCATCCCCGACGGGATGGGCGGAGCCAAGGCGATCGAGCAGATCCGGGACTACGACCCGGAGGCGCTCGCCATCGTCTCCAGCGGATACTCGGACGATCCCGCCATGGCGCGCCCCGCCGAATTCGGGTTCTCCGGCGTGCTGGCCCAAGCCCTACGAACCCGAGGATCTGATCGCTTTGATCGAGCGGCTGCTGGGCGCAGTGCGCTAGGCAGGGCGGCTCGTGCCGCGGCGAAAGCAACGGGTGGATCGCGCATTGGCGACCCACCCCGCCAAGCTTGCGCAGTCTTCTCGGGCAATCTTCGAAGCAGTGCGCGTGCAGGCGTCGCCGTGGTCGGTCTGGTCGACTTCGATGGTTTCCGCTCGATCGCCCGCGCAGACCTACGGTGACTTTGGCGACCATTAAGCCGATGAAGGCGGCGACACCGCTCCAGCCGATGGTGACCAGCACGCTCTGATCTGGGCAACGACCGATCCGGAGCCTTCGCGGATACGAATACACCAGTCAGCACCGCGCCGATGATCCCGCCGATGCCGTGGACGCCAAAGACATCGAGACTGGCTATCGTAGTAGCCGAGTGCGCGCTTGAGCTATCGCGCAGAAGTAGCAGACGATGCTAGATGCCAAACCGATGACCAGCGCGCCGGTGACCGTGGTCGTGCCGCAAGCCGGGGTGATCGCCAACAGTCCCGCCACCGCGCCAGTCGCTGCGGCGCCCACTGTCGGCGTCTTGGTGAAGAGCCATTCGACGGCGAGCCATCCGATCACGGCGGCGGCGGTCGCCACTGGGTGGTGATCATGGCAAAGCCCGCGTCGCCGCTCGCCCCGCCCGCGCTCCCGGCATTGAAGCCGAACCAACCGACCCACAGCAAGCAGGCTCCCACCGCCGTGTAAACGACGTTGTGGGGCGGCATCATCTGCTGCGGATATCCTTTGCGCTTGCCGATCATGATGCAGGCGAGCAAGCCGTAGATCCCCGCGTTGATGTGAACCACCGTGCCGCCCGCGTAGTCGAGGACGCCCCATCCGGCGAACAATCCACCGCCCCACGCCATGTGCCAGACCGGCAGGTAGGACAGGATCGTCCAGATCGTATCGAGGACCGCTCGAAACTTCATCCGCTCGGCAAACGCACCCACGATCAGCGCCGGGGTGATGATGATAAACGTCATCTGAAAGGTGACCCAAACGCTTTCCGGGATCGTGCCGTGCAGCGTGTCGGGAGCCATATGCTTCAGGAAAAGCAGATCTTTGAACTTCTCCCCGATCAGTGAGCCGCCTTCACCCGCCGCGAAGGCGTAGCCGAAGGTGATCCAGATGATCGTCATCACGGCGGCAATCGCCAGGCATTGGACAAAAATGCTCAGCACGTTTTTCGCCCGCACCAGACCGCCATAAAGGGTGAAACCCCGGGGCAGGCACATGAGGAGGACGAGGACCGTGGAGGTCAGCATCCAGGCGGTATCGCCGGTATCGAGGGTGGGAGCGGCTTCTTCTTGGGCGAAGGCAGCGGTCCCTGTGGTGACCAGTAGCGCAGAGGTCAGCAGGAGTTTGCGTAGTAGGTTCATGGGGTTCTTTAGGTCATGGGTTGGTTGGTGTTTAGGGGTGGAATTGACAAGACCCGACGGGTGGAAGCAGGGTCCATGCCAAGTTTTCAGCGCGACCCCACAAGATTGACAAATCGGGACCGGGCGGGCACCGTAATCCCCATGGAAAACGCCCCGAATCCGCCTCGCCATCGCCATCCGGCGGGCTCTTGATTCAGCGGCGTCGATGCGGCATTTCTCGCCATCGGGGCGGCTGCCGCCGGGTGGCTCACTCCCGCGCGGACCTCCGACCTGCCGCCTTCATCGTCGGTCACTGATTCTGCATTTCTTCCTGTTCTGCAACGTCTTCCTGCATCCGCCGCCGCCCCCGAATTGATCTGGGCAGGCAGCTTCCCCTCGCGCTCGGCCAGCGCCTCATTAGTCGCCGGATTCCCGCCGTGGTGGGCACCACTTCCGGGCCCGCCGCCATCGCCGCCGCCCCGATCGCGCGCGAGATGCGCCAGCCGCACTACCACGGCATCGGCTGGAACGGTGAATCCCAAGCTGCGGATCGGTAGGCGCAGGGCATGTCGCGCCTACGGATCGCAGCGCACGCCGCTGCCGCAGGAAATGCCCGCCTGAGATTGTCGTCGCGGTCGTCCGCCGTAAAATCGTCGTCCTTGATCTCGATCACTACAATCGCAGGCATTGGCAACGGGCGAGCGCTCCGCAGCAGAGGTCAGCCCGGTGTATTCCAGTTCGATCCGATTTAGATTGGGTATCCCATCCAGCGTCTCAAAGAATCGCCCCCGGTGACACGGCGTCGCGCGACCGATCCAGACCTCAGATTCGGGCAGAAACTAAGGTCGACGTCCGATAGATTGGTCCCATCGATCCAAAGCTGTTCGAGCGAATCGAGCCGGGGGATCGGCGGCAGCGTTCCGCCCAATTTCGCAACCATCGAAGAAGAGAAGTCAGGCGGTCGCCGACTGAGCGCCGATCGACGACCTTCCGTACTTCATTGATCATCCCGGAATAGAACGTCACCGCTCCAGGTGACCAGCGATGGAAGCCAGCGCGGAAGCCGCCCGCCGCTGGGATGACGCATCGAATCCGTGGAGATAAACTTCCGCCGGATAGGCAAACGGAATCCACTCCGGATCGACGCCGAACCTCCCATCCATCCGAATCTCGATGCCGAGCGATTGCCACCGCGCAAATTCTGCCCCATCCGGACCGGAGAGCCTCGAACTGCGCCCGGACCAATAAGCGCTCGCCAATGCCGACCAAGCCTGCCGCTGCGATCAAACTCAAAGCGGCGATCGCAGGGCGGCGAACTTTGGCGATTCGGCGAAACAATGCCATCTGGCATCTTTGCCGATCCCACATCGAATTGCCATGCCAAACCCCACTACGCCCGCGCTTCCGCCCGCGAAGTGAGCGCCCGCTGGAGCAGGATGAAAAGCAGGAGGAGGATGCCGATGCTGATGCGCTGCCAGGACGAATCGAGGCCGCCGTGGAAGTCGAGCGCGGTCAGGATCGTGCCGTAGATGAGGACGCCGAGGAGCGTGCCGGCCACGGAGCCGGAACCGCCGGTCAGCAGGGTGCCGCCGATGACGACGGCGGCGATGGCATCGAGTTCCAGCCCCATGCCGTTGAGCGGGTTGCCGCTCTGGGTGTAGAACGTGAAGGCGACGCCGCCGAGCGAGGCGCAGAAGCCGCTCAGCGCGTAGATGAGCACCTTGGTCCGCGCGGCGGGCAACCCCATCAGGATGGCGGACGATTCGCCGCCGCCAACCGCATAGACATTGCGCCCAAAGCGGGTGAAGTGGGCGAGGTAGATGCCCGCCAAGACGACGCCGACGAAGAGCAAGGCGACCGCTTTGATCCGGACGCCGCGCGCGACCGGGATGCCGAAATCGACGACCGCCGTGTAGAAATCGTGGGCGATGCCCAGCGATTCGTCGCTCACCACATAGGACATGCCGCGCAGGAAAAACATGCCGGCCAGCGTGACGAGGAAAGGCGGGAGCCGGAAGCCCTGGATAATGCCGCCCATCGCGGCGCCGAAAGCGGTGCCGCAGGCGAGCGCCGCGGGGATCGCCGCCGCCGGATGCCAGCCCGCCTCGCCGATCAGGTAAGCGATGAGCGTGGTGGAGAACGCGAGCGCCGAGCCGACGCTCAGGTCGATGCCGCCGGAGAGGATGACGAAGGTCATGCCGACCGCGATGATGCCGACGTGCGCGTTGTTGACGAACAGGTTCGCGATGACCCGCGCGGAGAGGAAGTTGTCGAACGCCGCCGAGAACGCGCCGAACAACGCAACCAGGACGGCGGCGGTGGCGAGGGTCGGCAGATGCTGGCGGATGGCGTTCATGCAGGTTGGCGGCGGCGTGCGATCCGCGCGACGCGGGCGCGCAAGGTCGGGCTTTGGAACAGGCAGACGGCGACGATGACGACCGCCTTGGGCACCGGCGCGACATCCGACGGCATCCCGAACCGGGTCAGCGTGACGGTCAGCGCCTGGATCAAAATCGCGCCGATGATCGAGCCGACGAGGGTGAAGCGCCCGCCGGTCAGCGCGGTGCCGCCCACGACCACGGCGGTGATCGCGTCCAGCTCTAACATATTTCCAGTGCGGTCCGGCTCGATCCGCCCGACGTCGCCGACCGAGATCAAGCCGCATGAGGGCGGCGCAGGTGCCGGAGAAGGCGTAGGCGAGCAGCTTGACGGTGCGGGCGTTGATCCCGCAGAGCCGGCTGGCGGTTTCGTTGCCGCCGACCGCCTCGACGAACAAGCCGGCGGCGGTCAGCCGGGTGAAGAGGATCGCGCCGAGCAGCAGCGCGGCGGCGGCGATCACCGGCATCGGGATCCCGAGGACAAAGCCGCGCCCGAGGAAGAGCAGCGATTCGCTATCGGCGGCGATCGGCTGCGCGCCGGTCAGGTTCAAGGCGACGCCGCGCCCGAGCACCATGAGGATGAGCGTGGCGATGATCGGCTGGATGCGGGCAAACGCGACCAAGCCGCCGCCCACCGTCCCGGCGAGCATTCCGCCGCCCAGCGCGATCGCCCCGGCGGCGGCGAACCCCATCGCCGAATCCCGCAGGCACAGGGCGGCCGCCGACCCGGCCACCGCCATGATCGAGCCGACGCTAAGTCCACTCCGCCCGTCGCGATGACCAGCGTCATCCCGATGGCGAGGATCATCACTTTGACCGCCTGCCGCCCGACGCTGACCAGCGGTCCGTAGAGGTTGCCCTCCCACGGTGGAAAGCGCGAAGAAATCCGGATCGAAGATCGCATTGAAAGCGAGCAATGCGGCGATACTGCAGAACGCCCAGAGCGCGGGCGGCCAGGCGTGGCGCTTGGCATTGGCGGCACCGCTCATGCGCCGCCCCCTTTCGCGTCGTCGTGGGCGGCGATCTTCGCCATGATGTTCGCCTCGGTCGCCTCCGCGCCGCTCAGCTCGCCGACCTTCCTCGCGGTCGCGCATCACGGCGATCCGCCCGCACACGCGGACGATTTCTTCAAGCTCGGAGGAGATGAACAATATCGCCGTGCCCTCGGCGCACAGGTCGCGCGCCAGTTTCTCGATCTCCGCCTTGGCTCCGACGTCGATGCCGCGGGTCGGCTCGTCGAGGATGATGAGTTTCGGGGAAAGGCAGAGCCAGCGGGCGAGCAGCACTCTTTGCTGGTTGCCGCCGGACAGCGAGCCGACCGGCGTCTCCGGACCCGGCGTCTTGATCCGCAGCGCTTTGATATAATGCTCGGCGAGCTCGCGCTGCCGGGCGGCGGGCAACCGCCGGGCGATCCCCCGCCGCGCCTGCATCGCGAGGATCAGATTTTCGCGGACCGACAGTCCGAGGACCAAGCTTCGGTCTTCCGGTCCTCCGAGCAAAACGCGAAGCCTTCCCGGATCGCGTCGCGCGGCGACCGGATCCTGCCGTACCCCCGCCCGCGAATAGCCGCCCGCATCCGCCTTGTCCGCGCCGAAGAACAAGCGCCGCTTCGGTGCGCCCCGACCCTAACAAACCCGCCAACCCGACCGCCTGCCCGCGCCGACCCGCAGGTCGAGCGGCCGCAGGGTTCCCTTGCGCGCCAGGCCGCGCGCTTCGACCGCCGCCGCTTCTGCGGGCACCGATCTTGCGGATGCGGACGCCAGCGGTCCCGGCGCGGCATCCGCCCCCGGTTCCGCCGCGCGCTGGTGGAGCGCCTCCGCCGCCGACGGGTCGCGCCCTAACATGTGCCCGATCAGATCGCTGCGCGGCAGCTCGGCGGTGGCGAATTCGCCGACCAGCGCGCCGTTGCGCAGCACGGTGATCCGGTCGGTGATCTCATAGACCTGGTTGAGAAAGTGGGGTGACGAAGACGATGGCGATGCCCTCGTCGCGCAGGCGGCGCATCGCCTTGAAAAGCTCCGCGACCTCCGCCTCGTCGAGGCTCGAAGTCGGCTCGTCGAGCACGAGGACGCGGCAGTCGATGTCGAGCGCGCGGGCGATGGCGACCATCTGCTGCACCGCCATGGCGCAGGAGCCGACCTGCCGCGACGGATCGACGTCCAAGCCGAGCCGGGCGAGCGCCGCCTTCGCCCGCCGCCGGATCTCGCCCCAGCGCAGAAAGCCGAGTCGCGACGCCTGCCGCCCCAGCGTGATATTTTCCGCGACCGAGAGCGTGGGGATCAGATTGATCTCCTGGAACACGGTGCTGATCCCCGCCGCCTCCGCCTCCCGCGGCGAGCTGGGCCATCGTGCGCCCGCCCAGCGACCGACCCCGGCGTCCGCCGGATGCACGCCGGTCAGCACTTTGATCAGCGTCGATTTGCCCGCGCTATTCTCGCCCATCAGGGCATGATCTCACCCGCGCGGACGGAAAAATCGACGCCGTCGAGCGCGAGGACGCCGTGGAATTCCTTGCGGATGCCCCGCAGTTGCAGCAGCGGATCAGCCATGGGCAGGAGGGCGATTCTATGGCGGGATCGCGGTTCGGCAAAAGCGGAAATTTCCGCCGCGATCCGCGCCGCGCCTCAGCCGCGGATCTTTGCCCGAGGATCTCGACCTCGTCGCGGAAGGCGGAGTCCTTCCCGATCCGGCTTCGACCGTCCGGCAGGCGTGGATCACCGTGCCGTGGTCCCGCCCGCCGAAGTCGTCGCCGATGTCTTTGAGCTTCGCGTCGGTCATCGTCCGCGCCAAGAACATGGCGATCTGCCGCGCTTTGGCGAGCTTAGGCCGGGCGGCGCGGACCGGTCAGGTCAGAGACGCGGAAATCGAAATAATCCGCCACGATCTTCTGGATCTTCGGCGTCGTCACCGCGTTGCGCGCCTCGTCGCGGAGGATGTCGCGGAGCAATTCCTCGACCTGCGCCACCGGCAGTTCGTCGTCCGGGCGGCGCTCGCTTTGGATCGACAGGTAGCAGGCCAGCCGCATCAGCCCGCCTTCCAGTCGCCGCACGTTGTTGCGGATGCGGGTGGCGAGAAATTCGATATGGCGCATCGGCACCGCCACGCCCCACTGCTCCATCTTCTTGCGGAGGATCGCGATCCGCGTCTCCACCGACGGCGGCTGGAGGTTCGCGTTGAGCCCCCACTCGAAGCGCGAGACGAGGCGTTCCTCCAAGGTCGCGATCTCGCTCGGCGGGCGGTCGCTGGTCATCACGATCTGCTTATGGTGGTCGAAGAGCGCGTTGAAGGTATGGAAGAATTCCTCCTGCGTGCTCTCCTTGTCCCGCAGGAACTGGACGTCGTCGATGAGCAGGACGTCGGCTTGGCGGAGCCGCTTCCGGAACTCGGTGATCTGCCCGTTTTTCAGCGCGGCGATGAAGTCGTTGGTGAATTGCTCGCACGAGAGATAGACCACCTTGCTCTTCCGGCGGCGGCGCAGGATCTCCTGCCCGATCGCCTGCATGAGATGGGTCTTGCCCAAGCCGCTGCCGCCATAGATGAACAGCGGGTTGTAGGTGCGCCCGGGGCGCTTGGCCACGGCGACCGCCGCCGCGTGGGCAAATTCCGAATTGCCGCCCACCACGAACGAATCAAACGAGAAGTTCGGGTTCAGCCCCGCCGCCTTCACTGAGCGCTCAAACCGGACCTCCGCACTGTCGTCGTCCGCCGCCCCATCAATGGGCGCTGAGGCGGGCAGCCGCGCGCCGTTTTCCACCGCCGGGCAAGCCTGCGCGCTGGGGAAAAGCTCATCCAGCGTCGGCGCGCTGACCGGCGGCGCAAAGCCATTCGCCTCGCCCGACGCGATCTCCTCCCGCACGCGAAACTCAAAACGGCGCGGACCGCCGAAGGTCTCGAGGCAGGCGCACTGGAGCAAGTCCATGAAGTTCTCCTCAATCCAGAGCTGGTAGATGTTGTTGCTCACCTCCAGCGTCACCCGGCTGCCGTCCGCCCCGCCAAACCGCACGCCCGAAAACCAGCGGTCGTAAAGCTCGCCATTGACGCGCTTGCGCAGCCCGTCGGTCAGCGATTTCCAGATTTCAGGGTCGTGGTCCGTTTCATTAGTCTGAGAGGCGAGTTGGTCGGTCATGGCGTTTGCCAGCCCCCCGAAGCCGCCGGCTCAAGATCAAACCTACTAGATTCTTAGTAGGTTTCGGGTCAATCCCCGCCTTGGGAGGCGCTGATTGACCGCTCGAGCCGCTGGCCGCGGGGAACGCGTGAAAAGTGAAAAAGTCGTTCGAGAGGTTAGGATTTTCCGCCCCGATTTCGGGCGGGCGAAACATGGGTTGGGCACTCCCGCTAGGCGGTTGTTTGACCACTCAATTTCGTGTCGCTGATGCTAGCGATTTGGCGGCGATGGCCAAGCATTTTTGCGTCGCTTTTTTTGAAATTTCCGGCTTGAAATCCCTTGTTTTTAAGCGGGACGGCGGGCGCAGGCAGGGCTTAAGCCGCTCAACGCCAAGGCGTGGATTGCGCTTTTTTATCGGCTCATTTCCTAACGCATTTCCGGCCGCGAACTTGAAATTTTTTTTATCCGCCGGGACTGCCTCGCCGAGGTTATTCGTCAGCTTTAGACGTCCTCGGGATGAGGAAGCCGAAGGCGAGGGTGAGCAGCGTGGTGATCGGCCACATCCACGGCGAGCCGAACGTCGATCTAATCCCAGCAGCTGGGTTGTCGGGATTCACAAACTCGTAGGTCGGCAACGAAACCAGCATCGCCCGAAGATTTTCTTGGAAGGATGTTTCGGTGCCGATTTTTAGCACGAGCTGCCAGAAGTCGGTCCTGACGAAGGTTACCGCGATGATCGAGATGATTGATCCGATCACCAGTCCGCGAACCGAACACTTCCCCCACAATGCGGCGAGGAACAGAGCAAGCAACGGACCTACCGTATAGGCCGTTAGCCCAAAAGCCAACGGGACAATTTGAATTTTCCTTTGGAGGTAAATCAAAAGGAGCGTAAAGCCCGTCAGAAGGATGCCCCAGAAGATCACAAGTAGCCGAGAACGCGCCACGAGTTCTCCTTCCCGGCCAATATGCCCGTTCTTCTCCGGGTGATAGAAGAGGGAGAGAGTCGTTTGGCTAAGGGCCGCGAGGATCGAATCAAGCGAGGAGATGGCAGCGGCAAAAACGCCAGCGAGAATCAGCCCCGCAAGCCCTGCCGGCAGGGTGGTGACGATCCACATCGGAAACACGTAGCCGTCCTTCTCTGGATGGTGGACATTTGAGAGTTCCCCCGTTTCGGGGCTTGCCACAAACGGGGCGGCTTCCATCTTGGCGACCGATGCAGCCTGCGAATCAGCAGCCGTTGCACCGACCACCTGCTCAGAGGGAAATAGCAGGGATGCTTCTGCGGGGTTAAAGCCACCTTTGCATGGTAGTGGACAAACAGCGCCGTGCCGACCATGAGCATCAACAGCGTGAGAAGCTGCCCCACGCTGGAAAAGATGATCGCCTTGCCCGCCGCCTTAGCATCGCGGCAGCAAAACATCCGCTGGGCGTTGAGCTGATCCACCCCAAACGCCGTCAGGTTTTGGAAGGGCACGGCGATGAGTGCGACCCACAGCGTCCACTCCGCCGTCGGGGAAAGCGTTAGATCCCAAAGCTTTGTCCGACCAAATTGCTCGGCGGTCCCCCAGAATTCCCCCCACCCGCCCGCGAGTCCTCCGATGATCCAAAACAGGGCGATCGCCCTCCCACCGTGAACAACACGAACTGCATCACATCCGTCCAGATCACCGTGCGCATCCCCCCCATCAGCGTCCAGCCCACCGCAAACAAGCCGATGATGATTATGCAGACCCACTGGGGAAAAGGGGTGACTACTTCTAGGGCGATGGCGGCAACAAGGACGCGGACGCTCTGCGCCAGAATACTGCCGATGGTGAAGAGGATGGTCGCAAGTTTCTTGGCGCCGACGCCAAGCCTAGCCCCCATGTAATCATAGGGGCTATAGATCTCTTGCTCGTAATAGACCCGCACAAAAAACCTCGCGACAAAGAACCGTGCGATGATCGAACCGATCGCCCACTGGAGGTAGGTGAAATTTCCGTTCATCGCGAAGAGCATGCCGGGAACCCCGATAAAGGTCACGCCGCTGATCTCCGTCGCGATGATCGAGCCGCTGACTGCGGGCCATGGCAGCGAGCGCCCCCCTAAAAAGAAATCCCGGATCGTCGACTGTTTCCCTTTCATCAGGTGACCGACCACGGTGCAAACGAAGAGGTAACCGAAGAGAACGACCCAATCGGCGGTGTGAAAGTGGTCTTTGATATCAGGCATGAATCTCTTTTGCGTTCGGGGTTGGCACTGAGTGAAGCCGGAGACCAAACGCCGCGCCGCCCCGACTGCAACGCGGAATCCCGGATCGAGGCGCCGCGCGGCGCTTGCGCTGCCCGCCTGCGGGCGGATGATGCCCCCGATGCGATCGCTCTTCACCCCCACCCTCCCGCTGCGCCGCGACGTTCTGGCCGCCGCCGCCGGATCGTTGCTAGCCAGGACCGCCGGAGGCGCGGAGCCGGTCGCGCCTTACCTGAACGGCGCGTTTCCCGAGGCGGCCCCCGGCGGCTCTGGCTCGTGGACGACCGCCAATGCGTTCCCGAACCTGGCGTTCCACGATCCGGTTTTCGTCACCCAGGCTCCGCGCGGCGGCAAGATGTTCGTTGTCGGCAAAGACGGGCGGATCTGGAGTTTTGACCACGACCCGGAGGCGGCGGCCAAGACGCTGGTCCTCGACCTCCGCGCCAGCGTGCAGGTCACCGACAATGCGGGGATGGGCGGCATCGCGTTCCACCCGGAGTTCGGCGATCCCGCCTCGCCCAACCGCGGTTACTTCTACCTTCACTACTACTACTCGCCGGACCCGGTCCCCTTTGCCCAGACCAACGACGAAGCCGCCAATCCGGCATATTGGCGGCTGGTCCGGTTCACGATCGCCGACGGCAGCGAAACTGCCGATCCCGCGTCCGAGTTCGTATTGATCCACCAATACGACCGCCACCACTGGCACAACGGCGGCAGCCTGTTCTTCGACAACGCCGGGCTGCTCTACGCGACCAACGGCGATGCGGGCGGCGACTATGACGCCTACGCCGATAGCCAGAAGCTGGGCGAGGCGCTCTTCGGCGGCATGCTGCGGATCGACGTGGACATGGACCTGTCGCGGGGGCATCCGATCCGGCGGCAGCCGCAGGTGCCGGGCCGCCCGGCGGGCGAAAGCTACACGCAGGGCTACACGATCCCGGACGATAACCCGTGGCTGGACGCAGGCGGGGCGATCCTCGAAGAATTCTGGTGCATCGGGCTGCGCAGCCCGCACCGTGCCAGCTATGATCCGGCGACCGGGCGGATCTGGGTCGGCGACGTCGGGCAGGAGCGGCGCGAGGAGGTCAACTTCATCGTCAAAGGCGGCAACTACCAATGGCCGTATCGCGACGGCACGCTGACCGGCTACCGCGCCAAGCCGTCGCCGCTGATCGGGACCGACCAGCCGCCCGCCTTCGACTACCCGCGCGCGACCGGCGTGTGCGTGATCGGCGGCTACGTTTACCGCGGGCGCGAGCACGCCTCCGCGCTCAACGGGCGCTATCTTTTCGCCGACCACGAATTCCGCCACATCTGGGCGATGGACTACACGCCGGGGCAGGTGCCGGCGGTCGAATTCCTGACCGACATGCCGCCCGGCGGCTTCCACGCCAACGTCAGTTCGTTCGGCACGGACAACGGCGGCGAACTCTACATTTGCAAGCTCGAAGGGCGGAGCCGCGACGACGGCAAGATCCTCAAGCTCGCCCGCACCGGCGTCACCGTGCCGGAGCCGCCGAACCTGCTCTCGCAGACCGGCGCGTTCACCGATCTCGCCACGATGCAGCCCGCCCCCGGCGTGACGCCCTACCATCTCAACCATCCGTTCTGGTCGGACGGCGCGGTCAAGTCGCGCTTCATCGCCGTGCCGAACGACGGCACCCACGACGCGCCCGGCGAGCGGATCGGCTTTTCCGCCGATGGCAACTGGGCATTCCCGGCCGGCACCGTGTTCATCAAACACTTTGACCTGCCAGGCTTCGGCAAGCTCGAAACGCGCTTCCTCGTCCGCGCCGCCGACGGCAGCTTCTACGGCGTGACCTACCGGTGGCGGGCGGATCAAAGCGACGCCGATCTGCTCTACAGCGCCGAGGATGCGGACGTGCCGCTGGCGGGCGGCGGCTCCCAGGCGTGGGCGTTTCCGTCGCGCTCCGATTGCATGGTGTGCCACACCGCCGCGCGCGGCTATGCGCTGGGCGTCCGCACTGCCCAGCTCAACCGCGATTTCTACAATCCGCTCACCGCCCGGATCGAAAACCAGATCGCCGCCTGGTCGTCCCGCGGCGTCTTCGACCCCGCGCCGGGCAGCGGCAGTGATTTGCCGAAACTCGCCCACCTGGGGGACGCGGCCGCGCCGCTCGACCACCGCATCCGGTCGTGGCTCGACGCCAATTGCGCCGCCTGCCACCACCCCGGCGGCGCGCAGGCCAGCTTCGACGCCCGCTTCAGCACGCCACTCGCCGACCAAGGGTTGATCAACGGGGCGGTGCAGAAGACATTCGGCATCGCCGGGGCAAAGGTCGTCGCGCCCGGCGACCTCTCGCGCTCGATCCTCCACCATCGGTTCAGCAGCCTCGACCCCGACCGGATGATGCCGCCGCTCGCCAAAAACGTCGCCCACGCGGAGGCGGTCGCTTTGGTCGAACGCTGGATCGGATCGCGCGACGCCTCGCACTACCCCGGCGCCGGGATGACCGCCCAGTTCTTCTCCGACGCGAATCTGGGCGATTACGCGCTGACCCGGATCGATCCGGCGATCGACGCCAACTGGGGGGCGGGCGCGCCCGATGCCGCGTTGCCCGCCGACGGCTGGTCGGTGCGCTGGGTCGGCGACCTGACGCCGCTGATCTCTCCCACCTACACATTTTACGCGGCGGTCGATGGCGGCGTCCGCCTCTGGATCGGCGGCGACCTCAAGATCGACCAGTGGGAGCACGAGTGACCGGGGGAATTCACCGCGGCGGCCGCCGTCACCGCCGGTCAGCCGACCGCCCTGCGCTTCGAATACCGCGACCGCAGCGGCGACGCCCGCGCCGGGCTGCTCGTGTCTGCCGCCGGCGTGCCGAAGCAGGTGCTCCCCGCCGTCCTCCTCTCCCACCCCGGGCGACCCGCCGCCGAAGACGACGAAATCCTCGCCCCGGCCGGTGCCGCCGCCTCGCTTTCGCCCGCCCAAAACGATAGCGATTGGGAAGGCGACCTCGCCCCCGGTTCCCTGCGGCTCCTCGACGGCGGTGCCTCTGCCGACGGCGCCGGATCGGTCGCGGTGCCCGCCTCGGCGGCAGACGCCGTGATCCGCTATCAGATCGGCGACGCCCGCGCGTTGGTTTCCGACCCTGCCGAAATCCGCGTCCGCCGCATCGAAACCGCCGCCGATTGGCGCGCCTTCCACTTCCCCTCCGAAATCGACTTCCCCGCCGTCGCCGCCTGGTCCGCCGATCACGATAGAGACGGCCGCCCCAACGCCGTCGAAGCCGCGCTTGGATCAGACCCGCTCAAAGCCGACGCCGCCTCGTGGGCGCAACCCGAAATCGCCGAGGCGGGCGGCCAGCGCTTCCTCCAGATCACCGTCCCAAAACCCCAGCTCAGCGGCATCGCCTGCACCGCCGAAACCTCTGGCGACCTGTCGGATTGGAGCAGCGATGTCGATATCATCGCCGAATCCGCCACCCACCTCACCGCCCGGGACAAGGTGCCGCTGGCAACCGGCTCGCCACGCCATTTCCGGCTCAGGATCGTCATCGCCCCCCTGACCGGAGAATGAAATAACGCCAATCCCACAGCCCTCGGCAATCACCGAAACATATCTTTGATCGACCTTTACTCGTCTGCCTTGGGCGTGCCGACCACAAAACCATTCCGATCAATATGGATACTCTCGAAAGCGTCTTCGCAAAGGTAAACCCCGACCCACCCTCTCGGATCTACCAGTTTTTTATCTGGATCCAAACGCTCCCAAACCGCGAAAACCAGCCCGCTAAATCTAGCATTTAAATCCCAACGAACCCGCGCCTCTTTCACGCCCCACGATTGGCTCCCTTCAAAATCAGTTCTTGCGGAAATAGAGATCTCCGCCGCCGTCCCGAACAGGTTCGACAAGCAAATAGATTCAACCTCCCCAATAGCACTGTTGCTCAAAAGAAAAGATACATTCAGTCTCGCTTCCTATTTTCAATGAGCCTGGCAACTCCCGCCAATCCGGACTCCCCTGCATATAATTGACAGATAGCACCGCATCAGAAGTTTCAGGAAATGGGCTTTCGAATTGGATTTCCAAGTTATAATACAAATTTAACCCGACCCGCAGGAGACGGGTGATCGAACAGCTCAATGCCGCTTTCACAATGCTGCCCTTCGAGATCTCAATGCTTCGCTTCATGGATGCCTTTAGGTCTCCACATTGCCCAAGTCAACCCCGTGCCGCATGCGCCCCAGCGGGAGGCGGTCGCCGGGGAGTTGCAGGCTACGCCAAGATCTAGGAGCGCGCGTGTTTTTCGGCAGCGAGGCGGGCTTGCCGGGCGACCTCCGCACGCATCAGACAGCAACTCCAAGGCCCAGACACCCGATAACCGGTCCGCAACAACCACTCCGGGTGAGCGCAGGCGCTCAACCTCTTCGCATCCGGTCATATTATGGTGGCGAACGCGGAGACCCCTTTGGCATACGCAGCGCCTTCGCCGAACGCTGCGCCCATCGATTTCAGGGCCGGCCGCCCCCCCGGCGACAACCGCTCACAGAATAAAATTGGGGGCGCAGCGCTACAGCCCCTTCAGATACGCCATACTCTGCTTGATGCTGGCGATCGGGTCAGGTGACTGGTCTTGCTCGACGTGGCAATGTTTCACTCCCGCGTCCTTGGCGGCGGCGATGATGGGTTCCATCGGAATGATCCCATCGCCCAGTTCTTGGAACGCGTCGGCAGGCACGCCGCCGAAGTTTGGCAACTTCATGCCCTCTTTCAGATCCTTGAGGTGGAGCTGCGCAACGCGCCCCTTTAGCTTCTTGATCAATTCGACCGGGTCATCGCCGCCGACCTTGACCCAGAAGACGTCGACCTCGAACTGCATCTCAGGCGCAAACTCCGCCATGAAGACATCATACCCACGCTTGCCGCCCTCCATCGGCTGGAACTCAAAAGCGTGGTTGTGGTAGGCCATCTGAATGCCGGCCTCTTTGGCGATCGCTGCCGCTTTGTTGAACTTCTCCGCCGTCCGCTTGTAGTCGTCGAGCGTCTTGCGGTGCGCATCTTGCAGGTAAGGGACCACGAGATGGCTAAGACCAATCGCCTTGGCTTTTTCGACGATCTTCTTGAAGTCGGAAAGCCCCTCGTCCTTCGGCTCAACAACGGTGTTCCAGTCGAAATGGGTGGAGTGGAGAGCCAAGCCGCTGTCCTTCGCCGCCGAGATCATCGCATCGCAGTCCGGAAAGCCATACATCTCGCCCTGCTTGTATCCCGCATCGGCGACCGCCTTGATCGTCGCGGCAGTATCCGCTTTGATCTCATTGCGCAACGTGTAGAGCTGGATGCCGATATTCTGGCGATAGGCATTATCGGCTTCGAGCGCCCGCAGCGTGCGGGCAGAGCCTGTGGCGAATGTGGCGGCGGCGGCGGTGCGGATGAATTGGCGGCGGTTCATAGGGGCGCAAGATAGAGCGCCGCCACACAAACCTCAAGAGTCCTTCGGCAGAAAGGTCCCCGATCAGACCCAACGCCGCCTTCTCCCTCCCTACGCCCGCCCGAGAACCCGCCCGAACAGATCGCCGATGCCGCGGACGTGCTCCCAGCGGCGGATCGCCATGTCGGCGAAGAAGAGGGCGAAGAGGGCGGCGATGGCGTAGGGCCAGAGGTCGACGTGGCGGCTGACGGCCTGGCCTTCGAGCTTGAGCCCGGCGCCGGCGTTTTCGAGGTAGCTGCCGCCGGTGAGTTCGGCGACGCGGCGGAGCAGCGATTCGTTGACGCGGCCGGTGGCGACCTCGGCGCTCGGGTTGTGGACGACGCCGGCGGAGATCATCTGGGCACCGGCGCGGGCGCGCACCATGTAGACGCCGGGTTCGCCGGGGCGGAAGTCGCTCGGCGTAGCTGCCGGGTCCGGCTTGCCCGAGCCGCCGCGTTTCGATCAGGCGCATCGATGAGCCGAGCGCGTTGGCGGGGACGAAGTAGATGTCCGCCTCGACCTGCGCGTCGTTGCGGAATGAGCCGGCGTCTTCGAGCACATCGACGAAGAGCCGGACCTCGTCGCCGTCCTCCTCGGTGCGCAGGTCCATGTTTTGCCCCTGCGGCGCGCGGGCGGTCTCGCGCAAGACCTGGGCCCAGAGCTGCGAGTAGCCGGGCCAGTTGGCGACCCAGAGCGAGGCCCAGCGGCTTTTGCAGTCGGAGGTGAAGGCGGTGACTTTGCCCAAGCCGTAGCGCCAGTGGGCGAGCAGCGGATCGCCGAGGTCGGTGACCAGCGGGATCTGGGCGGTCGATTTCCGGTTCGTCTTCACGTAGCCGAGCAGGGGCGGGCTCTCGAACGTCCCCCAGTTTTTGAGCATCGGGTGGCGCTCGACCTGCTGGGGCTGGAACGCCTCCTCGCGGATCATCTTGCCGGTGTGGACCATCGTGTCCTGGGTGAAGATCCGGGTCAGCGCCGCCGGATCGGCGGTGGTGTAGGCCTGGCCGCCGCCCGCATTGGCGATGCGCTGGAGCAAGCCGACCTGCGACCCCTGCCCGATGGCGACGGTCGAGATCGTGATGCCCTCGGTCCGGCACTGGGCGGCGAGCGCCTCGTAGCCGTTGCCGGACGTCTGGCCGTCGGTCAGCACGATCATGTGTTTGATCTTGGCTTTGACCTTGCCCAGCTCCGCGCGGGCGTGGGTCATGCCCGGCATGATGTTGGTGCCGCCGCCGCTGGTCAGCCCGGCGATCTGCCCGCGGATCGCGGCGACCGACGCGACCTTCTGCATGGGGGCGACGATGTGGAGCTGCGAATCGAAGGCGAAGACGCCGATGTAGTCTTTGCGGCTGAGCAATTCCGCCGTGGCGATGGCCGCCGATTTGCACAGCTCGATCTTCTGGCCGCTCATCGATCCGGAGCGGTCCAAGACGAGGGCGAGCGCCGCGCTCATCTGTTCCTCCTGGTCCGGAGCCTTCAGCTTGACCGGCAAGACATCCTCGATCGGCGTGCGGTAGTAGCCCCCCACCCCGAACGAATTCATCCCGCCGATCATGACGAAGCCGCCGCCCAGCTTCTCCACGTAATCGCGGATCGACGCCATCGCGCCTTCGCCCACCTCGTGCGCCGGGACGTCTGACAAAATGATACCGTCATAGCCGGCGAGGTCGGCGAGGTTCTGCGGCACGCCATTGGCACCGCGCACCTGCAGGCGGATGCCCTCGCGCGCCATCGCCTCGGACAGGTAGCGGGACTCGCCCTCGTCGCCCTCGATGTAAAGCAGCAGCGGTTTGCCGCGCACGTCCACGATGGTGAGCGCCTCGTTATTCTCCGGGATCGCGTCCCCGGCGAAGCCCTCCAACGCGACGCGGTAGTTGTAGATATTGCGCTTGTCCGGCGCGCGGCGGAAGACTTCGAGCTTGTCCTCGCCCACCGCGACCTCGATCTCGCGCCGGTCCACCTCCAGGCCATTTTCGTAGAGTTTGACCACGCCTTTGCCGGCCAGCGAGCTTTCGATCGAGGCGGTCAGCTCGACGCTGGCGCCCTCGTTGATGCGCGGCTGGCTGCTGGCGACTTTGGCGACGCGGACGTCGGGGCGCGCCTCGCCGGGGATGGCGACCGCGTGGATTTTCATGCCGGCCGCCGCCGCCTCGCGCGCCGCCTTTTCCAGATCGCCGCGGGTCTGCTGGCCATCGCTCAGCAGGATGAGATGCCGCGCCGCCCCGGCGGGGAAAAGCCCCTGCGCCAGCGCCGCCGCGTCCGCCAGGTTCGTCTGCGCGCCCGCGCTTTGCATCAAATCGAGCCGCGGCTCCGGCACTGGCGCGTCCTCGGCCGGCTCCGCCAGCACGGTGGAGGCAGAGCCGGCGGCGACGTAGCCGACCGGCGCGCCGCCCGCATCGCCGCGCAGTTTTTCCGCCGCCGCGTAGGCGGCGCGGATGCCAGATTCGCCCTCGCTCTGCGAGTGGTCGATGACAAAGATGGCCGCCTGTTCGTCGCTTTTGATCACATAGGCTGGATTGGCCAGCGCGACCGCCGCGAGCACGACGAGCAGGGCGCGGACGAGGAGCAGCGCGCGCCGCCGCCCCTCCGACATCGGGTGCGAGGTCCGGGCATCAAACCAGAACAGCAGCGCCAGCGCCGGGACGATCAGCAGCAGGAGATAAGGCGATTCCCAGTCCATGCGCGGATCAGCGGCAGCGCCGCAGGCGGATCGGTTGGGGGTTGGCGGGCAAGGTCATGTCGGCGGCATCATAGCGGCTTTTCCCCGGCGCGAAAGCATTTCGGCCCATCGATTTGGACCGAGGGTTGCCGCCGCCCGGCAATTCGCTACGATGCCAGTTTAGAATCATAGCTGCCCGCGAATGCGCCCGCTCCCTGCCTCCACTCTTTTCGCTCTCGCCGCCGTCCTCCTCCTCCTCGCAGGCTGCGGCGAGCGCGCAGGCAGCGGCAGCGAAAACGGAAACGGAGGAAGCAGCGGAAACGGCGTGACGGCGCAGGCCGGTCCGGAACCGGCGGGGGAAGCGCCGCCGAAGTTCCAGCTCTCGACCCGGGGCATCGAAAAGGACCGCGCCGACTTGCAGGCCGCCTACGATCCGGCGCAGGACGGATGGACGACCGAGGCTCTCCACGACGCGATCTCGGCGCAACTGCACGACCTTGGCGACCTGATCGGCGGCGAGGACCCGGCGGCAGGCAACGACCTTGACGACCTGGCCGCCGATCGAATCGAGGCCGGCGAACTGCGCCCCGCCAACCTAGAACCCGCCGGAGAGAGCCCGCCATTCCGCACCTGGCGCGGGACCGCATCGGCAGATTCCGCCATCGGCAAGGCGGCGCTCGCTGGCAGGCTCAACGAATTGCGCCAGCCATTCGCGGGACCACCCGAGCGCGTGTCGCTCAAAGAATTCCGCATCGCGATCGAGGACGGTGGGGGTTCCGCGCAGAGCCGCGCCTTCTACGCGGCGGCGGGCAAAGCGGCGGACGGATCGCGGGTCGAACAACATGCCGTCTGGGAGTGCCGCTGGGCGATCCCCGCCGCCGGCAGCGACGCTCCGCCCACCCTGCTCGCCGCCCGCGCGGCGGAATTCGAGGAATCGATGCTCGCCGCCGATCCCGGGCGGCTCTTCGCCGACTGCACCGCCGCCGCCTTCGCCGGGGCGGTGCCCGAGCCGATCCGATTCGGGGCCAACTACTGGCACGAGCGGATCGTCGGCTTCCCCACCCAGAGCCTGCAAGGCATCTCGGTCGGCGATGCGGACGGCGACGGCCGGGAGGATGTCTATGTCGCGCAAGGCTCCGGCCTGCCAAACCGCCTGCTCCTGCACCAGGCGGACGGCACGGTGAAAGACGGGGCCGCCGAGGCAGGCGTCGATTTTCTCGACACGACCCGCGCGGCGCTCTTCCTCGATCTGGATAACGACGGCGACCAAGACCTCGCGATTTCGACCAGCGCGCACGCAGTGATCCTCGAAAACGACGGCGGCGGGCGCTTCGCCGAGCGGGCGCGCATCCCGGTCACCGAGGCGATGTCGCTCGCCGCAGCGGATATCGACGCCGACGGGCTGCTCGACCTCTACGTCTGCGCCTACAACCAAAACGCCGCCGAAGTCGGACCGCTCGCCTCGCCGGCCCCCTATTACGACGCCACCAACGGCGCGCCCAATCTGATGCTCCGCAACACGGGCGAATTCCGCTTTGAAGACGTGACGGACAAGTCGGGCCTCGCCGCCGGGAATTCCCGCTTCAGCTTCGCCGCCGCCTTCGAGGACTTCGACCGCGACGGCGACCTCGACCTCTATGTCTCGAACGACTTTGGCCGCAACAATCTCTACCGGAACGTCGGCGACGCGCGGAATCCGAAATTCGCCGACGAGGCCGGGCCGCTCGGCGTCGAGGACTCCGCCTTCGGCATGTCGGTGGCGTGGGGCGATGCGAACCGCGACGGGCGGCCCGATGTTTACATCTCCAACATGTTCTCGAAGGCGGGCAACCGGGTGACCTACCAGCGCAAATTCATGCCGGGGGAAGGCGAGGCGGTCCGCGAGAAGATGCAATATCTCGCCCGCGGCAATTCGCTTTTCCTCAACCGGGGCGACGGCGGGTTCGAGGACGCCAGCGAGGGCGCGCGGGTGATGAAGGGCAGTTGGGCGTGGGCGTCCCTGATGCGGGATGTGAACAACGATGGATGGCAGGACATCCTCGGCGTCAATGGATTCCAGACCAGCCCGGGCAGCGGGGATTTGTGAAGCTTCTGGTGGCGGCAGGTCCTGCCGCAAGGTCCGACCGAACTGGGCAGCGGAACCGCCGCCGAGGGATTCCAGAAGGCGCTCGGCGACCTCAGGACATGATGCGCCTCGGCATCTCGCTCAGCGGCGGCGAGCGAAACTTCTGCTTCCTCAACCTCGGCGGCTCCAGCGCCAGCACCAGCTTCGCCGACGTCGGCGCGCTCAGCGGCTTCGACTTCCCGACGACGGGCGCGGGCTGGCTAAGCGTCGATTGGGACCGGGACGGCGACCTCGACTTCTGGATCTCCAACCGCACCGCGCCAACCGTCCGCTTTCTGCGCAACCAATCTGCGGGAGCCAACTTCATCGCCTTCAAACTGACCGGCACCGCCTGCAACCGCGACGCCATCGGCGCGACGGTCGAAATCGTGAGCGCAGGCGGCGTCCGGCAAAGCCAGATGCTGCGCGCGGGCGATGGCTTTGCCAGCCAGTCGAGCAAGTGGCTGCACTTCGGACTCGGTGCCGAAAGCAGCGTCGCGCAGGTCTCGGTGCGCCTGGGCGGGGCGGCGGAGGACTTTGGGGCGGCGAAGGCGGGCGGCTTCTACCGGATCGCGCAGGGATCGGGCAAGCTCGAAGCCGGGGAGGTCGCGCCGCCCGCGCCGCCGCTGGCACCGAAGGCTCCGTGGACGTCGCGTAGAGTCTTCGCGCGCCGCCCTCGTCTTCCCCACCGAGATCCGGTCCCCGATCCTATCGTTCGAGAAATTCGACGGCGGACGCGTCCAGGCGATGCCCGAAAAGGCGCTCGTCGTCCTGTGGGCGAGCAGTTGCCCGACCTGCGCCGCCGAGCTGCGCGCGCTCGCCGCCGCCAAGCCGCAGCTCGACGCCGCCGGCATCCGCGTCCTCGCCCTCGCCATCGACGGGCTGGGCAGCACACCCGGCAGCCCGGCGGAGGCGCTCGCCTTCCTTCAGCAGATCCGCTTTCCCCACGGCGGCGGCATGGCGACCGAGGAGACGCTGGAGAAGTTCCAGGTCCTGCACCGGGAGTTTTACTACCGCCCCTACCACCTGCCGGTGCCCGCCAGCTTCCTCGTCGGTTCCGGCGGCAAGCTGATCTCGGTCTATCGGGGCGAGGCGGCCGCCGCCGAGGTGATCGCGCATTTTCAGGCGGTCGAAGGCGGCGCGGATCGCGAGGCGGCTGCCGCGCCCTATCCGGGGCGATGGATCCGCTCCGAGCGCCTCTATTTCAGCCCGGCCAACTACTTCGCCCGCCTCTCGGACCTCGGCTGGATCGACGACGCCGCCGCGCTGGCCGAGGACCTCTGGGCAGGCGAGCTGCCGGACGCGACCCGGCTTTTCGTCGCCCACCGCTGCGGCGCAGACTTCCTCAAAGCGGGCAGGTTCCCGGAGGCGCAGCGCTGGTTTGAGCGCGCGCTCGCCATCGATCCTGAGCACGCCCAGTCGCTCAACAACCTCGGCGCAGTCCTCCAGCAGAGCGGCGACCGCTTCGGCGCCGAAGCGAGCTACCGCAGCGCCAGCGCCGCCGATCCCGCCTACGCCGCCCCGCTCCAGAACCTCGGCGTCCTCTTGCTCAAATCCGGCCGCGCGGATGAGGCAGTCGGCCCGCTGGCGAAGCTCGTCGATCTGACCCCGGACGACGCCGAGGCGTGGCGCACCTACGGAGCCGCGCTGGCCGAGAAAGGCGGGTTCTCCGATGCCGAGGCCGCCTACCGAAAGGCGCTCGCCCTCGAACCGGATGATGCCGCCGCGCCCATCGCCCTCGCCAAGATTTCCCTCCTCCGCGAAGATCCCGCGCAAGCCAAGGCATTCCTCGACCAGGCGCTTGTCGCAGAACGAATCACCCCCGAACAGACCGCCGAGGTCATCCGCCTATCAGAGGCGGCAAGCAAATGATACCATTAGGGCAAAAATCCTTCTTTACACATTCTCAGAAAACGATTTATAAACTCAGAAACCCCTAATTTTTCGCTCCTGCATGAAACCCCACTACCTCGCCGCAACCCTCCTCTCTCTCGCCGCCGCCTCTTCCGCTTTGTCCGCCAGTTCGGCCATCGGACCCTACCCGGGGCTATATGAGCGGATCATCTCTGGTAATGCAGACGACACCACAACGTCAGCATTCACTTATTCGACGACCGCCCCCACCAATGCTGCCTACTTTTACGATCTTGGGATCAACGGCGATCCGTCCGGGAACCTCCAATCGACTTGGCGGGGCGGAAATCTCCAAAACACCTTTCCTTGGGCGGGCAACACCACCCTCGTTTACACGGGGCAATTCTGGGATGCCGATGGCGTCTTTGCCTTCGCTGAAAACGTCGATGACCGGACCAGGGTCACGGTCGACGGCACCCTTGTCCTGAATGACGGCACCTGGAACACCGCCGTTTCAACAGGCAGCCTATCGATGGGCATGGGTCCTGATGGCGATGGCTGGCATGATCTTGAGATCCGTTTCTCCAACGGGGCCGGCACGGCGGGCGCGTCCGGTCAAAACACCCCGGCTGGTGCAGCCAATTGGTCCCCAACCCTCGGCTTCGTCTTCAGCTCCGATCCCGCTAGCATCACGAATTTCCTCGACGCCTCCCAATATGACGCGACGCCGCCACCATTCCGGCTTCAGGTTCCCGAACCTTCCCGCATCGTATTCGCGATGATCGGTCTAGGTGCCGTCCTCGCCCGGCGCCGCCGCTAGAGTTAAATTTCTCCAACTCTCAAAGGACGCCCTCCCCATTCGTTGGGGAGGGCGTTTTTGTTAATTGGATTAAAAGCGAAATTTTTGATTGCGAGCCATCCCCAAATTCACCAAAATCGGTCCGATGATGAAAAAAACCATTCTCTCTGCCTGTCTTATCGCTGCTTCCGCGAGCCTTTGCGCTGCTGTCACCCCGGCGATCTATTTCGATTTCGACAATAATTCCTTGGCAAATTTGGGGACCGCCGGCGGTGTTGGAACCTTGGTCAATGCCGATGCCAATACTGAATTTGTCGCTGGAGCACCGGGCGGCGGATCTCCGAGTGGCGCCCTTCAACTGAACGGAGTCAGCGATTTCATTACCACGACGATCACGCCAACCTCCATCGGGATGACTCTAAACACGACCGGACCAGGTCCGAATCCGATGTCAGACTACACCATGTCAGCGTGGGTAAACTGGAGCCAGACGAACGGTGCCGGGGATCAGTTTATCTTTGGACAAACCGGCGGGAATGGTCTTCACGACGGCATCCGTGGGTCGAACTGGCACATGGGGCATTGGGGTCAGGACCTAGCTGCAGGTGGCGCGAATGCCCCGCTCGCCGATGGAAATTGGCAACATGTCACGTTCCGCTACCAAGATGGCGTCTCCCAGATTCTCGTGAATGGCGTTTTGGCGGCATCTGGCACCAGAGGTGGATTTCAGCCAAACAATCCATTTATAATCGGAACCCGGCAAAATAGCGTCAACCACGATTTTCAAGGCGTCCTCGACGAAGTCGCCATCTACCCGACCGCCCTCGCCGATTTCCAGGTCCAGCTTCTCGCCAACGGACACAATGCGATCATCCCGGAGCCGACCCGCGCCTTCACCCTGCTCGCCGGTCTCGGGGCAATGCTGATCCGCCGCCGCCGCTAGATTGGACAATCCTATCTCGCGCCCTCCCCCGGATCGGAATTCCATTCTGGGGAGGGCGTTCTTTTTGAGGCGAAGAAAAAATCTCGGGGTTGCGTCAGCTCCGGTCGCGCACCCAGCGGCGGAATTCGCCGCCCCGCCAGCGCGGCAGCGTGCGCAAGGCGAGCCAATCTTGGAGCGGCTTGGCGGGCACGAGTTTCGCCGGGATGTGGTTCATCGCGCGGGAGGCATTCATCGCCGCGCGCCAGAGTTTGGGCGAGGTCGCCAGCGCGGCGAACGGAGCCATCGGCGGCGTGCCCGGCGACCGGACGCCCTCGCGCTTCGCTTTGTTCCGCAGACGCAGGAGCAGGTCCGGGATCGGGATGTCGACCGGGCAGACTTCGTTGCATGCGCCGCACAGGCTGGAGGCGCGCGGCAGGTCGGCGAGATCGGCAAAGCGCTCGCCGGCGAGGAGCGGCGAGAGCACCGCGCCGATCGGACCGCCATAGACGGCGCGGTAGGCGTGGCCGCTCGCCTGCCGATAGACCGGGCAAACGTTTTGGCAGGCGCCGCAGCGGATGCAGCGCAAGATCTCCCGGCAATCGGAGCCGAGCGCCCCCGTCCGCCCGTTGTCCATGAATATGACGTGCATCTCCTCCGGTCCAGATGGCTGCCCCGCGCCGCGCGGCCCGTTGATGAACTGCGTGTAAACAGTGAGCTGCTGCGCCGTCGCCGACCGCGCGAGCAAATTCAAAAACACCGCGAGATCCCGGTCGCGCGGCACGACTTTCTCGATCCCGACCAGCGCGATGTGCAGCCGGTTCGGCGCCATGCTGAAGCGCGC
>JAWLBD010000063.1:0-31459 GCA_041395145.1 Verrucomicrobiales bacterium | reverse complement strand
TCTTGATCCGCGACATCTTTTCCATGTCCATGTCATCGCCGTCCGGATAGAGCGTGTAGGGATCGTAGCCCTTGCCGAGGAATCCGGCGGTGCCGCCCTTGCCGACCACGTTGCTTTCCTGGAGCGGTCGTGGCAGCATGACGAAGGGGAGCATCGGCTCCTCCGGCGGGCGGATGCGCACGATGTTCGAGCCGAAGTTCGGGAAGTCCTTCGGGCTGGGCGGCTCGAGCTGGCCGGACGGGCTGACCTTGTCGGTCGTGTAGCCGGTCATCATCTGGTAGATCGCCGCCGTGTGGTTGAACAATCCGTTCGGCGTATAGCTCATCGACCGGATCATGGTGAACTTGTCGTTCACCTTGGCCAGGTTCGGGAGCAGCTCGGTGAAATTGACGCCGGGGATCTTCGTCGGGATCGGCTTGAAGGCGGAGCGCACATTGTCCGGCACGTTTTCCTTCGGGTCCCACAGGTCCAGGTGGCTCGGGCCGCCCTGCAGGTAAACCATGATCACGCTCTTCGCCTTGCCCCAGCCGGGCGCGCCGCTGGCCGACGCCATCGCTTTGGTCTGGAAGAGCGAGCCGAGCGTCATGCCGAGCATCCCCGATCCACCGACGCGGAGAAAATCGCGGCGGGTGGGGCGCAGGTGCGGGTCGCAGAGGTCGATGCCGGGTTGGCCGGGGATTCGGAACATAATTTCGTGGGGCTGTTTTGGTAATCCTTTGATGGACCTTAACGGTTCAGAGCAGGCTGATCACGCAAAAAAATGCGGCGAGAGACCGCTCGAACCCATGCGCTATCGGATTGGCGATGCCAGGATCTCCTTCCGCAGGGCTTCCGGCACCTTGGTCCACGCCTCGCCCAGCCCGGCGGACAGCGCCTCGTCCGTCAACTCGGCGGCGCCCGCCATCGGATCGGTTGCGTTCTTCAGAAGGCTGAGGTCGAAAGCGAGATCAGTGCTGTTCTCATCGAACTGGTGGACCTCGGCGGCGAGGCGGTTTTTGCCGGGCTTGAGGAGATCGGCTGGGAGCGGGACGAGAACCGGCACGCGTTCCATGTCGCCGCCGATTGCCCATAGGGCGTGCGTTTCGCCCACTAGCGGAAGGTCTGGGATATTCTCTCGGGCGACCTCCATGCCGTTGAGATAGAGGACTAAGCCGTCATCGCGGATGACTGCGGCGAGTAACGGACCAGCGGCGGCAGGGTCGGCGATCTCGAAATCGCGGACCGCGAAGAGATGGAGCACCGATCTGCCGCCTTTGGATTTCGCGAATTTTGTCCGCAGGTCGTCGTCGCCGTATCCGATCGGGGCGGCTCCCGATTCCCAGTCCGCAGCGGCGAATTCCGGCTGGGTCCAACCTCCGGGCGGGCGCTGGTGGCCCGCGGAAAATCGCCACTCCGAACCGAACCCAATGATCGGGTCAGCATCGCCGATGCCGCCGGACCACGCGGCGAGCAGGCTGCGCGCGTCAAACGCCGGATTGACGGACGGCGGCGGCTGGCCGCCCTCGGCGCGGCGATGTATCTCTCCGGCTAGGTGGGCCAACTGGATGCAGAGGGTTGCCTTACCGTCCTCGCCGGCTTTGTGCAGGAATTCGCCGTAGCCGTAGAATCCCCGCGCCGCATTGAGGAAGCGATAGGGCGACGGGCTGCCGCCCAGCGCCTCGCGCGCTTGAGCCGAGAGGTGGACGCCGGCGAGCGAGCCGCCGTCCCGGGCGAGAAGCCGGGCGTGATAGGCGGCGGCTCCCTCCAAGAGGTAGGCGTCTTCGGTCAAGAGGCGGCGCTGGGAGAAATCGGCGGCCTCGACCAGCAATGAGAAGGCTTCGCCGAACGCTTCCACTTTCACCAGCGCCGCGGCGACCTTGCGGAATTCGCGCGGCGGAAATGCGAGGGGATCGTCCTTCGCGGCGGCCATCGCGCGGCGGCAGAGGTCGATCGCCGATCCAGCCTCGCCCTCCTTGGCGTAGCCTTCGGCGATGGCCGGTGCCTTCGGGTCATTGGGGCCGCCCGCTAGGAGAGCCTCGGCGATGTGGGCGTCATCGTCATCCGCCATCCAGCCGTTCCTTTTGAGCACGGGGATCTCAAAGGCAAATCGAAGCGGATTGGCCGCTAGGTTTCTCAGGAAGACGCGGCGAAATAGATCGCGCCCGTCCCCGGCGGTTTCGAAATAAGGCTTCACATAGCGGTCGGCGGTCTGCTCTAGGGACGCGCCTTTCGTCAGATCGAGGATGGCGTCGCGATGATCGTCGGGCATCGCGTCGAGCGCCGCCGCGAGCGCTCCATTCTGGGCGGCGAGCGCATGAAGGCTGGCGATAAATCCGGCGCGTGCGGTGAAATTTTCAACATTCTCCCGCAGGCGCAGGTCGGCGAGGAAGAGCGCCAGTAGCCCAGGATCTCACCGGCGTGTTTTTCATCCCAGAGCCCAAAGTCCCAAAAACACTGGTTCTCCGCCGACTTCAGGATCTCGTCGATTTCTTGCGCATACTCGTCGCCGGGCTGAGCGGCCAAGGGGAGCAGCTCATCGAGGCAGGTCTTCAGGGGCACCGGGTCGCCGCTGGAAAGGCACGCTTTGTGATAGGCGAGATGCAGCCGTTTGCGCCGCTCTTGCAGATCCCAATCCGAAAGGTTCAAGACGCGGAGGTAGCTCTGGTTTTCGGCCATCTCTTGGAGGGCGGCTTTGGCTGCGGACGCGCCGATGACGTGGGCGCTGATCGCGTCGAGCGCCACCTCGCGCTTTTCGCGCGTGGGGAATTTCGCCGCGTCGAAGGACTTGGCGATCCGGATGATCCGCTGCCGCCGGCGGCGCTCCTCGGGAGCTTGACTCCCATTCGGCTCCCACATCATCATCAGGATGATCTCGGCGAGCGCCCCGTCTTCTTTGTCCTCGAAGCTGGCGGCGAAGCCCCCGACCCGGTCCAGGGTCAGGTCGTCGGGGAATCGCCCATGGTCGCCATCCCGCACGCATTCGGCGAGTTCGAAGCCTTGGGCGTAGAATATGTCGCGGGCGATCTCGTCTTGCCCGTGGACGATCAGCTCCGCGATCCAGCCGGCATCGGCATGGTCTTTGTAGCGCTCTACCACCTTCCTGGCCAGATCGGATTGCCCTCCGTTCAGCGCGAGAATCACATAAGGGAGCAGCGGATGGTGGCGGATCGTCATAAAAAGCCCCGCCCCGGCTTGTTTCACTTTCTCTTCGGGCAGATAGAGGGGTTCCAGCGAGGAAGCGAGGAACCCTCGTTCGAGGTCGTACTCGCCTCCCTCGCTGCGGCGGTTGGCGGCATTCAAGATTGCCGCGACAAAGTCTTCCTCGACCGGTGCTTTAGCTTGTGCCGCCGCCTGCAAGGCGCGCATGGCGCCGAGGATAAAAGGAGGTTCTGCTCCGTTGCCCCCGAGGCGCCCGAGCAGCGATCCTGCTACGGCGGCCCGAATACCCGCAGGCACGCTCTTGTCTTCGATGACCGCGAGGAAATACTTTTGGGCATCCGGGATCTGGTCTTTTTCTTTGATCCCTTTGGCGGTCTCGCGAGACCGGGCGTCTGCGTCGATCAGCAACATCATCGCAAAATCGTTGTGCCAACCGTTGGGGCCGCCCACCTTGTCCGCGCCCGCAAAGAAATCGGAGGTCATTTTGCGAAATTGGTCCGCGGTCTGTTGCCGGGACATATTCCTCGTAAAATTCAGACCGCGGACCCAGCGGCTGAATCCCGGCAACAGCGCAGGGGCCAGGTCGCGCGGGATCTCATCCTGCATCGTGTGCCCGGCGGCCAAAAGGTAGGAAAGCGTGTGGCCCTCGAACGGGTCGAACGCGACGATCAGGATCTCGTTGATGAGATACTCTAGACCGCTGTCGCCGGGGATGCCGGTATCAGGGTCCGCTGCGGCTTCCGCGACGAATTTGAGCACCTTCATCAGCGGCCGGATCTTGTTCTGCGCGCCTTCTTCCTTGTCGTCCAGCAGCATTCGCAGCTTTTCCATCGAAAGTGCCTCCCTCAGGACTCGCATCGTATCGTCGGAATGCCCGCCTCCGGTCGAATAGCGGCGCACCATGCCCTGCGCCAGCGCCTTCTCGATCTCGGCGCGCTGCCGCAACTGCTCCGCCTGTTCGTCCTGGAGGGCGACCTTGAGCCTGGTGAGCAGCGCCATCGCTTCGGCGGGATCAGTCTGGATGAGATCGAGCAACTCCGCTTCCGCGCGACCTTTCAGCGCCGCGACGGAATTCGCCCCCGCTTTGGCGGCGAGGGCGGCTTGGTGGGCCTTCCACGCTTGGTCCAGCCGGGCGGCCTGCTCTCTCATGCCGCCGGACAGGCGGCTCGGGCCGGAGTCCTCGCGTAATGCTTGGGCGAGGGCGGCGATCTCGATCCGGCGCGCCTCGGGCATGGCGGCGGCTTTGTCGTTGAACTCGGCGAGCGTCTGGAGCAGCCCCTCGTAGTCGGTGCGATCCTCGGTCAGTCGGCGGAGCAGGGCGGCACCGAAGGGCGGCTCGCCGCTGAGGAGCCGCTGGTAGGGCGCGGCGCTCTCCCCGCCTCTCCGGATCGCCTGGGACGCGCCTTGCAGGGCGAGGAATCCGATCGAGGTCTGGAGTTCGTCGGGATTCGGCCAGAGGCGAAACGCCCCGAGGTCCTTGAGGAAGGGCGAGGATTCGAGGAAGGCGGCCCCCCACTGGGGATCGTTGACAAAGCGCTCGCGGATTTCCTTCTCGGTGGTCCAGCCCCATTCGATCAAGGCTGCCGCCCGCGCGGCGAGGTCGGGCTGCTCCGCATAGTCGCGCTCGAATTTCTCCAGCGTGGCGAGCATGAGGCTCGGGTCATCGGCGAACGACTTGAGCGAGTCCGCGTAAAACTCGGCGGGATCGGGTTTGGCGTCGGGGCGGAAGAATTCGACGTGTTGGTTCGGGTCGCGCGGGGCGAGGATTTCGGCGAGCTTCTCGGCACCGCCGCCGGGGCGGCCGAAGCAGCGCTTTGAAAGCTGGTCGATGAGGGAGCCGAGCGCCGCGGGGCCGCCGGACTCGAGCGCGTGCCGGGCGTAGCCCGCCAGCTCGACCCTCATCCCGTCATAGAATCCGAACTTGCCCTCGTGCTGGAGGGCGAAGGCTTGCATGACGGAGGGCACGTAGATCGGGGAGAGGTCGGCGTCCAAGCCTCGGCGTTCGAGGCAGGCGAGGGCGGTCCCGAATTCCTCGGGGTGCGGGAGAGGCCAGCCCTCTGGGGTCAGGGTTTTGAGCAAGGCGACCATCGCTTTGGGGAAGCCGGCCGCGTCGCAGCGCTCGAGCGCCGCCCACGCCTCGACCTCGGCCGCTTTTACCATTTTGCCGACCGCGCGCAGTTCGGCGGCGGACCGGTCTGCGGCGGCGGGATCGGCGCGCGCGAGGAACTCCGCCGGGGAGGGCATGTCAGCCCATTGCCCGGCGCTGGCTTCCCCCCGCTCGCGAGAACTCCGGGTGATTGTCCTGACCGCGGGCCGGTCTGCGGCGGCGAGCAGCGCCTTGCGGGCGAGTGCGGGCAGCCCGTCGCCGCCTGAACCGGCATTTGCCGCCAATCTCCGGAACGCATCTTCCCCCAGCGCGGGATTGCCCAATGCGGCGCGGCAGATCCGGTCGTGCGCGGCGGCCAGCGCGGGATCGACCCCCTGCGGCGATCCACCGCCCGGTGCCGGATTTTTTCGATAGAGTAGCGGCGTTCCGTCCTGGGGGTCGTTGGCCAGGGCGTCGAGCAGCCCAGCGATCCACCACGGCTGCTCGCCAATCAAGGCGGGCTTGGCTTCGATCAGATCGGCGACCGCGGCGGCAGCCGCCACGCGGGTTTCGAGGTCGAATTGATCGAGCGCCCCGGCGATCACCTGGCCGCTTTGCGCGACCTGCTCCGGTTCGAGGTCGCCGAGCAAGCCGACCGCCCGGACGGGATCGGAATCCGCGAGGACGTAGGCGAGGCGGACCCGCACCTTGCCGGAGGCGCCGGCGGCGTCCAGCGAAAGCGCCTTCCCGTAGGCGGCCGCCGCGCGCTCCTCGTCGCCGAGCAGCTCGCAGACGGCCCCAAACTCCATGTGGGCGGCGGCGTCAGCCGCACCGTCCGGGGCGAGCGCCGCCAGGAGCTTTTCGCCGATCTGGTATTGTTCGGCGGACTGGCGGAGCATCGGGGCGGCGTCCAGCGCCTCCCAGTCCTCGGCGGTCTCGTCGCTGTAGCCGGCGAGCAGCCGCGCGGCGTGCGCCTTGAGTTCGGCTCCCGCCAGCATTTCGGCGTCGCTTTCCCTGCCCTCCTCAAGCGCTTTGGCGACGGCTTCGGCGTTGGCGAATGCCATTTCGGCGGCGTCTTGCGCCTGGCACGGCGCGTCCGAGAGGGCGAGACCTGCGGCCGCCGCGACAGCCGCCCAATAGAATCTGGGTTCCGTTTTCATAGGGTTGGCAGCCGCCGGGCTGCGCCGCATTATACACACAATCTCCGCGCGCGCCCCCCGCCGGGCTGAAAAATCTGCGATCCACACACCCCCGCCGCCGGCGGCCCCGGAGAAAACATCCTTGTTGCCCCCCGAATTTCCGCTACACAATCGGGTTGGCTTTCGCTAGAAACTCCCCGCCCCAATCTCCCACGTTTCCCCCCCATGTTTGTGCGCCGATTCCTCCTCCCGCTCGCTGCCGCCGCCCTTTGGGTCGTTCCGTTCGCCCAAGGCGACACGGTGAAGTTCAAGAACCCGCAGAGGAAGCCGATCCAAGGCAAAGTCCTGAGCCAGAATGCCTCCTCGGTGACGATCGAGTGGAACCGGACCCCGACGGTCAAAGACATCTCGACGTTCCCGATGACCGAGGTCGAGGAGGTTGTTATTTCAAAGCCGGAGGACGAGGCGTTCGACGCGCTCAAGCTCGGCGCGCTGGAGACGACGCCCGACCTGCTGTCCGAGGCGGATTACACCCGGCTGATGCAGCCGCTCGAAAAGTTCCTCGAGCAATATCCGAACTACCCGGAGGCGGCGAAAGTGAGGGCGACGATCGAGCAGCTCGGGCAGGAGAAGAAGCAGGTCGCGGGCGGGGCCAAGAAGATCGACCAAAAGTGGATCGGGCGCGCGGAGTATGAGCAGAACAAATATAACTTCGACGCCCGCGCCGCCGAGAAGCGGATGGAGCTTTTGATCGCCGATGGCGAATTCCTGGAGGCGCTCCGGGCTTTCCTCGCGATCGAGAAGGACTTCCCGAACGCGGTCGCCTTCCCGAATGCGATCCTCGACTACCGGCGGGCGCTCGATGGCTACGAGGATCAGCTCGAAGAAGGCATCTTGCGCCACCCGGTCATCACCAAAGACCGCGAGCGAGACCTGCAAGGCGCGACCCCGGCGGACCGCAAGATCGCCGAGGACGCCATCGCCAAAGAGGCGGCGGCAGTCGAGGAAAAGCGGAAGATGCAAAAAGATGCCAAAGCGGTCTGGCTGGACACCTACCGCTACGAACTGCGGCACCTCGAGGAAGCCAAGCAGACTGTCGAGAAAGAGCGCGACCGCGTGGCGAAATACAACGTGAGCGGGCTTTCTGATATCGCCAAGCTGACCGAGCAGGCGAACAAGCACCTCGCCGACGGGCAGTATCAGGTAGCCCTGATCACCTTGCAGCGCGCCATCGACCTGATGGGCAACAAGAACTCCGCCTACCACAAAGAACTCCTTGCGGAGATCGAGGAGAAGAAAGCGGCGTTCGACGCCGCCAACCAGCCGCCGCCGACCGAGGTGCCCGCGCCCTCCACGGAAATGCGGAAAGATCCGAAGGACGATGGAAAGGACAAAGGCAAAGAGGAGAAGCCCGCCAAGGACGACAAAGCGGAAGGCTCCGGCAAAAATGAGGCGCCCCCCAAGCCGGATAAGAAGCCGGCGAAGAAAGACACCGAGAAAAAGCCGCGCCCGGCACCATCAGCCGATGGCGGCGATTCCGGTAGCGGCGGCGATGCGGAGGAAGGGGGCAGCAACCTCGGGACGATCAACATGATCTTGTTCGGGATCGGCGCCGTGCTCCTCGTGGTGATGATCGTCGCCAACCAGATCTACAAGCGTTCTGCGCGGGACGAGAGCGACAACGAATCGGTGATCGAAAACACCGCGCGGCGGAAGGGGGACGCCGGGGCGAATGGCGGTGGCTCCGGGGAACCACCACTGGAAGGATAGATCGCCGCGCAGCGGTGCGTTAGCCTGATGGTCGCCCCAACCGTCAGCCTCTCCATCGCATGAAATCCATCCCATCTCTCCAACGGAGGGTCTCCCGGGCGTCCGCCATCGCGCTCGGCGTCGTTTTCGCCGCCGCCCCCGGGGCGCCCGCCGATCCGCCGGATCCCGGCGAGGCGGCGTCGAAGCCCGCGCTTTCCGCCGAAGCCAAAGCGAGCCTGCCCGCCACGCCGGAGGAAGCCCGCGCGCGGGCGAAGCTGCTCTACGAGATGGCCAATGGCGCGCTTCAGGTCATGCACCGCGATTTCTTTGGCGACGACGAAGACCTGAACCTGCCCTCGCAGTCGCTGGAGGATGTCTTTGCCGAGATCGCCCGGACGTGGGGCGTGGAATTGCACTGGCTGGCGGTCAACGCCAAGGTCATGGATGTGGACCACAAGGCGCGGGACGCCCACGAGGAAAGCGCGGTCAAGGCGCTCGGCGCCGGCGAGCAATCGGTCGAGTCCATCGGGAAAGATCGCTACCAATTCACGGGTCGCATCCGCCTGCACAACCAGTGCCTCAAGTGCCACGTCCCAAACAGGACCAGCCTCGAAGAACGCGCCGCCGGCCTGACGATCACGATCCCGCTGCGGCGCTGATCGGGCATCGGGATCGGTGGGCGGACGACCGCCGCCGCGCGCAATGTAGAGACGGCACTCCTGCCGTCTTCGGTCAGCGGCACCGACCTCGCCTGAAATGATCCGCGCCATGGCGAGACCGGCGCGCGTCCTCCAAGGCGACAAGCGCGTCGCCCTCCATCGGCGCCCGGCTTTCCAAGCCATCCCGACCGGCGGCGCACATTTCACATGCGGGAATTTGCCGGATCGGCATCGCCCTCTAACCTGCGGTCATGCAAGCCGTCGAATCCGTCCTCAACGACCTCCGCCTAGCGCTCGCCTCTGCCGACGGCGAGCGGGCGGCGGAGTTTTTGTCGGGCCTGCACGAGGCGGATGTCGCCGAGCTTTACCAAGAGCTGGACGACGAGCCGGCGCAGCGGACCGAATTGCTGCGGCACCTGAGCGATGAGACGAAGGCGGAGATGGTCGAATACCTGCCGCTACCCGTCGCGGAGGAGGTGCTCGACGCCCTGCCCGCCGTCATCGGTCAGCGGCACCGACCTCGCCCGAAATGATCCGCGCCATGGCGAGACCGAGCGCGTCCTCCAAGGCGACAAGAGTGTCGCCTCTGCTGTCGCCGCCGCCGCGCCCAACGTAGAGACGGCACTCCTGCCGTCTTCGGTCAGCGGCACCGACCTCGCCTGAAATGATCCGCGCCATGGCGAGACCGGCGCGCGTCCTCCAAGGCGACAAGCGCGTCGCCTCTACAAGGTCGCTGCCGCTGCCGCGCGCAATGTAGAGACGGCACTCCTGCCGTCTTCGGTCAGCGGCACCGACCTCGCCTGAAATGATCCGCGCCATGGCGACCGGCGCGCGTCCTCCAAGGCGACAAGCGCGTCGCCCTCCATCGGCGCCCGGCTTTCCAAGCCATCCTGACCGGCGGCGCACATTTCACATGCGGGAATTTGCCGGATCGGCATCGCCCTCTAACCTGCGGTCATGCAAGCCGTCGAATCCGTCCTCAACGACCTCCGCCTAGCGCTCGCCTCTGCCGACGGCGAGCGGCGGCGGAGTTTTTGTCGGCCCTGCACGAGGCGGATACCGCCGAGTTTACCAAGAGCTGGACGACGGAGCCGCGCAGCGGACCGAATTGCTGCGGCACCTGGAGCGATGAGACGAAGGCGGAGATGGTCGAATACCTGCCGCTGCCCGTCGCGGAGGAGGTGCTCGACGCCCTGCCCGCCGACCGGCGCAAGGCGGTGCTCGAATTGCTGCCGGACGACTTCGCGGTCGATCTCTTCCAGGATGTCGACGAGCAGAAGCGGCTCTCCTACCTGCATCTGCTCTCCAAATCGCGGCAGGCGCTCACCCGGCGGCTCCTGCAATATCCGGAGGACACGGCGGGCGGGCGGATGACGACATCGCTCGCCACCGTGCACGAGGGCATGACGATCCGCGAGGCGATCGCCAGCCTGGACAGCCAGAGCGAGGACGCCGAGATCCTCTCGCGCATCTTCGTGGTGGACGACCAGCATCGCTTTGTCGGCAAGGTCCGGCTCCGCGACCTGACGTTCAACAAACGCAGCCGCCGGATCAGCGAGATCATCGACGACGAACTGATCGCCATCCGCGCCGATGCCGACCAGGAGGAGGCCGCGCAGATGATCGCGAAATACGATCTCGTCGCCCTGCCGGTCATCGACGCGGACAACAAATTGCTCGGTATCATCACCCACGATGACGCCCTCGAGATCGTGGAGGAGGAATCGACCGAGGACTTCGAGCGCTCCGCCGCCATCGCCGGGGAGACGCCGGAGGAGGGTTACCTCGATACGCCGGCGTGGATGCACCTGCGGCGGCGCTTCCCGTGGGTGCTCGGGCTGGCGCTCCTCGGGATCATCTCCGGCTATGTGATCCTCCACTATGAATCGACGCTCAAGGCGGACTTCATCCTCGCGCTTTACCTGCCGATGATCGTGGCGGCGGGCGGCAACACCGGCGGGCAAGCCGCGACCATGGTGATCCGGGCGATGGCGCTGGGCGAGTTCCAGCTCTCGGATTTCGCCAAGGTGATGCGCAAGGAATTCGCGGTCGGTGTGATGCTCGGCGTCGGCTTGGGAGCCTGCATCTTCCTCCAGGTGCGCTTCGGCTTGATCACCCCGCCGGGCTTCGGCCGCCCCGATCTGAGCGAGCTGCTCCACATCTCCGGGGTGGTCGCGCTCTCGCTCGCCGCCCAGATCACTTGCTCGACGATGGTTGGAGCCGGCTTGCCGATGCTCGCCCGCCTGACCAAGATCGACCCGGCGGTCGTCGCCAGCCCGGCGATCACCACGCTGGTCGATGTGCTCGGGCTGGTCATCTATTTCACGATTGCGACCCACCTGATGTAGGGGGCGGCGTTTTTTTGGCTGGGGATAACGGCGGGAATTTCTTCGCAATATCGCTACTTGGCGGTGCGTAATCCATTGTGGCTTCGTCTTTTATCCCGGCGCAGCCCAACTAGGCAACCCCTCTCCACGCTATGGCAAAACGCACCTCAAAATCCTCCGGGGATCGGACTGGATCCCTCGCCTTCTTCGGCGCGCTCTTCCTGCTCTTCGGCATCGCCGCCGGGTTCGCCGGCATGATGACGTATTTCTTGCACCCGGACCGCTACGATGAAGCGGGGTGGAAGACGTCGTCCGCCCTGCTGTGGATATTTGGCGTGGGGGCGCTGTTTTACCTGATCCTCGGCTACGGCGTGTCCCGCCGCCGCTGCTGGGGGCGGCGCCTGGCGCTGGGAGCCGGGGCCATCGCCTTGCTGAAAGGCATCGCCGCCTACACGCTCATCGTCATGCACCAGGACCTCTATCGCGAGGCGTTCCTCGCCATGGTGCCCGGCGCATCGGACGCGGCGGCCGACACCTCGCTCACGCTGGGCGGCGCGCTGCTCCTGCTCGGCGTCCCCGGCATCCTCGTCGGATACTTCACCAGCCCGGCGGTCCGGCGGACCTGTGAACACGCGAACCCGAAGGCGGCTCCGGACCGCGGGAGCATCGGGTCGTCGATCGGCGGCACCGCGCTGCTCGTCTCCGCGATGGTCGTGCCCGCCTTCGCCATGCTGGGCGGCTTCCTGCCGTGGTTCGGCGATTTCGCCAGCCGGATCTGGCCGGGCACGCAAGCGGGTGAGATCCTCGCCTACGCGCTAGGCGGCCTTGCCTTTATCGCCGCCCTCGGCGCGCTGGCGCTCAAGCCATGGGGCTGGTGGCTCGGCATCCCGGTGCTCGGCACCCTCCTCGGATCTTTCGGCTACACGTTCTGGAACCACGGCGCGGCAGGCATTTTTGAAATCGCGCCGCTGCCCGCTTGGGTCGCGCACCCGGAGCCGGTCGCCCCGATCGAGGCGGTCAAGATCGCGGCCGTCGCGACGATGGGGGCGGGCTTCCTCCTGTTCCTGTTTTCCAAAGGTCGCTTCCGCCGGTCGGAGGTGAAAGCCGGCGAGATCAAAGCCGAGCCGACCGCCAAGCGCGATGTCCCCGCCTTGATCGAGAAAAAGCCCGATGCGCCCAAACCAAGCGTCGCCCCGGCTCCGGCGGAACCGAAACCCGCCGCATCCGCTCCGAAATTGATCCCCGCCGCCCCGGCTCCGGCGCTGACCGTCGCGAGAGGATAAGGGTCCAAGCTGACTCAGGCGCGGCAATGCGGGCGGCAGTCCGGAGCGGCAGTCCGGAGCGGCAGTCCGGTCCTGAAACGCGGGGGCTTTTATCGGTTCGGCGATGGAATCGGGGCGTCGCGGCGCAAGTCTCCTCCTAGCTAGGAGGGAGAACGGAATCGCGACGTTTCGCCAAACCGTCAGCGATGCGCGCTAGCTGTGCGGGCAGGAACGGCGGCGATCCCCAAGGTGCACGCCGCTTCAGGAAGCTGGCGGCGGCGGGTGATCTGGGGAAGACTTGCCGGAACCCCGCCCCCATGTCTTCCATGTTCCATCGCGTTGCCCTCGCGCTCGCCCCTGCTGGTGCCGCCGCCGCTGCCGCCCGCGGCGAGGAAGTGATCCTCCAGTATTTCAACACCTCGTGGAACGAGATCGCCCGGCGCATCCCGGAGGTCGCCGAGGCGGGCTACGTCGCTTTGGCTGCCGCCGCCGTTCAAGGCATCGGCGGGCACGTATTCGGTCGGCTTCGACACCTTCGACCGATTCGACCTCGGCGACCAAGACCAGATGGGCACGGTGCCGACCAAGTACGGGACGAAGCAAGATCTGCTCCGCCTCATGGCGGTCGCCCACCGGTTTGGGCTGCGCGTCTATTTCGACAACGTGATGGCGCACAACGGCGGTACTGCTCGACAGGTCGACCCCGGCACGCTCTTCTCCTCGATCCCCGGCTTTGTGCCGGAGGACTTCCACCTCGTGCGGCGGAGCGATGGCGGCTGGCGCAAGGCGACCGATTTCATCAACTGGCAAAACGAATGGGAGGTGCTCAACCGCAATCCGTTCGCCTGGGACATCGCCCAAGAGGTCGGCAACGCCAACGGGCAGAACATCAGCTTTAACCCGGAGGCGGGCAACGGCGCGGAGGGCTGGTGGGATACCCGAAGTGGACCGGGATCCGCCACCCCGGCAAGAACGCGTATTACCTCGACCGCGACAATCCGGCGGCGACCAACCAGGAGGGCAATCCGGTTTTCACGTTTAACGGTGCCGCGGGCGACCCGGTCGCCGAGGACGTGAACGGGATGCTCTACCGCGCGGTCCGCTGGTTCATCGACGAATCAAAGTGCGACGGCTTCCGGCTCGATGCGGTCAAGCATGTGCCATCCGGCTTTTTCGGCAAACAGGAGGGCGGCGACAAAAACTATGTGGACTGGGGCTACACCGGCCAGATCCAGGAGCAGTTCAACATCACCCGCGGGTTTAGCGACTGGGACAACCACCGCGACACCGTCTTCAACAACAACCAGGGGCGCGACGATGCGCTGCTCTTCGGCGAGCACCTCGGCGCGCCGCCCGATCCGGTGCCGTATCTCAACGCCGGGATGCGCATCGCCAACGACGATTTCCTCAACCGCGTCGGCGGCTTCAACGGGATCGGCAACAGCATGGCGGGCTTCGACCAGCCGGGCGCGTTCACCTTCGGCGTCGATACCGGGATGATGTATTGCCTGAGCCACGACAACAATTACATGGCGGATTCCGAACGCCCTACCGCGCACCAATACATGCTGATGCGCGCGGGCATCCCGATCGCCTACACCGATGGCTACAACATCTCCGGCGGTCCTGACTACTTTCCGAAGCCGTCCTACGTCCCGTTTTTGGGGCAATACGGCGCGCGGTGGGTGACCGCCGCTGGCGGTGCGGCGCGATTTTGTGCGCGGCGTCCAGATCCCCAAGTGGAACGACCAGAGTTTCGCCGCCTGGGAGATGCGCGACAAATCCGAGAACGGCGGGATGAGCGACGAGGACGCCACCACCGTGCTCCACCTGCAGGCGCGCCCCTACACCGGCGGCCAGCAGCGCCCCGACTTGACCACGACGTTCCCCGCCGGGGCGCGGCTCCGCAACTACTCCGAATACGGCGGTCCGTTCTACGTCAACGTCGGCAACGACCGGCGGCTGCGCGACGACAGCGGCAACCACCCGATCGTTCCGAGCGGCGGATACTTCGCGTTCTCGTGGGAGAACCCGCAGAAGCCGGACGTCTGGCAGGGCGACGCCGACGTGCGCTCGATCGAGATTTTGCAAAATGGCGCCCGCGCCCCGCAGATGGCGCACCGCCGCGTAGATGGGCGCAACGGCGATCCCGCCTATGCCCACGACGTCGAGATCCCGCGCGTGACCGATGGCTCCGACTTGACGTTCCTCGCGCGGTCCGACGGATCGGCGGTCAACATCTTGCTGAAGCTCGACGGCGGCGTGGATGTGAATTCGCAGATGGGGCTGGGCAGGGCGGGCAGCGACAAGCGCGACAACCGCCCCGCGCTCAGCCGCGACACCTTCCTCGGCTACGAGCAGATGCGCTTCGTCCAGCGCACGGCGGAAAAGTTCGCCGCCGAATCCAACGAGCGGAACATCATCGGATCGCTCGGCGCGGAGACCTGGGAGGTCGCGATCGCGCAGGCGGGGATCGACCGCAACGACGGCGCGGGCGAGACCACCGACACCGGCGCAGTCGATTGGGCGGACCACGATCCGGCGGAGCTGGTCGAGTTCGCCGGCTCCGATCTCCAATTCCAGCCCGCGCCGGAGAATGCCGCCGGCCAGCCGATCCGGATCTGGGTCGAAGTCGGGTATCGGGGCGAAGCCGACGCCGCCCATGTTTACTACACGACCGGCGGGACGTCGTATCCGGAAGGCAGCGCGGGCGTTGGCAAGGGGGACACTCGAGTCGCCGCCATGGTCAAAGGACCGGACGGACCGCCGGAGGCAGGCGGCACGCCCGAGTGGTGGCGCGCGGATCTGCCCGCCCTGCCCGACGGCACCGTGCTGCGCTACAAGATCGGCGTCCACCAGACCGACGCGCCCGCCCGCTTTCCCAACGACGGCCGCGACATCACGCTGAAGAAGCGGATGGAGACGATCTTCGAGGTCGCCGGGTTCAACGCGGAGACCATCGAGCACTACCCGCACAATGACTTCGGCGAGACCGCGACCGGGCTGGCGGAGGGCTTTCACGTGGTCCGGACTAAAGCATTCCTCCAGCGCGACGGCCGCGCCTCGATCTTCAAGACGAACGTCCAGACCTTCTACTACGACTCTAGTAAGCCGGGCGGCACCATCCAGTTCCCCGCCAACGACGGCGAGACGCTCGGCGGGTCCACCTATGGCGTGGTCGTCCGCACCGACGCCACGGTGGACGCGGTTTCGTTCAACATCGCGGACAGCGCGCCGGGCAACGACTCGGCGGAGAACGGCAACGGCGACGGCAACTGGGCGGCGGCGCGCGAGGTGCTCATCTCCCCGACCGCGGACGGCGGCTGGGCGAAGGAATGGCGCTTCGACTACCGCGACATCCCCGCCAGCGGCGCCGCCGCGATCCGCGTCCGCCTCCGCGAAGCCTCGTCCTCGGGCGATGATTTGCTCAGCGATGAAGAAGGCTGGTTCACGACGCTCGAACGCTCGGTGAACACCGGCAGCCCAGTCAACTTCCGCTTCGGCTTCCCCGAGGATGACGGCGATCTGGTGGGCGAAGGCTACGTCGCGAAAGTGCTCTTCGACAAATCGCTCGCCGCCGGCGTTTCCGAGGCGGGGCTGCTCGCCGAGTTCGCCTTCTTCATCAACGATGCCCCGCTCGACCCCGCCGCGCTTTCGATCCTCTACGACGAAACATTCGCCGACCACGCGCTCGCCATCACGCTGCCCAACCTCTACAACGGCGATCCCGACGCGCCCCACCTGCTCCGCGCCATCCACCTCCGCGGCGATGTCACGCTCAGCGCCGCCCGCCTCGCCCGCGCCGAACCCACCGCCTTGCCCGACGCCGACGAAGACGGCCTGCCCGACGCGTGGGAGCGCGACCACGGGCTCGACGCCAACAACCCGAACGGCGTCCACGGCGCGGGCGGCGATTTCGACCGCGACGGCATCAGCAACGGCGACGAATACGTCCTCGGCACCAACCCGGTCCTCCCCGACCGCGAGGCGTATCCAACGATCCGGATCGGCGCAGGCGGCGCGCTGACGTTCCCCGCCCTGCCCGGCCGCCAATACCAGGTCATCTACACCGGCGACTTCGGAACCTGGTTCGCCCTCGGCGATCCCATCGAAGTCACCGAACCAAGCGACGCCCAGATCACCGACCCCGATCCGCCCGACGACCGCCGGTTCTACGCGCTGGAGGTGCGGCTAACCGATGGCCACTAAGCAAAACCTAACCTCGCCAACCGTGCATCCACGCAGCGCGAACTACCACGACTAGCACGCCACCTTCATCCCGTCGTAGGCGAGCCGGATGCCGGGCGGGAGATTCGCGGACTCGCGGGCGTGGCTGACCTCGCACGAGAAGTGGGTGAAGATCGTCGCGCCGGGGCGGATCGCCTCGGCGGCGGCGGTGGCCTCGGCGATGTTCATGTGGGTCGGATGCTCGGTGAGGCGGAGAGCATCGATGATTAGGAGCGGGACGCCGCGCAGCTTGCCGATGGATTCTGGCGGCAGCGTTTTGCAATCCGGCAGGTAGGCGAACCGGCGCTCGCCGCCGAGCGAGAATTGGTAGCCGATGGTCTCGACCTTGCCGTGCAGGCAGGCGACCGGCTCGGCGCGGATCCCGGCGTCGCCCAGCGCGAACGGACCGGCGACCTCATGCGGCTCGGGCTTGAGATACCCGACGTAGCGGTTCTCGCCGTTGAAGGCGAAGCCGCGATCTTTTCACCCGGAGAGGCGGTTGAACCATGCCGGGAGCGGACCTGGACTCCCCAGTGCCTTTTCAGCGCCGGGCAGGGCTTGGGCGGCGATACGTTGTGCCGTCGCGATGACCTGCGCCTGGGCTAAAGGGGATCGCCGCCCCTCCGGTGAAGTTTGGAGGTCGCTGTCCCGCCCACCTTCGGCTTTTCCCCGCTGCCAAGTCCGCAGGATCCTCGAATCGTTGAGCCCGCGCGACCTTTTTGGCAGTCTTCCAGCAGCGATCGATCCGGTTGGCGATGGCATCGATTCGGTTCCGCCTGCCGCGAGGAACTGCCAGACCGCGCTTTCGGCGGCGACGGGATCGTCCCGATCAATTGCGCCCATAACCTGTTCGCCGCCTCCGTCGAGCGGGAAAGCCGTCGGCAAACAATCGATGGAGACGTTCTCTGCGCCCAGGTTCTCACCTCTCCCCCAGAGAACAGCCCAAAGTGCGGATCGACGTTCCCTTTCCGTGTGCGGGAAGGTCCCTCAAGGTCGTAGGTCGCGTCGCAACTCGGTCTTTCCCTCGACGGTTACCGAGCCCGCTTTCGTTTCGGCGCTCCGGTGCAGGAGGCGTAACCCCCGGCAGAATTCATCGGGGAATGCCGGCGACCTTGTTCCTTCTTTCTCCGGTCGCGAAATGGTCGAACGTCGTCAGCGTCAGCGAAGAGACCGCCTTCGCCAAGTTGCGCGCCCCCAGTCGGTCGCAGGGCGTAGAGGCTTCCGTCGGAGATCCGATGATAACAAGCCTGGTTTTGACGCGGACAAGCGCGTGGGCGTGGTCCTTCAGGCGCAAGGTCGTCGCCTCCATCCCTCCAAATTCCCCGAGCAAGACTTTCCCGCCGACCGGCGTCTCGCACGTCTGCTTGTTTGTCCAATGCCTCAGTTCATCAATTCGCCGAAGTTGCTCTTAAAGACGACCTCCGGTTTTGGCGCGAAGCCTGCTGGCACGGCTGCATTGCGCCGGCAGGAAGCCGCCAAGATGGTGGCAGGGTTCATACAGACCTGAAAAGTTATTCGATCTCTTTTCCGAGTCTAATGCCGGATCGACTTGCTGGCAACGATAGAGCGAAGCCGTATACCAGGTCATCTACAGCGACTTCGGAACTGGTTCGCCCTCGGCGATCCCATCGAAGTCCCGAACCAACGACGCCAGATCACCGACCCCGATCCGCCCGACACCGCCGGTTCTACGCGCTGGAGGTGCGGCTACCATTACTAAGCAAACCTAACCTCGCCAACCCGTGCATCAGCGCGCGAACTCACGACTAGCACGCCACCTTCATCCCGTCATAGGCGAGCCGGATGCCGGGCGGGAGATTCGCGGACTCGCGGCGTGGACCTCAGGCGAAGTGGGTGAAGATCGTCGCGCCGGGGCGGATCGCCTCGGCGGCGGCGGCGGTCGGCGATGTTCATGTGGGTCGGATGCTCGGTGAGGGGAGCGCATCGTGGGAGCAGGACGCCGCGCAGCTTGCTGATGGATTCTGGCGGCAGCGTTGCAATCCGGCAGGTACGAACGGCGCTCGCCGCCGAGCGAGAATTGGTAGCCGATGGTCTCGACCTTGCCGTGCAGGCAGGCGACCGGCTCGGCGCGATCGGCGTCGCCCAGCGCAACGGACCGGCGACCTCATCGGCTCGGGCTTGAGATACCCGACGCGGTTCTCGCCGTTGAAGGCGAAGCCGAACGCGGTTTTGATCGCCGCCAGCGTTTCGGGCGCGCGTAGATGTCGGGCTGTAGGTGCCCGACCGTGAACCGCCGGAGGCCGTCGAACCCCATGATGTGGTCGGTGTGCGCGTGGGTGAACAAGGCGGCGTCGAAGATGGCGGATGCCCTCGCGCAGGCATTAGGTGCGGAAGTCGGGACCGGTATCGATCACCAGATCGCAGCCCGGACCGCGGACGTAGAGCGACGAGCGCAGGCGCTTGTCGCGCGGATCCGCCGACCGGCAGACCTCGCAGTCGCAGCCGACCATCGGCACGCCGACGGACGTGCCGGTGCCGAGAAACGTCAGGGAAAATCCGGGCGCGGGAGACATCGGTGCCGCCATAGCGCAGGGCGGCGGCGGTTGCCAGACTTGATTCGGCGCGGCGCGGCGTGGTGGCGTGGCTCAGCCCGCCCGCCTCCCGCCTTTCAAGCCGAAGATCAACAGGGCGATGCCCGGCACCAGCGGAGAGCATCGCCAGGAATCCCGGCTTCGGCTCGGCTCCGTCTTCGACGACGAAGAAATCATCGGCGAGTTGCGGGTGGCGGGCGCGAAGATCGGCGCGGCACTCTCGCCGATCTGGTCCCCGCGCCGGATCATCCCTTGCAGGTCGCGTTGAAAGAACAAGCGGTCCGCCTGTTTGAGCGAAAATTCGAGCGCCGCCGTCTCGTCCCCGATCGCGCGCAATTCGCCCACCGCTGCCGCGATCGACGCATCGCTGGTCTCGAAAAGCCCGCGGACCGCGTTTTCCTCCGAGGCGACGGCCGTGCGCACCGGCACCATCAAGGCACCGCCGTCGCCGCCATCGCCGCCATCGCCGCCGCTCGCTTCGGCGAGGTTGAGCGAGCAATCTGGAGCAAAAACCAATCGGCATCGGGCGGATCGCCGAGGTATGCGTCCAGCGTGATCGCCAGCGGCGCGCGCGCCGCCAGCATCGAGAAAAGCCCGCTCCCGCCGATGAAGAGCAGGATCGTGCCGAGGATGATGCTGGTGAGCTTGGCGTGCCATTCGTCTTCGCGATTACATGGGCTTGGGTTCAATACTTTCCGCTGCGCACTTCGAAGTGGGTCGGTTTGTTCAACGTCTCGCCGCCGCGCTGCAACCAATCGGCGACCCAATCGATCAACGCTTCCTCGCCGACCTCGGGCTTGCCGAACAGCGTGGCAGCGAGTGGCGTTGTTGAGCCAAGCGGTCGGTGCCTCCTCGCCGGTGATCGTCGGTTCCACGCCGAAGAGTTCGCCAAAGCGCTTCGCGACATCGCGGATCGCGAGCAGGCGCCCGCCGGTGACGTTGAGGATGAACGGCGGCGCGGCGGCATGGGCGAGCGATTGCACGGTGTAGCGCAGCGCATCGCCCTGCCAGATCACGTTGGCGTAGCCCATCGCCACATCGACCGGCTGCCCGGCGAGCACCTTCTGCCCGATATCGACGAGGACGCCGTAGCGCAGATCGACGGCGTAGTTGAGCCGGATCAACGTGCTGCGGGTGCCGAATTTCTCCGCCGCCGCGACAAAGGCGTTCTCGCGGCCGAGGCAGCTTTCCGCATACGCGCCGGGCGGCGCGGTCGGGTCGTCCTCGCGCGAGCCGCCGGACGCCGGCGCGACAAACGAATAGACGCAGCCGGTGGAAAACGCCGCGATCCGCGCGTCGCGAAAGCGCTCCGCCACCAGCATCGGCATCTCGACGTTGAACCGGTGCAGCAGCTCCGGGTTCGAGGCGGTGCCGAATTTGATCCCGGCCAGGAAGAACACCTCGGCGGCGTCCGGCAGATCGGCGAGCGCCCCGGCGTCGGTCAAATCGCACGGCAGCGTCTCGATCCCCGCGCCCTCGAATTCGTCGCGCGATCCGGCGGCGGAAAATCGCGACACCGCGCGGCAGCGATGCGGCGAGCCGGCCGCCTCCAGCGCGCGGTCGAGCATCAGGCACAGGTGGAACCCCATCTTGCCCGACGCGCCGAGCACCAGCGGTCCGCCCGAGAACTGCGCGGCAGCGGCGGCGGTGGCATCGCAGGGGCGGCTGGCGCGTTCGTGCAACGCGGCGAGTGACTGGGGGGCATCGGGCATCTGTTAGGACGGGAGCTTCTCGCCGAACGCCTCGGCGATCTGTTCGATGAAGGCGCGGTGCTTTTGCGGGGACGCGTCGCGCCAACTTTTCAGAAACTCGCCGAAGCTCGCCTTGCCCTTCGGGCGCGCCGCATTCAGCCAGCGGACCGCCTCCCAGCGCTCCGGCTTTTCCTCGAAGAGCGGCAGGAGCGCCGCCGCCATCCGCCCGTTCTTGTCCCGCTGCGTCGCCGTGCCGCGCAGCGATTCCTTCTCCTTCGCGTAGAAGGCAGCGAGCTGCTTGAGGTCGAGCGCCTCCCGCTTTTCGACGACGTCGTCCGCGTAGCTGCGCAGCGCCTTGCTGTAGTCCCGCCAGTTCGGGTAAGGCGGGGACTTCTCCCATTCCTCCGCCATGCGGCGCATCGTGTAGATCGAGGCGAGTTCGCACAGCGTTTCCTCGAACCACTTGTGGTCGTCGCCGCCCTCCCTGAACCCGCACAGCACGTGGCACAGCTCGTGGGCGAATTGGTAGGCATACTGGCACCAATACGTGTCGCCGGTGTCGAGCTGCACCACGATCTCGCCCCGCACGTTGCGCTGGAATAGCGTGATCGGCCCGGCATTGCCGCGCACCACCGCCATCGGCTCGATCTCGTAGCCCGGGAATTGCTTCCAGAGCTGCCGCGCCGCCGAATTCAACACCGCCGAAATATCGCGCACCCCGCCGCTGCCCCAGCCGCCCTCCTGCACCCGGAACCTCGGGACGTCGGCGCGCCCGCCATCCGCCGCCGGAGCGGAGAACGGCATCCAACTCGCCGCGAGCGCGGCAGCGATCAAAAGGGAAAGTCGCATCCGCCAGACTCGGCTCCGAACGCCCGTTCCGCAAGCCCCGGCGACCAACCCGCGCTTGCAATGCCCCACCGCTCCGCGAATACTAGCCGCCTAAGAATCCTCACCGGTCCCCGTAGTTCAACGGATAGAACGAGGCTCTCCTAAAGCTTAAATGCAGGTTCGATTCCTGCCGGGGACGTTTCTCTGATAATGAAGAAGTTACGCGGTATTGTCGGTGATTCTGCAACCCAAACTAGCAACCATTTCTCATTGGATTTTTCTCCAATTCCCTCAACTAAATTGTAGGCGGCGGTCCTTGAAACCGTAAATTCTTTTTGATATGGTAGATCAAGACCGCTGATTTTTAAAGAAACCGCTCATTTTTAAAGATGACTGAGATCCTACGCGTGATCACCTACTGGGAAGATGGTGAGTGGATCGCTCATCTTCTCGAAATGGATCTGGTGGGCTGTGGCGAATCGGCAGAGGAAGCTTTCGAGGAGCTGAAGGGTGCGTTCGAGGCTCAAATCACCTTCTGCCTGCAGCATGATATGAACCCTTTCCGACCTGCGCCGGATGAGGTATTTGAAAAGTGGGAGAAGACCCAGCGAAACAACCTTGTCGAATTCGTTCAGCCTTCGCACGGGCGAACGGTAACAGGTGAGCGCAGCGGCGTGAAATTCTTTCAATTCACCGACCAAGATCGAAAGCGGCTCAATCGAGCCTCCAAGTTCTCGAAGAAGGAGAAAGATTTGGCCGGATTTTAGGCTAGGTCCAATTTCTTGCGCGATTCGCCATTGAAGCCGCTTCGATACAGGGAGGTAATAAAGCGGCTCAAGGAATTTGATCCTCGCTTTGAGGTGCATACAAATCGTGGAAAGGGAAGCCACGCAATGATTAGGCATCCAGACATTAATGGCGCGGCCGCCTCAGCGCCCATACCTAGGCACCCGGGCACGATCTCGAAAGGGGTTCTCCGGCAAATCATGCGGACATTCTGCCTCCCGCGCGACATCTTTGATTAGCGCCCCCGGCAGCCACCGCCAACGGGGCGCTCGATCTCAGCCCTGTTGATCACTCCTTGGATGAATTCAACAATCAGGTCGCGCGGGTCGTGCCGTTCATATCTGGCTTTCGCCGCGAATAACTGGATTGCCTCGCGGCTCAACCTATCGCTGATTTGCGTTCTTGTAATACATTGAGACGACCGGGACGATCTGGAACCAGCGGATTTCCGAGCCGGTGCCGCCGATGACCCGGAGGGTTAGCCGCTTGCTTTTGGACCATCGACACGGCGCTGCCGGATTTCCAATCGCCCTCCCCAATCTTGCCTTCGATCGCGAGCGTCGAATTGGCGGCTGGCTTCGCCTCATCCCACCTGGCGTCCCCGTGAGCTGATGAAACGGCGGCAGCGAGCGTGACGGAGAAGAAAGTGGCGGCGGGCGGCTTCATCTCTCAACGTGCCTAAGCCATGATCCCGCGCACGAGGTTGCCGTGGACGTCGGTGAGGCGGTAGTCGCGGCCTTGGACGCGGACGGTTAGTTTTTTGTGGTCGATGCCGAGGAGGCGGAGCTGGGTGGCGTGGAGGTCGTGGACGTGGACGATGTCCTCGGCGGCGTGGTAGCCGAAGTCGTCGGTGGCACCGTAGGTGACGCCGGGCTTGATGCCGCCGCCGGCCATCCAGATCGAGAATCCTTTGATGTGGTGGTCGCGGCCGTTGCCCTGCGCCATCGGGGTGCGCCCGAATTCGCCGCCCCAGATGACGAGCGTGTCTTCGAGCATGCCGCGGCGCTTGAGGTCGGTGACGAGGGCGGCGGAGGCTTGGTCGACGAGGTTGGCGGTGAAGGCGACGCCGTCTTTGACGCCGCCGTGGTGGTCCCAGCCGCGGTGGTAGAGCTGGATGAAGCGGACGCCGCGCTCGGCGAGGCGGCGGGCGAGCAGGCAGTTGGCGGCGAACGTGCCGTCCGCGCCCTTGGTGCCGTAGAGGTCGAGCACGCTCTGCGGCTCGTCTTTGAAATCGACCAGCTCCGGCACGCTCATATGCATGCGGAACGCCATCTCATACTGGCTGATGCGGGTGGCCAGCTCCGGGTCGTCGATCGCTTCGTTTTCCGCAGCGTGGAGCCGCTGGATGGCGCGGACGACGCCCTCTTGGCCCTCCATCGAGATGCCGGGCGGCTTCGCCACATAGTGGACCGGATCGCCGGCCGCGTGGAACGGCACGCCTTGGAATTTGGAGGGCAAAAAACCGCTGTGCCACTGCCGCGCGGCGATGGGCTGCCCCTGCCCGCCGCCGGCGGAGGTCAGGACGATGAAGCCGGGGAGGTCCTCGCATTCGCTGCCCAAGCCGTAGAGCAGCCACGATCCCATGCTGGGGCGGCCGGGCACGCGGCCGCCGGTGTTCATGAACGTGTGCGCCGGGTCGTGGTTGATCTGTTCGGTGACCATCGAGCGCACGATGCACAGGTCGTCGGCGATCTTGGCAGTGTGCGGAAAGACGGCGGAAATCTCCTGCCCGCTCTGCCCGTGTTTGGCGAACGGATGCTGCGGGCCGAGGCATTTGAGCGAGTTCGCCTGCCCCTGGAGCTGGGCGATCTGCTGGCCTTCGGTGATGCTCTTGGGCATCGGTTTGCCGTCCATCTCGGCGAGCTTCGGTTTGTGGTCGAAGCTTTCCAGGTGCGACGGACCGCCCGCCATGTAGAGCCAGATCACCCGCTTCGCCTTGGGCGCAAAGTGGAGCGGATCGACCACGCCGCGCCAGCGCTCGACCGGCGGCGCCTCCCCGCCGCCGGGGCGTTCGCGCCGCGCCCGAGCAAAAGCTATAACCAGCGCCAGCGCCGCACGCGGGACGAGCGCCCGAGGAATTGGCGGCGCGTGGCGTGCAGGATTGGGTGGGTCAATGTCGATGCGTTCATGGCGGGAAATCTGCGCCAGCCACGTGCGGTTTGAACAGGAGGAAACCGCGGCGACAGCGGCGCAGCTGCACCTATCGCCACATCGCCCGGATGCGGGCGAACCCGGCGTCTCCCCCGAGCGTTGCGCGCGGGGTCGAGGCGCGGACGGTGGCGGATTCGGTGCCGTCGCCATGGTCGGCGATCGCGATTTCGGCAGCGCCTTCATCCGCCTGCCAGCCGATGAGTTCGCCGGAGAGTTCGAGCGTGAAGGCGACGTCGGTGGCACCGGCGCGGCGCCGGTAGGTGACGGTGAGAAATTCCTCGCCGCCGCCATCGACGATCGCGATGGCCGGAGCGGGGCGCGCGTCCGGGTTTCGCGGATCGGTGCCGAACGCGTATTCGTCGAAGTTCGAGCGCCCGTCCAAATCGGCATCGGCGTTGTCGCCAGAGATCGCTGGGTTCGCCAGTTCCTCCTCGGAGAAGTGCGCCGCCTTCCAGAGTGCGTAGGGCGGGAGCGGGTCATCGGCACCGGGGCTGCCGCCGAGGTTAGTGCTGGCGCGCCAGCTTTCCGGCAGCGCGTGGTCGGGAGCGGCGGCGGGATCGCGCAGGACCAGCGAGTAGCCGTCGCCATCTGCGGGGGCTGGCCACGGCGCTTCGTCGAGGTATTCGAACTCGTGGATCGCGGTGCCCGCGCCGAGCGAGAGCTTCACGTTTTCGCCGCCGTTGCTCAGGCTGTCGCCCAGCTCCCATTCGCCGATAACCGGAAGACCCGCGCCGTAGGTCGCCTCGAACGCCGCCTGGTTTTTCACCACCAGCAGGAATGCGCCCGGCGCGAGCATCGTGCCCGCCGGGATGTCGAAGTCCACGCCCTTGGTGAAGCGGACGTCGGTGAGGTCGAGCGGCTGGCTGCCGATATTCTTCAGCTCGATGAATTCGGTTTCCTCGTCCTGCCCCGGCGGGTTGTAGAAGACTTCGGTGATCATCAGGTTCTGCTGGAAGACGGTGGCGTCTGGCTCGGTCGCCGTAAACTCAAGCGGCGCGGACCAGTGGCTCCAGCGGCCGGTGTTGTCCTGGTGGCGGACCCGCGCGCGGTAGGTGTGGCCGGGGCGGACGAACGAGGCGGGGACGCGCACGGCATCGCCGCCGACCGGCAGTGCGCCGGATTCCCACACCGCTTCGATCTCGTAGGTGCGCGGCTCGCCCTCGACGTAGGAGGCGATGCCCGGCGCGGCGATCTCGCCGAGGCGGAATTCCATGGCGGATCCGGTGCCCGCGCCCTGCGGGTCGGAGAACGCGCCGCTGCTCAGCGCGATGTCATTGGCGGCGAAGGTAGCGCCTCCCGCCGAGCTGAGCGACGGCGTCGCCGGGATGGCGGCGTCGGCGGCCTCCTGCTTGAGGAATTCGTATCCGTAGCCGAGCTGGTTGCCGTTGTTGGCCGCCCACGCGCCGCCGGTGAAGGTGTCGGTCGCGTAGTCGAGCAAGTATTTGGCGAAGCCTTCGTGATCGGCGGTCGCCAGCGTGCGGGTCCACGCCCCGCCTTGGCGGTTGTCCGCGAACGGCGTGCGGAAGAAGTTGCCCTTGTGGTTGGTCTGGTAGCTGAACGTGCCCGCCGCGCCTTGGGTGCGCGGATGGTAGTTCCACATCGCGGCGTCGAGGTCCGCCAGTCAGCGCCTCGCCCGCCGGATTCACGATCTGGGCGTATTCGTCGATGAGCTGCCCGATCTGGCCGCCGTCCGCCCGGTTGTCCGCGAGCAAGAGGTCGAGGATCTCCCGGCAGCGGTTGCGGAACTCCAGGCTGATCGCCGCGTGGGTGAGGCAGGATTTTTGCACGATGGTGCCGCTCCAGTGGTTCTTGGCGATAAACATCATGTCGAGATCCCACGGCACCGGCTCCCACACGCCATCCGGGCGATGGTAAAAGCAATGGTTCCAGCCCTCGCGGACATCGACGTTCCCGGTGATCCGGTTGCAGGCGCGGAAGCTGAAATACTTTTCCAAGTCCATGTTGTCGCGCCACCACTGCTCGGTCTGCGCGCTCCCCGAGCCGACGCGGAAGCTGTCCCAATCCGAGGCGTCCAGCGGCTGCGTCGCGCCCTGCACCTTTTTGTCGCCTGCGTTGCCCTCGATTTTATAAACGCTGCCGCTGGGCAATCGCGCTCCCGGAGGAACGAATCGTCAGGGTGCTCGACGGCGTTGCACCCACAGGTCGCCCTCGTATTGGCTGGCGGGCGACGATTCCTCCGCACAGTCGATCACGCGGAAATGGCGCGCGTGGCTCTTCGGGCTGGCAGACAGCAAATGCATCGAAGATCCGGAATGAGACGGCTTCCTCGATACCCGCCATGCCGCAGTTGACCGCCGCCCACGGGCTGGCGCACGCATTCAGGTTCATCGTGTCCCAGGTCGATTCGTATTGGCGGCCCCACGAGTCGCGCGCCTGAAGCTCGCGGGCGCGGTTGAATCTGAACCGCCACTTGTTCTTGCCGGAGACATAGGTCGAGAACTCGCCCCGGTTGTAGAAGCGGATGTGGTCATACACCTTCCCCTCATAAACCATCGTGCCCCACATCCGCGCCCCGTCGAAGTTCGCGTTGTATTGGCTGTTGGTCACGTCGGTCGCCTCGGCGATCAGGTGGTAGGTCGGCAGCGATTCGAGCAACGCGGGCGGATAGGTTTCGACCGGCGAGACGCCCGGCTCGAACGCCCCCTGCCAGGCGGGCACGCCGCCGTAGCAGAAGTAGGCGAAGTTCGGGCATTCGTCGTCGGCGAAGGGCGCGGCCACCGCATTGCCCGCGAGGTCCTCGACCACGATCCGGTACCGGACCAGCCGCCGGTGCGCCTGCAGCGCGGCGGGCAGGGTGGCGGTGAAAACGTCGTCGCCGATCTCCGCATCGCCGCCGATCCCATCGTCGTTCATCGCCACCGCCGTCCAGTTCGCGGCATAGGCGGCATCGTCCTTGCGGATGTAGGAGCCGGGTTGGACGGCTTGGTATTCGAGGCGCACGGCTTTGACGCCATCGGGGTCGGTGACCTTGGCGGTGATGGCGACCGCCTCGCCGGGCAGCGGCGCGCTCGGCGAATGATCGACTTGCCGGATGTTCGGCGGGACGTTGGAGGAGAAGACGGAATTCGCGGTGCCGGGCGTCGGGTTGCCGCCCTCGCCCAGCGGGTCCGGGGTGCGGACCTCGGCATCGATCGAGAAGTCGGAGCTGGTGATCGCCTGGTTCAAAGCGTGGATCGCGATCACATTCGTGCCGCCGAGGAGGAGCGCCGAGGCGTTGGGCACCTCCTGCTCGAACCAGCCCGCCTCGTGGTCGTTGGCGGTCGCGTCGAACGCCTTGTCCCCGGCGGTGACCGAGAACCGGGCGACCTCGGTGCCGTTGATCCAGATGATACAGCCGTCATCGACATAGGCGCGCACGATCAATGTGTCCGGGATGCTTTGCGCCGGCACGGTGAATGTCTTGCGCAGATAGACCGTGGTGTAGCTGTTCTGCATGTCGGTCAATTCGGTCGCGTCATCCGCGTCGCCGTAGCCGATCGGAGCCGGTCCGGTCAGCCAGCTCGCGTCTTCGACAAAGCAGCGCGCCAGGCGTCGGCGGGGCTGGAGGCTTCGCTCAGCCCTTTGCGGTAGTGCCACGACTCGCCGGGCGCGACATAGGTGAGAAGCGGCTTCGGGTCGGCAAGCCCGCTGCTGCGACACGAGCTGCCGAGGTCGTTGTCGAGCGCCAGGTTGACCAGCTCCATCGAGCTGCTCGTCCCGCGCGCGCCGTCGTGCAGGAAGCCCGCCGCGTAATCGACCGCATCGATGAGGCTGCCCGCCGCATCGGTAGCCGGATCTCCTCGCCGTCGTTGCTCAGCGAGCCGGTGAATTGGTGCAGGGTCGTCACGCCGAATTTGGCGAGCATCGTCGCCGAGGTCTTCAGCGATCACAAGATAGCCGCCGGGCGGCAGCGTCGTCCCGCCGGGGAAGGCGTAGTCGATGCCGCCTTCGAGGATCCAGCCGGACAGATCGACCTCCTCGAAACGCCGCGTTGAAAAGCTCGACAAACTCCGCCGATTCCGTCTTCGGCTCGGCATCGTGGTGGATTTCGTTGATGACAATGCCGGGCGGCGCCGGCAGCCGTGGCGAAGAGCAGCGACGGGGACGCCCACGTCTCGCCGTGGGCATTCGCGCCGTAGGCGGTGAAATAATACGTCGTCCCAGGGCGAAGTACGTTGACGAACTGCGAGAACGCACCGTCGCACAATGCAACCTAGGGCAGAATGCGCCCACGCCGCAGGGTTCGTCCCGCCATCCGCCGGACCGTAGTAAAACGTGATCGTAAGCGGATCGGCTCCGTTTTCGGTGACCTCGGCGCGCAGGGCGGTAGGTGTGCGCCCCGATGCTGGTGGCGGCTTGGTTGGCGATAGTGGCGGTACCCGGCACTGCGGTGGTGAACGCTGCCGATTCCGCCGCCCACGCCGAGCCGCCGCTATTCGTCGCCAGCGCGCGATAGAAACAGTCGCCCCCTGCGCCAGCCCTGACACCGGCACCGATCCGGCTCCGTCGAACGTCCCGGCCAGCGCGGAATCCGCCCAGCTTCCCGCATCGGTCCCGCCGTCGGCGGTGCCGTAGTAGATCCGGACCTCCGGCGTCTCGCCGCCGTTCGCGGTGACGTTTGCGCCCAGCGTGGCAGAGAACGCGAGGATGTCTGTGGCGGATCCGTTTTCGACCGCCGGCGGATCGGGCAAGGTCGTGAACATCGCCGAGGCATCCGCCCACGAGACCCGGCGCTATTGGTCGCCCGCGCCCGATAAAAATACGCCGTCACCGCGTCCAGCCCGGAAAGCGGCGCGGAAAACGCGCCGGTGGCGTCTGCAAGATCGACCGATCCCGCCCACGCCCGGGTTCGTTGCCGCCGTCGTTCGGAGAAAAAGATCGTGATCGTCGGCGCGGCGTCGCCGGTAATCGGTGACCTCGCCATTCGCCGTCGCGGAATGCGCGGTCACGGCGGTCGGCGGCAGGCTGGCAGGTCCGCCGCGCCGGCGGCACGACCGCTTCGAGGTCGGCGTGGAAGACCCGGTCCCTGCCGCGGAACGTGACGCTGGCTGCGCCGACGCTGTTCGCCCCGAGCTGTAACCGCCATGCGGCATGGCGGTATCGGCGTTCGCCCACGTCGATGAAGCCGCTGCCGGTCGTCCCGATGTCGAACCCATAAACGGTATCCGGCTGGAGCTGGACCGGCGTCGCAAACGTGAACGTCAGAAAGTCGTTCACCACACAGAGCGACCGAGTTCGACGACGTGTCTTGGGCGAGGGCGGCGAAGAGCGGTGCCGGAGACGGTTCCGACGCGGACCGTGAATGTCGCGGTGTTGCCGGTGTTGGTGTTTTCCTCGTTTTGCAGCGATACGGAGCGGAGCAAATAGCCGGCCGGATTGCTGCCGGTCGTGAAGGTTTGCCCCTGCGTCGGGCGGTTCGACCAGATGTGTCCCTGATCGCCGCCGGGATCATAGGCGGCAGGATCGCCGCCCGGCGCGGAGAGATTCGCGATGTCCGCGCCATTGATCGGCGGCAGCGCCGCAGAGGAAGACATCGTCCCGGCGGCGGCTTCGGGCAACGAATGGGCGAATACGACGAGGCAGGCGGCCGCCGAAAGGGCGACCGCGGAGTGCGGGGGGGTGCTGAGCATTTTCTTTGGGGGTTTAGGGCTGCCCTGCTCTGATGGGCAGTTTATTATAGGCAGAAGCCGAACGATTTCCGCCAAAATTCTTAGGCGTCCCCGCCTAGCTTCAGATTGATAGCGGGCGGCTTCCCAGATAGGATAGCGAGCCTTCCCGATGCCCGCTCCCGCTCCCATCGCCCGATTTCCCTGCCTCGCCGCCTGCCCGGCGGCAGCGGCATTGATGTTGGTCTTGGCGTCGGCGGGCTGCAAGCTCCCCGACGTGAACCTGACGACCGACGAGCCGATCAAGGTCGATGTGCAGGTCCGGCTCGACGTTTACCAATACAGCGACGACACCGCGACCAAGCCGGAGATGGAGGCGGACTACCAGGAGACGGTGAAGCGGCAACGCAACCGGATGGCGGAGATCCAAGAGCTGAAGAACAATCGGTTTGTCGGCGAAAACCACCGCGGGCTGCTGACGATCCGCGAGCTGCCCGCCGGCGACCAGGGAGACTACGTCAAGAAGACGGTCGAGGCGGAGAATACCGACCGGAAATTCCTGATCATGGCAGAGGCGAAGAAGCGCGATGTCCTCGCCCACGAGATCGAAAAGGAACAGTGGCAGGCGCGGATCTCTGCGGCCTTCGACGAAGAATGGATCGAGGTCGCCGGTGAGCGCGACGGCACCTACAAGTGGGTGCAGAAAGAAAAGAGCGATGCCCCGAAACGCGAGCGCCAACGCGAGCGCGGCGGAGATGGAGACACGCCGGAAGCCCAATAGCATGAGCATCGACCACCAGACCGTCGCCGTCCTAGGGGCGAGCGCCAACCCAGAGCGCTACGCCAACCGCGCGGTGCGCGCGCTCCTCGCCGCCGGGCATCGCGTCATCCCTGTCACCCCCGCCCACGGCGCGATCGAAGGGTTAGAGCCGGTCGCCTCTGTCGCCGACATCGCGGAGCCGGTCGACACGCTCACGCTCTACGTCGGACCCGACCGCCTGCGCGGCATGATCGACGCCATCGCCGCCCTGCGCCCCGGCCGCGTCATCTTCAATCCCGGCACCGAATGCCCGGAACTCGCCGCGCGGCTCGACGCCGAAGGCATCCGGCATCAAGATGCCTGCACGCTAGTCCTGCTATCAACCGGGCAATTCGCCGCCTAGCAGACCGCCCACGCGCCAGCGCCGCCGCGCAATGTAGAGACGGCACTCCTGCCGTCTTCGATCCGCGGCAACGCCCTCGCCCGAAAGAATCAGCG
>JAWLBD010000062.1:0-31761 GCA_041395145.1 Verrucomicrobiales bacterium | reverse complement strand
GTCGAACTTCGCGTTGCTGGACGTCATGTCTTTGATCTCGAACTTCTCGACCACCTCATCGATGCCCAGCTTTTCGCGGTCATCTTTGAGCGACCAGCCTTGGAGAAAGAGATAGTTGCGCACCGCCTCGGGCACGAAGCCCATCTCGATGTAATCGGTGATCCGGCCGCCCACGTCCCGCTTGCTCATCTTCGAGCCGTCGGCATTCAGGCTGAGCGGCATGTGCGCATACTGCGGCGGCTCCGCGCCCAGCGCGGCGAACAATTCGATATGCTTCGCCGTGTTGGTCAGGTGGTCCTCCCCGCGGATGACATGGGTGATCGCCATCTCGATGTCGTCCACGACATTGACGAAATGAAAAATATACGACCCGTCCGGGCGGCGGATCGTCATGTCCGGCTCGTCGCGGTCGATCGTCACATCGCCACAGATCAGGTCGCGCACGACGACCGGCTGGCGCGGCGACCGAAACCGGGTCGCCCCGTTGTCGTCATAGACCGCTCCCGCCGCCTCCAGCTTCGCCAGATACCGGTCGTAGATCGCTTTGCGCTCGCTCTGCTGGTAGGGACCGAAGTCGCCGCCCTTGTCCGGACCCTCGTCCCAGTCGATCCCCAGCCAGTGCAGGCCGTCAAAGATCGCCGCGCGCGCCTCCGCCGTATTGCGCGCCTCGTCGGTGTCCTCGATGCGCAGGAGAAAGCGTCCGCCGGTGTGGCGGGCGTAGATCCAGTTGAACAAGGCGGTGCGCGCCCCGCCAACATGCAGGTAGCCAGTCGGGGAGGGCGCGAAACGAACGCGGACAGATTTGCCAGAATCGGACATAGGGCGGCTATCATGCGCCCTCCGCTCCGGTGCGCAACGCAAGATTGCGGCGATTCCGCCGCCTCGCTTCATCGCTCCCGCTCCCCGTTCGACCTCGCGCCCCGCCAGCCTCCCCCGCGCAATCGCCCCTTCAAAATTTCGCCTCGGCGCACGCCGCAGAGGCTCGCCCCACCTCGAGCCTGGCGGCTCTGCCGATTGGATTAGATGACCGGCTCGATGCCGAGACTGCCTTCTGGTGCGGCGGCAGGCTCCACTTTGCCGACGGCACACTTCTTAACCTGCCTGAAATAATTCCCGAAAATCTTGCTTGCGCGAAGGCGTTTGTATGTTCTGATACGCGCTCCCCGGAGGGTCCGGGGAAGGTAGCACCACGATGGCGCTGCCTCAGGCCAATACACTAGAATGAGCGAAACGACCATAGACCTATCCCAATTCCAGCTTCACGAAAGCGACACCGGATCTGCCGACGTGCAGGTCGCGCGCCTGACTGAGCGGATTACGCACCTGACCAGCCATCTCGGGCAGCACAAAAAAGACTTCGCGACCCGCCGCGGGCTTCTCAAGCTCGTGTCCCGGCGCCGCAAGCTGCTCGATTACTTGAAGCGGACGGACGAAGAGCGCTACGTGAAGACGATCCAGACCCTCGGTCTGCGTCGCTAACCTAGGCGCTGCTCGCCTCCCCTTTTCGCGACCCCCTTCACTGGGAGCTTTCATGCCGCAGGTTGCCCCCTTCAGGGAGGCTGGCTGCTGATCGCTCCCAGAGGCAATTCGACCGATGGTTGCTGAGTCCAACGCCGGACAACCCATGTTGGGTTCCCCCACCCTGATGAAGCGGGCGCTCGCCCGTTTCGCCGCGACATCGCGCACCAATTTCTCAGGCGCACCCTCACCGGGGTGCGCCTTTTTCTTTGGCGCGGATGGCGGCGGCCGAGGGTGAAATTGCGGCGGGGATCCGACCCCGGCAGCCGGGAGCGTCTCGCCAAGCCCATTCTCCACAAAACAAACTGAAGACAGAAAGAAAACACCATGAGTATTGAATCGATAAGCTGCCAAGTTGGCGCTCAAGAAATGCACTTCGAGACCGGCAAGATGGCCAATCTCGCCGACGGAGCCGTGACCGTGCGCGTCGGGGACACCATCGTCCTCGTCACCGCCGTCTCCCAGACCAAGATCCGCGAGGGCCAGGACTGGTTCCCGCTCTCCGTGGAATACAAAGAAAAAGCGGCAGCCGCCGGGCGATTCCCGGGCGGCTACTTCAAGCGCGAAGGTCGCCCGACCGAGAAGGAAATCCTGACTTGCCGGATGACCGACCGCCCGCTGCGCCCGCTTTTCCCCAAGGGCTATCTCTTTGACACCCAGATCATCGCGCTGCTCCTGAGCGCCGATGGGGTGAACGACTCCGACGTCCTGTCGATGAACGGCGCGTCCGCCGCGCTGTGCCTCTCCGACATTCCGTTCGCCGGCCCGATCGGCGCGGTCCGCGTCGGTCGCGTGAATGGCGAATTCGTCGTCAACCCGACCCACGAGGAGCGCGAGGAAAGCGACCTCGACCTGATCTACGTCGGCAACAAGACCGACGTCATCATGATCGAGGGTGCCGCCAACGAACTGCCCGAGGACGACTTCTGCGCCGCGCTCCGCTTTGCCCAGGAAAACGTCGCCAAGCTCGTCGCCGCCCAGGAGGAACTCGCCGCCCGCGCCGGGAAGCCGAAGCGCGAATTCGAGCCGCTCCTGCCCCGCGAAGACCTGCTCGAAATCGGATTCCAAGTCGCCGGCGACCGGATCGAAGCCGCCCTCTTCCAGCAGTCCAAGGTCGCCCGCGGCAAAGCGGTCGGAGCCCTGCGCGACGAGGTCGAAGCCGCGATCAAAGCGAAATACGAGGACGCCTCCGACTTCGAGATCAACTCCGCCTTCGACTACCTCCAGAAGAAAGCGTGCCGCAAATCGATCCTCGAGCGCGGCGCCCGGATGGACGGCCGCGGCGTCGGCGACCTCCGCCCGCTGTCGGCGGAAGCCTCGCTCATGCCCCGCACCCACGGCTCGGCGCTCTTCGCCCGCGGCGAGACCCAAGCCCTGGCGCTCGCCACGCTCGCCCCGCTCGACGAGAAGCAATTCGTCGATAACTACGCCGGCGGCGAGGACACCAAGCGCTTCCTCCTCCACTACCACTTCCCGCCGTTCTCGGTCGGGGAGACCGGGCGGATGGGCGGCCTGAACCGCCGCGAGATCGGGCACGGCGCGCTCGCCGAGCGCTCGATTGAGCCGGTCCTGCCGAGCGAGGATGACTTCCCCTACGCGCTGCGCGTGACCAGCGAGGTCATGATGTCGAACGGCTCGACCTCGATGGCGTCGGTCTGCTCCGGCTCGATGGCGCTGCTCGACGCCGGCGTGCCGCTGCGCCGCCCGGTCGCCGGCATCTCGGTCGGTCTCGTCACCGACTACGCCGAAGACGGCACGCTGAACAAATACACCACGCTGCTCGACATCATCGGCAACGAGGACTTCTTCGGCGACATGGACTTCAAACTCTGCGGCACCGACGAAGGCGTGACCGGATACCAGCTCGACCTGAAGCTGCCCGGCATCCCGCTCTCGATCCTCGAGGAAGCCGTCCGCCTGGCCACCGACGCCCGCTCGAAGGTCCTCGACGTGATGAACGCCGCCATCGCCGAGCCGAAGCCGCTCAGCGAGTGGGCGCCGCGCATCTCGTCGCTCAAGATCGACCCGGACCGCATCGGCGAGCTGATCGGACCAGGGGGCAAAAACATCAAAGGCATCCAGGCGGAGTCCGGAGCCGACATCAACATCGAAGACGACGGCACCGTCCACATCTACTCGACCAAGCAGGAGAGCCTCGACCGCGCCGTCCAGCTCATCGAGCAGATGTTCAAGGAAGTCGAAGTCGGCGAGACCTACACCGGCAAGATCGTCTCGACGACGAACTTCGGTGCCTTCATGCAGCTCTTCCCCGGCAAGGACGGCATGATCCACGTCTCCGAGCTGGCGCCCTACCGCGTCGAGCACGTCGAAGACGAGGTCAAAGTCGGCGACGAGGTGACCGCCCGCTGCATCGGCGTGGACGAAAAAGGTCGCGTCAAGATGAGCCGCAAAGTCATCCTCCTCGAAACCGGGGACTGGACCGAGCCGCCGCCCCGCCCCGAACGCCCGCGCCGCGAAGGCGACGACCGAGGCGGACGCGGGGATCGCGGCGACCGGCGCCCGCGCTACCGCAGCAATCGCGGCGGCGGCGGCGGCGGGCACCGCGAGCGTCGCGACGACTAGCCGATAACGCCTTCCCCCGATCGGGGATAGATCAATTGCCGAAGGGGCACCCTGGAAACGGGGTGCCCCTTTGCGTCTTCATTAAATCCCAGAAATCGCTATCGATGCCGCCAAATTCCCGTTGGCGACCCGCCGCGATGTCCGCCATCGTGGGGCATGGCTGATCCGCGACTGCCTTTTCCGCACCTCTCCCGCCGCGCCATGCTCCGGCGCTGCTCGACCGGCTTCGGCTCGCTGGCGCTGGTCTCGGACTGCTGGGCGAGCGCGCCTTCGCCGGATCCGCTCCACCGCTGCGGGGCGGGCACACCACCGCCCGCGGGCGAAGCATGTGATCTTTTGCTACATGTCGGGCGCAGGCTCGCACGTCGATCTGTTCGACCCGAAGCCGCGGCTGGCGGCGGAGGCGGGCAAGCCGATGCCGGTGAAGATCGAGCGGACGCAATTCAACAACAACGGCAACATCTTGCCCAGCCCGTGGGCGTTCCGCCGCTACGGGCAATCCGGCACCGAGGTGAGCGACCTGTTCCCGCACATGGGGGCGTGGCGGATGAGCTGGCGGTCGTGCGCTCGATGACCGCCAAGTTCAACGAACACGCGCAGGGCAATTTTTTCATGCACTCCGGGTTTCCGTTCGGGCACCCCAGCGCCGGGGCGTGGGCGGTCTATGGGCTCGGCTCGGAAAACCAGAACCTGCCCGGCTACGTCGTCCTCCGGTCCGGCGGCGCGGTCGCCCCGCACGGCGGCGTCGGGCTTTTCTCCAACGGCTTCTTGCCCGCCAGCACGCAGGCATCGATCATCGATGCGGACAGGGCGGAAGCGGTGCGCAACATCGCGCCGCGCGAACCCGATGCGGTCCAGCGCGCCCGGCTCGGGTTCCTCGCCAAGATGGATGGGGATTCCTCGACGAGACGGCGGGCGACCCGCATGTGGAAGCCGCCATCCGCAACTACGAAACCGCCTACCGGATGCAAAGCGCCGTGCCCGAGCTGTGCGACATCTCCGGCGAGAGCGAGGAGACGCGGCGGCTCTACGGGGTGGATTCGAGCAACACCCAGATGGCGGGCTACGCGCGGCAGTGCCCGCTCGCCCGGCGGCTGGTCGAGCGCGGCGTCCGGTTCATCGAGCTGAGCTGCCTGTCGCACAACATCGGCGGCGGCAACGGACCGAACCCGTGGGACCAGCACGGCGGCTTGCGCGACGGCCACGGCAAGATGGGCGCGCAGGTGGACCAGCCGATCGCCGCCTTGATCAAAGACCTGAAGCGCCGCGGGCTGCTCGGCGAGACGCTGGTCATCTGGGCGGGCGAATTCGGGCGCACGCCGCTCTCGCAGGGCAGCGACGGCCGCGACCACAACCCGTTCGGCTTTAGCATCTGGATGCGCACGAAGCGGCGGCGTGCAGGGCGGCACCGTCTATGGCGCGACCGACGACTACGGCTACCACGCCGCCGAGGACAAATGCGATGTCTATGACCTGTGGGCGACGGCGCTCCACCTCCTCGGGCTCGACCACGAGGACCTGACCTATCGCTACGGCGGGCGCGACCTGCGCCTCACCGACGTCCACGGCAACGTCCTCCGGCGAATCCTCGCCTAGCTCGCCCCGCGGTCCCCCCGCGCTCCGGCATTGCAATCGCGCGGCATCCGCCCCATGGTGCGCGCCCGAAAAATCCCCGCCGTGACCGCCTTTCCCCAGAACCCAATCCCCCACCCTGCGCCGCGCCTTCCCCGGCGCTGACCGATTCCCATGTGCGGCATCGTAGGCTACCTCGGCTTTGACGAACCCGGCTTGATCGAGCGGATGGCGGCGGTCATCCAGCATCGCGGCCCGGACGGCGACGGCTTCTATGCGGACGAGCCGAATGCGTTCCACATGGGGATGCGGCGGCTCAGCATCATCGACCTCGACGGCGGCTGGCAGCCGATCTTCAACGAAGACGGCACGGTCGCGGTCTGCTACAACGGCGAGATCTACAATTACGTCGAGCTGATGGACGAGCTGAAGGCGAAGGGGCATGTGTTTAAGACGCGCTCGGACACCGAGGTGATCGTCCACGCCTACGAAGAATGGGGCATCGACTGCCTGGAGCGCTTCAACGGCATGTTCGGGTTCGCGCTCTACGACTCGCGGACGCAGGAGCTTTTTCTCGCCCGCGACCGCTGCGGGCAGAAGCCGATCTACTGGTGGCGGGGCGGCGGCAAATTCATCTTCGCCAGCGAGGTGAAGGCGATCCTGGAGAGCCAGCACGCGCCGCGCGAGCCGAACGCCAAGGCGGTCGACGCGTATCTCGGGCTGCGCGTCGTGCCGGAGCCGGAGACGATGTTCAAAGACATCTACACGCTGCGCGCCGGGCATTACCTGCGGATCAAGCGCGGAGCGGATCCCGACATCCGCCGCTACTGGGACATCGCGCTGCGCGAGGACCGGAACTACAAGTCCGACGGCGAATACCTCGAAGAACTCGGCGCGCTCTTCCGCGACGCGGTCAAGCTGACGATGCGCAGCGACGTGCCGGTCGGCGCCTACCTGAGCGCCGGCGTGGACAGCAGCCTGATCGTGGCGGCGATGCGCGAGTTCAACGCCGACGTCAAAACGTATTCGATCGGCTTCAACTCGCCGATCGACGAGACGCGCGACGCGGCGGAGACGGCGCGGCTGCTCGGCACCGACCACCACGAGATCCACTGCTCGCCGGAGGACTTCGACCTTCTGCCCAAGATCATCTATCACATGGACCGCCCGGTCGGCGACGCCTTGATCATCGCCTTCTACAAGCTGGCCCAGCGCGCCAGCCAGGACCTGAAAGTGGTGCTGGGCGGCGAGGGAGCGGACGAGATGTTCGCCGGCTACCAGTTCCACAAAGTGATCCCGCTGGTGGAAAAGTATCACCGGATGATGCCCGGCTTCCTCCACCACGGCGTGATGATGCCCGCCTTCCACGCCGCGCCGCTCGGGCTGCTCAACAAGTTCTTCGACTTCCCCGCCGACCTCGGCAGGCGGCAAGGCGCGGTTCGCCGACTTCCTCAAAAACTACGAAACGCCGCACCCTCTTCGAAAACTATGCCGCGCTCGAAACGCTGTACAAAGACCAGCGCCGCGCCGTCTATAGCGACGCGTTCAAGGCGCAGGCGAGCGACGCGTGGATCCCGCCGGTGCGCGACGGCGGCGGGCGGTTCCTCGACCGCCTGCTCAAGCCAATACGACGAGTGGCTCCAAGACTGGGCGATCATCCGGCAGGACAAAAACACGATGACCACTCGCTGGAGATCCGCCTGCCATTCCTCGACCACCGGCTCATCGATCTCGCCTTCCAGATGCCGCCGCACCTCCAGGCGCATGGCGGCAAAGACAAGATCATCGAGCGTAAGCTGCCGCAAGATGCTGCCGCCCGAAGTCTTCAACCGGAAGAAGAACCCGTTCTTCCTGCCGATGGCGTTCTTCTACGAGCACCCGCAGATCCGCGAGCTGATCAAGCTGACGCTCAACCCCGACCAGGTGAAGAAGCGCCCGATACTTCGACCCCGCCCGCGTCACCCATCTCGTCGAGCGCATGGAGGCGCACGAATTCGTCAGCCTGAAGCAGGTCATGTCGCTCGTCATCCTCGAGCTTTGGCACATGGTGTTTATCGACAAGCAGATGCCGTAGGGTTGCGGCCTCGCCCCAGGGTTGCCCATCGCCGACGCCCCAAACAAAGGGTGCCTCTTCTCGTGCTTCACCACCGTTACGCGAATCCCGCCTCTTCCGAGAATCCGGAAAAAGATTACATAGGGAAAGCGCCTCATGAGCGCCTCGAATGTCGCCATTGACAATCATCCACCGGGTGGGCACGATTTCAGATCTACCAAACTCACTCCACAAAGCGATCCCCCAAACCGGGCGATTGCGCTTCGTAATAATTGCGGAACTCGGAGAGATCATCGGCCAGCTTCAGGTAATACTCTACCCTCATTGCCGGAGACAACGCATAAGCTCTTGGTGGGACATTGATGCCACCTGACCGGATTCGAGTTCGGCATCGCGGGCGATAGCCAACGCGATTGCCACCTCATCGGATTCCTCGGATAAGAGATTCGGGTCGCCCAAGCTTTCCCAGAGCGCCGATGCCAGCAGGGCCCGGTCTTCGGCGGGAAGCTGAAGCGCTTCGGGTGCGATTTGGTCAATTGGCATAGGTGGACGTGGAGCCGCGGCGACGATTGCTCAATCCAATTCGACGGCGCACCTCAAAAATTCGCCTTGCCCTCGCCGCGCAAAACAGCGGTAATGCCCGCGCCCATGAAAATCTCATCCGCCCTCACCCTCGCCTCGATCATCGCCGCCGCGGCGAGCAGCCTCGCCCAAGATGCCGCCCCGACGCCGGCGGCCCCGGAGGGCAATGGGGTGCGCGAATGGCGCGATGCTTCGGGCAAAGTGCTGGCCGAAGGGCGGATCGAGGACGTGCGGGGCAAAGCGGTGATCATCGGCGCGAAAGAAACCGGGGTGCCGGAGAAGATCGCCATCGCGGATCTGCATGCCGAAGACCGGGCGGCCGCCAAAGCGTGGTTCGAGCGGAATTCGCCGCCCGAGGGATTTGGGAAGCCGGACGCGACCGTCGCGATCCGCACGCTGGTCGGGCAGATGAAATATGACCTGCCGGAATTCTCGGTGAAGCCGGGGGCCAAGGTGCGGCTCACGTTTTTCAACGACGACGACATGCACCACAACATCGTGCTCTGCACGCCGGGGAAAAACAACTTCATGGACGTCGCGCAGAAGGCGTGGGAGCTGGCCGGCGATGGCTTTGCCAAAGAATGGATCCCGGCGGGCCACCCGAAGATGCTGGAGGGATTCGGCATGGTCGATCCGCGCGCCTGCCGCCACTTTTATTTCACCGCGCCGACCGCCGAGGGCGACTACCCCTACGTCTGCACCCTGCCGGGGCACGCCATGCTGATGAATGGCACCATGGTCGTTGCGAAGAACCAGGCGGGGCTGAGCGAGCTGACCTACACGCTTTACAAAGGCTCGTGGGACAAGCTGCCGGACTTCGAAAAACTCGATCCCGCCGCCACCGATCACGTGCCCGGCGGCAAGATCGACCTCGGCGTCGCCAAGATGACCGAAAACTTCGCGCTGGTCTTCGACGGCATCATCACCGCGCCGAAGGAGGGTGCCTACACATTCACGGTCGGGTCCGACGACGGCTCGCGGCTGCTCATCGACGGGAAGGAAGTCGCCAACGCCGACGGCATCCACCCGGTGAAATCAGCGAGCGGCAAGGTCATGCTGTCGGCGGGACCGCACCGGCTGCGGGTCGAGTATTTTGAAAAGGGCGGCGAGGAAGAGCTTTTCGCAAGCTGGTCCGGACCGGGCTTCAAAGAACAATCGCTGAGCAAAGGCAACGTCAAGCGCGGCAAACCGGGACCGTCCGGCATCCCGCTCGCCGCCGAAAACGAGGCGGTCATCTACCGGAATTTCATCGAAGGGGCGGACACGCCGCGCGGCATCGGCGTCGGCTACCCAGGCGGGATCAACCTGTGCTACGACGCCGACAACCTGCGGGTCGCCCTCTTCTGGCAAGGCGGGTTCATCGACGCGGCGCGGCACTGGAACGGGCGCGGACAGGGCAACCAGCCGCCGCTCGGCTACGGCGTCGCCAAGGGCGCGCCCGGCGTGCCGCTCGCCGTCCTCGCCTCCGACGCCGACGCGTGGCCGACCGCCGATGCCCGCGGCAAGGGCATCCAGCAGGGCGAATCCGCCTATGCGTTCCAAGGCTACGCGCTGCGCGGCGAGGCGCGCCTCCCGGTCTTCCGCTACCGCTTTGGCGACTTGGAAATCGAGGACGCGCCCGCCCCGCAAGGCAGCCCGGCGACCGGCGACGCCGCCATCGACCGCCGCATCAAGATTTCTGGCGACGCGCCGGACCGCCTATTCTTCCGCGCCGCCGCCGGGCAGATCGAGGACGAGGGCGACGGCTGGTATCGCGTCAACGGCGAAAGCCGCATCCAAGTGCTCTCGCCCAAACCGATACTCCGCGACGCCGGCGGCGCGAGGGAATTGCTCGTCCCCGCCAGCGGCGGCGAGATCCATCTGGTGATGGGCTGGTAAACCTCAAACCTCGCGCTACTGCAGCAAACCGAGGCTGTTCAGATAGCGCCTCGCCTCGGTCAAGACCGAAGGGTCCAACACGCTCGAAGCATCGCCCAAAATCGCTTCACCGATATTGTCGAGAGCGACCATCAATTGCCAGATCGCATGCGCATCGGGATCAGACCGCTGGCATTCCGCCAAGAGAAAACGTCGAAACAACCCAAGGTCTCCGCGATCCATCAACGCGCCGAGCCCCCAATAAGCGGCGGATCGGGACGGATGATCACGATGCCTCTCGGCATAGGAAATGAGCGCGTCGCGCAGCGCCCCAAGGTCGCCTCCGCCAAATTCGGACTCGGCGATCCATGAATCTTCGACAGCAAGTCCTGGCCATTGTGTTTTGGCGATGATCTCATGCGCGTAGAGCAGGCGATGATCGCTAGACGAAAACGGATCGACGGCTCCCGAAATCGCTGCGGCCAGTTCTTTCACCCGCGCATCCATCCCGGTTACTCGCCCGCCCAGAGCGAGGGCGGCAGGGAGACGCGTTTGGTGATCGCGTCGATCTGCGACAGCTCGTCCTCGGAGAATGGCGCGGCGGTCGCGGCTTTGGCGTTGTCGAGGATTTGCTCGAGGCGGCTGGTACGACCAAGGCGCTGGTCACGCGCCGGTCGCGCAGCACCCAACTGAGCGCCATCTGGGCGAGCGACTGCCCGCGCTCGGCGGCGATCGCGATTGAGGTCGCGGACCGCGCCGATGACCTCGGCGCACAGCTCGTCGTCGCGCAGCAGCCCGTCGGTGGTGGCGGCGCGCGACCCTGGGGGATGCCGCCGAGGTATTTGTCGGTGAGCAGCCCTTGGTAGAGCGGGCAGAACGCGATGATGCCGACGCCTTCCTCCTCGGCGGTATCGAGCAGCGACTTTTCGATCCAGCGGTTGAAGAGCGAGTAGTTGGGCTGGTGGATGATGATCGGCGCCCAGTCGTTGGTGCGGCAGATCTCGATGGCGAGCTGGGTCTGCGCCGTGTTGTAGGACGAGATGCCGGCGTAGAGCGCCTTGCCCTGCACCACGGCGGAGTTCAGCGCGCCGAGCGTTTCCTCCAGCGGCGTGCCGGGGTCAAAGCGGTGGCTGTAGAAGAGATCGACGTAGTCCAAGCCGAGGCGGTCGAGCGATTGGTCGAGGCTGTTGAGCAGATACTTGCGCGACCCCCATTCGCCATACGGACCGGGCCACATGTCGTAGCCCGCCTTGGTGCTGACGACGATCTCGTGCCGCGGCAGCTCGCGGAGGATCTGCCCGGCGTTTTCTTCCGCCGAGCCGTAGGGCGGGCCGTAGTTGTTGGCCAGGTCGAAATGGGTGATCCCGGCGTCGAAGGCTCCGAAGACCATGGCGCGCTGGTCGTCGGTCGGCGCCGGCCCGCCGAAGTTGTGCCAAAAGCCGAGCGTGATGGCGGGCAGTTTCAGCCCCCATTTGCCGCAGCGGCGGTAGGGCATGCGTCCATCGTAGCGATCTGGATCGGGCGTGTGCATGGTTCTGTGAATGTCGGGGGTTCGGCGCGCCTTTCAATCGGCAAGCGAGCTATTTTGGATCGAGGCGGAGCCGGCGGATGTCCATCACGGCGACGCCTTTTTTGCTGACCGGTTTGACCGCCAGCGAATAGGTGCCGGCTTTCTCAAAACGGATCTCGCCGAGCGGGCGTTCGCGCCAGTTCTGGAATCCGCCGGTGTCTTCGACCGTGAAGGGGAGTTCCTGCCCGGCGCAGAGGACGCGCGCCTCGCTGCCGCCGTGCCCTTTGCCGCAGCCTTGCGTCAGCGTCACCGCGTAGGCGCCGGGAGCGGGGATCTCGACCGACCACTCCGCCCAATCGTTCGGGTTGGTCCAGAAGCCGAGGCATTGCTTCACCTCCTTCGGCTCATAGCGCAGCATCACGCCATGCACCGTGGCGTCGGACGAATCCAGCTCCAGCGCGCCGCCGTCGCCGGGCTTGACCACGTCGCGCCCCTCCGGTGCCGGGCGCAGGATGATCGCCTTCAGGTTCATCGCCGCGCCGCCGGTCATCGCCTTGATCCGGATCTCCGGCGCGAGCGGTCCCGCGCTTTCCACATAGACGCGCCCGAGCTTCGCCGAGCCGTAGCGATACCAGCTCCCGGTCGCGGGCAATTTCGCGCCCAGTTCTTGACCGCCGATTTTGAAGGCCGCTTCGGTCTCGCCAGCGGCGAGCGAATAGGTCAGCTCGGCGTCATGCATGCCCCAGCGGGTCGCCTTGAAATCCCACGACGCCCAGTCCGCCGCGCTCGTCCAGAACCCGATCCGATGCGTGCCGGGCTGCGACTCCAGCTTCGCCTTCTCGCCGTGGATCTGCGCGTCCAGTGCCGACAGGATGATCGTGCCGTCCGCCAGTTGGACCGATTTGTCAGCGATCTCGCAGGCGATCGCCGCCGCCTTCTCCGGCGCATGGAGGAGCAGCTTCGCCGCATCCTTATCCAGCTCGATCGCGCACGCGCCCAGCCGGCGAATGCGCCGCCACGATGCTCGGAAACGGAGCCGCCATCTCAACCGGACCGCCGTAGTAGGGCCGCGACAGTCGCCCGCCCGGGCACCGATTCGTCGGCGACCAAAGCGGGTTCCGCCGGGCAAGTCGCGGTCAGCGCCAGCAGGGAAATGGCGAGGAAAGGAAAGTGGGATCGGATCATGCCGATCACCATGGGCGGCTGCGGAGATTCAGCAAAGCGAGAAACGCATCGGCGGCTCCATGCGCGGGACGGCTCGCCAGCGGGATGCCGATGCTACCGAGGCGCAAGATGCGGGTGGCAATTCGCGCGGCGAAGCGCATAGATGGTCTCTCGATGATAATCGACACATTGATCGCCAAACTCGCCGCGAACCGGAAGGCGCTGAAATGCCCGCGTTGCCGCGAGCCGCAGGCGAAGCCGCCGGGCGTCCCGGCGAATGGCGTGATGCATTGCGAGGCGTGCGGCTACCGGGCGTCCCTGGTGGAATGGGCAATGGCGATGCGCGAAGGAGGCTCCAATGCCGAGGAAGCCGATCCGGACCAGCCTCCGGCGGGGACGATGATCGCGCGGCGGGAGCCGGCTCCGGGCGCGGTCGAGTGGCGGGTCCCTGCACCGGGAAGGATCGGCTGCCTGGTCCTCTTTTCGATCCCCTGGCTCGGCATCACCGCCCTGCTCACCGTCTCCGCGATGATGGGGACGCTCGAATCCGACGATGGCGAAGTCTGGTCGCGCGGGGGCGCGCTACTCTTCCTCACGCCGTTCTGGCTGCTCGGCATCGGCTTGCTCTATGGTGGGCTGCGCCAAGCCTACGCGCGCCACGTGATCGAGGTCACCGGCGGACAGGTGATCCTCCACCGCATTTTGTTCAGCCGGAGAAAGCGCATCGCGCTGGAAAAATCGGCGGTTACCACCGTTTCGATGAAGGAATTCTACCGGCAGAATTACCAGCCGGTTTACGGCATCGAAATCCGGGGCACCGGCGGGAAGATCCGTTTCGGCTCCACCATGTCCGATGCCGAGAAGCGATGGCTGGCCGCCGACCTGCGCCGCACCATCCTGCCGCCCACGCTGCCAGAGGTCACCGCCCGCGCGCCGGTCAATGCAAAATCCGACCGGCGCCCGGCGGAACGGTTTGAGATCGAAATGCCCGATACGCGCAAGAAGGGAACAATCTGGGCCACCCTTGCCATTTTGGGCATCCTCCTCATCGGAAACTACTTTGTTTGGTCGGACGACTTCTTTCCATCAAGCAACGCTCCAAATTGGTTTCGCCCCTTAGTGCTGGGATCGCTCATCCTCTACAGCGCGCTCGCCTCGTGGTATCTCATCTACCGGATCAGGACCAAAGACGAGCGGCTGCGGGTCGGGGCAAACACCGACGAAGTGTGGGTCGCGAAAACGGAGCGCGGGCAGGCGCTAAGCGAGGAGCGCCTGCCGAGGCGCGGCATCGCGGTCCGCTCCTATGCCGTAGGTTCCAGCAGCGGCGATCCGCGGCTGCGCATCGAACTCGTCGGCGAACATCGTGCGCTGCCCCTCGCCCGGTTTTGCGAGGAGACCGAAGAAATCAGGGCGTTCATCGCAGATCTCCGGCAGCGCCTTGGCGGCTAGAGCCGGAGCGCAAGGCAGTCCTGCAAAATCGCGCGGATGCTCTGAAACTGCGCCTCCCACGCATGCTCCGAATAGCCGCCGCCAAGCGTCACGACCACCGGGATGCCGCGCAGGCGGCAGGCGCCGATCACGCGCCGGTCGCGGGCGACGATGCCGCCGGCGGTCATAGTGAGCGAGGCGAGCGGATCGCCGGCCAGCGTGTCGCAGCCTGCGACGTAGAAAACGATGTCGGGCCGGGCGCGGTCGAGGGCTGGATTGAGGTGTTGGTCCAAGGTGGCGAGGAACTCGGCGTCGCCCGTCCCGGCGGCGAGTTCGACGTCGAGGTCGCCGTGTTCCTTCGGGATGGGATAGATGTCGCCCTGGTGCATGGAAAACGTGAATGCCTCGGCGTCCCCTGCCAGGCAGAGGGCGGTGCCATTGCCCTGGTGGACGTCGAGGTCGATGACCGCCGCGCGCCGGATCAACCCGTCCGCCCGCAGCCGCTGGATGGCGATCGGGATGTCGGCGAAGAGGCAGAACCCTTCGCCCCGGTCGGGTTTCGCGTGATGGTATCCGCCGCCGAGGTTGATCGCCAAGCCTCGCCGCAGCGCCTCCCGCCCGGCGAGCAGCGTGCCGCCAGAAGCGAGCCGGAACGGTTTGATCATGCCGCGCTCGAGCAGCGGGGCGGGCACCAGCGCGGCGGCTGGCGCTTCGAGGTAGGCCGCGACGGTCCGGGGATGGTGCAGGCTTTCGAGAAACGCCTCGTTTTGCACCCGCAAGATATCGGAATCCGGCAGCGGCTCTGGCTCGATGACCGCCGCCGAATCGAGCGAGCCATCCTCCTCCAGCGCCCGGTAGATGCGATCATACTTCCGGATGTCGAACGGATGCAGCCGCTCCAGCCCAAGCAACCGGATGCGATAGCCCGGCGAATAGACAACGGCCGGCGCGCGCGGGTCGGCAGGTGCCGCCGGCGCGCGAAAGCCACCGCTTTGGCAGGCGGACAAAACGATGGCGGCAACCGGGGTCAGCAAAGCTAGGCGCATCGCGGACGATAGCCGGAATCGTATCCATGCAATCACACAGGCTAGCCCGCGCCGCCGCCGATCAGATCTTGCTCCCACCGGCCGTCGTCCACCGAACATGCCTTGTCCCGCAGGCGGGCGAGCACCCGGTGCTTGGCGATGGCGATCGCATTGCGGGTCATCCCGGTCTCGGCGGCGACTTCGTCCGGCGGGCGCTCCTCCAGCGCGGTGGCCTCGAACACCTGCCAGATGCGCGGCGCGAACTCGGGGCGGATTTTCTCCAGCGCCCAGGCGAGGAGCTGCCGCTGGTAGTCGCGCTCCCACTCGCCCGCCTCCCCCGCGTCCGGCTCCCGGTCGAGCGCGTCGAGCAGCCGCGTCTCGGAGACCGAGAGCGGGCGGGACGACAGCTTGCGGAAGTGCCTGCCGACCGCATGGCGCACCGCCGTGAACAGCCACGCCCGGAATCGCCCCTTCTCCGGATCGTAGCGGAAATTCCCCATCGCCAGCGAGACGGATCGCATCACCTCCTGGCAGATGTCCGCCGCATCCGGCCGGCCGATCTCGCGTTTCTGACAGTAGGCGAAGACGAGCGGCGTGTAGATTTCGACGAATTCCGACCACGCGCGGCCATCTGCGCGGTCGCGCAAGCGCAGGAGCAGCGTCTGCCGGGTGGGGTGGTCGTCGGGCACGGGAGGGGAAACGGATCGGATGGGGCGCCGGACCGCCGCGATGGCTCCCCGGCGACCGTGCATAGATCGCCCGCCGCACTTGGGCGTCAAGCCGCGCCCGCCGAAACGGGGCGTCAAACCGCGCCGCGGGACACCATTGAAATCCCGGCTCCGGCGGTGTAGGATCCGCGCGTGGAATTCCTCAAGCGAATGCTCTTCAAAGTTGCCGTCTATGCGCTGGTCTTCGGCGGATTGATCTGCCTGCTGCTCGTCTCCTGCCAGAGCAGCCTGATCTACCATCCGCGCGCCTACGATGCCGGGTTCCGGCAAAGCTATGGCGCCGTCGCCGAACCGATCCCTTATGCCGTGGATGGGCAGGGCGAGCAGGTGGCCTACCTTTTCCCGAAGCAGGCGGAGGGCTCGCCGCCGCCGCGCCGCATCTGGTTTTGCTTCGGCGGCAATGCGGCGCTCGGGATGGAGTGGCTCTACACCCTGCATGGATCGACCCGCTGGGAGGACACCGCCTTCGTCATGATCGACTATCCCGGCTACGGCGATTGCGCGGGCAGCCCGTCGCCCGATTCGATCCGCCAAAGCTATCGCGCCGCCGCCGCAAAAGTCCGCGAGCGCTTCAACCTGGAAGAGGCGGACTTGGCGGAGCGCTCGCGCGTCCTCGGGCATTCCCTTGGAGCCGCCGCCGCCCTGCTGTGCGCCAACGACCTCGGGGTCAAACACGCCGTGCTCATCTCGCCATTCACCTCGATGGGAGACATGGCGCGACGCGCCGTCGGCTCGCCGCTCTGCTACCTGCTCCGGCATCGATTCGACAACCGCGCCGCGCTCGACGCCTTCGTCGCGGCGGGCGGCAAGGCGGAGATCTTCCACGGCACCCGCGACCAGGTCATCCCGGCGAGCATGGGGGATGAACTCGCCAAGGCGCATCCCGGAGCCGCCGTATTCCACCCAGTCGAAGGCGCGGGCCACAACGACATCCTCGGCGGGCAATTCGCCGAAGCCGACGTCCTCGCCGCCATCGGGCGCTTTTCCCAGTAGCATCCAGTAGCACCCGGTAGCAGTAGAAATGCTGCCGCGCCCGCCCGGGACGGAGCTTAAAAGTTATGAAAGGTTATGCTTGCGTCCCGCCGCAGCCGCGCTAGCTTTCTCGCCCCCTGCCACGCTTTTTCCCCATCTGCGGGCGCATGGGTCCCAAAATTTCCCCAACCACTTAGCCACGCCCGAAGGGCGACACGACCATGAAAGCCGATATCCATCCCAAATACGCTGAGACGACGATTTCCTGCACCTGCGGGGCAGTTTACCACACCCGCTCCACGGGATCGGATTTGAAAATCGGCATCTGCGCCGCCTGCCACCCGTTCTTCACCGGCGAGCAGCGCTTTGTCGATACCGCCGGGCGGGTCGATAAGTTCGCCAAGCGCTATGGCGGCACCCAGATCCGCCGCGCGCGCCCGAAGCTTTCTTCGGTCTCCGCTTAGCTACAGAGCTGAATTTTTAGAAAACGGTGTGGGCGCGCCTTATCGCGCCCGCGCCGTTTTTGTTTACCCGGACATTGCGCCGACACCTTCCCCTTACGCCAAACCTCTGCCCGACTCACCGCCGTGGACTTCGCCCCGCTCATCGAAAAACGCCGCGCCCAACTCGGCGCGCTGGAAGAAATCATCGCCTCGCCTTCGTTTTTCAACGACCCGAAGAACGCGGCGGAGACAACCCGCGAGCACGCCCGCATCAAAAAACTGCTCGAGTCGTGGGACGAATTCCAATCCGTCCAGACCCAGATCGCCGATAGCGAGGAGCTCGCCAAGAGCGACGACGAAGAAATGGCGGCGCTGGCGGCAGAGGAATTGCCCGAACTGAAGGCGCGCGACGAAAAACTGCAGCTCGAAATCCAATACGCCCTGCTGCCCCGCGACAAGACCGAGGAGCGCGACGCCTTGGTCGAACTGCGCGCCGGGGCGGGCGGCGACGAGGCATCGCTTTTCGCCGGCGACCTGCTCCGCATGTACCAGCGCTATTGCGAGACGGTCGGCTGGAAGACCGAGATCCTCGAAGCGCATCCGTCGGAGGTCGGCGGCTTCAAAGAAGTCGTCTTCAAGGTCACCGGCGACGAGGTTTTCCGCACCATGAAATACGAGAGCGGCGTCCACCGCGTGCAGCGCGTGCCCTCGACCGAAGCCCAAGGTCGCATCCACACCTCGACCGCCTCCGTCGCCGTCCTGCCCGAGGCGGAAGAAGTCGATGTCCAGCTCAAGCCGGAGGAACTGCGCATCGAAACGTGCCGGTCCGGCGGACCCGGCGGCCAGCACGTCAATACGACCGATTCCGCCGTGCAGGTCCTGCACCTGCCGACCGGGATCATGGTGAAGTGCCAGGACGGCCGCAGCCAGCCGCAGAACCGCGAGCGCGCCCTCCAGATCCTGCGCGCCAAGCTGCTGGAGGCAAAACAGCGCGAGGAGCAGGAAAAATACTCCGCCCACCGCCGCGCCCTGATCGGCAGCGCCGACCGCGCCGAAAAGATCCGGACCTACAACTTCCCGCAGAACCGGATCACCGACCACCGCATCGGGCTGACGCTCTACAACCTCGACGGCGTCTTGGAAGGCGACCTCAGCGAGCTGATCTCCGCCCTCCAGACCAGCGAGGTGGAGGAACGCCTCGCCGAGCTAAATCTCGAAGCGTAGCCGGGGATCCGGTGAGCCTTGACCCTGCCGCGCCGACCCGTAGGTTACCGACGATGAAGCTCCCGACCATCGCCCTAGCCCTCGCCGCCACCTTCCTCGCGGCGGCAACCGCGCCCGCGCAGGGGAAGAACGCCCGCTCGCGCGTCGTCGTCCACGAGGATGGCTCGACTACCGAATCGACGCTCAGCCCGGACAAAAACGTCCTGACCGAGGCGACGCGTGACGCCAACAACGTGCTGACCATCACGCGCATCTACCGCCTTGACTCAAAAGGGCGCGCCCGCCACGGGCTCATCATGGACGGCTCGAAAAAGCTGATCGGGATGTCGAAGTATGAGTTTGATTCCTTCGACCGCCTCAAGTGGGAATTGGTCTTCAACAAGGATAACCGACTGATCCGCAAGACGCTTCCACCGCTATGACAAAACCGGAAATCCGCTGAAACCGGTCGCCATGGACACGGAGAATACAAGTAGTCCGGCAAAACCTTCGGCGTCTGACGAATTGCCCTTTGAGCTGGGCAACGGGCAGCGCGCGGACCTCCGGTTCCGCACGCGGGATGACGCCACGCCTCAGCCGGGCGACAACAATCCGCAAGGCAACTCCAATTCATCTCCGGGCCGAAACGAGGGGGATCGGCGGCGGGGATTCAACAACCGCTAGCGAAGCCGGCGCTTCGCCGCCCACCCATACCCGACCGCAGTCCCCCACCCTATGAAACCCTCCACCGCTCTCATCTTCCTCCTCGGCGCAATCATCGCCTCCGGCGGCGTCCTCTTCGGGCTGAACCGGCACGTCCACGCGCAAAAAGAACTCGGCAAGATCGCCGCCGAACGCGATACCCTCCTCGAACAGATCAAGACGCTAGAGGGCGAGCGGATGAATTCCGAGATCCAAGGGCGGGAGGTTGCCGCCAACCGGCTCGATGCCGAAAAGCAGGCGCAATATCTCGAAGAGCAGCTCAATCTGCTCCGCGAGGAAAACGCCAGCCTCCTCCAAGCGGTCAACCGGATGAAAGAAAAATCCGAGGAGATCGCCGCGAATCCGGATGATCCGGAAGCGGGCAAAGCCACCCACGAAAGCCTCGTCAAGGAAGTCGAATCCATCCGCGGCCTCGAATTCAAATCGGAGATCAAAGTCGAGGCTTTGCCGGAGGAAGCGCTCCGGGACAAGGCGGCAGAGCTACTCCAGGCGGAATACGGCGGCCAGTTGGACCAGATGAATCGCGCCTGGATCGCGATGGGCTTCATCCCGCCGGACACCTCGCTGATGGAGCATCTCATCGATTTGCGCCTCTTCCAGGAAGGCGAGGTCTACGACCCGCAGGCGGGCACGATCTTCACCCAAGAGGGGCACGACCTCGAAGGCACGCACGGCGATCAGCGCGTCCTCAATCTCGTCTTCGCCCTCCAGCACCAGCATTTTGACCTGCCCAAACGCCTCCGCGACGCCCTGCCTAACGAAGATAAACGCAACGCGCTGACCTGCCTCTCGAAAGGCGATGCCGCCCTCGTCCGCATCAACTTTCAGCTGCGCAACCTCGCCACCGACCCCGCGCCGCAGACCAACACAGCGCCATTCTACAAGGCGCCGGCATTTCTCCGCGACTGCGCTTCGTTCGTCTATGATGAAGGCGTGCCGCTCGCCCAGGAACTGCACGGTCAAGGCGGCTACGAGGCGATCAGCCAGCGATTCCAGGATGGCACCTTGATCGCCACCTCCCAGATCCTCGACCCCAGCGCGAAGACTGGATTCGAGACCCTCGCGCTTCCGCTGGTCGAAGGCGACCCCTCCCCCTACTACCAAAACGTCGCCGGCGAACTCGGCATCGTCTTATTCCTCGGTCAATTTACCTCCCCCGCCCCGGCAGTCGAAGCGGGGCGCGGATGGACCGGCGACCGCTACGCGGCATTCCCGACCGAGGGCGGCGACAGCACGTTTTGGGAAGTCTCATTTGCCTCTGAAGACGATGCCATGCAGTTCGCCAAGGCGCTCCAGACCTCCCAGCTCACCCGCTACGACATCAAGTTCGACAAGAGCTTCGTCGATGGGGATCAATTCAACGTCACCGGCCAGAAGCGCGCGCTACGCATCCGCTACGGAGCCGACCGCAAGCATGTCCTCGCCATCGACGCGCCGGATGCCGACGCCGCCGACGCGCTGGCCACCCGCTTCTTCCCCAAAGAATAGCGCATGATCGCCCGCCAAGTCTTCTACGCCGGCCGCGTCCAAGGCGTCGGCTTCCGCTTCGCCACCAAGCAGCTCGCCGCCGGCTTCGACGTCGTCGGCTGGGTGCGCAATCTGCCCGACGGCCGCGTCGAGTTGCAGGTCATGGGCGAGGAGGAGGAGGTCGATGCCTTCCTCGAAGAGCTGGAAGAAAACAGCAGCCTCGCCCACCACATCTTGGAAAAGGAAAACCGGCAGATCCCGCTCCTCCAAGGCGCCCGCGGCTTTTCCATCGAACGCTAGAGCTAGAGCTAGCGGCGACCTGCCGGCGCGCAGAATTCGCCGATCAGGCGAGCCTGACCCGCCAGCGGGCGCAGCGCCATTCGCACGATTCCCCTTCCGCCCGGCGGGAGCCGCGCGTATCGCACCGCATGAAAGCCCTCGTCAAACGCGAAGCCGCCCCTGTACTCTGGCTCGAAGATGTCCCCGAGCCAGAGATCGGCATCAACGACGTCCTGATCCAGATCCACAAGACCTCGATCTGCGGCACCGACGTCCACATCTATAATTGGGATGCCTGGGCGCAGAAGACCATCCCGGTGCCCATGGTCGTCGGCCACGAATTCGTCGGAAAAGTCGCCGCCGTCGGCTCGAACGTGAGCGACTTCCACGAGGGCGAGATCGTCTGCGGCGAAGGGCATATCGTCTGCGGGCACTGCCGGAATTGCCTCGCCGGCCGCCGCCACCTGTGCCCGGAGACCAAAGGCGTCGGCGTCAACCGCCCCGGAGCCTTCGCCGAATACCTGAGCCTCCCGATGTCCAACGTCTGGCACGCCGACCCGTCGATCCCGATGGACATCCTCTCGTGCTTCGACCCGCTCGGCAACGCCACCCACTCCGCCCTCGCCTTCGACCTGCTCGGCGAAGACGTCCTCATCACCGGGGCAGGTCCCATCGGCTGCATGGCCGCCGCCATCTGCCAGCACGCCGCCGCCCGCCACATCGTCGTCACCGACGTCAACCCGTGGCGTCTCGCCCTCGCCAAAAAAATGGGAGCCACCCGCACCGTAGACGTCTCGAAAGAAAAGCTCGCCGACGTCCAAAAAGAACTCGGCATGAAAGAAGGCTTCGACGTCTGCCTCGAAATGTCCGGCAACCGCAACGCCCTCGCCGACATCCTCGCCAACACCGCCCACGGCGGCAAGATCGCCCTGCTCGGCAGCTTCCCCGATCGCTTCGATATCGACTGGGACGCCGTCATCTTCAACAGCCTGACCATCCAAGGCATCTACGGTCGCGAAATGTATGAAACCTGGTACAAACTGACCATGATGATCCAAACCGGTCTCGACATCTCACCCGTCATCACCCACCGCTTTGGCTACCAAGATTTCGAAAAGGGGTTCGAAGCCATGCGCAGCGGCCAGTCCGGCAAGGTCGTCCTCGACTGGACGAGCTAACACCACGGCACCAAGCCAACGTGCCAGAGCGCAAATCCTCTTGCCAAGCGCTTTCCCGCAAGCATGGTGCCCTCCGGTTTCAAGCACGGGTAGCTCAGTGGTAGAGCGACTGGTTTACACCCAGTTGGTCGGGGGTTCAAATCCCTCCCCGTGTATCCTTTCCGCCCGATCCCCCCGATAGACGGCTCGCCCCCATAGGGTTACGAGTATTAAAGGGGAAGGTATCGCGCCGTGGGCGAGGGAGGGCAAAACCGCGCTATCGAGCCTGAAATGCCCCCAATTTGCCCCAACCTGACAGGGCGGGTATACAGAATCGGAGGGAGACTGCTCACCGGCTCATGGTCGTTGGGAGCCGCGCTGCCCTCCACTGGAAATCGGCGGGTGGCCGCCCTCTTCATTTGATTTGATCCGTCTGATCGCCCTTATTGTCTAAATATCGGTGTCCATAATTCGCCATATGAACAGAGCCTAAGCAGTGTCTGGCGGGCGCAGGGATCCCGCTGGTGAAGGCGGATCACGCGGGGGCACCGAGAGGTTCGGGAGGCGGAGACTCGGAGTCATGACCGCTTTGGTGGGAATCGAAGCATGCGAGGGGTGGAGCGCGGTGGCCTTGCTGCTTCACAAGCCATGAAACTCTTGGGTGAGGGCGGGCGGCGGCGGAACGCCATGGGGATTCGATCCGACGCAATGAGCTAAATGGGAATGCCTTGCACCCGCTATGTTACACTGTTGATAAGCAGTGAGAGCAATAGGCGAACCGTCCCTGCCGCCGCCTTGATACCGAATTTGACACCGATGTTTAAACACATCGGCGTCCAAAATTTGCCACAGAGACCGAGCAGCAGGGCGCGGCTTGGCTCGGGGGTGGCGGTCGCCAGAAAACTCGAAGTTGCTGCCGATACCCTTGCGAAGGGAGCAAATTTCGCCTCCCCGCAAGCCTAGGGGCTGCTGGATTCTTCCGCCTTGCCATCTTCCTGGAAATCCTTGACCGCAGCATGGATCAACTCCTTCAACTGATCTTCGTCCGCCGCCTCCCCGATGGCCATCCGGCACGCTTCCAAGAACCTAACAGTTGAGGCATAGCTCGCCTCGGGAGGCATAGCTCGCCTCGGCGCCGGAAGGCCCATCCTCCGAAAGCCCCAATTCCGCTTCGAGATACCAGCGACCTTCACCGCGGACCAGATTCAATTCCATCGCGCCGACATCCTTGCCCTGCCAAACAACGGCGGCGCCTCCAGCGTCGCCCACTTCGACCTCGCCATCCCGAGCCAGCGATTGGGAATCCAACGCCGCCATCGAGGCGAAGACTAAATCGGCTGGACCAAGTGCCATGCGAAACTCGCCGCCGAATTTCTCCGCCCCGGCAGCCCCGATGTCCATCACCTGTGACCGCAGGAGCAACGATTTGGCGACGGCGGCGGCAGCCCCTCCTGCGCTTGGTCGGAATCCTGACCCGGGAGGCACGACTGGATCAGTGGAATGTTTTTCTTCTCTATCCCCTCGGCAACGCGGTGTAGGAGCGCCTTTGGCGTGTCAGCCCCTGGCTCCGTGGCGGGTACTGCCGCCAACGGGAGAAGCGGGAGCGCCAATGCGATGAAAGGGAAGGCTGAAAGGCTGAGGAGAGACTGGAGTCAAGGCGGAGGGGCGCTCTAGCGGGACTAGGTCAATCCCGATTGCCCCAGTCAAGGATAATGGGAACTTCGGCGGATCCAGTTGCGCCGCCGATAGACCGGTCCGAACTAGACCCGCCTCGCTTGCCAGGGGCCATACGGGCTACGGATAGCCGCCAACACCGCAGTCGTCGGCGTGGGCAGGCACCATCCAATCTGCCTGAGACGCGGGCGGACCGAGCGCCCCACCCCTTACTACGAGACACTGAGAATCGCCATCACCTGCGGCTCGTGGCTTTCGGTTTGGCGCAGGCTACAGCCGCCGCCGGAGACGAGCGATCGAGGCAGCCGCAGAGCAATCGCCCCCCTCGCTTCGACGAGGGCAGCGTTTCGCCAAACTGCGTCATGCCGACTGCTTTCGCGATTCGCCTTTCTTCGCCGCGAGCACTTTCTCCTCGAACGGAAGCCCCGCTTCCGAGAGCGTCGCGAGGAACGGATCGGGGTCGAATTGCTCCATGTGCCAGACGCCGGGGCGCATCCACTGGTCGGTCAACATCATCTCGGCTCCCACGGCGGCGGGCACGCCGGTCGTGTAGCTGATCGCCTGCGCGCCGGTCTCCGCGTAAGATTCCTCATGGTCGGCGATGTTGTAGATGTAGTAGGTGCGCGGCTTGCCCTGGTAGGTGCCGCGGATGTAGCAGCCGATGCAGGTCTTGCCCTTGGTGCGGGGACCGAGGCTGGCGGGTTCCGGCAGCACTGCTTTGAGAAACTCGATGGGCGCGATCTTCGCCCCGGCGACCTCGATTGGCTCGATGGAGGTCATGCCGACGTTCTCCAGCACGCGGAGGTGGTTGAGGTAATTGTCGGAGAACGTCATCCAGAACCGCAGTTCTTTGACGCCGGGGATGTTGATGGCGAGCGATTCGAGTTCCTCGTGGTAGAGCAGGTAGATCTTCTTTGGCCCGATGCCGCCGGGGAACTTGAACTCGCGGCTAACCGAGAGCGGCTCGGTCTCGACCCAGCGGTCGCCCTTCCACCAGCGCCCCTTCGAGGTAATTTCCCGGATATTGATCTCCGGGTTGAAATTCGTCGCAAACGGAAGTCCGTGGTCGCCCGCGTTGCAGTCGATGATGTCGATGGAATCGATGGTGTCGAACCGATGCTTGAGCGCGTAGGCGCAAAAAACGTTAGTCACCCCGGGATCGAAGCCGGAGCCGAGCAGCGCCATGAGCCCGGCTTCCTCAAAGCGCTCCCGGTATTCCCACTGCCAGCGGTATTCGAATTTGGCGGTATCCTTCGGCTCGTAGTTGGCGGTATCTAGGTAATGCACGCCGGTTTCGAGACACGCGTCCATGATCGGGAGGTCTTGGTAGGGCAAGGCGATGTTTGCGACCATGTCCGGCTGGAACTGGCGGATCAGCGCGACCATCTCCGCCACATTGTCCGCATCCACCGCCGCCGTCTCGATCTCACGCCCCGAGCGGGCCTTCACGTCCGCTGCGATTTCATCGCACTTCGACTTCGTCCGGCTCGCCAACATGATCTCGCCAAACACCTTTGGCTTTTGCGCGCATTTGTGAGCGACAACGCGGCCTACACCGCCGGCTCCAACAATCAGGATCTTCTTCATGACTGGTCAGGCAGGGAAATAAGTGGTGGTTAAAATAATTAGTTTTTCAGGTGAACGCCACAACGGTAGCATCGGATAAATCGCGGCGGCGATTATGGGACCCCACCCCCGCATTGCAACCGATATTCGACCCCTAGGGAAATACGGGGCAAGTCGCCAGTCAGATTCCGCCGGGTGCCTCTACGCCAAGATCTCGCGGATCAGATGGCCGTCCACATTGGTCAGGCGGCGCTCGATCCCGTTGTGATAAAACGTGAGCCGCTCGTGGTCGAGCCCGAGCAGGTGGAGGATCGTGGCGTTGAAATCGTAGAGCGGGTGGATGTCTTCGATCGCCTTCTGCCCGAGCTCGTCGGTCAGCCCGTGGCTGACGCCCGGCTTCACGCCCGCGCCGGTCATCCAGCAGGTGAAGCCGTCCGGGTTGTGGTCGCGCCCTTCGGCGCCCTTTTGGAAAAACGGCATCCGCCCGAACTCGGTGCACCAGACGACGAGCGTGTCATCGAGCAAGCCCCGCTGCCGCAGGTCGCGGATCAGCGCGGCGGTCGGCTGGTCGAGGATCTCGGCATGGACATCGTATTGCTTCTTGAGCTTGCTATGGCCGTCCCAGTTCAATTCGCCGCCGCTGGCGTAGGCTCCGTTGAAGAGCTGGACGAAGCGGACGCCGCTTTCGATCAGGCGGCGGGCGAGGATGCAGTTTTTGGCGAACGCCGCCTTGGTCGGGTTCGCCGCATCATCGGCGCCGTAGCCTTTCAAGACATAGCCGGGTTCGGTGCTCAGGTCGCCGATGCGCGGCACGCTGAGCTGCATGCGGGCGGCGAGTTCGTAGCTGGCGATGCGGGCGGCCAGTTTGGAGTCGCCGGGGTTTTGCGCGAGGTGGCGTTCGTTCATGCGGCGGAGCAGCGCGCGCGCCGCGCGGTCGCCCTCGGCAGTGATCCCCGCCGGCGGGAGCAGATGCCGCACCGGCTTCGCCGCGCTGAACGTAGTGCCCTGGAATTCGGCGGGCAGGAAGCCCGGGCCCCAGTTGTTGACGCTCGCCTGCGGGACGCCGCGCGGGTCTGGGATGGCGACGAAGGCGGGCAGGTTTTGGTTTTCGGTGCCGAGCGCGTAGGTGACCCATCCGCCCATGCTGGGGAACCCGTCTTGGACGAAGCCGGTGGAGAGGAAGTTTTCCGCCGGTCCGTGGGTGTTCGATTTGCTGGTCAGCGAGTGGACGAACGCGAGGTCGTCGGTCAGTTCCGCGAGGTGCGGGATCATGTCCGAGACCATCTTGCCGGTCTGCCCGCGCGGGCGGAATTCGTGTTGCGGTCGCGCGAGGTTGCTCGCCGTTCGGAACGTGACCGTCAAGGCCGCCTTCGAGCGGCTTGCCGTCGCGCTTGATCAACTCCGGCTTGTAGTCCCACGTTTCGAGCTGGCTGACCGCGCCCGCGCAGAAGATGACGAGCACGTTCTTCGCCTTCGCCGGGTAGTGGGACTGGCGCGGCGCATACGGCATCGCCGGATCGATGCGCGGTACCCACCACTACTACTACCGCTGGCGAGCAAGCCCTCGCTGCCGAGCAGGCTGGTTAGCGCGACCGATCCCAGCGCGCTGGCGCTCTGGTTGAAAAACGCGGCGGTCGAGCAGTTGGCGGCCGTGCGGGGAAAGCAAACTCGGGTCGGTGATCATGGGATGAATAGAAATTCGCTGCTGTTGAAAAGGGCGCGGCAAAGCGTGGGCAACCCGTGGTCGCGGACCGCTGCTTCAGCGTCGGCGATCTCCTCGGCTCCCGGCTCGCGCCCGAGCGCCATCCGGTAGGCGGCGCGGATCTGCGCGGCGGGATCCGCGCCAGCCTCCGCTTCGATCCGGCCCGCGAAAGCGGCGGACTCGTCGAAGACAAACCGGCTATTGAAGAGATTGAGCGCCTGGATCGGCGTGGTCGATTGGCGCCGCCGCGAGACGCTCTGCCCCGCATCCGGGCAGTCGAAGGCTCCGAAGACCGCGTCGGGTTCCATCCGGATCTTGTGCGCGTAGATCATGCGGCGCAGCCCGTCGCTGGAGAACGACTCGATCGGCGGGAACCCGCTCAGCCCGCCGCGCGTCTCAAAAAGATCGAAGCCCGGACCGCCGGTCTTTAGATCCAGCCGGCCGCTGGTCGCGAGGATCGTGTCGCGGAGGCTCTCCGCCTCCAGCCGCCGCGACGGGAAGCGCCAGAGCAGCCGGACATCGGCGTCGATCCGCTGCGCGGCGGGATCGATTTTCGCCGCCTGGCGGTAGGTCTGCGACAGGACGATCAGGCGGTGCATGTGTTTGACCGACCAGCCGGAGCGGATGAATTCGCCCGCCAGCCAATCGAGCAGCGCCGGGTGCGACGGCTTGGCCCCGAGCCTCCCGAAGTCGTTGGAGGTCTCGACGATGCCGACGCCGAAGTGCCCCTGCCAGATCCGGTTGACCATCACGCGGGCGGTCAGCGGGTTAGCGGGATCGGCGATCCAATCCGCCAGCGCGAGCCGCCGCTCGCCCTCTGCCGCGTCCATCGGCAGCGTGACGTCGCCGAGCGCGGTGAGCACGGCCGGCGGCACTTCATCTTTCGGCTGCTCCGGGTCGCCGCGGTTGAGCAGGTGCGTTTCCTCCGGCTTCCCAAACGTGCCGCCGAAGACAACCTGCATCGCGGACGCCTTTTCGATCTGCGCCTCTAGCGACTTCTTTTCCTCCTGCAATTGCTTCGCCTGCGCCGCCTCCGCCTCGCTCAAGCCCGCCAGATCCGGATCGCCCTTCGCCTCGCCTTCCAGCCGGTCGGTCGAATCCGCGACCACATGCCAGACGCCGTCGTCGCCCGCCACCTCGATCGTGTAGTCGAGCGCCAGCCGGTCGGCGAACTTGCCCTCGCGGTCCCGCCCCCACGCGATCCGGTCCACCGTGCTTTCGCCGGGAAACTTAAGCGCGATCCACCCCTGCTCCGCATTGCACATCCAACTGCGGGAGTTGCCGTATTCGCCGTCGTTGATGAATTCCGGCTGGTGCCGGTTCGCGCTCACGTTGCTGCCCGATGCCGTCCACGTCGCGCCCGCCGACGCCAGCGCGATGTTGCGCCCCTCGGCGTCGAAGACTTCCAGCTCATCGAGGCACGCCTCGTATTTGTTGGTCTTGCGAAACGAAAACCGGACCTCGCGCGCGGCGGCGGGCGCGAAGCGCTCGATGTTCAGCCGGGCGTTGACCGGCGGGCGCGCCGCGCCGGACTTCGCCAGCGGGACAAAGCCGGCCAACTGCCGGTCGATCTCGTTCCGGCGATCCGCGAGCGCCTTCACCTCCCTGCGGCGCGCCTCATTCTCCGGCGATCGGATCTCGCGGTCCCCATATTTCACCCCGGCAAAAAACGCCTGCATCGAATAGTAGTCTTTCGCGGAGATGGCATCGAATTTGTGATTATGGCACCTGGCACAGCCGACGCTTAAGCCGAGGAATGCCTCGCTGGTGTTGATGACGATCTCGCCGAGTTCGTCCTGCCGGGCGAGGCGCATCGACTCGGCGTCCTGACCGATCTGCCCCGGCAGCAGGGCGGCGGCGGTGACGAGGAATCCGGTGGCGGCATCCTTGCCAAACTGATCGCCGGCCAGTTGCTCGCGGATGAATTGGTCATACGGCGTGTCGCGGTTGAAGGCATCGATCACGTAGTCGCGATACGGCCAGGCGTTGGGGCGCGGCGTGTTGACCTCAAAGCCATGCGTGTCCGCATAGCGCACGACATCCAGCCAGTGCTGGCCCCAGCGCTCGCCGTAGCGGGGCGAGGCGAGCAATTCGGCGGCGACCCGCGCGTGCGCGCCCTCGCTGCCATCACGCAGGAACGCCTCGATCTGCGCGGGCGTCGGCGGCAGCCCGATCAGGTCGAAATAGACGCGCCGCAGCCAGGTGAGGCGGTCCGCCTCCGGCGAGAATCCCAATCCGTTCTCCGCCAGCTTTGCGGCGACGAAGGAATCGAGAGGGCGGCCGCCGTCGAACTTGGCGAGCGGCTTGAACGACCAATGGTCGCGGCGGTCTTCGAGCTTCGCCCGGTCCACCCCGTCGGGCCAGGCGGCTCCCTGCTGGACCCAGGCGACCAGCGTGTCGATCTCGGCGGCGGTGAGCGGCGCGCCTTTCTCCGGCATGCGGATCTTCTCGTCCTCGCCTTTGATAAAGCGGATCAGATTGCTCCGCGCCGGATCGCCGGGCACGATATTGGGCGCATGGTATTCGCCGCCCGCCAGCGCGGCGGCGCGCACATCGAGGCGCAGCCCCGACTTCTGCTTTTCCGGGCCGTGGCATCCGTAGCAGCGGGCCTCGAAGATCGGGCGGACGTCGCGGACGAAATCGACCGGTTCTGCGCCGGGCGAGATCGCCGCCGCAACGAGCGCGATGGCGGTGGTGGCTATCAGTGGTTTCACGCGATGTCTTCTAAAAATAGGGATTCCCCGCCTCGTAAAGGTCGCGCACTTCGGCATCGACCATCGTGCGCCCCAAGATGATGAGTTCGTCCACGCGGCCGCTCAGCTTTCGATCCTCCCGATTCCAGTTCCCGATCTGCGCCGGACCGAACCGCGCGGGAAAGGCGACCGCCTGCGGGACCTCGTTGTCGAACCGCCCATCCCGATAAAACCGGACCGTGCGCGCGGCGGCGTCATAGACGGCGGCGAGGTGGACCCAGCGACCTTTGTCGGAAAGCACCGGCGTGCGCGAGTCCGGGTAAAAGCGTCCCTCCGGCGTCCCTTCCAACGGTTTGTTGCCCCACATGGCGAAGCGCATCGTTGCCGCCTGGTTCACCATCCAGTGGACCTTCCCGAATTTGCCGCCGTCCCAGCCGTCGGCGTGGAGCAGCGATTGGAAGGGCGCGCCGAGGTGGTCGAGGCGCACCCAAGCGGCGAGCGTGAGCTGGTCCCATTCGCCATCGCCGCCCACATCGAGCTTGATGTGGTCGCCGTTGTTGATGAACTCCGGCGCGCGCGACCCGGGCCAGCGCCCCTGCACCAGGCGATAGGCTCCCGGAAATCCATCGCCCGATTCGAAATCGAGCAGCGCGATGATCGCCGGATCGCCGCGCAGTTCGGCGAGCGCCGCCTCCGACCGCGCCCGGCGCTCGCTCACCGCCTTCCCAAACTCCCGCATTTCATCCGGCTGGATGAACGCGGCGGACCACAGGTCGCGGGCGCTGCTCGCGCCATCCGCCATCTTGACCGCGTCCCCCGCCAGCAGGCTGCGCTCGGTGGTTTCGCCAGACGCCTTGGCGATGACTTCGCCCTCGAAGACATGGACCTCCGCCGCGCCGCTGTCCGGCACGTCGATGCCAAAGCGGGTGCCGAGATCGACGGCGTTGCCCGACGGCGTGATCACGGTGAAGCCCTTCGCCGCGGGCGGGACGTCGGCGGACAGCCGCCCGCGCTTCATGTGAAGGCGCTGCGCGGACTCGAACCGAAATTCGGCGGGCGCTTCGATCACCAGCCGCGCGCCGTTCGCGCTCACCATCTCGACCGTTCCCGCCTGGAGCTGGAAGTCGCCGCCCCGCAATTCCATGCCCGCCGGCAACGCGTCCGCACCGACCGATGCCGCGACCGTCGCAAACGCTCGCGAGGCATTTTGCCACCAGAGCGCGCCGCCTAGCAAAAGCGCGAGGCACGCCGCCGCCGCCAGCCAACGCGCGCCGACCAGGGCGAGCCGCCTCGCCGGGCGAGGGCGCGGCTCGATGCGGTCGGGCACGCCGCCCGCCGCGAGCGCCGAGATCATCGAGTCGAGGTTGAGCCGCTCGGCGAACTCGCGGCGCGCGTTGGGGTCGGCGCGCAAGATCGCATTGAGGCGCGCGCTATCGCCCTCGGCGATCGTGCCGTCGATGTAGGCTTGGGTCAGTCTGTCGAATTCGTCCGTCATGGTTTCCGTTCAAGATTGAGGGACCGCCAAGGCGCGGCGGATGCAGTCGAGCAGCATCTGCCGGATGCGGTGGAGCCACTGGTAGAAGCCGGGCACCGAACGCCCGCTGTCGCGGGCCACGTCTTGGATCATGAAGCCGGGCTGGTAGGCGCGGATGAGCAGATCTCGCTGCGCGGGCTTCACCTTTTTCATGCAGCTCTCGAGCGCCTCGCGCTGCCGCTGCAGGTGCGGCTCGTAATCGGCGGTTTCCTCGGCGAGCTTCGCGACGACTTCCTCGTCGAGCACGAGCCGGTCGCGCGCCTTGTCCCGGCGCCACGCCAGCGCCTCGAATCGCGCCACGCCAAACGCCCACGCCCGAAAATCGCCG
>JAWLBD010000061.1:0-32847 GCA_041395145.1 Verrucomicrobiales bacterium | reverse complement strand
CGTCCGCGTCGATCATAACGTGCCGCTCGACGATGCCGGCGCGATCACCGACGACACCCGCATCCAGGCGAGCCTCCCGACGATCAACCTGCTCATTGAAAACGGCGCGAAAGTGATCCTCACCTCGCACCTCGGTCGCCCGAAAGGCGAACCCGACCCGAAGTATTCGCTCGCCCCGGTCGCCGCCCGCCTCGGCGAATTGATCGGCAAGTCCGTCCCGCTCGCGGAGCTCGACGGCGCGGCGGAGAAAGTCGCGTCGCTCGGCGAGGGCGACGTGCTCATGCTGGAAAACATCCGCTTTGAACCCGGCGAAACGAAGAACGACCCGGACCTGTCCGCCCGCCTCGGCGCGCTGGCCGATGTCTTTGTGAACGACGCGTTTGGCACCGCGCATCGGGCGCATTCCTCCACGGCGGGCGTCGCCTCGCATGTCGGGAAGGCGGCGATGGGATTCCTGATGGAGCGCGAGCTGAAATACCTCGTCGAGGAGCTGGAAAGCCCCGCGCGACCGTTCCTCGTCATCATGGGCGGCTCGAAGGTCTCCGATAAAATCGAGGTGATCACCGCGCTGATGGACAAGGCGGACACGATCCTGATCGGCGGCGCGATGGCCCACACGTTCCGCCGCGCCCAGGGATTCCCGACCGGCAACAGCCGCGTCGAGGAAGACAAGCTCGACCTCGCGCTCGACATCCTGAAGCGCGCGGACGAAAAGGGCGTCAAGTTCCTGCTCCCCGCCAACGCGCTGGAGGCGGACGGCTTCTCGAATGACGCCAACACCCGGCAGACGCCCCGCTACGAAAATGGCAACGGCGTGACCGACGGCTGGGAGGCGCTCGACATCGGCGACCTCGCCATCGACGAATTCAAAACGGAGATCGCCACCGCCAAGACGATCATCTGGAACGGTCCGGTCGGCGTCTTCGAGATCGACGCCTTCGCCAAAGGCACCCGCGAGATCGCCGAAGCGCTCGCCGCCAGCGATGCCGTCACGATCATCGGCGGCGGCGACTCGGTCACCGCCGTCAACAAATTCGGCGTCGCCGACCAGATGACGTTCATCTCCACCGGCGGCGGCGCGTCGCTCGAATTGCTTGAAGGCAAGGAACTGCCGGGCGTCGCCGCGCTCAGCGAGGCATAATGCGACCGCGATGAGCTTGTCCAATAGCCCGCTCCCGCTCCGGTGGGAGCGGGCTTTTCGGTGGGAGCGGGCTTTTCGGTGGGAGCGGGCTTTTCGGTGGGGTGCGAACCCGACACCCCGACCCCGAATCCTGGACCAAGCTGCTAGCGTTCAATCGCCCTGCACTTTCTCGCCTCGCAGGTAGATCAGGTAGTAAATCAACCCGACCATCCCAGCTCCGCCGAAGAGATTGCCGAGCGTGACGGGCAGCAAATTTTTCCACACGAAGGCGGACCAAGACGCGCCGGGAGCCTCGATGAAAATCCCCAGCGGCACGAAATACATGTTGGCCACGCAGTGCTCGAACCCGGCGGCGACGAAGGCGGTGATCGGGAAGAGGATCGCGAGGATCTTGCCCTCTACCGACAGCGCCGCCATCGCCAGCCAGACCGCTAGGCAGACGAGCAGGTTGCAAAGCACGCCCTTGAAAAAAGCGGCTGCAAACGGCATCGCGCACTTCGCGGCGGCGATCCTCATCGCGGTGATGTAGAGGTCAGAGGGATCACGGTCCAAGCCGGTCCCAAGGTGTCCCGAATACATGACAAGCGATGCGATCCCGGCGGCCCCGACAAAGTTCCCGAGGTAGGCGATCACCAGGTTTCGCCACAGAAGCCGGGCGGTGATCTTCCTGTCAACCCACGCCATAACCATCAAGTTGTTACCGGTGAAAAGCTCGGCTCCGGCGATCACCACGAGGATCAGCCCGAGGCAAAAGACCAGCCCGCCAAGCAACCGCTGCGCCGCAAATCCAAGCCCGGGGTCGCTGGCGACCACGGTGTAGAACATCGCGCCCAACGCGATGAACCCGCCCGCCAAGACGGCGAGGCAGAACAGCGAGAGGAGCGGCAGCTTCGCTTTCTTTACGCCCACCGCTTCAATGCGCTGGGCGATTTCCGGCGGGGAGTAGGCGTCGGTTCCGTAGATATCGGGCATTTGGAGGGTGCGGGTTGTGGAAAGGATAGCCCGATCTATCGAACATTGGCAAGCCGGGCGATTGAGCCGCAATGGAACGACCAAGCTGGGCGGGAGAATTGCACGTTGTTTGGATAATCCATCAAGCGGTCGCAAACAACAAGAGCAATAGGGGGGTAAAGCCGGAGTGGCACCCAAAAAAGCGGGCACCGCTGAACCGATGCCCGCTTCGGGAAAATTGGCACTATCGCGCGGGTCGCTACTTCGACTCGCCTTCGCTGCTGTGGCCGTGGTCGTGGTCGCAGTGCTCGCCGTGTTCGTGGGCGTGTTCTTCTTCGCCCGCCTCGGCGGCGGCGAGCGCCCCTTCCACGACTTGATCCTGCTCCTCTTCGCTCGGCTCGAATTCTTCGACCTCCGCCTTTTCGCCCAGGAAGGCGAGCGCTTTTTCATGCAGCAGGATGCCGCGGATCTGATCGAACCCGCCGTTCTCCGACAGTTGCTTCGCAAATTTTTTCACCGGGACCTGGCTCTGCGCGGCGTAGGCGGCCGCGCGTTCGGACACCTCGCGGTCGGAGACGGTCAGGTCTTCCTTCTTGGCGATTTCGCTCAGGAGAAAGCTGACCCGCACCTCGCCCTGCGCGCGCCCTTGGGCGTTTTGCAGGATCTGCTGCTGGTGCTCCATGATGATATCTTCCCCCACCCCCTGCTGGAGCGCGCGCCGCACTTCGTTATCCGCCTGCCGCTGCGCTTCCCGGTCAAGGTAGGTCTGCGGCACTTCGAAATTCGTGTTCTCGACCAGGTGCGCCTTGATCTGATTCGCCTTGATCTCCTCGACACGCCGGGCTGCCCCGCGCTCGAGATCCTCCTTCACCCGCTCGCGCAATTCTTCGAGCGTCGGAAGCTCGAAATATTTCTTGGCGAAGTCGTCGTCGAGGTCCGGCTTGTGGACCCGGATCAGGTCGTGGACCGCCACCGCGAAATCGACGGCCGCATTGCGCAATGGCTCGTAGGGAAAGTCCTCCGGCACCGTGACGGTGACCGTGCGTTCCTCACCAGCTTTCGCCCCGACGAGACCTTCGGCGAATCCAGGGATAAACGATCCGGTCTGCACGAGGATCTGCACCTTTTCCGCCGCCTTGATCCCGTCCGGCGCCTCCGGGTGCGCCTCGGATACCAATTGCCCATCGACAAACGCCTCGAAGCTCACCGTCGCGGCATTCCCGAGTTCTAATTCCGCCTCCGGATCCTCGATCGGATGCCCGTGGGTGAGGCGGTCCTGGAGGTTGGCCAGCGCGTCCTCGATGTTCTTCTCGCTGATCTGGACCTTGGGCACGCGCACTTTGATCCCCGTGTAATCCGGCAACTCGATCTCCGGGGCGAGCGCGAACTCGACCTCGAAGGTGAACGAACCGTCCAGATGGAACGTCGGCTCATTCACCTTGGTCACCTCCAACACGCTCCGCTTTTCCTCGCGCTCCTTCTGCGCTGCCTCGCGCACGCCCTCGCGCATCAGCCGGTCTTTCAATTCGCCATCGATATGGTCCTTGAAACGCTTGGCGATCACCCGCTCCGGCACTTTGCCCGGGCGGAACCCCGGCACCTTCGCCTGCGCCTGCACGCCGCGTGTGATGTGCGCGCGCTCGGCTTCCACCCGCTCGGCGGGCACCTCAATGTTGGCGGTCACGCGGCAGTCAGGATGCCGCTCGGCGGTGATATTCATGGGGATTGGTCGTGGGTAAGTTTATCAGTTACAAAAGGATAGGTAGGCCCAGGCTGCCGCGCCAGCGCGGGATCCCGCGCGAATCCGAACTCCGAAGATCGCCTCCGGAGCGCGGGAGTATGGACTTCAGGCGGCTTTCCTGCGGCGCGGGCGAGAAACACCATCACGCCAATTCCTCCGCCCGAAAAAATCAGCGGTTTTTAACATTGCAATCCGGAGGGCGTTCGAGAGAATGGCTCGCCTCGCCCCCACTTCGTGAGGCAACCAAACCCCACCTAAACCGCCTTCTGACTCTCTCTCAAAGGCTGGTTCTCAAACCCAACAAAACCCGTTATGGAAGAAAAAGGAATTCAATCAAACGCAATGCGCCTGCTCTGGGCGGGCTTCATGGCGATTCTCGCTGCGGGAATCGGATTTGGAGTTCGCGGAGGGATTTTAGCTGACTGGGGAGCCGAATTCGGCTTCACTGGTGCCCAACTCGGAGACATCGGCGGTGCCGGTCTTCAAGGCTTCTGTTTTAAGTATTTCATTGGCGGTATCATCGTCGACAAGATTGGCTATGGGAAGCTAGTGGGTCGCAGCCTTTGTTTTTCACATTATCTCCGCTTTCGTCACCTTTGGGGCGACGGCAGGGCAGTCGCAGGACACGGCTTTTCAATTCCTCTATTGGGGAACGTTCCTGTTTGCCGTTGCGAACGGAACCCTTGAGGCAGTCGCGAACCCCTTGGTCGCAACCTTTCCCAAGAATCGGACCCATCATCTCAACATTCTCCATGCTAGTCACCCGCCACCGTCCGGTGTAATCGGGTGGACGTTGGGCGGACACATCGGATGGAAGACCCAACTCGGTTTGTTCCTGATCCCCACCATCCTTTATGGCGTCGTTCTTGGGTCAAAAGATGCCGAAGTCGGAAGCCTCGGAGAAGGTCTTGGAATCGGGAGATGTTCAAAGACATCGGTCTCATGGGAGGGATTGTCGCATGTGCGTTGATCGCCCTTTTCGTCAAGGGACCGTTGGCGGCAACCTCTTTTGACCGGAGCCGGTTTCTTCGGTTCCTCCAATTTTTGCGGATCGCAATTCTAGTCGCGGCGGTCTATGGGCAACGGCGGGGGTAATTACGAAGGGATCTCTACCACTGGTTGATTTTCGTCCTCTTCATCACCCACGCGCTTGTTGGTGCCGTTGAGCTTGGCACCGACTCGTGGATCCAAAACATCACCGGGAATATCCTCACCCCAAAGGAAGGCAAAATTTATTCGTCTTCACCTCGGCGATCATGTTCAGCCTGCGATTCTGCGCCCATTTCATCGAAAGCAACCAAAGATTTCGCCGGTTGGGTTGCTACTCATCTGTTCGATTCTTGCATTCATTGGCTTAAACCTAGCCAGCGGAATCAACACCTTCACGATGGCACTCGTCGCCTTTACCGTTTACGCCATCGGCAAAACGTTCTTCTGCCCACGATGCTCGCCGTTGTCGGCGACCGCTTCCCGCTCCGGAGCCATCGCGATGAGCATCGGCGGCATCGGCATGATGTCCGCAGGCGTGCTCGGCGGATCGTCTTGGCTACGGCAAAGACCGCTTTGCCGGAAATGAACTGGAATCTCAGAACGAGGCGCTTTATGCCGAATACAAAGCTGACCGACCGAGCAACTTCCTGTTCTTGAGGAAGCTCACGGCATCGACGGTAAAAAGCTAGGGGCGATCCACGAAAAACTCGGAAGAGGCGCGTAAGACCGCAAAGTCTCCCCGAAGAGGCTCTCGCTGCGCTCTCTGCTGATGAGAAGACCACGTCCACGAGTCCAGCATTACAGGCGACCGCAAAACTCTAAAAGCCGACGCGTATATCCCCGCAACAATGGCAGTGATCTACCTCCTGCTTCTCTTTACCAAAGTGATCGGCGGATATGTCAGTCAGCACAGGAAGGAATCGCCGCTAGCACCGTGCAGAGTCCTACGCGCCTCACCCACCTTCGCAGCCGGGCGGCTCCGGCGCTTTTTATGTTTTGTGGCATGGGGTGAACTTTCGTTGGCATTGGTAAGATTCCGCATAGGTTTCCGCCTCTCGCAAAAATCCAACCCTGCCTTCCGATCCGATGATCCGCAAGTTTTTCACTCCCGCTGCCGCCGCCGCCGCCTCGGGCTGGCGCTGGCGCTGCTTCCGTCCGCGCCTGCCCAACAAACCAAGGAGGCGGGGCGCCCGCCTAGAAGTATTGTTCCTTGGCGACAACGGGCACCATGTGCTTACCGAACGCTACCCGCAGCTTTTGATGGGGCTGGACCGCGAGGATCAACCTGACCTACACGGATGACGTTGACGTTTTGCAAGACGGCACGCTGGCGGATTACGACGCGCTGATGATCTACGCGAACATCGAGCGGATCACGCCGGAGCAGGAGAAGGGCTGCTAACCTGGGTTTACGAAGGCGGCGCGTTCTGCCGATCCACCGCGCGTCCTACTGCTTTTGAATTCGCACAGTATGCGGTTGGTCGGTTTCAGCTTAAGAGCCACCACCGGCACGTTCACGACGAAGATCGAGAAGCCGGACCACCCGATCATGCGATTCGAGGGCTTCGAGACCTGGGGACGAAACCTATGTGCACCACCGGTATCGGCGAAGACCGGACGATCCTGCAGACCCGGGCGAGGGCGAGCCGTGGACCTGGACGCGCGAACCGGGCAAGGGCAAAGTCTTCTACACCGCCTACGGGCATGACCAGCGCACCTTCTCGAATCCCGGTTTCCACGAACTCATGTATCGCGGGCTGATGTGGGCGGTCGGCGAGGAAAAACGCAAGCAGCTCTACGCGCTGAAGCTGCCGGAGCTGAAGCGCATGGATGGCTACCAGGTGCCGAACTACGAGAACCGCCCGGAGCCGATCAAGGTGCAAGAACCGCTTAAACCGGCGGAAAGCGTGAAGCACACGCAGGTGCTGAACGGGATGGCGATCGTGTCTTTGGCTCGGAAGAAGATGGGATCTTCAACGTGATCGAGATGGACTGGGACGAGCGCGTTTTCGCCTGTGGGTGATCGAAACCAAGGACTACCCGAACGAGCAAAAGCCCGCCGAGCAGGGGCGCGACCGCATCCGCATCCTGGAAGATACCGACAAGGACGGCAAGATGGACAAGGCGACGCTCTTCGCCGACCAGCTCAGTATCCCGACCAGCATGGTCTTCGCCAACGGCGGCGTGATCGTCTCGATGGCGCCCCAGTTTTTGTTTTTGAAGGACACGAATGGCGACGACAAGGCGGATGTGCGCGAGGTGCTCTTCGAGGGCTGGTCGAACGGCGACACGCACGCGGGACCGTCGAACCTGCAATACGGCTTCGACAACTGGGTCTGGGGCGTGCTCGGCTACTCCGGCTTCAACGGCAAGATGGGCGGCGAGGACTTCCGGTTCGGGCAGGGCGTCTATCGGTTGCCGGACGGCTCGAAATTCGAGTTCATGGGCAAGACGTCCAACAACACGTGGTACCGGCCGGAAAATGGCGACGCTTTCATCTCGACCGCCAACAACCAGTCGAGCGTCTATATGCCGATCGCGTGGCGCGCTATTACGAAAGGCTGCCGGGATGGAGCAGCTTCAGCCCGCTGCCGGGGATCGACGCGAACAAGAAGTTTTTCCCCAACACGCCGAACGCTGGCAGGAAGGATGTCTTTGGCGGGTTCACCGCCGCCGCCGGGCACCACCTCTACACCGCGCGGAGCTTTCCGTGGACAGTGGAACCGCGCCGCGCTGATCGCCGCGCCGACCGGCAACCTGCTCTACCGCGCGAACCTGAAGCAGGAGGGTCGCACTTCGTCGCGGAGAACGGCTGGAATGTCGGCGAGCGCGGACGAAGGGTCAGCCCGATCTACGCGATCACCGGGCCGGATGGCGATCTGGATTAGCGGACCTGGCCTGTTCCTCGTCCAGCACAACCCGACGCCGAACCCACAGCGGGGCGGCTTTGCGGCGCGCAACGGCTTCGTGGGCAACGCTCTTCGTCAGCGACCTGCGCGACACCGAGCGCTGCCGGATCTGGCGTCCTCGCGCCCAAGGGATGACGCCATCGAAATCGTTCGACCCTCGGCAAGCGCGACCCCGCCCAGCTCCTCGCCGCCCTGCGCAGCGATAACCTATTCTGGCGCCAGACCGCCCAGCGATTGATCGTGGAAAGCGGGGACGCTGCGAAATTCGCCGCGCCGCTCAAGGCGATCATTCGCGAGGACAAGACCGATCGCCATCGGGATCGACGGCGGCGCGATCCACGCGCTCTGGGCGCCCACGATCCCTGGCGCCATCGATGCCGAGACGACCGCTGCCGGGCTGGCGCACAAGTCGCCGGGTGCCCGCCGCGCCGCCGCCCTGACCGCCGCGACGTCCGATGCCGCCGCCGCGCTGGCGTCCGCCGCCGCTGGCGATGCGGAGCCGATCGCAGCCTCGGGCGTTGCTCGCCCTGTCCGAGCAAGAGCCGGACGCCGCCGCCGGGGCAAAACTCTACGCCGCGCAACGACGCCGCGATCACCGGCGACCGCTGGCTGCCTGATGCCTTCCGCATCGCCGCCGCCCGCCACGCCTACGGGCTACCTGACCGCCGCGCTCGCCGACGCCAAGCCCGCCGGCGCGCCGGAGCCGGCCAAAGAAGAGCCGAAGCCCGAGAATCTCGTCCAGAACCCGGGCTTCGAGACCATCGCGGGCAACCTTCCCAAAATGTGGCAGGTGCGGACCTACAGCGGCAGCGCCGACCACGCGGCGGTCCAGCCGGGGCGCGGCGGAAAGGGCTACTGCCTGATGATCGAATCCAAGGACGGCTCCGACAGCTCGATGTTCCTTGACATCCCGGTGAGAAAGGGCACCCGCTATCGCCTCAGCGCTTGGGTGAAAACCGAAGGACTCGGCACCCGGAACAACGGGCGCGGCGCCCAGCTCAACATCCACGCTTTGCCCGGTCAGCCGCGCACCAAGGCGCTCAAGGGCGACAACGACTGGACGCAGGTCGATGTCGAGTTCGAGACTGGCGGAGCCGACAACATTGGGATCAACTGCCTCTACGGCGGCTGGGGCCACGCCACCGGCAAAGCCTATTGGGACGACATCGAATTGATCGAACTCGGTCCTGGCAAAGGCGGTGCCGCCGCCCAAGGCGATGACCCCGCCGAGATCGCCGCAGCCAACCTGCGCAAGAACACGACGCCGGAGCAGCGACCGAAATCACCGTCACCAACACCGACCGACCTCGAACAAAATCCGCAAAATCGCTATACTGTGGCGACCGTCGCGTATCGTTCGCCGGTCGAGACGATCAATGCGACCTCAAGGAAACCCACCAGATCGTCGAGATCAGCGGTCGAGGGGCCTGTTCGACAGCAGGAGCTAAAGCCGGTGCCAAGCTGATCAGCCATCGTCTTCTCCAACCCCGACCTGCTCCAGCACAACCTCGTCGTCTTGAAAACCCGGCAGCCTCCAGCGCATCGGTGCCGCCTCCAACGAATTGATGACCAAACCAGAGGCGATCTCGATGGGATATGTCCCGAAAAATGGACGACATCCTCGCTGCCAGCAAACTCCCCGACCCCGGCATCACCGAGATCGTGAAGCTCCCCGCCTTGGAAAAAGGCGATCACGTCATCGCTTGCACCTTCCCCTTACCACTGGGTTCTGATGAATGCGGTGCTGAAGGTCGAGTAAGATTCGCCTCTTGTTGAGAAGAGACCGAATACGGTAGAGGCATCGCTTTCCAACGTCCCGGCGGGGGTAAATGAAAGTGTGTGTCGGGCGGCGTCCGCAGACCGGGACGGCTCGCCAATGGAGGGTGCATCGCCGATAGGAATGGCGCGCGCAATCCGGGCGGCGCGCTCGCCAATCTCCTCCTGGGAGGGGGCGGGGGTGGGTCAGCGGGCATCGGGCGACCTTGCTGGGATCGGTCCCGGAGAGGTGCTCAGTTTTTGGTAATTTGCTGGTTTCAAGCAAGATGGCTGCCTTCCATGCCCACCTCAAATCCCTCCACCGAGGGGGCTTGGCGGGACTCCCCAGCCTCATCTGATCCAGAGCGCTACGGCTCTCGGCAATCAATTTCATCGGTGATTGCACTTGCTACGGATATATGTATTCGCTGCGGTTCTGTCCTTCAGCTTCATTCTCACCTCCTGGCGACCGCATTGACCAAATCAGCACGGCGTGCTAGCCTGTGCGAATGCATGAGCCAACGCCAACCGGCGGCGATCCGCCCGCCGCCTCCGCCGATCTGCTGCCGATCGCTTACGAGGAATTGCGGCGGATCGTTCGGCACCGCATCGGTCGACGAGGGCGCGCAACGCTTCAGGCGACCGCACTGGTCCACGAAGCCTACCTGCGGTTGACGGCAGCGGGAGACGCCGCGCTGGGACAGCCGTCAAGATTTTCGTACTCGCGTCAGAGGCGATGCGCCGGATTCTGACTGACCGCGCTCGGATGAAGAAGCGGCTCAAACGCGGCGGCGGTGGGCAAGAACGCGTCTCGCTGGAAGACGCGGCGATCGAGGCGGCGACGCCAGGCGGCGATCTCGAAGCCATCGACGCCGCGCTGGAGGTTCGCCGCCGCCGACTCCGGGGCGCGGAGCTGGTGAAGCCCGGTTCTACGCCGGGTTATCGATGGCGGAGATCGCCGATTGCTGGGCGTCTCCGAGCGCACGGTGAAGCGGCAGTGGGTATATGCTGGGTGTGGCTGCAGGCGGAGATGCGCGCAGCGAAGCGGCGGAATCTTAGCTTCCAAAAGAATCGTGGCACCATTTACCCCCGATCGGACGCATCATCAGCAGATAGCCGCCCATGCCCGACACCGACGCCGAGCCGCCCACCCGACACGAACCACCCGGAAAAGCGATCTTCCTCGCCGCTTGAGATCGCCGATCCTGGCGTGCGGGCGCGCTTTCTCGCCGAAAAGCAGGCGACGATGAGGCGTTGCGGCGCGCGTCGCCCAGTTGCTGTACTGATGAAGATGGCGACACCGCGTTTCTGGAGCCAAGCGACTTCCGCACTCGCGGAAGCGGCCGCCGATGCCCCGCCGATGCCGGAGGTCGGCGCGGCGATCCGCTACTTCGGAGATTACGAACTGGAAGAGGTGACTGCGCGCGGCGCGATGGGCGTCGTCTACCGGGCGCGCCAGACCCGCTCAAGCGGACGGTCGCGGTCAAGATGATCCGAGGCGCGCTGCTCGCCTCCGAAGCAGACGCCGTGCGCCGCTTTCAGCTCGAGGCGGAGGCGGCGCGCGGCTCGACCACCCGAACATCGTGCCGATCTACGAGGTCGGCGAATTTCAGGGGCAGCATTACCAGGCATGAAGCTGATCCCGGCGGCACACTGGCGGACGCGATGCCGGCTGGGCGCGATCCGGGCGTGCGGGCGGCGGAGGTGCGAAGGTCGCCCGCGCCGTCCATGCCGCCCACCAGCGCGGCATCCTCCACCGCGACATCAAGCCGGGCAACATTTTGATCGACGAGTCGGGCGTGAGCCGCAGGTCACCGATTTCGGGCTTACCAAGCAGATCGATGCGGAAGACGCGCCGATGCGCCTGCTTCAGATCCTCGGCACGCCATTCTACATGGCTCCGGAGCAGGGCGGCGGCGGTCGAAGGCACAGACCACCGCCTCCGACATCTACAGCCTCGGCGCGGTGCTCTACGAAAATCCTCGCCGGATCTGGCTGCCGTTCCGCGCGGCACGATTCTCGAAAACGTTGCGCCTCGCCAAAGAAGAACCGGCTCCGCCATTGCCCAAAGCCGTCGACCGCGACCTCGCCACCATCGCCGCCGCGTTCGAAAAGCCCCCGCCTCCCGCTATGCGTCCGCGTGAGGCGCTTTACCGCCGACCTCGACCGGTGGCGGCGCGGCGAGCCGATCCACGCGCGGCAGGCGACGCTGCTGGAGCGCGCCGCCAAGGGCGCGGCGCAGCCGGTCCACCGCCGCTGCTCGGCACCGCCGCGCTGCTGCTCGCCACGCTCGGCGTCGGCGGACCGACTGCCGCCGCGCGGCAGAAGGCTCTGCGGAAGCAGAGGGGCAAGCGCGGGGAAGGCGGAGGCGGCGCAGCGGAGGCGGAGGCGCGTCAGGTCGCCGAAGACCGAGCGGGATCAAATCGCCACAACCTCTACGTAGCGGAGATGAGCCTCGCCCAGCAAGCGAACCGGTTCTCGGCGGCTGGGGCGGCTGGTCGACCTTCTGGGAAAATGGGTGCCCGCCCTGTCCGGCGAGGTGGACCGCCGGGGCTGTTCTTGCGCGCCGAGGCGGAGCGCCAGGTAGGTGGATTTCCCCGTGAAAGCCCGCGAGGGATGCGCGGCATCCCCGGCAGCACCTCCCGGCCGGCGACCTTCCATCCCGCAGCCTCGCGATCTGGGAAGACGGGCATCCATCGCCCAGATCTCACGCGGACGGAATCGGCGAGCTGTTGTGCGCCTCGCCTTCAGCCCGACGGCAGCAAGGTCGCCGCCGGGGGCGGAATGGCGCGATCCGATGCGCGACGTCCCCTCGGGCACTCTACTCCGCGAATTTCTAGCGGCGGGAAACGTCACGTCGATCGACTGGAGCGAGACTGGCTTCAGATCGCTGTGTGGATCGCAAGACTGTACTCTGTCCTGCTCGACGCCGAGCGGCTCGAACCTGTATCGGTTTTGAGACATCGGCGAAGTCACCGGCAAAGGGACAATCCGGATTCTCCTCGCCCGCTTACGATCTGCTCGCGCAATGTTCACGCCAGCTATCTATACCTTGTGGCGCGCCTGACGGAAAGCGGATCTATCGGCTCCGGAAACCCGGAATTCTATCTATCGGTCGAATGGCCTTCGGGCGGGGAATACCTACACTCGGATTGGGCGGAGGGAATGGGGCAACGTGAAGTTCGGCAGGCAAAATCCGGCGGCGCTTTACCGGCTGTTGGGCGGATCGCTCGCCCTCTGGTCGCCAGACGGCTCGCGACTCGCCACCAACCAGGCGCGACGATCTGGGATGTAGAAAGCGAAACCGCGACTGCCTTGCTCAACGGTCAGCGGCGGGCTGGTCGGCGTCCAATGGTCGGGTGATGTCAACGAAATCACCACGCTGGCGAGGACAGCTTCGTAAATGATGGATGCTCGGATTCGCTTCGAGCGAGGCGCGCGCAGCCGCCGCCAGCAGGCTGACCCGCGCCTATAGCCTCGCCTGGCATCCAGGCGGGGAGAAGCGAAGCCATCGGCGCCGCCAGGATCTGGGATCATGGACATCGCGACAGGCAAAAGCGAGTGGCACGAGCAGGAGACCTCCGCCTTCCACGTCCGGTGGGACCTGGCAGGCGATACGCTTTTCGCCAACATCGGCGCAAAAATCTGCCGTTGGAACCCGGCGACCGGCGTGCTTCGCGTGATCGGCGAAATCGGCGCGATGCCCGCCAACGGGCTGGACCTTAGCCCAGGCGGCGAGGCCATCGCGGCCACCGAGCGCGGCAAGAACCCATATCTCTGGCGCTTGGAAAGTGGGGCCGCCCCTTCCCGGCTGCCGCTGCCAGACAGCTTTGGTCTCGGACCCGGCTATGCCATCCGCTACTCGCCTCGCGGCGATTTGATCGCCACCGGCACACTCACCACGCTCTTCCTCTGCGATGCGCAGACCGGCGAGGTCCGGCACTCGTTCGAGGTCGGCCACGTCACCGATCTCGCCTGGCATCCCGGGGGCAACCGGATCGCGGTCACGGCGGATGCCGTCATCACGATCCTGACCGAAACACCCGCCGGCTGGCAGTCCGGATGGCTCGCCGGGCATACCGAAGCCGTCACCGCGCTGGATTGGAGCCCCGACGGCTGCCGCCTCGCCTCCGGGTCCGGCGACCAGACCGCGCGCATCTGGGATGTCGAATCCCAACATTGCACCCTCGTCCTCGCCGCCCACTCCGCCTACCTGCACTGCGTCCGCTGGAGCCCCGACGGCCAGATTCTCGCCACCGCCGGAGCCGACGGCAACGTGCACCTCTGGGACGCGCGCAAGGGGTTTGCGCGGAAGGAAGCACCGTTGCCGTAGGCCAGCTTGATGGGCATCGGCTCAGGCTGCCGGATGCCTCGGCATGGCTGGAGATTTTTTCGGTAAGGGATGTCCCCTTTTTTCACGAGGCGGCGCACTACCCGGTGAAGGAAACGCCTTCGCCCCTGAAACCGACTCCAATCCGCCCACCCCATGAGAAGACGACTCATCTCCCTGACTATCCCATTTGCGGCTGCGGCATCCGCCGCTTTCCCTGGAAGGGGAATCGCGCAACTCGCGGTCGCAGAAGTGACCGATGAACCCGGCAACACGATCCGGATCGTCGCCCGCGACAGTGGAAGCGGCGCTGCAGGCTACCGGCTAGATGCATCAGAAACCCTGCCCGGCGGATGGTCGCCGGCCGTCGGCGCCGCCGTCGAAGATCTCGGCGGCGGCCAGATTTCCTTCACCGCTCCGAAGGGGGCAGGCCGCCGCTTCTTTCGGATCGTCGGCGCAGTTGATACCGGTGAACTCGACCCCGATGGCGACGGCCTCATCACCGCCTTTGAGATGGCGGATGACTATTCCGATCCGCTCAAGTTCGACACCGATGGGGACGGATTCAACGACGGAGAGGAGTACGCGGCGAACACAAATCCGCGCGACAAAAATAGCAGGCCGTTCGTCTCCACCAAACCGCTGGTCGAGTTCGCCGAACCGCTCTCGGCGGCGACCGAGGGTGATGGCATCTACAACATCCCGATCAAGATATTCCCCGCGCTCACCGGCAGCATCAACTTTTCGGTGAATTCCCGGAGCACCGCTTCTGCGCCTGGCGATTACGGGGCGGTGAGCGGATCCGTTGCCGTTTCCGGGAACTCCGGGATCATCTCGCTGGTGTTGGCGGACAACCTAGCGGTCGACCCGGAGCGGATCATCATCCTCGACCTCGAAAAGTCATCAGCCGGAGCCTATCTGCGAGGCGGCACAGCCAGCCATGTCGTCTGCCTGAACGACAATGACGCCTACTACAATGGCGCGCTCATCGGAGATGGCGGCGAGCGCAACTTTCGCCTCCGCGTCCTCCGCCATTCCGGCGGCAGCCAGATCGCCTTTGTGAGTGGCGGAGGAAACGACGGATTGAGTGCGCCGGAGGGCGTGGGCGGATCTCAGTCCGACGGGGTCATTCCAGCGGGCACCTGGATCGGCAGCCAGGTGATCGACAACGCCGGTCGATTTCGGGTGACTTCCCCGGCGATGACCTTTCCCGCGGGTGAGGCAGGCGGATTATTTGCGGTGTCAGCACAGCTCCAGCGGGTGTTGGCGCTGGACGCGAACGATCCCTCCCTGGTTCTGCAGCACAGCATCTCCGGGGCGTTCACCGAGTCGATCAGCTCCACCGACCCCGGCAAGACCTATCTCAATCACTCAACCAGCGGGCAATTCACAATATTTAGAGACCTGCCCTTGCCCGCCGAAGTCGAAAGCGAATTCAAGCCCTAGCCCGCCGCGCCGCCACCGAAACCACCCACCTCTTCCGGCCATGAAAACTCGATTGACCTACGCCTTCCTCTCCGCAGCATCGCTTTTGCCAAGCGCTGGGGCGGCCATTCCCGAAACCATCGCCCGACCTGACTTCCAGAATATCTCTGGGACCGCGAACGCCGGCGGGGTGATCCTCTTAAACGGAAACATCGACAACGGCGCTGCCGGAGCGGTGCCGTCAAGCGGCGGCATCCAGCTCCGCGAGTCCACCTTCGGGCAGCCTGGCTCCCCGTTTCAGGCACCCTATGTCGGATTCGCCGACCAAGTTCTTTTTGGCATCGGGCCGGAGACAAGCGATGCGGTTTACCCGCAACTTTACCCGGCGGGCTACGGACAGTCGGGCGTGACCGGAACCCGCGCGCAAATCGCCAGCAGCAGCGCCGCCTTCCGCTACAAATGGCTCGTCTATGGCGAAGCGCCGGACGACGGCACGCCAGCCATCCTCAATCTCTTCGCCCAAGGTCAAGCCGATGACTCATGGTTCACCGGCGCCGACCGCGCCAAGGCGATCGCCCAAATCGCCGTGCTGCGCGAAGCGCTCGCCTACGCCCCCCTCGACCGCCAACTTCAAATCGCCCTGCTGGACATCTACTACGATCTGGCGGTCATCGACCTGCTCCTCGCCCAAAAGCGCCAGGTGAAGCTAGCCGCGCTCCGCCTTGGGCTGGAAAGCGGGCAAAGCCCGTTCATCATCGACGACGAGATCATTCTCTACGAAGAGATGGTCGCGCTAACAGGAAACGCCCTCGATTCTTACGGCGAACTCTTAAGTTTCGAGATGGAGGGCTTCGAGCTAGGCGACGTCGATCCGGCGGCGGGCGGTGCGCCGTTCGGCTACTGGTTGTTCAAACGAGAGACCCCCTGGGCGAGAACAAAACGCCGCCTCAGTATGCCAAGGAATCTAGCGTGCTCGGTCGAAAACGTGCTCGACCCAGGCGAAGGCAACACTTTTCTGGCTTCAAGGACTACCGAACCTGCTCACCATCCTCGGTCAGGACATATCATCGCGCCGAACCTGCGCGCATCCTCGGCATGCGCGCACCAGGGGACCTGACGGCGCGTGAGCTGCTTTCGGTCGCGCAGTGGTCGCGCGCTGCCGATTTCGAGATCCTCCGCCACATGTTTGCGGGGATCGACTTCGGCGACCCGGAATTTGACGCCACCGGCGTGCGCGCCGCATTCACCCTGGTGGGAGCCGCCTCAACGAGGTGGTCGGCGCACGCGGCTTTCTCAACGGCACGACCAACGTGATCGGGCTTGATCCGAATTTCTCATCCTGATGCCGAGCGACCCAAAGGTCCTCGGCAAATACGACACCTACGACATCCTCGCCGACAAATTGCTGGAGCAGAACGGAAACACCGCCGTAGGTCCGCTCGCGATCGCCTCGAGGCGATGGGCGACCCGAACAACCCGCTGACCGGCGGCGGCTGTCCAAGCTATTCCGCATTCCGCGCAGCGTGGACAAAGTCGGCTCAGAACTCGTCAACCTAGAGACCGAATACGTGATCAGGATCGAGGATATCACGAGCGGATATGGGGCTGGGTGCAATGCCAGTTACCCGCAAACTGGAATGGCAGACCTAAACCCGATCCGCCTGCGAACTCGCCACCGTCGACAGCACGATTCGAAGCCCGGCAACCAGAACCAGACCCTGGTCTGATCACCCCTCCGATTTCTAGATGACATCGCGACTGCCAACGAAAAAGCGGTTTCGATCATGGGAGGGGATCGACGATACAATCACCAGCGCGCAGACAGCCTATTCAGAAGAGACTGCTGCCTGGACCGAGATCCACGTCTGGGCGGCTTCGCCGCAGGATCCCAGGCAGCGTGACCGACGCCGTCTATGCGACATCGAGCGCGACGAACCCACCCTGCCTTATTTTCCGCTTATGGCGGGCACGCTCAATACCGGCGTCCAGTGACTGCCGCCGCCGTCCAAACCTCGAAGCGTGAGCAGGACTTGATCTGCAGCCATCGGACAGAAGCTCGTCTCCCTGGCTGAACTGCCGCTCACCGTCAAACAAGCGCAGCTCGAAGTCGGCGCGCTGATGCGGGATGCCTATGCCGCCAACCGGCTGGAGATCGAGGAAAACTTCACCGCCCTCGCCCATACCACCGCCGACAGAACTCACCTGGGCGAGGGAACGCCTCGGCGAGCTCTTGGACGGAAACCGGAGTTCCCTCTCCCAAAAATACTATGCCGACCCGATCCATTTTGTCCGCGCCGAGCGCGAGATCCTGAAGGCAAACGCCGAGTTCCGCCGCGCCCAGCGCTGGGTTTTCTTCACCGCCCGCGCCTTGAATACAAATGGCAGGAGCGCTTTAGCCTCCCCGACGCCAGCATCGGGGAGATATTTGATATCGGGCGCATCTTCTCCGCCCGCAATGCCTCCGAACTTAAGGCGATCGTCCAAAAGATGGCCCAGTTCAATGCTGACCGCACGGCTAGCCCGGGATCGGCTGTGCCGGACAAGGTCATCATCTCGCCGCGACAATGTGCTGACGCCAAACCCGCTGACATTAACCTTCAGTTCAACCTGCTGCCGCCGACGATACCCGCTTCGATACCTCCACCGGTCAGACGGTCGACAAGGTCGCCCACTTCCGCTCCATCTCTTTCTACCAGCCTGCCGCCAGAAACCGGCGGCGGAGCCAGAGATCGTCTTGACACGACAAAGCTGGTAAAACCTCGGCGGCTCATTTTTCGCCGGTCCCGACTATGGCACGCCGACCAATCCAGCGCCCGTGATTTCCATCGCGATAAAGTGGACTGGCTGGCGATCAACATCGTCGCCGAAGATGGACCCGCGCTGCCTAACTTGGAACGGACCGCCAAGGCAGCCTCCGCTACGCAGGAAATACGTTTTTCGTACCCGGGTGCCCCCCTGCTGACCCGTGCGCCGGGCAATGTCGGGGCGTGGAAACGCCTTGATCCCAGTAGACTTCCCCGGCGAATTTATCATCGCCCCATTCCGCTACTACCAGGACACCGAGTTTACCGGGGTGTTCGATTTGTTCGACGAGCAGCGGACCGGCCATCAAGATGGCACGGTTGCGCGGGGAGTTTCCGCCAACGATGACGCCAATGTCGAAACCGGATCATCGACCCCGCCAATGGCTTCCGCCGGACCGACTTCAAAGCGTAGTGTCGCCACCACCTGCTGGACGCTACGCATCAACGCCGGGCAGGTGGACATCAGCAAGCTCAAAGACATCGAAATCATCCTCCAGCACCAAAGTTACACGCGACCGCAAATCACCTGCCCGCCTCTTAACAACTAACCGCCGCCATCTGATCCATCCCAACTTCAAACGCCATCCAAAAATGAAAACGTTCCCCATCAAATCACCTCTCAGCGCCCTCACCGCCGCAGCGATCCTGCCGCCAGCTCCGCCGCCGCCTTTTCCCAAGGCATGAATTATCAGGGCCTCTTCGACAGACCAACTGTGGCCGTACCTCATCGCAGGCACCCAAGCCACGATCACCTTCCAGCATCTGGAACGCCCGACCGGCGGCACCAGGACATGGGGACCATCATCGGTCGACGCCGTCCTCATCGACGGGCGTTTAATGTCGTCTTGGTCGAAGATACTTTTAGCCGCCCGATTGCCAACGCCTTTAGCGGGAGCGGAGATCGCTATATCCATATCTCGGTTCCAGGGGCCACCGGATTACCGCGCCAGCAAATCTTTGCCGCGCCTCTTGCCCTGAGCGCCACCAATGCCACTAACGCTACTAACGCCACTAACGCCACCAATGCGACAACGGCAGCCTCCGCCGACCGGATCGGAGATGGAAACACACTGAGATTCAATGACAGCAACGACAATGTCGGGATCAACCGCAACCCTGATGCCGTTGTTACGCTCGATATTCAGGCAGCCCCCGGCGACAGCGTTCCACTCAGAGTTCTCCGGAGCGATGGATCGAACGCACTTTCGATAGGGTCGACCGATTTCAATGTAAACGGCAGCCTCAGGCTGACGGCCAAAAACGATCCGCCGGTGCAAATCAAAGATGACGCCGGCTCTCTACTTATCGAAGTTTATAAAGGGGGAAACCCGCTGTTTGTTTACGGAAACGCCGCGAAAAATGCTGGCGGGACTTCGTGGGCAACCTTCTCTGACCGACGACTCAAGCACGACATCAAAGACTTCGCGGCAGGGCTCGACGAGATCCTCCAACTCAACCCGGTCCGCTTTCGCTACAACGACGACCAAGAGCATGGGCTTTCGTCCCAGGAGGAAAACATCGGGTTCGTCGCCCAAGAGGTGCAGAAGGTGATTCCCGAGGCGGTGACCGAGGGGAAGGACGGCTATTTGTCGCTCTCGGTGGACCCGATCCACTGGGCAGGTATCAATGCGATCAAGGAACTGCATGCGATGACCGCGCAGCAAGCCCAGTCGGCGGAGGAATTGGGATCGGAGATTGATACGCTGCGCGCCGAGAATGAAGCGCTGAAGAAGCGCCTGGAAGCCCTAGAGAATCTAATTCCGTCAGCCGCCAAAGAATAGCCCCGCCGCCCAGGGTCAAGCGGTCCACTAATCTGGGTGCATTCTCAAGGCAGCGCCGACCGACACGGACCGAAGCAGGCCGGGCAAGAGTTGCCCGGCCGACTTCGAATCCTCTGACGGCGTTTAGGGGATGACGACCTTGCCCGGATGAACCGGACGGGGCCGGGAACCACTATAGAGAGATTCCCCCAAGAGGCGGTGGATCGTAGCCGGTGACCAACGAACCCACGACGAGCACAACCATAGGTCTCCCTTCTCTGGTCGATCCACCTCGAAGGAATCGGCACATTTTCGGATGCCCCTCCGAATCCAGGGAAGGTTGTCAATACCGGAAATTCGGCGGCCACAGCGCTGGCTATCCTGGCGCACCGGCTAGGTTCCAGCATCCATCTGGGAGGGACTTGGGTCTCGACTTTTGCAATAGACGGTTTCTCTCCTCTCAATCGCGATCTTTCGCCCACCTTGGATCCGCAGTATGGATCGTTTCAACTCCCGCCTCCGTCACCCACGGCGGAATGGTATCGATTCCGTCCATCCTCAGGACACAGCACATCGATTCGCATGTTGCATTCAACGAATTCCTTTCGCCAGCCGCAAACTCGGGGCGAAATCCCACCCCTGATAAATGGGCATCTCAATCGCGATACTTCGCGGAATGAGCCATATCGAATGACAACTATAATCCGTTCGTTCATCGCCTAAATCCCCCACTCCGGCACCGCCTGGAATCCGACGGTGATAACGGTTTCGGCGTCGGCGGAGGCGGCGATTTTCCCCATGCCGAACCGGAGGCGGAGAGTTGGAGGAGCGACCGCCCAATCGGCGGCAGTCATCGATTGTTGCTCGACCGACTTTTTGGCGATCATCAAAGCGTGGATCTGGTCTTGGAGATCGAGATCCTCGATCGCCTTTTCCAATGCTTCGGCGAGCGCGTGGTGGGCGGCGCGGAGTTTGCCCGCCGGACGTTTGCCTCCAACCGTCGGCGGCTCGCCCGCCGCGCGGAGGATGACCTGCGCCCAGCGCCCGAAATCGGCGGCTAGCCGATTGGCGTCCGGCTGCGCTTCGATCTGGGTGATGCCAGAGGCGGCGGGGCGTTCCGGCGAGAAGTACCATCGGCTTGCCAGCCGTCACAGCGCCTCGGCCATACGGTTTTCCGCCGACTGTCTGCGCCTTGCCCTTGGCTCCTTTCATCAACCTGTCCGGATCGGCTCCCGTCGCCCGGCGAATGCGCAGGGCGAGCTTTCGGCTGAGCGCGAGCTTCCCGTTTTCGATCGCCTGGACGGTAGAGGTTGAAACGCCGATCAGCGCCGCGAACTCCCGCTGGGAGGCGGCGGACGACAGGGCGCGAACTTTGCGCAAGGGATGCTGAATTTTCGGGCGGCGCGGCATGATTGCGTGGGACGTTCGCCCGCAGGTAACCGGAGGGAAGTTTGGCGAACCCGATCCGATGGCCAAGCGAAATTTGCCCGGACCGGCAAGTTGGCAGGTCGATGCCTACAGGACTGCGCGGCCGGGCAACGCATGGGAGCACCCAATCGCCCGAACTGACCGAAGCGGCGGCGGCATGGTAGCTTGCGCCCATGACCGAACCAAAGCCAGCCTGTAGGTCCGCTACTGCGGCGGCCACTTCCGTGCCGGGACCGCCGACACTGCCGAGACCATCGACCCGGTCACCGGTCCGCTCGTCAGCCTCGTCGTGCCCAACTGCGACGCCGCAGTCTTCCAGATCCTCCTCGACACCCTGGCCGCCGAGGTCCCGCCCGAGCCGGGCAGGTCGCTCTGCCTCGCCCTAGACTACGCCTCCAAGCATGATGAGACCAAGAGCCTGCTCTGGAGCCAGATACTACTGCGGTTGTCAATCTCGCGAACACCTGCAGTGATCGTCGTATGCAAAAATCCCGCGACCTCTGAAACCGCACGGATTCCCCCCACCCTAATGCCAATGCTTCCGCAGCCGACCAATGGCGGTGACTACGTTCGTCCATCGACGATTTCAGTATGTCGAATCTTCTGCGAACAACCTCAACTCTTGCGGGAACAAGCAACGTTTGCCCTTCTATTATCCTGAAAATAGAGCAACCTAAAATTGCTCGCTCTATTTTTGCGCGATGCCTGCGGGAAAGCCGTGGAATGAATTGTCAAAGCGTCCCAGCAGCTCACGCAGGATCGAAAGGGCTGGCGGTCGAACGCCAGCAGGTGCAGACGGCGGACGGTTAGTTAAACCGTCCCTGCCGATGCCGCCGCGCTCGCGACAGGGTGCTGCCTGGCCGCCGCTCGCTCACGACCGCTGCCGCGGACGGGTCTGGAAAGCCGGGGGCGCGCTAGCCGAGCGCCTGGTCGATATCGGCGAGGATGTCGTCGATGTGCTCGATGCCGACCGAGAGGCGGATCAACTCGGGCGTGATGCCGCCGGCGCGCTGCTGCTCTTCGTTGAGCTGCGAGTGCGTCGTCGTCGCCGGGTGGATCGCCAAGCTCTTGGCGTCGCCGACATTGGCGAGGTGGGAGAAGAGATTGAGCGACTCGATAAATTTCTTCCCGGCCTCCGCGCCGCCCTTGATGCCGAAAACGACCATGCTGCCGCCTTTGCCGTCGAGGTATTTGACGTTCTTGGCGTATTCGGGATCGCTTTCCAGCCCGGGGAACCGGACCCACTCGACCTTCGCGTGCGCCTGCAGGTGCGCGGCGACCGCCTTGGCGTTGGCGCAATGCCGCTCCATGCGCAGCGGCAGCGTCTCGATCCCCGCAGGAATTGCCACGAATTGTCCGGCGCGATGCAGGCCGAGGTTGCAGCGGCACGGTGCGCATCCGCAGGATATAGGCGAGCGGCGCGAGCATCTCCGGCAGACGTGCCCCCAGCGCAGCCCGCCGTAGGACGTGTCCTGCCGGTCGAAGAGCGGGTGCTGTCCGCCCCCCACGCGAACTTCCCGCTATCCACCACGATCCCGCCAATCCCGGTCCCGTGCCCGCCAAACCACTTCGTCAGCGAGTGGACGACCACGTCCGCGCCATGCTCGATCGGGCGCGTCAGGTATGGCGTCGAAAACGTGGAATCGACGATGAGCGGCAGCCCGTGCGCCCGGCGACCTCGGCGACGGCGGCGAGGTCGGTGACCTCCAGCGCCGGGTTCGACACCGTCTCGCAAAAGACCGCCCGCGTCTTGTCGTCGATCGCGGCGGCGAAATTCTGCGGGTCCTGCGAATCGACGAACTTCACGGTGATGCCGAGCGCCGGGAGGATATCGTTGAACTGCGTGTAGGTGCCGCCGTAGAGATTGCGGGCAGAGACGATATTGTCGCCCATGGAGGCGCAGTTGATGATCGCGTAAAACACCGCGCTCGTCCCGGACGCCACGCCCAGCCCCGCCATCTCGTGCGCGCCTCCAGCAGGGCGACGCGCTTCTCCAGCACGTCCGTCGTCGGGTTCATCAAACGCGTGTAAATATTCCCCAGCTCCCTAAGCGCAAACAGGTTCGCCGCATGTTCGGTGCTGTTGAAGACAAACGAGCTGGTCCGGTAAACCGGCACCGCGCGGGAATTTGTGGTCGGGTCGGGCGTATGGCCGCCGTGGAGGCAAATGGTGTCGAGTTTCATGGGATCGTGGGGTCTTTGGTGATTCGTGCCCCGCCGTTTACCGCCGCACCCCGGTTTGTCAATGCGGAGCTTTGCGCCCGAAATCCTTCACCTTCCCAATCCGCCGATCATCCGTTATCCTCACCGATGTTCTCCATCCGGAAAATCGGGGCGCTTGCCCGCACCTACCAGCATCTCGACCGCTACCGGCAGATCGTGCAGGTGCTATTCAAGTATGGCTTTGGCGAGGTCATCCAAGGATTGGGCATCGAGCGCTACATCGACCTCGGCTTAAAAATGATCGCCCAGGAGCGGGACGAGCGCATCGCCAAGGCGACCCGCCCGCAGCGCCTGCGCATGGCGGTCGAAGAACTCGGCCCCACCTTCGTCAAGCTCGGCCAGATCCTCTCGACCCGCCCGGACCTCGTGCCCTTCGAATACGCCGACGAACTCGCCAAGCTCCAGGACAACGTGCCGCCTTTCGCCTTCGAGAAAGTCCGCGAGCGCGCCGAGGAGGAATTCGGCAAACCGCTCGAGGATGTCTTCTCGCTCTTCGAGGAAAAGCCGCTCGCCGCCGCCTCGATCGGGCAGGTCCACCGCGCGGTGCTAAGGGACGGCGGCGACGCCGTGGTCGTCAAAGTCCAGCGCCCCGACATCCGCCGCGTCATCGAGATCGACCTTGAAATCATGCTCCACTTCGCCGGGCTGATGGAAAAGCACATCGAAGAACTCGGCATGATCCGCCCCACCCGCGTGGTGGAGGAATTCACCCGCGTGCTCGGCCGCGAGATCGACTACACGACCGAGGCGGGCAACATCGAGCGGTTCGCCGCCCAGTTCCTCACCGACCCGTCGATCTACGTGCCGAAGGTTTACACCACCCTGACCACGCCCAGCGTCCTGGTCATGGAGTTCATCGACGGGATCAAGCCGACGAACATCGCCGCGCTCGTCAAGGAGGGGCACGACCTCCACCAGCTCGCCGTGCGCGGCGCGGAGCTGATCCTCAAGCAGGTCTTCGTCCACGGCTTCTTCCACGCCGACCCCCACCCCGGCAATATCTTCGTGATGCGCGGCGGCACCATCGCCTACGTCGATTTCGGCATGATGGGCCGCGTCTCGAGCCGCGAGCGCGAGACCTTCACCCGCGCCCTCCTCAACATCGTCCGACGCGACGACCGCCGCGCCGTCGAAGCCCTGCTCCGCCTCACCCACTTCGAAGGCGATCCCGACCGCGCCAAGCTCGAACGCGACCTGACCGACGGGCTGGAGCGCTACCTCTACAAGCCGCTCTCCAAGCTCGACCTCGGCGCGATGCTCTCCGACATCATGGAGATCCTCACCCGCCACCAACTCTCGCTCAAACCCGAACTCTACCTCATGGTCAAAGCGCTCGCCGCCGTCGAAGGCCTCGGCAGCCGGCTCGACCCCAACTTCGAGTTCGTCAAGGTCGCCGAACCGTTCATCCGGGGCGAATACGCCCGCCGCTACAGCCCGCTGCGCCTCACCCGAGAGCTCTTTGACACCGGTGCCGAAGCCATCGTCGCCCTCCGCGACCTGCCCAACGACGCCCGCGAAGTCGTCCGCCTGCTCCGGCAGGGAAAAGTAAAAATACAATTTGAGCACCACGGTTTGAAAGAGTTGCGCGCCAGCAACGAGCAGATCAGCAACCGCATTTCCTTCGCTATCGTGCTCGCCGCCCTGATCATCGGCTCCAGCCTCGTGATCCACTCCGACATTCCGCCCAAATGGGGAGAGATCCCGGTCATCGGGCTGGGCGGCTTCATCATCGCCGGCTTCATGGGCTTCTGGCTCCTCGTCTCGATACTCCGCCACGGGAAGATGTAGTTTTGGGAGCCGCCGCGTTCTCAGCCGCCCGACGCCCGGCGCACGCCTCACTCAAAGAACTTGCCGATCTCGCGCCGATCTTTTTTCGTGGGGCGGCCGGATCCTGGATCGCGCGGGGCGGGTTGGTTTTCCCGGTTGGCGCGCCAGGCGGCGATGACCTCCTCGGGGGTTTCGTCCTCGTAGCACGCCTGCGCCAGCGGGGCGGATACGCGCTTTTCGATGAGTTGGAGGATGCGCAGCGTGCGGGTCAAGCCGGAGCGCTGGACGGATACCACATCGCCCACCCTGACGGGAGACGCCGGCTTGGCCACCTTGCCTGACACTTTGATCAGACCGCCCCGGAGCGCCTCAGCCGCCAGCGACCGCGTTTTAAAAACCCGGATCGCCCACAGGAATTTGTCGAGCCTTGGCGGCTTCGCCTCGCCGCCGCCCGCCGCTGAATTGGCTGTCGCGCCAGTCGCGCCCATCGCGCCGCCTAATCGACTAGGTTGTCGATCCGCGCGGCCATCGCAAAGTCCGCCTCGGTCACGCCGCCCTTGTCGTGGGTGGTGAGGAGGAGCATCACCTTGTTATAGCGGATGTCGATGTCCGGATGGTGCTGCGATTCCTCGGCGATCTCACCGACGTCATTGACGAAATCGAGCGCCTCGCTGAAGTCCTCGAACTCAAACGTGCGGGTGATCACCGTCTCCTCCATGTCCCACTCGGGAACTTTCTTGAGGAAAGGGCGGGCTTCATCCTTGGTGATGACATCGTCGGAAGGCATAAGCGGAATTCGGCGGTTTGGGTTCGGTTTGCGCCTTGGTTAAGAACAGGATCGAATTTTTGGCAAGCGGATAAGTCGAGATTTTGCCGCCGGAGCGCCACCCTGCCTGCGATGGGCCGGCGGTCACGGCACCGCTGCGCCGCTGGTAAAGCGGAGCCGCCCGAAGGCGGTGCCTCCGGGGAACGGGACGATCACCGTCTCGGATCCATCGCCATTGTTCAGCGGCGGTTCTGCCGGATCGGCGCGCCCCCACCCGATCAGATCGGCGCTGGATTCCGCCGCCGCCTCGCCATCCCGGTTCGGGATCCGGGTGAAATGCAGGACCGGGGCGGGATCGGCGGCGATCTGGGCGGGCGGCGGATCGGGATGCAGCGGGTGCAGCCCGAGCAGGTATTCGCCGAGGTTGGCGATGCCGTCGAGATCGGGGTCGAGGTGCGGCAGGTCGATCAAGCCGTCGAAATCCGCGAAGATCGGAGCCGCCCACTGCGCATAGCTCAGGTGCGGGAGCAAGCCGGGCGACGGCTCCGCCTCCGGGTTGGAGGCGCGCCAGCTCGCCGGGTCCCCGGCGAAGTGCGCGGGCGAGATCCGCTCCAGGCTCGCGCCTTGCCCGTCCGCCTCGGCAGGCCAAGGCGCGGCGTCGCCGTAGCGGACTTCGTCTTCGGGCCGGAGCGCCGGGCCGGCGGACGTCTCGACCGGGCGTTCGAGGGCGAGCCGCTCGCCGCCGTTGTCCAGCGCGCCGGGATACGGCCCGAAAATCGGCACGGCGTCCGGGATCGCATTCGCCGCGCGAAAGGCGGACGGATCGACCGGCACGACCAGCGCGAGCTGGCCGGGGAAAAGCGAGGCGTCCGCCGGGAAATCGAAGCCTGCGCCGGAGAGTCGCCAGCCCGCCAGCGGCTGGGTTTCAGCGGAGGCGTTGACGATCTCGACATATTCGTCGCCGCCGCCCGGCGCGGGCTGATACATGATTTCGTTGATCGCGATCTCCGCGGCGAGCGGCAACGCGTTGGCCGCGCCTGGGGTTGGCTCGGAGAGCGGGACGACAAACTCCTCGCCCCCTGCGGCATAGGTCCCGTAGCTGACGCCGGGTTCCGCCGCGCCGTAGGCGAATTCCTGAAACGTCCCCAGCGGGCCGCCAAATTCGTTGGTCGCGAGGACGACGACCGTGCCGCCAGCGGGGCTGAGGGCGAATGGCAAGTGCTCTTGTGCGATAGAAAGGTAGCCGCCCGCCTCGATCGGCACGCCGGTGGGGATCGCAAACCCTTGGTTCCGGCTGCCGAAGGACGGCGCGACGATCCAATTGCCAACCTCGACCGTGTCCGGCCCCGGATTGAAAAGCTCCACAAAGCCCGCCTGGCCATCTCCCGGCGAGGCGAGCACCTCGTTGATCAAAACGACGCCGGGCGCGGGCGGAGCCTCCAGCATCCCCGGCGATCCGCCCGGCCACGCGCTCTGCGCCCAGGATGCCGCATCCCCCGGGTCGCCCGCCACCTCCGCCAAGACGAGCGTCCGCCCGCCTCCGTCGGGCGATTCCGGCTACGGGTCCGCATCGCCGAATGCGACCGAGAAGATGACGCCGCCCGCCGCATCGGCGGCGGTGGTCATGCGGCGTTGTTGAAGCGCCGGAGAACTGAAGCCGCGTCGGGCGGCGGGGCGAACGGATGAGCATTGCCGAATGCCGCCGGATCGCGGACGAGGAGCATCGACTGCCCTTGCCGGATCTCGCCGCCCGCAAACGCGAATTCGATGCCCTCCGAAAAATGGATGCCCGCCAGCGGGATCGGCTTGATGTGAAGTTGGTGATCTCGACGAATTCTTCGAATCGCGTCGCTCGGCGGATTGTAGTTGATCTCGGTGATGGCGATCGCGGCGGCGCCTCGGTGGTGAGCTGCTTCCGCCAGCGCGCTCCTCGCCATTTTCCAAAACGCGCGCCTTCGGTCCCGGCGGTGACTAGCGCGACCGGATAAGGTGTAAGCCATCGACCCCGCCGCGACCGCGCCGCCGACTTCGCGCGGATCGCTGCCATCAGCGTATAATAGATTTCGTAAACGGCACCGGCTTGGGGAGATTTCGAGCGGGAAGGCGAACGGCACCTCGCCGCCGTGCTGGCTGGGGCAGGCGTCGCGATGGTCGAGACCAGACCATGGGTGGCGAACTGGGCAAATAAGATATCCCGCCGCGTAAAGCGCCAGTTATTGAAAAACGATTCGTTGACGCGGAATTGCGGAAGGCGGCCATCGACGGATTCATGTCGTCGCGCAGCGCCAGGTATTCCGCCTCGATATTCTCCTGGGTCAGCGCGCCGCCGTGGAAGAAATGCTTTTCGATCCGGTCGGCGAAGAGCAGGCGGAATTCCGGGCTGGCGAGGCACGCCTTGTAGATCAGGCGGGTCATGTGCCCGTCGCTCGCCTGCGCGCCGTTGAGCAGATCGCTGGCGAAGGTATCCCAGTTGAGATCGTGGTAAACGCCCCGAACGCCTTCCGCATCCCACATGAAGAAGCGCCAGCGCCCGAGGTCACCGTCCTCCTGCGCGCGGGCGATCACGTAGTTGTTATGCGGTAGAGTCGCCGGTCGCGCCGTGAGCGTTGATGCAGGATGTAATCGACGTAGTTCTCGTAATCCACATAGTCCGCGCCATCGATAGGCTTGCAGATCGCTGGTGTCCGCCGCGCGCGAAGTAAACCATCGCCTCATCGTAGTAGGCGCGGTCGCCATCGCGGACGCGATTGGTCTGATAGACATCCCACTTCGACAAGTATCGAAGCGCGACGGAAGATTCTTCGCGCAGCCGCTCGGTCAGGTTGTAGTAGCCTTTGACCTGGGCATTGACATAGACATTGACGTTGATGCCCTTCGCGCCGACCTGACCGGTATTGATAACAAACGCCGCATCAGCTCGTCTTTGATAAACGGAGTTGGTCAGGTCGTTCTTCCCGGCGCGCAGGCACAGCTTGGCCGAAGTCGTCGTCGTAGGGGTTGCCAGGGATCAGCGGATAGCGCAGCGGGTCATCGCCGTATTCGCTGCGGAAGAAGAACGTGAACGACGGCTTGTTCGAGTTTACGAGCCGGTCCACATCGAGCTTTCCATATTTTGGAGCGTGAAGCGCGGGCGGGCGTGCTGTGCGGCGATGCAGCCTGCTCCGGATGGCGAAGCCGTGCTCTCGCCTTTTTTCCGAGCACTTCGAGATGGATCGGGCGCTCGAAGACATCGCCGTGCCCCTGCTCGCGCGCCATGTTGTAGTCGGTCAGCGGATCGACCGGCTCCCACTGGCTGCCGTTGTCCCGGGATTCCGGGAAACCTTATGGATGGTAGGCACGCCGTTGGGGGCATGAGTAATAGCGCTGCGGTTCGCCGCTGATCGGATCGACGGCAGCGTCTTGGGCCGGGCGTCGTGGTTGAACAAAAACGAGCGGATACGACCGGGGACGGCGCCATGCCCGGCGCGAAGGCGCGCGAGACGACGGCGCCGGACGGCAGCCGAGGTCCGGGGCGCTCAGGTCGGCAAACCAGATCGCCGGGGATGACCTGCTGGCTGATGCCGAAGCCCCGCCGGTCGACCTGCGATGTTGTCGCCGTAAGCGCCTTCTTTTTGCAATGCCTCGACGTAGTAGCGCTGGTAGAGCGAGCAGCGGGATCGCCGCGCTCTGCTGGGTCGGAGTATTTGTCCCACTGGCGCGCCGACGTCCATGACGTGGTATAGGCGACCAGCGCTTTGTTCGCCGGATGCATCGCCGAGGTGCTCAGCCCACAGCTCGCCGTCGTCGGTCGCGATCAAAATGTATAGTCGCCGTCCGCCGGAGAGGGATGATGAAGCCGCTCAGCCGCGTGCCGTAGCTGTCCGCCCAGCCGCTCGGGGCCTCGAAGCTCGGCAGCGCATCGACCAGATCCGGCGGCTGGGCGACGGGTTGCTCGAGACCGCGCCGCCGCCGATCGGTCAGACCTCGCGCAAGATCCGCCCGCCGGGCAGCGTAAGCGCGCACTGTTTATCGATCGATCCGGCATATCCGATCCCATTTGCTTCGGTCGACTCGCTGCCGTCAGCGTGTAGCGGATGCGGTCCCCTCTGCGGCGGTAGCTCCAGCATCACCGGCTCGTCGTAAAACCCGCTCGGCAGAGACGGCACCGGCTCGGCGATCGCCGCCAGCGCAGCGGACCGCATTCGCCGCGCCCGGCGTCACACGAGCGCATAGTAGCGGTATTCGCCCGAATCCGGGTCGGTACATCACGTATAGCGGTAGCTCTGCGGCGGATAGCCGTAGAAGCAGGTCAGACGCCGGGCTGCCCGACGGATCGACGAGCGCGAGGTATTCGCCGCCCGCCACAAGCTTCAGAGTTCGCGTGCGGATAGCCGCCCGGAGCCGGATCGTGGATATCGAGGGTGCGAGGCGAGCACCAGCTTCCGCTTGCCCAGCCGTCATAGCATCCGGTCCAGCAGCAGCCGCTGCGCAGCTCGCCCGCGTCGTCGGTCAGCGACCAGCCGTTTAGATCGACCGGTTCGGGCCGGCATTGTGCAGCTCCGATCCAGTCCTCGAATTCAGCGTCAGGCGTACCGGCGCATCGCCGCCCGGGGCCGGAGGTTCCTGCGATCCGATGAAGTAGCGAAACGGATCCGCATTGGCGACCAGCGACGAGGCGTTCGAGCAGTCCAGTTCGAGGTCAGCGATCAGGATCAAATCGCTGCTGCCCACCGAGCTGTTGTGGACTTGGGCGGAGAAGACGTTGGCTCCCTCCCGCAGCACGGACGGATCGATGGCGAACGTCACGATCTGCTCCGGCGCGACCGCCGCGCCATCCATGCTCGCATTGTGCCCGCCGCTCGCCGTCAGGTCGAACGCGATGAACTCGCCGGGATTGCCGAGCGTCCGCAGGCGATCTCGGTACCGTTGAGGTAAGCGACGAACCCGTCGTCGTAATCGACGGTCAACTGCAGACCCGCGCTTTCGGTCGGCGGCATCGACGGTGAATTCCCGCCGCATGTAAACCGAGGTGTAGAGATTGCGGACCTCGTTGACCAGATTGGTGCCCAGCGGATAGCCGGTCGGTGTCAAAGCCGAGCGGTCCAGGTACCTCCAGCCGCCGCGTCATCGAAGCCACCTTGCCCCATTCGACCTGCGCCAGCCAGGAGAGGCGGCGAGAAAGCTGCGGTCGAAGACGCCGCCGGAGGGTTCGACGAGTCCGTGGAAGTAGCGCCACGATTCGCCCGGCGCGACCAGCGGGGCGGCGGCTCCCTCGATCTCCGGCCAGGGCGCCATCTTCATCGAGTATACGACGGCATCATTGTGGAGCTGGATTGCCGAGTGTTTGCGCCTTCGACGAGCAATTCGACGCGGCGCGAGGTCGATGACTTCTTCAGCAGCGGAAACATAGGCGTTGAATGCCTCCTGTTCGCGAGCGGCGTGGTATCCGGGCGATCCCATGTTGCGCCGGGCGACTTCCTTGCCATTGAGGAACGCGGTGAAAGCCGGCGTCGTATTCGCAGACCAGGCGGAGCGCCGCCGCACTCGCCGCATCATCGGCGGTCGCCGCAGGCGTTGATCTCCGCCGGGATGCCGGTCGCGACCTCCGCGTAGCCGGTCCCAAACGGCGACGCGCCCTCCACCAACCGGCATCCGCAACAAGGCGGGATCGAACCACGGCACATACGGGCCGACGCGCGGCGCGGAGCCATCCACCGGATAGATGACCTCCCGCTCCGAGGTCGCTGCCGCGAACTCGCTGATGACGACTTGGGCGGGCGCGCCAGGGGGCAGCGCGAGCGTTCCAATGAGCGCATACCAAATTACGACATGACCGCCGAAGTTATCGTTTCGGAGCATAGGGGATTTCGATTGGGGATTCAGGCAACTATCCGAATAATCTCAGGCGCGCAACGCCTTTGCGAAGCGGCGGTTGCAGCGGTAATGTCGCCTCATGTTACCCGCCGCCATCGACGAAAAGCTCGCCCAACTCATCCGCCGGGCGCGGCGCATGATCGCCCTGCGCGGCACGCTCGCCACCCTGGCGGTCGCCGCGCTCGTCATCCTCGCCGCCATGGGCGTGGACGCCGCCTTGATGATCCGCTGGGGCTGGCTGCGCTGGGCGCTGTCCGGCGTCGCATTCGCCGCCATCGGCTGGACGGCGTGGCGCACCCTGATCCGCCCGCTTTGGCGCAAGGTGGCACCCAAGGATGTCGCCCGCTTTGTCGAACAACAGCACCCGGAGCTGGAGGAGCGCATCAGTTCAGCCATGGAATTGCTCGACAGCAGCGACCCGGACGAGCTGCGCGGCTCGGAGACGCTGATCCAGGAAGTCGTCCGCGGCGCGGTGCTCGATGCCAAATCGGTGAAGCCGGAGCGCGAGTTTTCGGCGCGGCGGGCGCTGCGCGCGGGCATCGGCGTGGCTTTTGCGGCGGCAGCTTTTGCGGCGGTCTTTTTCCTCTGGCCGGAGCAGGGAAAGCGGCTGCTCGTCCGCGCGGTCGCGCCGTATGCGGAGGTCGGCAACGCGGCGTCTGCCCGCATGGCGGTGCTGCCTGGCGACACGGCGGTGGCGGAGGGCGACCGGGTCGAGATCGCGATGGAGATCAGCGGCAGCGACGAGCGGCGCGCGGAGATTTTGATCGAGCGCCCCGGCGAGGAAGAAGCGCCGGAGCGGATGTCGCTGGCGGGCGAGACCGAGACCGGCGCGCGGCGGTTCACGCTCGCGCTGCCCAGCGTGGCAAAGGGATTCACCTATCGCATCGAATGCGGGCGCGCCCTGAGCCGCCGCTATCGCGTGACCGTGCAGCCGCGCCCGCGCGCCACCAGCCTCGCGGCGGCGCTCGACTTTCCCGCCTACACGAAGCTGCCCGACGCCACGAT
>JAWLBD010000060.1:0-33367 GCA_041395145.1 Verrucomicrobiales bacterium | reverse complement strand
CCGGGGCATTGTTCGCCGTCGCGCAAGGTGGTGTCGAAGATCGTTACTTTGTCGGACATGGTAGTGAAAGGAAGGGTGGAAAGTGGATAGGAAAACGGGATTTACAAGGACCGCGGCGAAGACGTTTTCGCGGGGCGCGGCGGTGCCAAGACGGCGGCACACGGATAGGATAAGACAGGAGGGAGGGAAGGTTCTAGCGGGCAGCCAACCCTAGGAGGAGCCGAAGGGCTCCGCCGAGGATAAGGGACAGAAGGCTGGGCGAGAACAATTTCACGGAACGCAGAGTAGGGGCAGAATCCGATTTGTCCACCGCCAAAATGCAGCCAATCGCCGCCGCTACTTAGAAAAGCGGCGGGGGCGCGGCACCGGTGCGCCCCTGCGCATCGGTGTTGGTCGATTGGGTGACCTTTGACGCATCGCCTCGGCCGGGTATAGGGATTTGCTCTAATCACCAGATGCCTGCCGGCCGCCCCATCGAATTCGACATCGACGCCACCCTTGAGCTGGCGATGGAGTTTTTTTGGGCGCGCGGCTACCGGTCTGGCGGGATCAACGACCTCGTCGCCTACACCGGCGTGGGGCGGCAGAGCCTTTACAATACCTTCGGGAACAAGCGCGAGCTTTTTATCCGGGTGATCCACCACTACCGGAATACACGCCTCTCCAACGCGCTCGCCCTCCTCGCCCGCAGCGGCTCGCAACTCCAAAACGTCCGCGATGCGGTCGGATTCTTCGAGAAGCTCGCCCTCGACAAATCCGCGCGCGGCTGCCTCATCGCCAACGCCCTCGTCGAGATCGGCCACGACGACCCGGAGATTTCCGGGCTGCTCGGAGAAACGCTCGCCCTCCTCGAAAACGGTTTCCGCAATGCCCTCGCCAGCGCGCAAAAGTCCGGCGAACTCTCGCCAAGGAAAAATCCCCGCGCCCTCGCCCGCGCTCTGACCAACGCCTCCATCGGCATGGCAGTGACCAGCAGGCTAAAAAAGGGGCGCGCAGAAATCGCCGACATCTACGCCGGGACGCTCGCCATGCTGACCTGATCCGGCACTCGCCCGGATCGATTCAAGCCTCCGGCGGCAACTTTTTCCCGAGAAGGGTTGACATTATTAGACCGATCATTCCATAATATGGGCACTGCCTGTCATCGCCTCCGGGGGGGAGCGGTGCCAGGAGGTCAAAACATGCCCCTAAACCTATGCTGCGAAAACTTCCTCTCTCCCAAACCGTTCTCTCGTTTCTTGTGGCGGGAACCCTCGCCTCGGGGATCGCCTCGGCCGCCTTCCCCAAAGTGCGCCTCGAGCCGGTCAGCGAAGGCGAGATCGTCGCGCCGGTCGCCATCGCCCATGCGGGCGACGGAACTGGCAGGCTCTTCGTGCTCGACCAGCGCGGCACCGTCCGCATCATCGGCGGCGGTGGCACCCTGCTCCCGGACCCCTTCCTCGACATCTCCGCCAAGCTCGTGCCCGAGCGGAACGGCTTCGACGAGCGCGGGTTGCTGGGCATCGCCTTCCACCCGCATTATGGCACGGTTGAGGCGCCCGGCTCTGGCAAGTTCTACGTCTATTACAGCGCTCCCTCGCCCAACGAGACGCCGGATGGCGACCCGAACCCGGTCAATCACATGGCGGTCGTCGCCGAGTATTCGGTCTCCGCGGCGGATCCCAACCTCGCCGATCCGCTTAGCGAGAGGATCCTGCTGACCGTGGACGAACCCCAATTCAACCACAATGCCGGGCAGCTCAACTTCGGGCCCGACGGCATGCTCTACATCGCGCTGGGCGACGGCGGCAGTAGCGATGACAACAATGCGGGGCACACGGGCGGCGATGGCTCGCAGCCGGACGGAGCACTCGGCAACGCCCAGGACCGGTCCAAATTGCTGGGCAAGATCTTGCGCGTCGACCCGCTGGGCAGCGACGGGCCTGGCGGCGGATACGGCATTCCCGCAGACAATCCGTTCGTCGGCGAGGAGGGAGTCCGCCCGGAGATCTACGCCTTTGGGTTGCGCAACCCGTGGCGCTTCTCCTTTGACCGAGGCACCGGCAGGCTGTTTTGCGCCGATGTCGGACAGCGCGACTACGAAGAGATCAACCTCATCACCAGCGGCGGCAACTACGGCTGGCGCAACAAGGAGGGCGCTTTCGACTTCGACCCGACCGCGCCGGGCGCCGGTCCGTTCATCGATCCCATCGCCCAGTATGCCCATCCCAACACCACCGCCGGCGGGCTGCCGCGCATCGGGATCAGCGTGACGGGCGGCTACGTCTATCGCGGCGCGGAGATCCCCGATCTGGCCGGCAAGTATATCTTCGCGGATTGGAGCACCAGCTTTGGCTCGCCCAACGGCACGCTGCTCGGGCTGGAGGAATCCGCCGGGGGGGGAAGCTGGGCGCTCTCGTTGCTCGAAGTCGAAGGCGGCAACCCGGTCGGGCGCTTCATCAATGCGCTGGGCGAGGGCGAGGACGGCGAACTCTATGTGGCGACCAAGCGCACGCTGGCTCCCTCCGCCCTAGATCCCGATACCAGCCAGCCGACCGGCGCGATCTTCAAGATCATCCCGGCGACCGTCGAGCTGCCGCTGGAGTCGGCGGAGATCGCCCCGCTGAAAGACAGCACGATCTTTTCTGAGTCGAACTCGGTCAGCAACGGGGCTGGTAGCTATCTCTTCGCCGGCCAGACCAACCAGGGGCAGACGCGCCGCGCGCTCATCGCCTTCGACATCGCGGCGGCGCTGCCCGCCGGAGCCAACGTGCAATCCGCGACGCTGACGATGCGGATGAACAAGACGCCGTCGGGCAACGAAACCGTCTCGCTGCACCGCCTGACCAGCGACTGGGGCGAAGGAGCCTCCAACGCCTCGGGCGAAGAAGGGGCCGGCGCGAACGCCCAGTCGGGCGACGCGACGTGGCGCTTCAATTTCTTCAACACCAACTCGTGGACCGCGCTGGGGGGCGACTTCGCCGCCGGTCCGTCCGCCTCGGCAACGGTCGGATCCCTGACCGGCTCCTATGCCTGGTCGTCCCCGCAGCTCGCCGGCGACGTGCAGGCGATGCTCGACAACCCGGCGCAGAATTTCGGCTGGATCGTGATCGGCGACGAGGGTCCGGGGGCGAGCGCCAAGCGGTTCGACAGCCGGACGGCGGCGCAGACAGCCAACCGCCCGAAGCTGACCGTCGAATACCTCGGCCAGCCGCTCGGGCACCGCGAAGCGTGGCTCGCCGAGCACTTCGACCCGGAGGACGAGATCGACTACGGGTCCGACCTCGACCTCGACAACCTGAGCCTCCTCTTTGAATACGGCGCGCACCTCGACCCGAACGCCCCGAACCCGACCGGCGACGCCTACACGATCGGCACGGCGGCCGGGGAGGGTGGCGAGTGTCTGCAGGTTGTCTTTCGCCGCGACCCGCGGGCGACCGAGCTGATCTACCGGGTCGAGGCCAGCGACGACGCCGTGCGCTGGGAGGTGATCGGCGAAAGCGCGCTTGGGGCGCTGGCCACCGGCGAAGGTGTCGTCTCCGATCACCCGCTCGTCGATCCGATCCCGCTGCGCGAAGTCACCGTCAAAGACTCCGTCGTGATCGGCGGCGGCGAGCCGGCGCGCTTCATCCGATTCGCTGTCATTTTGGTAGAGGGATGAGGTTTGGATAAAGCGTCCCGCTTTGCCCGGCCGACGACGGGCAGGGCGGGCGATCCGCGCTGGCGCCAAGGTAGTTAAACATCCTGACCGATCCGTTACCGAAAAGTGGAGCGGTTAGACCCGGCGAGATCTTGACACTACGGGGAGGCGTCAGACAATCGCCTCGCCAATCCCCCACACCCTACGGCGATGAAAATCCTCCTTGTCGAAGACGAATCCAATCTCTCCCGCCACGTCGCCCGCGCCCTCGAACGCAACGGGCACGAGATCGCGGTCTCCGGCGACGGCAATGACGCGCTCGCCCAGGCGAAGGCGCACCACTTTGACCTCGTCGTGCTCGACGTTAACCTGCCGGGCTGCGATGGGTTCGAGGTGCTGCGCGGCATCCGGGAAGCGTCCTTGCCCGCGCGGGTCATCATGCTCACCGCGCGCTCGGAGATCGGCGACCGCGTGGCGGGGCTGAAGGCGGGGGCGGACGACTATTTGACCAAACCGTTCGCCATGGAGGAGCTGCTCGCGCGGATCGAGGCGCTCGGCCGCCGCAGCGGGGCCGCCCAGCCGTCCGAGGTCGTGGAAGTCGCCGACCTCATCATGGACGTGCCGCGCCGCCGGGTCACGCGCTCGGGCGAGCGCATCGAATTGTCGCCGCGCGAGTTCGAGGTCCTCCAGATTTTCATGCAGGAGCCGGGGCGCACGTTTTCCCGCGATGAGATCTGCGAGCGGATCTGGGAGCGCGAGCACGAATACGACACGCGGACGGTCGAGATCTTCGTCATGCGGCTGCGCAAAAAGCTGGGCAAGGGCGCGGACAAGCTCATCGCCACGGTGCGCGGCGTCGGCTATGTGATGGAGGTGCCGGCGTGAACCGCTGGTCGCTCAAGGTCAAAGTCGGAGCCTACGCCGCCGGGCTGACCATGCTGGCGCTGATCGCCGCCGCCGCCGTGTTGCTCAAAGCGGTGCAATATTACCAGATCGCCGAGCTCGACCGGCAGCTCGAAGCCGAGGTGCAGGAACTGTTCCGCGACCTGAAGAACTTCCGCGAGGCTCCGCTGAGCGCCGAGCATCAGTTGCGCGAGATTTTCATCCCGCACGTGCTCCGCCGCCGCTTCGTCATGGTCGAAGGATCGGGCGGGCAGATCATCTACCTGTCGCCGGGCCTCGCCGGGGAAGAGCTGCCGGAGCTGCCCGCCGGGCGGCTGCACACGGTCGCGGTGCAGGGGCAGGATTGCCGGGGCGGCACGTTCCGGGAAGGTCGCTACACCGCGCACGTCGCCTACCCGCTGGCGGAGATCGAGCAATTCCAGGGCGACCTGCTGCGCGGGTTGCTGCTCGCCTTGCCCGCCGCCGGGGTCGTCGTCTTTTTCGGCGGCCTGTGGCTGGGGCGAAAGGCGGTCGCCCCCGTGGCGGCGATCACCTCGGCGGCCGAGCAGATCAGCGCGGAGCGCCTCGGCGACCGCCTGCCGCTGCCGGCCGCCCGCGACGAAATCTTCCGCCTCACCCAAGTCCTCAACGGTGCCTTCGAGCGCCTCCAAAATTCCTATGAAGCGGCGATCCGGTTCTCCGCCGACGCCTCGCACCAGCTCAAGACTCCCGTCGCCGTGCTCCGCGCCGCTCGAATCGTGCCCGGCGCCGGCTGCGCCCCCGGGATCGCCCGAGCGCGAGGAGATCGACGCCCTGCACCAGCAGACGCGCTGCCTCACCGCCCTGATCGAAAACCTGCTCCTCCTCGCTGCCCAAGCCGACGCCGGGCGCCACCCTCGAACCGGGGGCGCTCGATTCGCCGCCCTTCGCCGGGCGTACCCGCCGACGACATCGAGGCGCTCTTCCTCGCCGAAGCGAAATCGATGTCGAGCGCGACTTGCCCGAGAGCCTGAGCGTCACCGCCGACCCTCGCCGCCTCGCCCTCATCCTGCAAACCTGACCGAAAACGCCGCCGTCGATGCCGATGGCGACCGGCTGCGTCCGCATCGCTGCCGCGCGCGAAGGCGACATCGCCCGCATCACGGTCGCCAACACCGGCCCCCGCCGATCCCGCCCTCCGATCAGAAAGCGATCTTCGAGCGCTTCGCCGCGGCGAGGAAGGTATCGGCGAAAACGTCCGCGCCACGGGCTGTGTCAACATCGCGCGGGAACTCGCCCGCGCCCAAGGCGGCGACCTCATCCTCGCCCGATCCGATGCCGAATGGACGGCGTTCGCGCTTAGTCCTCCCGGCGGGTGCTGGCGACCGCCCAACGCCCGACGAATCGGGCGAGCAGCGGGGCTAGCGGGGTGTCGCGGACCGCCGTTCGGTGCTCGGGATTGACCAGCTTGTCGCGGGTCGGAGCGGCGAATTGCGGATCGTGCATCACAAGGTGGACTACTAAAATTCCCGGTTTCCACCGGGCGCTCTTCAGCGCGTCTTTGAATCCATCGACGTACTGCCACCCCCGCAAGTATGAAAACGCCGTTCACCCACGAGCTTTCGATCGCCAGCGGCGAATCGCAGGCGGCGGCATGGATCGAGTAGTCCCCGATCTTCGCCTTGGCGGAAAAGACGCGATGGCTCCGCCCAGGCGCGCGGTCTGGGCCCGGAATCTAAGATCAACGCAAGGTCGGCTAGCCCTCCATCCGAATAAAATCGCTCGCCGTTGAAATCGATCCGCAATCCGGGATGGAGGTGGCTACTGAACAAAATTGCGCGCAGCTCTGGGACGGTCTTCGCCGCATCGCGAAAGATCGCCTTGTCTATCGCATTTCGAACCGCGCCCGATCCCGGTCGCGACGTCGCCGCCGAACGCGCCGACCCATCGGCAACGCCGTCCTTGTAGGCGATCTTCCACAGCTTGCCCCCGCCCCAGCTCTGACTTTGAACGCCGAACTCACCGCATTCATTACGGGTAGCCTGACCGCGATAGACGAGGTGGCAGTGCGGCGCATGCCCATCGGCAGTCGGCGAATCGCGAAAGCCGATCAGGTATTTCTCTGCAAGCGAAAGCCGCTCGCCCGGATCTTTCTTCGCGAACGGAAGCCCCGGACCGTCGTCTTTGACCTCGATCGTCCGCCCCTGACCTTCACCTCTAACCGGGAGGCGCTGCCCGCCAAAAACAGTCGATGCTATTCGCGGCAAGCTCGCAAATCCACCTGCCGGAACCCGCTGCGTCCGGACGTCACCGAGATACAATCCGGGACGTAATCGGATCGAGGCGCGCACCATCCCAGCGGGCACAAGAGGACGGTTTTCGCGGCATTGGTGACCGTCGATCAGGAACGCGGAGACGCAAGCAAGAGTCGGCTCCTTTTGAACTGTGGATGGATAAAGGGTTGCCAGGATACAAAGAATGAGCAGGCAGGTTATGCTCACCGTGCAAGTAGCTCAGCTGAGAACCGATAAAAACATTCTCCGCCAGGCTGACCGAGGTCGGTAACTGTTATCCTACCCGCCTCGATCCTCGAGCCGACGTCGGAAACCATTTCCTCGGATCCGCTTGGACCGTCGAAGCGATAGATTTCACCGAAATCAATCAGGGTTTGACGAGCGGTGATTACCCGGGCATCGATCACGCCGCCGGGTTGTAGCCGAAGGAGATTTCAAACCGCCATCCTCTCGGCGAACGATGGAGGGGCGCGCTGGCGAGGCGGCGTCCGATCATCAGGAGCGTCCCTAACGCATACTCGAGCCGTTCATTCCGCCATCGCCTTCAAAGTCGCTGTCGAATGACAGGTTTGACCTCGGCGGAAAAGTTTCCATGACTAGCGTGGTAGGCTGCATTCTTCGCCTCGTAAGCTCCGATATCCGTACCAACCCCGGCGTGGCGCGGGAATCCACGTTGGTCTGTGGCAGGCAATCCAAAATTGGCGGCGGCATCTGCGCCGGGCTTCCACAACAGAGGATAGTAGTCATAGTCCGCTACCACAGTAGCCCAGCGGCTCAAGCATCGGGTCCACATCGATAAGATCTGACGCTCCCCAGCCAGGACGTTCCGTTGGTCGAGCCGACTGTGTTACCCGGATGCCTCAGCAAGATCAATTCGATATCAAAGGGAATCCCATCCCCGACATTCTTCGCGATGATGGAGTTTTTAAGTTTGAAAGCATAGTTGCCCTCGGACACATCTTCGAACGAAACCCCCAGCGACAGGGAGGTCAGATGTGTTGCCGCAAATCGTCGAGTTCCGAATGTCGAGCGCCCCCCCCTGAAAAAACCACTATTCCAGCGGCAGCCCAATATTCCGCTCCCTGTTATCGGCGATCGAACTTCCAGTAAAAGAGTCCCCGATCGGGCGCCTGCCGTATAAGAGGATCGCTGGACCGCTTGAATTGCCTGCGATCGCTGAACGCAAAATAACTGATCTGCTCTTTCGCAATAGATAATCGGGGCTTCTCCTGAATCGCAGCCTGAAAACTCACAGTCGCAAATGATGCCAAATTCTAACGAGTCGGAATAAATAATGGAGGATAAACACTAGAGTATTAACTGAAATTTTGCAGTTTTCTGAATTAAAAATTTCTTGGAGGAAGTATCTATTGCCGATTCAGAACTGGTCAAGTTTGATATCGATGCGTTGCGGAAGATGATCTCCTCGCATTCTCCACTGCGGACCATGCCTTCTGCAGGTGGGACTGAATTGCAAGTGTTGTAGGTAGATTCCGGGAGACCAACCCCTAGAAGTGATGCCGTCAGGCAGTGCAGGAAGCATCCACGAAGAGGGTCTCCTGTTATCGGGGCTATCGACCGAATTTCAGCCCACAATTCTGGTCTGCCCACTCATCCATGCCGCGAAATCGACCGCCCAGCCGCTCGGTGCGAACCACGCCGCATCTCTGAGGGAAATTTCGCCGCTTCCCCTTCGTCACGTCCGCAGCTTGGTATTCATGCTCGTCGCGGAGGGTGGTCACTGTCAGGACTCTGTTGGGAACATCAATTCGAACTCCGCAGATTCCGGCTGAGTGATTGCCCTCCTGCCTTGCGTGCGCGTTCGCAAGACGAACGCCTCTGCCTTCAGGTCGTGGAAAACCAGATAGTTTCCCGCAGGGGTAGAAACGCCTTGGTCTTTGCGGGAGGAATTGGAGACCCGAGTAAAGGATCCCGAAAAGTCAGCTGCATCCCGCGCGAACAAATGGGTCGAAAGATCGGCTCGAGGCTCCTCCACATACGCGCTGGGACCAACCTCTTCGGTGAGCCAGAACTCAGTCACGCGGTTGGCAGAACCTTGGTCGTTGGTGTCGAAATAAACAACCACATCGTAACCGAATTGCCAGACCGTCTGCGGGAGGTCCGCGATCGCGAAGAAGGGCTGGCCTTCGGGCGAGAGCGGATCGCCACCATCGTTGGGGACGGAGTTCCCCGAAAGACTTACTCGGTCATCAAGGCAGCATCGTTATCGGAAGGTGCGGCGCTGTTTGAATAGACTGAAGGCGCGCCCCACCAGAGGCGCAGAGTGTGAGTGCTGCCCATCGAGTCAAAAACCGGCACCGGACCGCTTGCGAAGGGATCGCCTTGCGCCTCCGGATCCGGTCCGATGAGGTTGTCTCCAATTTCCGAACCGAAATTCCGAAGCGCCAGCCAGTTCGCCTTCCGGAATCAAATCTGCCGAACCGCCCGAAAAATTGAAACTCAAGACGGGGCGATCAACACGGAGGCTACCGACATCGGCTTGGAGAAGCCCGCCGACCGTAATCTCTTCAACACGCACGGATCCAGATTCAAGTGAACCCCCGCTCGACCAGCCGAACGAGCACGAGCGGCTGACCGGCGGCGGCACCCGCTTCCTTTGCTTGGGGTTTGTCGTATCCTCGCGACAAAAAAATCAGCCCCAGCTGCGAACCCACTGTGTTTCCACCCTGGGTGGTCCCTGTGCCGGGCACTAAGATACATGGAAAAGATAGGGCTTCCCTGGAAGCTCGCGTCGTTTCCAGCCTCGGCGTTGTCTCCGCATCGCACCGTCCAGCCATAGTCGCTCTGTCCCAGTATCCGTTCGCTTGGGGGCGGCGTGAATTGCAGCGGCACATCGATAAGCCAAGGCTCGTTGCCGCGCCTGCCATGTAGTGATTGTCGCCGCTGACCATTGATACCGACGGCGGTTTCGGCGGCGTTTTCTGGACCCGATGCGGTCGCATTTCCCCCGACTCAACCCAGCCCCCACCATTGACCAATTGCCGCTTACGGCATCGGCTGAAAGGGAAAGTAAACAAAACCCAAACCGTCGCCGGGACGACCGTAAACCTGCCAAGCGTGCTGCTCCTCGCCTGACCTGGCTGGGTGGTAGGAGAAGTGAGCGCCAACCGGCAGCATTTCCTGCCCGAAAAAATACGGAGGATAGCTCTGGGCGCTTGAACCTGCTACGATTAGGTTTCCGCCGATCGCAGATGTCCCGAAATAGTGGCGTTGGGCGATCGCGGAGGGCTTAAACTCAAAGAGCTGCTTTCCGCTTAGGCAGCTCAGAATAAATACATCGCACCCGAATCGTGGAAAAAGTTCGCGCTGGTTGGACCGCGCGCCTACCGCGATCAATTTTCCCGATGCTCCAAGCTTTGATCCAAACTGGTCGTGGATAGAAAACTCGACATCTGGCACCAAGGCGCGGACAAAGCGGCCTGTTGCCAGCTCGAAGAGATAGACCGCCCGGCTTTCGTCAAAATCGGATGTAAAGTCGTCCGTCCCCACTACCAAAAATTCGCCGCAAACCTGCATCGTGGACCCGAGATGCTCGTTCATTCTTGGCGAGGGTGCCTCGATACGAAAGAGCAAGTCACCGGTCGTAAGGCTGTAGGCATAAACGGCACCAGCCCCCGTCTCGGTTCCGATGCTTGTATTCGGTGCCCCGACGAATACGATATCATCTGCGATTCGAACAGATGCGCCAAAAAGGCGGGAGTCAGGCGGCTGGGGATCCGCCGAAACAGGCTGCTGTCAGCGGTGAGGTAGATGAAGACATCATCATTGTAACTTCCGAGATCAGATAATCGGGCGTGACATCGATGCTCCATCCGAAAAGGTGAACGCCCCCTCTGGATGGAGCCTGAACAGCTCCTCGCCCGTCGTGAGGTCAAAGAGGTAGGCGGCTCCGCAGTCACCATCGGGAAACTCGTGAAATGGCGCAGTGGTGGCTGGGAAGAGGGCTCTCCTCGGAGGCGGCTACCCACGAGCCAAAGCTAGCGCCCCTCTGGTATCCGCTTTGGGGTTCTAGCGGAGGATGCGGCGTAGGCTATGGTTGCCTGCACAGATCGTAAACATAGACTGCCCCGGCGTTCTCGCCTGGGAGATCCTCCGGAATCCATGGATTGTCGAAGTCCAAAGGAAGAGATGATCATGAAGCACCCGGCCGTAGCCATTTTCCGTGAACCAAAGGATGGGGCATTTCCGAAGCATGCGTGGCTCGTATGATCCCTTTTCGGGATAAAAGAGGGATGTTCCTTCGGCGCGGGAATTCCCTCGATCCAAAAATTTCAGGTCAGCGGAGGGCAGGGCAGCTGCGTTGGAAGATGGTAGGGCAACGATGGCTGTCCCTTCCAGAAAGCGATCGCCTACTGGTATCGAGGCGTCGTCCGCGATCGCGATGGCGATGTTTTCGCCAACGGCTGAATCTCCATCGTCAAAAGAGAGAAGAAAACCGAAGGCGGTCCCTTCGGCCATTTGGATTGCCGCTGGAAATTCGAAGCGGAGGATGTCGCCGGCTGAGAAGGAGCTTATCGCCTCACCATCAAAAACCACAGTTTCAACGCCAGTGCCATCAAGAGGATCTCCGTCTAAGACACCATCGCCCAGATTCCAGTCCGCAAGGTCATTGGGATCAGCGGGTGCAGGCCAGGCGAAACCCGGAGGCGGATCTCCGGCAGCACGGGGTGGCGGCGAAGTCTCAGCCTGGCGGCGGCGACCGAAATGGCGGTCACGAGCCATTGGTCCGCTGGTCCGCTAATTAAGGGTGTAGCGAATGTCTGACCAAGCGAAGAACCCGGCGTCTCGGCGGAGTGGGGATCGCTGATCGACAATGCCGAATTTGCCTCGCGTCTTCGAAACTTAAGACAAGATCCGCCATGGTTGTCCCGCGACCAGACCTAGAGACAAACTATCCTGACTTTTTACACGGCTCACTCCCTGGCGACAACAAGACAAATGGCAATTTGTAGAAGCACATCGCATTTCATGGGCGATAGTAGCCACTTTCCCCTATTGCAAAACAGAAATCACTTCTAGTTCATATCCCGGCAGCCGCGATCAAACACCTACCGGGGAATCACGCGGCGATTGGATTCGGTGACGAGGCGTTCTTGCTGGGGCGGGGTTAGGCTGTCCCAGTTGGTTCCGAGCCATTCGCGGGCGGATTGGTCGTCGGACTTGCGCCACTGGCGGAAGTAGCGGGCCATGGCGTCTTCTTGGGCGCTGGCGGTGGACAGTACTGCATGGGCGCATCTGGCGCGGCGGGGGCGCGAATCGACGAGGACATCGGCGACGAGGCGCCCTGTCGATGGTCGGGTCGCCCTGAGAGACGCCGATGTAGTCGCGCAGCCCGACGGGATCGGTGCCCGCCCACGAGTTGCAGGCACCGGCGATGCCCTCGGGAGGCGACGTCGGCGGCAGCGAGGTGAGCCAGTCGAGGGCGGCGTCGGTTCGATGGCTCCCCGCGGTGCCGATGTGGGTGACGACTTGCTGGCGCATGTTTACGAAAACGCGGCGAGCTGGTTGCTCCAGCCGACGGCACCCTGGATATCGGCACCGCCCAGACGGTGGCGAGTGGCGGCGGCTTCGTTTTTGCCGGCACCGGGCGAGAGCTGGGCGACCCATTCGGAGGTGGCGGCGGGATCGGTCGTGCCCCAGATCTGGGTCAAGGCGGTGGCGAGGTTGACGCCGCCATCGGTCTGGACGTCGGGCGCAAAGTGGGCGGCGGCGGCGGCGGGATCTTGGCGCGACCATTCGCTGGCCACCGCGACTTTGGCGATCTGCTTGGGCGCGCCTTCCGGGAGCGATTCCGCCCACGAGGCGGCTCCCGCCGGATCCTGCTCCGCCCAGGTGCCGGCGACCGCGTTGAACAACGGCTGCGAGGTGTAGCCGGTGCCCGCGATCCAATCGGCGGCGATCTCCGGGCTGCGGCGCGTCCAGCCGATCATCACATCGGTCAGCGCCTGTTCCTTGAGCGGGCCGGAGAGGTTTTGCTCCGCCCAGAGCCACGCCTCGCGGGGGCGTTCGGCCGCCCATTTGTTGATGCCGATCCCGATGACCTCCGACTGGAGCAATCCGGGGGCGAACCCGGTCTTCGCATGCGCCAGCGCCCCGGCGGGATCGACTTCCGCCCACTCGCCGTAGAGACCGCGGTGGAATTCGAGCCGGTCCTGGTCGGACTCGATCGCCATGCCGAGCCGCAGCCCTTCCTCCACGCCCTTCAGCGCGGCGGCGGCTCCCGCCCGGCGCAGGCTCGCGGCGCGCTCGGCCGGATCGGCGATCGCCCGGGCGGAGGCGACGGCCAGCGACGGGTCGATGGATGCGGGTTCGCCGGTCCGGGATGAAGTGAGCGCTTTTACCGGTCCCGGCGAACCCGCTTCACCGTTTCTTCTGGGGGAAGCGGCGGTGAGATCGCCTTGCCCCCCGCCCTGGATCACGCCGGTGATCAGAGAGCCAACAGCGGCGCCTGCCGCGATGAGCAGGCAGTTGGCGGTGAGTGATCCGTTGCGGGGGAGTTGCATGGCGAAAGAAAAACCACATCGCGCGCCGCCCGGCAAATCAATCTCCGTAACCGAACGGTTACGGTTGGGCGTTGGCAGCGCGATCAGGGCTTCTCTAACATGATAATTATCTCCCAAGCGATCAAAAATTCATTGTTCCCCCCCACCCGATGATCCCGATTCGATCCCTCCGCCCCGTCTTCACCGCCCTCGCCGCTCTCGCCGGACTTTGTTTTTCTGCCGCCAAGGCGGATGCCGCCGCCGGGTATGAGGTGCTCCACGCCTTCGAGCGACCTGGCAGCCAAGCGTTTGGTCCGCTGCTCGAGCACACCGACGGCAACTTCTATGGCGCGGCGGCGGCCGGCGGCGCATTCGGGCGCGGCGCGATTTTCCGGGTCACGCCGGCTGGAGCGGTGAGCACGCTCGCCTCGTTCGACGGGGCCAATGGCGCGGCGCCGCTCGGCGGGTTGGCGGAAGGCGCGGGCGGCGAGATTTTCGGCACGGCGGCAGAAGGCGGCGCGGGCAATTTCGGCACCGCCTTTAAAGTCACCACGGCGGGCGCGATCACCAAGCTCGCCGACTTCACCGGGACCGCCGGAGCCGCGCCCGGATCGGTGCCCGGCGCGATCGTCTTGCATCCCGACGGAAATTTTTACGGCACGACGCGGGCGGGCGGGGCGAGCGGATCGGGCACCGTCTTTCGGCTGACCCCGGCCGGCGCGGTCGCGACGCTGGCGGAACTGACCGGGACCGGCGGCGCGCGGCCCGGCGCGGCACCCGTGGGTCCGCTGGCGATCAGCGGCTCCGATCTTTTCGGGCTGGCGCGGGAAGGCGGTGCCGCCGGGCTGGGCGCGATCTTTAAAGTGACCACGGCAGGCGCGTGGACGGCGCTGGGCGACTTCACCGGCACGGCGGGCGCGAGGCAGGGCGCGCGCCCGGCGGGCGGGCTTTTCCCCCACACCGACGGCAACCTCTACGGCACGGCGGAATTCGGCGGCGCGAACAATTTCGGGACCGCCTTCCGGATCACCGCAGCGGGAGCCTTCACGCTGCTGCGCTCGTTCGACGACCCGACTGGCTCGCAGCCGACCGGGACGTTGGCGCGCGGCGCGGACGGTCAATTCTACGGCACTACGGCGTTCGGCGGGATCGATGGCTGGGGCACGGTTTTCAAGATGACCGCCGCCGGGGCCTACACGCTGCTGAGCAGTTTTTCGGGCGAAGGCGGGGCGACCCCCGGGTCGGCTCCGCGCGGCGGCGTGATCGCGGCGGCGGACGGGCAATTCTACGGCGCGACCAGCGCGGGCGGCCCCGGCAACCTCGGCTCCATCTTTCGCGTGACCTCGGCGGGAGCCTTCGCCAGCCATGGGAATTTCTCTCCCCTGCTCGGCTGGGCACCCAGCGGCGCGCCGGTCACCGATGGGGCGGGCGGGCTGATCTTCCCGGTCGCGTTTGGCGGTCAAAATGGCGGCGGCGCCCTGCTCGCGCTTGGCGCGGATGGCTCGGTCGCGCATGCCGCCTCCCTGGGCGATGGGCAGGGCGATCAGCCGGACGGCGCGCTGCTCCGCCAAGGCTCCGAATTTTTCGGCACGGCGACGAAGGGCGGCACCTCGGACCGCGGCACCGCGTTTAAATACGCGCCCGGCTCCGGCGTCACCGCCTTTGTCAACTACAGCACCGCGATCGGGGTCGGGTCCGAGGGCAGATTCATCCGGGGCGGCGACGGCGCGTTCTACGCGGTGGCGCGGGAGGGCGGCAGCTCGGGGCTGGGCACCTTTTTCAAAGTCGGCACGGGCGGCGGCAGCCTGCGCATCGCCTCGTTCACCGGGGTGGGCGGCGCGGCGAAAGGCTCGCGCCCGCGCGGCCCGCTGGCGCTCGCCACCGACGCCGCCTTCTACGGCATGACCGAGTCCGGCGGCGCCAACGACACCGGCACGATCTTCCGCCTCAGCGCCCTCGGCACATTCTCGACCCTCGTCGAATTCGGGGCCGCCGGACCGCGCTCGCCGTTCGGCGGCCTCGCGGTCGGCTTCGACGGAAACCTCTACGGGACGACTGGCGCGGGCGGCTCCGCCGATGCGGGCACGATCTTCCGCCTCGTCCCAGGCGAGTCCGCGATTTCCGTGTTGGGAGAATTCACCGGCGCGGGCGGAGCCGAGCCCTGGGCGAACTCGCGCTCGGACCCGATGGCGAGATCTACGGGCTGCATTGCCTCCGGGGGCAGCGATGGCTTTGGCGCGATCTTCCGCTACAGCGCGGCGGGCGGGCTGGAGACGCTCGTCTCGTTCACCGGCAGCGGCGGCGCGGCTCCCGGGGCGGGCTTGGCGACAGACGGGGCGGGATTGGAAATCTCGGGCGGTCTCGCCGTCGGCACGGATGGGAAAATCTACGGGGTGACGGCGGGCGGCGGCCCGCTCGGCGGCGGCGTCGCCTTCCGCCTGACCCCGGATGCCGCGCCGATCGTCGCCTGGAAAGAATCCGAACTCGGCGACCCCGATGCGCCAGACTTGGATGACGGTGACTTCGACCGACTCCCGAACCTGGTCGAATATGCGCTGCTCCTCGACCCCGATTTCCCCGACGCCGACCAGCAGCCCGCGCCGGCCATCCACACCGACGGCACCGGCTCGCGCCTCGCCCTGACCCTGCGCCGCGACCCGAACCGCAGCGACATCACGGTGATCGTCGAGGCGTCCGATGTGATGGCGGAGGGCACTTGGGAGCCGATCGCCACGAGCTCCGGGGGCAACCCCTTCGCCGGTTCGGCAATCATCGTCGGCGACCCGGCAACGCCCGGCATTCGCTCGGTCGAGATCCGCGATCCCGAATCGCTGGCCGGCAAAGACCAGCGGTTCCTGCGCATCCGCGTGGTCCACTAACCCGCGGCGATCCCCACTAATTTCCCTGGTCCCAACGACAAAATCCGATGCCCGAAACAAAATCGCAACTTGTTCACAATCAATTACAAGAACGCTTTCCAACCATCCGGTTACGGTAATCGTTTTGCCTGGATGCTTGCCATCGGCTTAAAGTCCTCACGAGCGCAAAAAATACCAACACTCCCACCCCAAAAAATGAAATCTAGCGAGACATCGAGGCGGATCACCGCCGCCGCCGTTTCCCTCTCCGCCACGCTGTGGTGCGCGCCCGGCTTCACGCAAGGCTCCGCCCCAGATCTGGACGGCGACGGCATCCCGAACATCGTCGATCCCGACATCGACAACGACGGCATCCCGAACGCGCTCGACAGCAATGTCGATGGCGGCGTCGCCAAGACCGGCCCGTTCGCCGGCCAATACATCGGCGATCACCTCGACAACGACAACCCGGCGGAAGATGACATCGACGGCGACGACCTGGCCGACGATTCGATCGGCGAGAAAGACATCGACGGCGACGGCAAGCTCGACGACAACCCGTCCGAAGACGACATCGACGGCGACGGCCGGGCGGACGACAGCTTTGCCGAACGCGACATCGACGGCGACGGCAAGACCGACGACAACCCGTCCGAGGACGACATCGACGGCGACGGCCGCGACGATGACGACGATATGACCGAAGATGACATCGACGGCGACGGCGTCAGCGACGACGACGACGACGACATCGACGGGGACAACCGCGGCAACGGCGACTCCGCCGAGGACGACACCGACGGCGACGGGCTCGACGACAACGACGACCGCGAGATGAACGACGACGGCGACAGCCGCGACGACCGCAACGACGACGATGACGACAACGACGGCCAGACCGACGAAGACGACCTGGACCACCACCACGACGACGACGAGCAGGAAGTCCAGATCAGCCTGAACCGCGTGGCCGCGCCGAGCGACAGCCGCTGCCGCGTGAAGATCCAGCGCATGGCGACCGGCAAGATCGAGTTTGAGATCGACGGGCGCGACCGCTCCGGCGAAATGGTGGCCGGCAATTACGAGATCGTCATCGATGGCGTCGTGCGCGGATTCTTCCCGCTCCTCGCCGACAAAGACGAGCTCGAAGGCGAGGTCGAATTCGAGACCAATCCGAACGCCGCCGACGAGCTGCCGCTGGACTTCGACGTGATCGGCTTGCCGATCGACATCCGCAAAGACGGCGTCGTTTTCTTCACCGGCACCGTGCCGACGCCGCCCGACGCAAACGGCGGCAACCCGAGCGGCAACGTCGGGCTCGGCGCGATCGCTTTGAGCCGCGGCGACAACACGCCGACCTTCGCCACGGCGACCGCCGAGGTAGAGTTCGGTCCGGTGGGTCCGCACGAGCTCGAAGTTGAGATCGAAGACGTGCACAACGGCGACTACGACCTGATCGTCGGCGACGAAGTCCGCGCCACCATCGCGGAGCCGCCGGGCGCGGCAGCGTGAAGTTCACCGACTCGCCGGATGAGGCGGGCGAGCTGCTCCTCGACTTCGCGATCTCGGGCCAGCCGATCTCGATCCAGCAGGGCGGCGAAGTCGTGTTCTTCTACCAGCTTCCGGCAGGTCCGGGCATGGGCGACCAGACCGGCGGCACCGGCAATGGCGGCACCGACGACAACGGCGGAGCCACCCTCGGGCAAAGCGCCGGATCCCTCGCCCCAGCCCCCGGGCTTTCGGTCGAAGCCGAGGGCGCGGTCGAGGTCCAATTCGGGATCGCCGGTCCGGTCGGTCTCGAGATCGAAGTCGAAGCGATCCCCGCCGGCGATTACAGTGTGATCATCGACGGCGTCGAACGCGCGATCATGGTCGTCGCGCTCGATGGCAACAAGAACCGCGGCAAGGTCCGGTTCGAGACGGTGCCGAGCGACGCCGATGAGCTGCCGCTCGACTTCCTCGCCGTCGGGCTGCCGGTCGCGATCATGCAAGACGGGCAAATCTTCTTCTCGGGCACCGTCCCGACCGCCGCGCTTTGATCTGCGAAGCGCCGCCCCAATTCCCCCGCCAGACCGAAGGGGACCGCGCTCCGGCGCGGTCCCCTTTTTTAATCGCGCGAGTGAGAAAAGTGTGGAGCCAAAGAGCCTCCGATGGGCCAGAGTTGGGCGCGAGTCTCTATCGTGGGCAAGGCGGACATTCTCCGCGATTTCCCTGATTCCACGGGAACGGCGCTCAAATTCGTCGCGGCATTCAACCGCGCCGGACGCCGCCGCTGCTGCCGCTACTCTGACTCCGATCCCGCGCCCAGCGCCTCGACGAAGGCGCGGTGGTCCCCGGTGGCGAGGCCGCATTGCAGGACCTCGATGAGCCGCTGGATGTCGCCCGAGACCAGCGCCTCGGGGTCGAGCCACAGCCCGGGGAACCGCCGGCTTTTGAGCACGCCGTCCTCCGGCTCGATCGCGGCGTATTCGCCGCCCTCCAGGCTCCACCAGATGACCTGCGCCTCGCGGACGAGGAGGACGAGGTATTCGCAGACGCCGTTGCGGCGGTAGGCGTTCTTCTTCACATGCAGGTCGTAGGCGACGCTGCTGGCCGCGATCTCGACGGCGAGTTCCGGCGCGCCTTCGACATAGCCGTCCGCGCTGTCGCGGGATTGGCCACCGCGCTCCGGCAGGATGCGCAGCATCGCGTCGGGCTGAGGTTCGTTGTCGCCATCGAGGCGGCTGGTGGCGTCGGATAGCCTCTGGGTGCCGTTCGTCTGAGAAGCGTAGAATCCGAGCCAGGTAGCGACATCGCCATGCGGCTGCGCGTGGGAAATGCGGACGGGGGAGGGCATATAGACGATTCCTTCGATGAGTTCAGCTTTCTTCAGGTCCGCCATCGCGTGGTAACGGCGCTCAAATTCATCGCGGCACAGCCGGTCGCCCGCCTCCAGCGGAGGGATCGATTTCGGGTCCGGGTCCGCATCGGGGACCCGGCGGGCTTTCGCCGAGGCGGGCGGATCTGCAAGGATTGGCACCATGGCGGGAAGACTACCTCATTCCGATGTGGCATTCAACCGCGCCGGACGCCGCCGCTGCTGCCGCTACTCTGACTCCGATCCCGCGCCCAGCGCCTCGACGAAGGCGCGGTGGTCCCCGGTGGCGAGGCCGCATTGCAGGACCTCGATGAGCCGCCGGATGTCGCCCGCGACCAGCGCCTCGGGTCGAGCCACAGCCCGGGGAACCGCCGGCTTTTGAGCACGCCGTCCTCCGGCTCGATCGCGGCGTATTCGCCGCCCTCCAGGCTCCACCAGATGACCTGCGCCTCGCGGACGAGGAGGACGAGGTATTCGCAGACGCCGTTGCGGCGGTAGGCGTTCTTCTTCACATGCAGGTCGTAGGCGACGCGCTGGCGGCGATCTCGACGGCGAGTTCCGGCGCGCCTTCGACATAGCCGTCCGCGCTGTCGCGGATTGACCGCCGCGCTCCGGCAGGATGCGCAGCATCGTCGGGCTGAGGTTCGTTGTCGCCATCGAGGCGGCTGGTGGCGTCGGATAGCCTCTGGGTGCCGTTCGTCTGAGAAGCGTAGAATCCGAGCCAGGTAGCGACATCGCCATGCGGCTGCGCGTGGGAAATGCGGACGGGGAGGGCATAGACGATTCCTTCGATGAGTTCAGCTTTCTTCAGGTCCGCCATCGCGTGGTAACGGCGCTCAAATTCATCGCGGCACAGCCGGTCGCCCGCCTCCAGCGGAGGGATCGATTTCGGGTCCGGATCCGCATCGGGGACCCGGCGGGCTTTCGCCGAGGCAGGCGGATCTGCAGAGTTGATGCCATGGATCAAAACTAGCGCATCATCCTATCGCCATCAACTCCTGCGCACGGAGGCATGCGGCGAACTCCGGCAGGAAAAACTAGAAAAAGTTTTTGATTTTATCGCAAATGTGAATTAATTACAAAAATTACGACTTAGTCTTGCGAATTCGTTCGCAATCTCGGCAAATATCTGCTAGTATTCCTCATCCATAAAACAACCGCGACTCGAAAATGAATAGTTCTCTCACCTCCGCGAAGACCGCCGGGCTGGCTGCGCTCGGGACAGTGGTCCTGCTTTCGTCATGTAGCCTGCCGCCGCGGGAAGCGTGGCGAAAAGTTCGCTCTGAAGGGCTTATCGCCGTGATCCGGGAGGAGGGGGACGCCCCCAATGTGGAAAAAGATCCCGCCGTTGCGCCGGAGAAGAAAGTGCAGGTTGCCGAAAGCCGGGTGATCTATCGCGCGCCGGAGCGTTCTGGCAATTTGGAGCGGCTCGATATTCCGGTGGGACCCGGACCGGAGTTGCAGCGCTTGCCGGTCGCGCAGGCGGCACCGGGCAAGCCGGGGTATGTGCTCAGCCCGTTCCAGAGCGGCGCGCTGGTTGATGTGCGTGGGTTTGCTGAAGGGACTGAGGTGAAATGCCCCTACACGGACAAGTCGTTTCTCGTGCCCGATCCCACCATGGTCCCGCCGATCCGGATGACCCCGAATTTGCCGCCTCGCGAAGTGGCGGATTCCGATCGCCCGCCGCGGATGATCGAGCGAAAAGACCCCGAGCCGGTGCCGAGCACCCCGGCGACCGCCAAGGTCGACCCGACCCCGAAGATCGATGCGCCCAAACCGCCGGTGGTCGATGCTGGATCGCCGACCTCTCCGGAGCCGAAAGTGACGCCGCAGCCGAAGCCTGAGCCGAAGGTTACCCCGCAGCCGAAACCGGCGGTCAAGGAGGGTGCGATCCCGTTTGGGTCCCGCATCGCCGGGCGCCCCGGCTACGTGAACAGCCCATTTGCCGCCAAGAACCAGCTCGTTGATGTGACCGGCCTGCCGGAAGGCACCGAGGTGAAGTGCCCCTACACCGGCAAATTGTTCCGCGTGCCGAAGATGCTGCCGGAAGACGAAAAGCCGGAGCCAAAAACCGACGCGCCGAAGAAAGACGACAAAACGGCGAGCGCCGAGGGCAGCTACCCGACCGCCGGATGGGCGCAAGACCGCCCCGGTTATGTGGTCAGCCCGTTTAGCTCCGGCGGCGAATTGATCAACGTGTCCGGCAAGGCGCCCGGCAGCGTGGCGCGGTGCCCGTTCACCGGTAAGCTCTTCAAAGTCCCCGGTCAGTTCTAACTAACGGAAGCCGGCTTCCCCAATTTTTTTGACCCGAGTGGCGCGGAGCAATCCGCGCCACTTTTTTGCGCCCTCATCCAAAAGGCTCAGTCTTCGAGCATCTCGGCGTCGGACAGCGCGTAGAGTTGGTGGAATGCGTCGTCGCCAAGGTCCGCCGCATTTTGGTCGAACGCGATGGCTCCCTGGCGCAGGCCGGCGAGACGCGGGAAGAATTCGCGGGCCAGCTCGAGGTTGTGGAGGCTCATCACGAGGGTGAGGTTTTCTTCCTCGGAGATCTGGCTGAGGAGCGCCACGGTGTCCCGCGCGCGGGCGGGATCGACGGCGGAGACCGGCTCGTCGGCGAGCAAGGCGGCGGGCTTTTGGTAGAGGGCGCGGGCGATGGCGACGCGCTGCTGCTTACCGCCGGAGAGCGTGTCGGTCCGGTGGTAGATCTTGTCGCCGATCCCGACGCGGTCGAGCAGGGCGAGGACTTCGCGGGCGTGGTCGCCGGAGGGCAGCAGCATGTCGCGGACTCGCCCCGAAGAACGACCGCTGCCCGAACCGCCCCATCATCACGTTTTGGATGACCCGCAGGTTCGGCACCAGCCCGAGCTGCTGCGGGATAAATCCGATCCGGCTGCGCACATCGCGGATCTGCGCGGGCGTCGCCTCAGTCAATGCCGCGCCCAGCGCTTCGACCGAGCCGCTGGTCGGGCGCACCGCGCCATTGAGGAGCCGGAGCAAAGTAGTTTTGCCGCTGCCGCTCGGTCCGACCAGGGCGACCCGCTGCCCGGTCTCGACCGTCAAATCGACGCCTCGGAGCGCGCGGACGGTCCCGAAATTGACCGAGGCGGAGGCGATGGCGAACGCGGGCATGGCGGGGGCGGGCGATCAAAATTAAGCCGGGGGAGCGCGCGGCTCCCCCGGCTGGGTCGGGAGTCATCCGGGATTAGCGGAGGAAGCCCAGGTCTTGGGCGACCTTCTTGATCCCCTCAAAGTCTTCGTCCTTCGCCTCGATCATCGCTTTGCGCGGGAAGGCGGACAGGAGCTTCGGATCCTTCATGTCGATGAGCGCCTGCTTCAGCTTGTCGGTGAAGCCGGCCCCAAAATCCTTCTCCAAGTCCGGGTGCGCGGTGAAGTTGTAGTCCGCGTAGCTGGGGGTCTTCCAGAGGATCGGGACGTTTTCCGCCGTGATCGTGCCCGCCGCCAGCGCCTTGTCGTAAACCGAGTAGTTCAGGACGCCGCAGTCAAACTGACCGCTGGCGACCTGCTCGAGCGTCGCGTCGTGGCTGCCGGAATAGGCGGGCGGCGTGGTGAAGAACTCCTGCGGTCCCTTGCCGGTGTTCACCCGGAGGTAGTGCTCGGGCATCAGCCGCCCGGACGTCGAGGTCTGCGACCCAAAGGTGAACTTTTTGTCGGCGATCCCCATCGGGAAATCGTCCGACGGCATGAGGCCAGAATCTTTGTTGGCGATGAAGTAGGAGACGAATTCGGCGTCTTCCTCGCCCATCGCGATCGCGTGCGCGCCCTCGACGGCTTCCCGCGCCTGCACGCCGGTCAGCCCGCCGAACCAGGCAAGCTGGATCTCGCCGTTCTTAAACATATTGACCGAGGCGTCGTAGTCGGTGGACGGGACGTATTCGACCGGCACGCCGAGCGTGTCGCTAAGGTATTCGGCGATCGGGCCGTATTTTTCTTTCAGCTCGGTGCTGTTCTGGTCGGGGATCGCGGAGAACTTGAGGGTTTTCGTTCCCTTGGTGATGCCTTCCCCGGCGCTGCCGGAGCCGCCGGATTCGGGCGTGGATTTGCCGCCGTCGCAGCTGGGGAGGAGGGAGAGGGTGAGGAGGCTGCAAGAAGCCGCCAGACCGACGGCCAAGATACGTTGTCGTTTCATAAGATTCATCGATTGGGTTTTGTTGACTTAAGGGTGATGGTCCCGCGCCCATGGAGGGCATCGGCGCGGAATGGTCGTGAACAGCCGCCCGCGCGCAAGCGTTATCGGTCGCTCTCCCGACCCGCCGGAAGCCGCACGCTTTTCTTGACGATTTGCGCATGTCTGCGCCATGGTCAGCTCCACTATGAATCCCGCTCCCCCGATCAATCCCGCATTTCCCGATCCTGCCCAACCGACCCGGAAGTCCGGGCTGGCGATCGCCAGCCTGATCGTTTCGATCTTCGGGTTATTCCTGATCTGGTGCCCCTTTCTCAGTCCCGTCATCGGCTTGACCGCCCTCCTCCTCGGGCATTTTGGATTGGGCGCGATCAAGAAGACGCCTGGCCTGGGCGGGCGCGGCATGGCGCTCACCGGGACGGTCTTGGGCTATGTCACCGTGGTCGCGGGGGTCGCGATCCTGATCTTTGCCGTGATGAGCCAGAAGGGCGGCTCCGACTACCGGCGGATCGAGAGTTGGGTGGACAATAAAATCGATGGGGATATCGACGGGAATACGCCTGAGGCGGCGGCGATCGCCCTGAAGTGGCGCGATGCATTTGTGGGGCTCGCCGGCGGCAAGGTGGAAGCCGACGAGGTGATCGTGTGGTGCGAGCTGGGCGAGGACCGGTGTTTTTTCATGTATCAGCTTTCCGACCTCGGGGGGGCGCTGGCGGAGGGAACGCAGAAGGACATCCAATGGCGCGCCTGCCACGCGGCGCTGGCCGATTCATCATTGCCCGACGGCTCGCCCATCGTCGTGGTGGACAAGGGGATCGTTTTCGTTTCGAGCTGGTGTATGGGCGAGCTGGACAAATCAAACCCGGAAAACCCCGGCGCTCCGGAACGGATCGGTTCCGTCACAGACAAAGAAGAACTCTATCCCTTCTTCACCGAAGGCGAGGGGGATTAATCGACCATGCATGAGCCGCCAGATATTGACCGCCCGACCGGAGATCTCGGTCCGATCCGCGCCCTGATCCGCGCCCGCCGCTCGGTCAAGCCCGCCTTGATGGACGCCGGGCGCGACATCCCGCAGGCGCTGCTAGACTCGGTTTTCGAATGCGCCAACTGGGCGCCGACCCACGGGCTGACCGAGCCGTGGCGGTTCCGCGTCTATCGCGGTGAGGCGCGGCGCGATCTCGCCGCCGCCCTCCAGCGGATCTATCGGGAGGCGACGCCGGCGGCGGAATTCCGCGCCGATAAGTTCGAGAAGCTCGGGGTCAACCCGCTGCTCGCCCCCGCCGTCGCGATCATCTGGATGAAGCGCGGCGACAACCCGAAGATCCCCGAAATCGAGGAAATCGAGGCGGTCGCCTGCGCGGTGCAGAACGCGCACCTCGCCGCCAGCGCCGCCGGGCTGGGCGCCTTTTGGTCGTCGCCGCCGCTCTTCTACACCCCGCAGATCCGCGACTGGATGGGGATCGGCGAAGGCGACCGGGCGCTCGGATTGCTCTACCTGGGTTGGCCGCGCGAGGGTGCCTCGATCCCCGCCGGATTCCGCCGGCCGGCATCGGAAAAAGTGGAGTGGGTGGGCTAAATCTTCTGCTGCCGATGAACGATCGCCGAACCTTCCTTCGATCCGGGGCCGCCGCCGCCGCGTCATTTTCACTCGGCGACCCGGGGCGCGTGCTGGCTGCGGTCGCGGAGCCAGCGCCGCGCTCCGTGGCGGAGCTGTGGGCGGACTTCGACCCGCGCCGGGATCCGGTCGAAGCGGAGGTGATCCGCGAGTGGCGCGAGGACGGCGGCGTCTTCCGCCACGTGCGCTATTTAATCGGCACGGTTCAGGGCAAGCCGGCGCGCATGGTGGCGATCTACGGGTTTCCGGAAGGCGCGCCGGAGAAGCTGCCGGCGGTGATGCACATCCACGGCGGCGGCCAGCGCGCGTTCCTCCACGAGGTGAAATTCCTCGTCGGGCGCGGCTACGCGGCGCTGTCGGTGAACTGGGGCGGCAACGGCGACGGCGAACCGCCGTTCAACTCGCCCGACCGCGCGGAGCCGGGCGACCCGAATACCGACTGGGGCGCGGTCGATCCGTCGCAGCTCAACGTCCAAGGCTACGGCTCGATGCTTCCCGGACCCAAGCAATTCTACGAGGACCGCGAGCACCCGAAGAACTGCAATTGGTATCTGCTGGCGCTCGGCTGCCGCCGCGGGCTGACCTTTCTGGAACAGCAGCCGGAGGTCGATCCGGGCAGGCTCGGCGTGCACGGCTATTCGATGGGCGGCAACCTGACCATGTTCGTCGCCGGGACCGACGACCGCGTGAAGGCCGCCGTGCCTGGGGTGGGCGGCTCTGGCTGGCGCTGGCAGGAGCATCGATTTCTCGGCGGCACCGCGCAGCAAGACCGCGTGGCGGGCGATGTCGAGGTCTGGCGGCGCACGCTAAGCTTCGAGAGCTATGCGCCGCTCATCAAGTGCCCGGTCCTGCATCGCAGCGGGACGAATGACTTCCATGGCTGGATGGACGACGTCTATCGCACCAACGCGCTCATCCCCGGCCAGCCGACCCGCTATTGCTGGGCGCCGCACCTCAACCACCGCCTCATCCCGGAGGTCGCCGCCGGGATGCCGCTCTGGTTCGACCACTTTCTCAAAGGCGGTCCCGCGCTCCCGGAGACGCCCGCCACCCAGCTCGTGTGGTCGGCCGCCGACCGCATCCCGGTGCTGCGCGTCATCCCGGATGCCAATGCGATGCCCGCCGCGCGCGTCGAGATCTACTACAGCGTCGATCCCGATCCCCGCGCGCGCTTCTGGCGCAGCGCCGACGCCTCGCGCGAGGGCGAGGCATTCGCCGCCAAGCTCCCGCTCCACACGCTGGACCTGCCGCTCTTCGCCTTCGCCAACGTCTATCACACGCTGCCCGAACCCGTTTCCGGCAAGCACCTGCCCGGCGAACCCGCCGAGGTCCGCGAGATCTGCCTCAGCAGCCTGCTCCACCGCGCCGATCCCGATGCGCTCGCCGCCGCCGGCGTCGCGGCGACCGCCAAGGTCAGCGCGCTCATCGACGATTTCTCCCATGGCCTGCGCGATTGGTACCAGCTCAATGCTGGCAATCCAACCCACCAGCAGACGTGGACGCGCAAGGTCACCGACCCGATGTTTCGCGGTGCCGACGGCGCGAAGCTGGCGCTCACCCTCACGATGCCGAAAACAAACCGGCTCAGCTTTGTGGTCCACCAGAACGAATGGCGCAGCTATCGTGGCCCGCGAAAGACCTTCGCCTGCAACCGCGAAATCCAAGGCGGCCGCGAACCGCAGACCATCGTGCTCGAAGCCAAAGACTTTGTTTCCGGCGGCGGCGAGCCGCTCCCGTCATGGTCCCAGATCGACCAATTCGGGATCTGCGCCCGCTTCGCCGACCGCGGCAGCCCGAAGGCGGAGGCGCGCGCCTGGGACGGACCGGCACCGGAATTTCGGCGGCTGGAGTGGGCGTGAGCGAAGCTTCATGGCTCCCGCTCCCGGCGGGATTGTAATGCCCAATGGTCTTAGCTTTCCGATCTGCATTGCGTAGTCCTCGGCGGAAACCGACCGCCTTCCTCGTCGATCACACAGTTTCTCAACGCCAAATAAAGTGACCGCCCTCCGCTCAAACCTCTCGGTCCGATTGGTCGCTCAGGCTTCGAACGCTCCCAGAACACGATTCCCCCAATCGCAATTGCCGTCCAATCTATATACAGGTGTCGATATGCCGAAGTCGAAATCCGTACCTAGCTAGCTAGCGCTATGCGGCGGGAACGGGCAACCTCGCCGGGGGGCGATCTCAAATCGGGTTATTTTTGAAATTTTCGTTGCCATGGCTCCAGAAATCTGGCTAGCATCGAAAAACTCCTATTCCTGATTATCTCATGAAACTATCCCGCCTTCTTCCCATCGCCGCCGGATTGACCGTCGCAGGCAGCCTGCCCTCGCATGGGGCGCTTATTTTGAAAGGTCTCGACTTGGTCGAAGAAGGAGGTGCCATCGGCGGGGCAAATCTAGCGACTGGCGGAACTGCTTTTGCCTTCGACTTGCTAGGGGGCGGCGCTTATCCATCCCATACGATTCCCCATGTTAACGATGGCATCTTCGGCAATTCGAACAGTTGGATCGGGGACAGCGCCAACAGCTTTGTGGGGGTTAGCCTCGGAGCGGTCCCGCAAACCATCTCCAGCCTTGCCTTTGGGCGAGATAACGGTGGCGAGGCAACGGTCTTTACCGACCGCAACCTCGGGTTTTACACCATCCAGTATACGACCACCCCAAACCCCGATGTCGATCCCGGCGCAGCGGTGTGGGTGGATATCGGGAATCTTGTTTACACGGGCAATTCGCCGGCGGGTTTTACCGCATCACATGTCCGCCATGCCTATAATTTCGATCCCGTCGAAGCGACGGGCGTCCGCATCATCGCGCCGGGCGCTGGCTTAGGTTCCGGGACGGCAATCGATGAACTCGAACTCTACGCGGCACCGACCCCGAATGCGATCGCGCCTGCGACCAATATCGCGACCACCGGCGGGATCGCCTGGGATGGCACGACCTCGCGCTTCATCGACGGACCGGTGCCGACCGAGGACTTCCTGCCCGGCAACGGCGTCCGCGCCACGAATGTCGCGCTGGATGGGACAGCCTTTGGCAGCGGGGAACTCGGTGGGTCGCACTTGATCACCAACGTCAACGAAGGACTGTATGGCAACCCGCATAGTTGGCTGCAAAGCGTTGGTGCCACTGCGGGCGGCGAGTTTGTTGGCATCACGCTCGACGACGCCTACGACATCGGGGCGATCGCGTTTGGCCGGAGCAACGTGACGACTGGCGATCCTTGCGGATTTGGGATTTGCCAAGACCGCTCGATCGGGACCTACACGCTCCAGTATTCGCAGTTGCCGGGCGCGGGGCTCGCCACGCTGGTGACCGGCGATGCGGCGACGGGCTGGGCGGATGTGGGCACGATTTCGATTGCCGACGGAGCCTCGCTTCCCTTCGGTCGCCACGGGTTTAACCTCAGCGGCGTGCAGGATGCGACCGCCCTGCGGATCATCGTCTCGGATGGCTCGCTTGCCATCGACGAATTGGAAATCTATGCGGTTCCGGAGCCGGGTCGCGCGGCGTTCATCCTGCTCGGGCTGGGCGCGATGCTCATTCGCCGCCGCCGGTAAACCGCATCTACTCAGACGCCGCTGCCTCCACGCTGAAGAATAGCTCAGGCTCGAGCGCGCCGGTGTAGCGCCACGTCGTCCGTTCGCCGCCGTCGGCGGGATCGCTCGCGACTTGCTCGAACTCGCTGGTGGCGTCCTGCCAGACATTCAGGTCGCCCGACTTGCGGATCGTGTAGCGGACGCCCGCGCTGCGTTGGGCGAACGTCAGGGCGAGGTCGCCGCCGCTGGTGAAAGCGAGCTGGGCGGGTGGGGGACTGCTTTGGCGGGGATCGCTGAGGAACGCGAATTCGCCGAAGTTGGTCAGGGCGTCGAAGTCGGGATTGGCATCCGGATCGGCAGCTTTGGAACCCTCTTCGGGCGGCAGGCGGGTGAGAATGCCCACGCCTGGTAGGCGAAGGCGGGATCGCTGAGCAGCGGGAGCGGGTTCGCTCGCCGCTGGCGGGATCATCGCCGAAAGCGGTGGCGGAGACGCGGAGCAGCGAGGGACCGAGCCATCGGCTTCCGCGCCAGCCGCCCTCGTCGTCGTAGTTGATCACCTCTTCCAAGGCGAAGGCTGCTGGGCGCATCACCCGGACGCTCGAGCGCAGCCGCCCGCCGGAGTCATCGAGCTTCTTCGCCTCGCCTCCCATGGACCCGCCAGCGCGACGTCGCCGGGTAACAATCCATAGGCGTCGAGAAAGGCGGTACCGCCGCGCCGGAACCGGCGGGTCGAACGGCACGACGACCAGCGACGCGCCGGGTTCGAGCATGATGCCTGCTCCGCCGGGAAAATCGAAATCGATCTCGCCGCGCAGCCGCCAGCCGCCGAGCGATTCTGCCGCCGCGCCGGCTGTTGGTCAGGCGGATGAATTCGCGCCCCTCGTCTGGTCCGTCCGGATTGTAGTGGATCTTCGGTGGATGGCGACGCCTGGCGGGCGCACGGCGGCGTTCGTCGCGCCGAAGGTCGTCGCCGCCATCGGGTAGAGGTCGTCGCCCTCGTCTGGGAAATGCCCGAGGCTCTCGCCGGTCCGCGTTCCGCCGAATGCGGCGTGGGCGGCAAAGCGGAGCGGATCGCCGGCGGCGGTCGCCTCCAGCAGATAGATCTCGTCACCCGCCGACGACAGCGCGAAAGGCACCGGATTGCCCGCGCCGCCCGCGTTGAAATCCGCCTCGGTGAACGCCGCGAACTCACCCGGCGCGAGCACGGTGCCGCCTGGGGATGGCAACCTGCACTGATGAATCGCTCAGCAGCCAATGCGAGAGGTCGACCGAGCTGCCAGAGGCGTTAAAAAGTTCGACCGCATCGGTGGCGGGCGGTTCGGAGTTGGCGAGGATTTCATTGATCGCGATGCGCGTGTCTGGCCCGGCACCCGCGCGCCCCGGCGAGCCGCCGAACTCGCTGCTCGCGCGCCACGACGCGCCGTCCGCAGGCTCCGCCCCCGGCGGTTTTCAACTCCAGCGAAGATCCCTTTGCCATCGGCGCGCCCGGGCCATCTACTACCATCATCGTAGGTCAGCGCGACGATCTCCCCGCCGCCCGCCGCGAGGAGCGCGACCGCTTCGCTGCCGCTGGCGAGCGCGCCCTGCCACTCGCCCGGCGACCCGGATGTTCTCGCGCCGTAGTAGGGCGACCCCGGATCGCGGTAGCGCGCGCCGAAGGCTTCCGCGTTAGACGCCGCCACGAGATAGCCGCCCGCCGGGATGACCGTGCCTTCGAGAAAGGCGAACGCGATGCCGCCGGCGAGGGCGGCTCCGCTCAGATCGACGGGCGCGGCTCCGGGCGCGTGCAGCTCGATGAATTCGGGCGCGCCCTCCTCCGCCGGGTGATAGTGGATCTCCGAGATTTCGATATTGCCCGCCGCCGCCGCGACCGGCGGGCCGGAGATGACCGTGAACTCGGCTTCGGCCAGCGGCGACCACTCGCCGCTCGCGTCGAGCACCCGCGCTTTGACCGTGGCGAGCGAATCGACCGGAATCGCGCCGGTGTATTCGCGCCGCGCGGGATTCTCAGGTCCCACCTCGATCACCGCGCCGGCAAGTTGCGGCAGGATGAGAAAGTCGGAGCTGGTCACCGCCACGTTCAGCCCCTGGATCGCCAGCACGTTCGGGCCGCCCGCATTGAGCAGCCCGCGATGCGCGGTGATGTCGAAGCGCTCGAACGCGACGGCCGCCGCGTCGTCGTGTTGGATTTCGGCGATCGCGTTCCACGGCTGAGGACCGGCGAAGGCGTTGGCGCGGGCGACCTCGACGCCGTTGAGCCACGCGACGAAGCCGTCGTCGTATTTCACATTGAGGGCGAGTTCATCCCAGGCATCGATTTCCGCCTGCGGGGGCGCGGTGAATTCGACGCGGATGAATGCCGAGCCGACCGCGCTTTGCATGGCGGCGACATCCAGTCCGGTGAGCGCCGGATAGGCACCGCCGCCGGTCTCGTAGCCGACGCCGAGCGTGCCGGCCAGCCAGGCGGAGTCATCGAACGCCGCGCCGCCCTTCCAGCTATCGCCGAGCAGGTCGCCGCCATTGGCCGCCGATGGGATCAAGGCGCGGGCGGCATCGCCTTGATCGACGAGGATCGATTCGGTGCGGGTGCTCTGCCCGCCGGAATACGGGTCGCTGCCGTCCAGCGTGTAGAAGATCGTGCCGCCGGGATTCGGGTTGGCGAGGGTCAATGAAATCGCGCCTTCCGAGACACCGCCGGGGTGGCTGAACGCCGGCGGATCGTTCGGGTACCAGCCGCGCGCGCGGAGCTGCGAGAGCAGGATCGCGGTGCGCTGCGGGAACCAGACCGTCTGGTAATGCTGGTATTCGGCTTCCCATTCGCCGTCGCGATCCCACGGCGCGCTGGCCGCTCCCGCCGGCTGCCAGCGCGCGGTCTCCGCCACGACCGAGTCGAAAATCTGGGCGCGTCCCGTGTCGTAGATCGCGCTGGCGCGGTCCGCCGTCAGCGCGCCGCCTTCCGAACAATGGCGGAAAATCCGGTCGCGGAAGAGGACGCGAAATGCCTCGTGGTTCTGCATCAGGATCGAAAACAATCCGTCGGGCACGTTTTTGACCGTGGCGTCGTTGGCGACGTCTTGCAGGATGATGTCGGCGTCCCAGCAGAAGAACTTCCAGCCGCCGCGGTCGGGCTGGTTGGGTCCGCTCGCCATCCAGTTTTGGTTCGGGTTCCAGTCCCACGTATTGCCGGCGTAGAAGTTGAGCAGCATGTAATCGGCGAGGTTTTCCAAATCGATCCATCGCTGGGCCAGCGCGTAGTTGGTGGCGGCCGCGTCCTTTAGCGCCGCCCACGTCGGCTGCCAGTGGTCGCTGCCGCTCTTCGCCGCGCTCGCGCCGCTGGTGTATTCGTAGTCGCCAGGCTCGCCGCCGCCGTAGGCTGCCTGGTAGTCGTCGTTCGGCCATTCGAGAAATTGATACTGGCCGTGGTAGGTGCCATTGAGAAAGACGTGGGCGAAGCGCCCGCGCAGCGCCTCGTGCCCCATCGCGAACTGCATGTCGTTGATCCAGCGGTTGCGCAGGTATTGGGCGTCGCCGTGGCGGTTCGCGACCGGCGGGTTGGCGGTATTGCCCAGCCAGTAAAACGTGTCGTGCGAACCGCTCCGCAGGTTCAGCCGCTTGAACGAATCCGCGCCCGGCGGCGCAAATGGCACCCCCGCGAACAGATCGTAGTCGAGCCGCGCCGCGCCATATTCCTCGCGGAAATACAGCCGGAAGTTGTTCTTCGGCGACCCGACGCTCGCGCCGCCGACGATCTTGATGCCGCCGTCGATCTGGAAGCCCGGCTCCGCGCCGCCCCGCGGCAGAAATTCGACCGACGCCTCGCCTTCGGTCAGGCTGATGCCCGCGGGGCGCGTGATCGAGACGGCGGGCAGCGCCTTGAATGCGTCGCCCAAGATCGGTGCATAGGCTGGGTGCGCGGCGATCGCGGGCAGCAGCACGCTTTGGTCCGCGACCGAATCGCCGCCGGTCGCGCCGTCGAGAAACACATAGGTGTGCGTCGCCGCTTTGCCCGGCGGCGCATCTGCCGCAAATGCCACCGCGCGCACCGTGACCACGCCGCTGTCGGTGCCGCCGGCCGGCGGCGCAATCGCGATCGGATCGGTGAACCGGAAGCCGGTCGCCGGCGTCGGCTCGCTGCCGTCCAGCGTGTAGCGGATCTCCGATCCCGCGACCGGCGCGGTTAGGTCGAGGGCGAACGCCGCCTGGTAGAAGCCGCGCCCGTGGCTGAAGGCGACCGGGTTTGCGCCGAAGCGATACGCTGCGGCTCCGTTCGCCGCGCCCGGCGTGGGCGGCGAAAGAAACCCGAGCGTGCTGCCGGTGTCGGTGCGCCCGTAGGAAACGCCGCCCGATTGCGCCGGGTATCCGGGCGCGATCTGATCGGCGACCGTCGCGCCATCCGCTGCGATCAGGGCGAGGAATTCGCCTTCGGTGGAAAGCGAGAAGTTGGTGTGCCCTTCGCTGCCTTCCTCGGCGCGGTCCTTGCCAGAGGCGAAGACCACCAGGTAGCCGCCCGCCGCCAGCGAGGTGCCCGCCGGGATCTGCCACTTGGTGGGATTGTTAGGGTTGTCGGTCAGGAACCAGCCGCCCACATCGACCGGCGCGCCGGATTCGTTGAACAGCTCGATCCAGTCCGGCGTGTCGCCGTCCTCGTCTTCCAACCCCGCGAGGTTGGCGGCGACGATTTCGTTGATCCGGACGCCGGGATCGCGGATCGGGATCGCGATCGCCTGCTCGACCGGCAAGCCGGAGCGGTCGGTCGCGCGGAGGCGGAGCGAGGCGTGCGCCGCGCCGGGCGGCAGCGGTCCGGCGAGCACGAGCGCGTTGCCGGCCAGCGCGAAGGCGGCGTTGTCGGCATCGCCATCCCCGGCGGCGAAGGCGAAGGCGTGCGCGTCATCGGGCAGGTCCGGGTCCTCGGCGGTCAGGTGGCCGATGGCCGTGCCCGGCGCCGTGCCCCGCACGATCCGGTCGGCATCGAGCCGGATCGCCGACGGCGCGGACGGCGCGACCACGGCGAGCGCGAACGCATTCTCCAGCCAAAGCCCGCCCGGATCCGTGGCGCGCACGCGCAGGCGCAA
>JAWLBD010000059.1:0-34777 GCA_041395145.1 Verrucomicrobiales bacterium | reverse complement strand
GCCGCCGAAAAAGCCGCCGACGAATTGCGCAGCGATCTCGCCTCCGCCAAAGAACAGATCGAGCTGCTCAAATCGAGCCTCGCCGATGCCCGCAGCGCTGCGCCGGTCGCGCCGCCTTCTGCGGGCGAAGTCGCCGGAGGGGTCGCGGATACGGGGGGCGAGCCGGCGGAGGACAAGCCGGTTTCGATCAATGAACTGCTGACCGACGCCAAGCCGCTGCTCAAGAAGCTGACGCCGATCTTCGCCAAGGCGCGGCAGAATTTCGGCAAGCGGATGATCGATGACTTCGTCGCCGACGCCGCGACGAAATACGGGCTTAGCGAGGCGCAGCAGAAGGAGCTGGGCGACAAACTCTTCGCCATGTCGGAGGAGGAAGCCGGGCGCATGGAGGCGCTGCTCGACAAAGATCAACTCAACATCGCCGACTTTGCCCAGCAGGGGCGGCGCGGCGGCGAGGCGTGGCGCGACCGCGCGGGCGAGGTCGCCAAAGAAGTCTTCACCGAAGATCAGTATGCCGCTTACGAGGCGGACCAGCTCCGGGACCGCGCCGCCCAGCTCGAAGAGCGCGCCAACAACCGCGTCGATTCGCTCAGCGAAAGCCTGTCCTTGTCCGAAGAGCAAAAGGACCAGGTCTTCGGCATCCTGGTGCGCAGCTCGCCGGACTTCGATCCGGCGCTCGCCGTGGAGGGTGCCGCCGGAGCCGCCAACGAGGGCGTCGCCGCCGAGCCGCCCGCCGACCAAGACGAGGCGATCCTCGCCGTGCTCGACGCCAACCAGCAGGAAACCTACCGGCAGCAGATCGCCGACCGCGAGGCGCGCCGCCAGCAGCAGGTCGAGCAGCGCAACGAATTCCTCAAAGCCATCGGCGTCAATCCGGCGGGCCTCCCGCAGATGGAGGCGGAATAGCGCTCATCCGCCCGCGACTAGCCGCGCGAATTCATCCATCAGAAAGCGGTCGGTCATCCCGGCGATGTAGTCGCACACGGTGCGGTGCAGGCCGTCGGCTTCGATCCGGCGCGAGGTGGTGCGCCCGAGCATCGCCGGGTTTTCGACGTAGGCTTGGAAGACAGCCTGGACCATCTCGCAGCCGCGCTGGTTGGGCGCGGCGACCTCCGGGTGATAATAGAGGTTGGCGTAGAGGAATTTCCGGAGCTGGCGCATCTTCCGCGCGAGATCCGCGCCGTAGCCGACGGCGGGGCGCGGCGCGCGGCGGACATCGTCGGCGCACCGCGCTCCGATTTCCGCCAAGGTGGCGCCCGTCGCATCGACCACGCGGTCCACGGCGGAATCGATCAATTCGCGGATCACGAAGTTCCAGCGTTCGCGCCCGGCCAGCCCCGCGCACAGCGGTTCGGCGGCGGCGGCGCACTCGCGCCAGACGTCGATGCCTTCGAGCTGCGCCATCTCGATCAAGCCGTGCTCCAACCCGTCGTCGAGGTCGTGCGCGTAGTAGGCGATCTCGTCCGCCAAGTTGGCGATCTGCGCTTCGAGCGAGGGGTGGGGGAACGTCTCCGCCCCGCATTCGCCGAACGCTGGTCTGGCGTAGCCGCGGTCGTGTTTGCGCAGCCCTTCGAGCACCTCGTAGCTCAGGTTCAGCCCGGGGTAGGCGGGGTTGCGGACCTCGATTTTTTCCACCACGCGCAGGCTCTGCCGGTTGTGCTCGAACCCGCCGTGCTCGCGCATCGCCGCATCCAACGCCTCCTCCCCGGAATGCCCGAACGGCGCGTGCCCGAGGTCGTGGGCCAGCGCGATGACCTCCGCCAGATCTTCGTTCGCGCCGAGCGCGGCGGCGAGCGAGCGGCTGATCGAGGCGACTTCGATCGAGTGGGTGAGGCGGGTGCGCAGGTGGTCTCCGGTGCCGTTGAGGAAGACCTGCGTTTTGTATTCGAGGCGGCGCCAGGCGCGGGAGTGGATCACCCGCGAGCGGTCGCGCTGGTAGGCGGTGCGAAACGGATGCGCCGGCTCCGGGTAGGCGCGCCCCGCGCTCAGCGCCACGCGTTGCGCGTAGGGGGCCAGCCGCCGGTCCTCGTCCGCCTCCCGCCAGTCGCGGAGCCGCTTCATTCGCGCCCCTCCCGGTTTTGCCCGCCGCGCTTGCGCAGCACCTCGGCCATTTCCTCGCGCAGGCTCCGCAGTTGCAGGTGTTCGTCCGCCTTGACCCGCAGCAGATCGTAGCCCGCCAGCATGAAGAGGAAGAGGGTGAAGGCGAAACAGTCTGGCCAGTAAGCGAGGAAGATCAGCGGGGCGGACTCGAGCGACCCGGCGAATAGATAGGCTCCGGCGAACGCCCAGAGCATGAAGCCCGCCGCCAGCAAAACATGAACGTGCGCCGGAAGCGCCTGCACCGTGATGGTGACGGTCGCGCAGGCGATGGCATGAGCGATGGATTCGTTGAGTTTTCCCACGCCGCAAGGTAGCGGGCTTCGCCCGGTGTCGAATCACGAAATGGCTGCCGGACGCCGCCCGTAAAGAATGCTTGTCCAGGCTTGGCGCGCATCGGTAAATCGTGCGCCCACCCAAACCACAAACCAGCCCCAAACAAACTAGCCCATGAAAAGCCCACCGCTTATCTTGCCGCCGCCGCGCTCTGCGCCGCCGCGCTCGCCACCGCCGCCAAAGATGAGGGCGCCAAAGCCAGCCCGCCGGAATCGAAGGACGGCTGGGTCACCATCTTCAACAGCCAAAGACCTCGACAGCTGGAAGGTCAACAGGGAGAACCCGAAATCCGTTTACGTGAAGGACGGGCTGCTCGTCATCGACGAGCACGCACCCACGTCTTCTACGACGGTCGGTCGGCGACCACCAATTCACCGACTTCGAATTCCGCGCCAAGGTCATGACGACCAGGGATCGAACTCCGGCATCTACTTCGCCACCGAATACCAGAAGGACGGCTGGTAGGAAGGGCTACGAAGCCAGGTCAACAACACCCACAGCGACGAAGAAGACCGCCGGGAAGTTGCTCTACGCCGTGAAGGATAACTTCGAGGGCTTCAAGGACGACGAGTGGATGGACTACCACATCAAAGTGGAGGGCAAGCACATCGTCATCTCGATCAACGGCAAAGGCGTCACCGACTACACCGAACCCGAAAACCCGGAGCACCTCAAGCAGATGCCCGGTAACAAGCTCGCCCCCGGCACCATCGCCTTCCAGGCGCGACCCGAAGAGCAGGTCTTCTACAAAGACATCCAGCTCAAAGGTTCCGCCAAGGACTGAATCGACGCGTTAGCCGATTTGCCAAGCCCCGGTGCCGCCATGGCACCGGGGCTTTACTTAAGGTTGGATGGAAGTCGTTTGCGGATACAGCAAGCGGCCTCTGGTGGCTGATTCGATAATGATGAAACCTTTCGCCCCAATCGCTTTGATGTTGCTCGTGAAGCCTGTCGGGCTGCCGCAGCCGGATTGCCGATGGCGAAAGCGTGCGTGATCTCCGGTCCAATCAACGAGACCCGGCTTGCCAGAGAGGTGCTACTGCGGACGACTAATGCACCGATTTCAGGAGATTGTGGATGCAGTCGGCGGGCTGACGCCGCAGCGCGCTTCGCCTTCTTGGCATCTCATGGTCGAATGCTCCTCCAGAACCCCCATTTTAATCGGCGGGTGGGGAGGGGGGACCCTGGGAATGCCTGCCTCGCACGCCTGATTTTTGGTTTCGCCAGATTTTTTCTTGCCAGATCGCAGCCTGCGGGTGTATGCTAGAATATTAGCAGTAAGTGCGATGCCAACCAACCACAACCGACCGATGAAACTGAATTTTGGACGATCCGTGAAGCGCTTGGTCTTAGGGGCGCTGCTCCTGGGGCTGACGCAGTGCTGTTCTTTTGGCGGTTATCCTTATCCTGAGAAGCCTGAACGTGGAGGCTGTTTCATTGAGCCGCAGAAATAACCAAGCCGCCAAACATCTATTTTTCACCGATGAAACCGATCCTCACCACCCCTTGCCGCCTTCTGGGCGCGATGGCGGCGCTTGCCGCGACCTTTTTTTTGAGCCACTGCGCGACCTCTCCGGGACCATTGAAGGCTTCGAATAGCTTTTCCTCCTCCTCCTATGAGTCAGGCGCGCTTGTCCGCTCCTCGGATTCCATGATGGCACCGCCCGCTCCGGAGTTAGATGATGTGGTTCCGAGGCGGAGGCATGAGCGCCCCGGATTGGGCACGGCGACGGGCAGCGAAGTATGGTCGCGCATCGACCGGACGACGTTTCGGCGGGCGAATGCGGGCACGCCGAGCGCGACGGCGGCGATTTATTATAATGACGAGGAGGGCGTGGACGCGATGGCGGCGGGGCAGCGTCGGCGCACGGTGCGGGGCTTTGGCGAGATGGCGAACGGCCGGCTCGGCGTCGAGATCCGCGATGGCTACAGCGACGATGATCTGCCCAGTTTCGTCGCGGGCGGGCGGCGCTATATCGAAGGCGAGCGCGGGCGCCCGTATGTGATCGCGATCAAAATCTGACCGAGAACTACATCGAGGTCGTCTGCTCAGTCGATGGCTTGGACGTGCTCGATGGCGAGGCGGCGTCGTATCGCAAGCGCGGCTACGTCGCCCGGGACCGAAGGGAACCGGCTTGATCCGGGGCTTCCGCATCAACGACCAGCGCGAGAAGCGGTTTGTCTTCAGCCCTGTCGCCGATTCGGTCGCGGCGGTGAAACATGACAAGAGCCGCAACGTCGGCGTGATCGGGTTCGCCGTCTTCGATGAATTCAACCCCGGACCGACGACTTGGCGCGAAGCGGGCAAGCGCCGACTCCTGACGCCCGCCTCGCGGAGTAGGGGGGACTGCCAATCACTGTCCGCCGGGGAAGGTCGCCTCCGCTTTCATGCCCGCCTGGATGATGCCGCCCGGGTTTTCGATCAGGACTTTGATATCTTGCAGCCCGCTGGAGGCGTCGATCTCTTTGGATTTGAGGTGGACGACGCCCTCAAACCGCTGCTGGGCGTCGGGTAGGATCGGGATGCGGACGCCGACCTTGGCTCCTTCCTCGAAGGTGGCGGCGCGCTCGGCAGGAAGCCGGACGAGCAGGATGACCTGATCGGTATTGATGAGGCGGAACATCGGCTCCGCCTCGGTCACGCTTATCGCCCGCCTCCTTTAGCTTGCGCGTCAAGATCCCCGGCATCATCGCCCGGATCACGGGTCATTTCGAAGCTATGCTTGGCGATTTCGAGATTGAGCTTCGCGATGTCGAGTTCGTCTGCTTCTCCAAAGCCTCGTCTTTGCTGACCAGCTTGTCCTTCGCCAGGCTGCTCGCCGCCTTGTTTTCGAACTCGCGTTTTTCGAGGATCTTTTCGTTGCGGGCGACCTCTAGCTCCTCGGCGCGGCTTTCCAGCGAGGCGGAAGCTGGCCTTTTTCGACGCGCGCGCCCTCCTCGATCTCGATGGCGCTGACCAGCTTGCGGAGCGGCGAGGCGACCGTGATTTCTTTGATCGGCTGGACGAAGCCGCTCGCGGCGAGCGCGCTGCCGGCGGTGTCATTGCCGGGCGATTCTTGGGCGGCGGCCGGGCCGGCGCAGAGCAACGCCGCGAGGCAAAGCGCGGCGGCGGCGCTATTTGGCCGGCATTTCCATGAGGCGGTCGATGGCTCCGGGGTCTGCGGGGATCGTTTGGTCATCGGGGAAGACGAGGTTGATGTGTTCTTCGAGCTGCGGGATGCGGCCGACGATCTGATACATCTCGGAAACCGCTTGGTTGAGCTCGACGACCGCGCCGAGCTGGCGGGTCCGGGCGTTGGAGAGTTCCCGCTGCATCTGGGAGACATTGTAAGTCGTGGTCAGCCCGTTTTCGAGCCGCTTCTGCTCCGCCTCGGCACCCTTTTGCGCGAGCTCGACCGACTTGCCGGTCGTGGCGAGCCGCCGCTGGTTGGCCTTCACTTTGTCCACGGCGGTGGCGAGGGCGGCGGCGATGCTATTTTTCATGAAGGCGGCGTTGTAGGTCGCCTGCTCGCGGCGGAGTTCGGACTCGGCGAGCTGCGCTTTGGCGGCGCGGTTGCCCAGCGGGTAGCTAAAGATGATGCCCGCCGTCCACTCCGGCCCCCGGCGTTCGCCGTAGTCGCGGAAGCTCCCGCCCCAGTCGCCATCCAGCCCGTTGTAGCCGATCGATGCCTGCAGATCGACGCGGGGCTTAACCTGGTTCTTCGCATATTTCAGGCGCACATCCTCCTGCGAGATCTGCTCGCGCTGCCGCAGCATCTGCGGGTTGCTGGCGAGCGCCTCCGCCAGCAGCGTGGCTCCGTCGCCCACCTCCGGCGCGCTCCAGCTCAATTGGTCCGCCGCCTCGATCCGCAGCAGTGCGACCGCCTCGAAATCGGCGAAGATCAGCGACTTAAGCGTGTTCTGCCGGGCGACCAAAAAGCTCTCGGCGGCGATCAATGCTTCCTCTGCCTCGGAGACGCTCGCCTCCGCCTGGATCACGTCGATCGGCTTCATCACGCCGAGGTCGAGCCGCCGCTGGTTTTCTTCGAGCAACGCGTTGGCGACATCGATGGCGTCGCGCTTCACCCGGATGTTTTCTTGGGCGAAGATCGTTTCATAGTAGGCGGTCATGACCTGGACCGCGATCTCGTTGACCTTGCTGCGCAGGTCGTGCTGGGACATCCGGAGGTTGCTCTCGGCGATCCGGACTTGGGTCATGTTGACATCGGAGCCGAAGTCGCGGAGCAGCGGCTGGGTGAGCGTGAGCGTCAGGTCGCTTTCGTATTCCGGGGAAAAGCGGGCGGTCTCGCGCCGGGTCAGCGAGTTGTCCAGCCGGTTGGAATTGACCGCGACTTCGTAAACGGTGCCAAACGGGATCTTGCCCTGCAGCCCGGAATTGAAGAAGATGTTTTCCTGCTCGAAAATCGAAATCTCATCGGTGGCGAAAAACTCGCGGGTATTCTGCGCCCGCTCGCGTTCCTCCGCGATGGCGCGCAGGCTCCATACCGGATCGAAATCGCCTCTCGCGCCCTCGATGCAGGCGGCGCGGATCTCCGGCGCGCGGCGCTCGACCTCTAGCTCGAGGTTTCGAGCGCCATGACGAGGACTTCGTCCATCGGTAGGCGCGGCTGCCGGTCATCTGGCGCGCCTCGCCGCCGCCGCTTGGGTCGTCGCCTGCGGTGGCGGCTGGCGGGAGGAAAAAGTGTGCCGCTGGCGAGGAGGAGGAGAATCTGGTCCGCATAGGGGGAATCGTGTTCGGAATAGGTGGGGGAGCAAGCGATTTCGTGTCTTTGTCAGGGTCCGCCGCCTTCATTCGCCAGCGGGGGAGTTTCCTTACACCATGGCGCGGATTGTGCGGAAGCGTTTGACGCGCCGCGCTGCCGCGCGTTACCATCGCTTTTTACCGCTAGATGAAACTGCCGCTCAAACTCGAATACGCCTGCCGCGTCCTCGTCCAGCTCGCGCCGACCTTTGGCGCGGGGCAAGTCCGGCGGGTCGAGGAGCTGGCCGAGCGGGAGAGGATCTCCGCGAATTACCTGCTGCAGATCCTCAACGAATTGCGCACCGCTGGGCTCGTCCAAAGCCGCCGGGGGAAAAACGGCGGCTATCTGCTGGCGAAGGAGCCGGCGTCGATCACCCTCGCCGAAATCACCAGGGCGGTGGAGGGCGCGTTGCTCCGCGCTCAACGGGACGGGCGAAGGCGAGTCCGGCGAGCGGGTCGCCCGCGCCTGGGCGGAGATCTTCGCGGGGATCGATGCGGCGCTCGATGGGCGCACGCTGGCGGACATCGCCGCGCACGAAAAGGTCGAGATGTGGGAGATTTAGCCTGCGCGAACGATGAGCATTACGACAAAGCGAGGCGACGGCGAGTAAAACGGATCTGCTCTTTGGGCGGCGCGTTCCCAAGACCCACCCGCGCATGGCTGCCTGCGGGGCGATCGATGAGCTAAGCGCGGCGCTCGGGCTGGTCCGGGCGGAAATCCACGGCTCCGACCGCGACGGCCGGCTGGCGGAAATCCAACGCGATCTCATCGCCGTGATGGGGGAGCTGGCGACCGACGCCGAAGACATCGGCAAGTATCGCGAGATGGGCTTCGCCCGGCTTGGCGGCGAAGCGGCCGCTCAGATCGAAGCCGAGATCGCCGCGCTCGAGGCTTCGCTGCCGAAGCTGGAGGGCTGGGCGCTGCCCGGCGATTCCGGCTCCCGCGCCGCCGCGCAGCTCGACTTCGCCCGCGCCGTCTGCCGCCGCGCCGAGCGCGAGGTCGCCGCCATCGATGACACGCCCTCCGCGATCCTGCCCTACCTGAACCGCCTTTCCGACCTGCTGTGGCTGATGGCGAGGGATGAGGGGGCGTGAGGTGACCTGGGGCGGCGGGCGCCCCGGCGATGATCCTTTGCCTGCGTGTCGCGGGCGGCTATTTCTTCGGCTCCCAACTGGCGCGCGCTTGGGCGAGCTGGGCATCGCTCAGGTAAATGCTTTGAGGACCGGTGCTCATCATCTTGTTGCCTTCGGGGTTCATGTGGACGCCGTCGGAGGTGAAGATCCGGCTGTCCTTGCCGCCGCCGCCAGCGGCTTTGACGCCTTCTTGCATGGCGGCGTTCAGGTCGGCGAGCAGGCAGCCTTTTTCTTTGGCGAGGGCGCGGAGGAATTCGTTGTAGTAAGCGAGCTTCTGGTTGTTCGCGTTCGGCTCGTCTTCGCCGATCATGGTGGAGGTCAGCATCATCACTTTCACGCCCGCCTCCTGGCACTGGTCGACGATCTTGGTGATGTTTTCTTTATAGGCGTCGAGCGGCACGCCCTTCGCCCCGTGCCAGACGTCGTTGACGCCGCAGCTGAGCGTCATCCAATCCGGTCCTTTGTCCAAGGCGTCCCGCTTGAGGCGCTCTCGAGCATCTGGTTGGATTTGTGTTCAAGCGCTGATGTAAGCAGGGATCGCCTCCGCCTCGACGCCCGCTGCTTCCAGACCCTTGATCACGAGCCTGACGTAGCCGCCGGGGGCGGCGCCCGCCAGGTGATCGAATCCCCCATGAAGGCGATCTTGTCGCCGCTCTTGACCGGCAGGGCGGCGCTCCCGCCGATCGGGCGCAGCTTCACGGTGCGGAACGCGACTTTCCCGTGGTCGCCTTGGAAGACGAGGTGGCACTTTGTCGAATTTGGCGAAGTTTTTCATCGCGCCAAACTTGCTCGCCGCGACGCGCTTTTTGAAATCATCGCTGCCGAGCACGTATTCGAAATACTTCACGCCGTTGATCTCGTGGACGCACTTTTCGGGTGTCACCAAGAGGCGCAGCCGATTCCACTCTATGCGGCGGGTTTGGTGGCGTCGATCGGCTTGCCGGTCTTCGGGTCGTCCTCTGGTTTGTAGAAGCCCGTAGAGCCAGCCGCAGCGCTGCGGGTCGGCGGCTTTGGCGTTGTCTTCGAGCTGCAATTCCGGGTAGGTCGCCCAAGCGGCGCCTTCGGCGTCGGTCACGTGATACATGATGCCGCTGTTGGCGCCTTCCCCATCTGGAATTCCAGGTCTAGCTCGAACCAGTCGTATTGGCCGGCGGTGGCGAGGTCGCCCGCGTCGTGGGGATCCACGCAGGCTAGGGCGCCGTCTTGCACCTGCCAGCCGGGGCGGATCTTGTCGCTCCGGAAATTGTGCCAGCCGCTGAGATCTTTGCCGTTGAAGAGAAGCTGCCATCCGGCGGCGGACTCCTCGGTACCGTCAGTGTGTTGAGGCTTGCGTCTTGCGCAGCGGCAGAATGCGCGGCGAGGGCGATCAGCGGGGCGGAGAGGAGGCAGTGGGGAATTTCATCGGGATCTTGGGTGGGCGGAAATCTGGCGGACGAATCGCTCGGTCGAAACCAAAAATCGCAGGGCGGTGCAAATTCCTCCTCGCCGACGGCGTAAGAGAGAAAAAAACTCTTGCCCACCAGCGCAGCCCGCGCCCAAAGTTATTCTGATGAGAACCTACCACCCCGCATTCCTCCTCGCCGCCCTCGCTTTCGCCCCGTCCTTCGCCCCGGCGCAGGCACAGCCGCCGGATGGCTTTATCGCCCTCTTCAACGGCAAAGACCTGAGCGGCTGGCACGGCATGGACACGTTCGACCCGCGCAAGCTCGCCGCCATGTCTGAGGACGAGCGCAAGGCGGCCATCGGCAAGAAGTCGGCGGATATCGCCCAGCACTGGACGGTCGAGAACGGCGAATTGGTCAACGACGGGCACGGCTCCTACCTGACGACCGATGCGGAGTTCGGCGACTTCGAGCTGCTGGTCGATTACAAGACGGTGCCGAAGGCGGACTCCGGCATTTATTTGAAAGGCACGCCGCAGGTGCAGATCTGGGATTTCACCGAAGAGGCGAAGTTCAAAATCGGTGCCGACAAAGGCTCTGGCGGGCTTTGGAACAACAGCGCCGGTGCGCCGGGCAAGGATCCCGCCGTGCTCGCCGACAAGCCATTCGGCGAATGGAATTCGTTCCGCATCATCCAACTCGGCGAGCGCACCACGGTTTACCTGAACGATAAGCTGGTCGTCGATCATGCCCGGATGGAAAACTACTTCGACCGCAAGCTGCCGCTGCTGCCGAAGGGAACCATCCAGTTGCAGACCCACGGCGGCGAGATCCGCTGGCGCAATGTCTTCCTGCGCGAGATCGGCGCGGAAGAGGCCAACAAGATGCTCGCCGAGAAGGGCAACGATGGATTCGAGCAAATCTTCAACGGCAAGGATCTGTCCGGCTGGGCGGGACCCGTCGAGAACTACGATGTCAAAGACGGCACCGTCGTCTGCCAGCCCGGCAAAGGCGGCACGATCTACTGGAACAATGAGCTGAGCGATTTCGCCGCGCGCGTCGAATTCCTGCTTCCCAAGGCGGGCAACAACGGGCTCGCGATCCGCTACCCCGGCAGCGGCGACACCGCCTATGCCGGCATGTGCGAACTCCAGGTGTTGGATGTCCAATATCCCGGCAAGCTCGACGACCGCCAATATCACGGCAGCGCCTACGGCATGGTCGCCGCCGAAAAAGGCTATCTCCGCCCCACCGGCGAGTGGAATTTCCAAGAGGTCACCGTCAAGGGATCGACGATCAAAGTCGAGCTCAACGGCACCGTTATCCTCGATACCGATCTGAGCAAAGTGACCGAATTCATGGGCGGCAAGCCGCATCCCGGCATGAACCGGACCAGCGGGTTTTTCGGATTCGCCGGGCACAGCGATCCGGTCGCCTTCCGCAACGTATCGGTGAAAAAGCTGTAGGGTTCAATCGCGATACCAGTGTCTCAATGTCTGTAGCCCTGGATTGCGACGATTTGACCTCGATCATCTGCGGTTAGGGGGCGCTCGGCCCCCCTCTCCTGATCGTTCGCGCATCTGTGCGAGGGAGCAGGGGGGGCTTGGGGCGGCCGCGCTTGCGGCGTCCCGCGTTTGAGGCATGCTTTGGGCTGCGTAGCCATTCAGAATAACTCGCGCAAATTCCATGCGGATATCCAGCCCCATCCTCGCCCTTTCGCTCGCTTTGCTTGCCAGCAATTGCTCTTCCTATCAGCCAAAGTGGCGCGCCGCCCAGGCTGAGTATCCGGTGCCGCGCGGGGACATCCTCGGGGCATGGGAAGGGCGCTGGCATAGCGATTGGAACGACCACAGCGGACGGCTCAAGCTCGTCGTCGAGCGGCAGCCGGGCACCGGCGACCCAGAGGATCACTCCTTTCACTATTGGGCTACTTGGGGGCCGCTGAGCGCTGACTACACGGCGGTCCTGACCCTCGAACCCGCCGGTGCGGGCAAATGGAAGCTGAGCGGCACAAAGGATCTCGGCGCGCTTTATGGAGGCACCTATTCGCACGAGGGGACCGCCACGCCGGAGCGCATCCATTCAAACTACCGCGCTGAAAACGGCGACCACGGCACGTTTGAGCTTACCCGCCCGATTCCGGCTGCCACCGCCGCCGCGTCCTATCGCACCGAAAAGGGGCGGGACGCCGCGCAGGCGGTCCGGGATGCGTCGCGGCGAAGCGCCCAGAGGACGTTGCGCTCCCGATAGCCGGGTTGCGTCCCGCATTCACCCCCCACGCTCGCGACCAAACTCCCATGCCAAGACGACTACCTCTGATTCTCTCCGCTCTCGGTCTCGCCCTCTGGGCGGGTCTGAGCGGCTGTGGTGCCGACCGACCCAATTCTAGCGTGCCGGGTGCCGCGTCCGGGGCGGTCGCCGCAGACTTGAAGGGCAAGCTCGTCCAAGTCGTAGGCGGACAACCGGTGGAGGCGGCGATCGCCGGCGACCCGGATTACTATGTCATCTATCACTCCGCCTCTTGGTGAGGCGCGTGCAAGGCGGTCACTGCACAGTTGGTGCAGGATTACACCAAGGCGGTCGAGGAAGAGGGGGCAGGGAAGAGATTCGAGGTTATTCTGGTTTGCTACGACGGAAGCCATGCCGAGATGGATTCCTACATGCGGAAGGCGAAGATGCCGTTTCCCGGCTTGAAGATGTCGCAGAAGGATGGAAGCCTCGCCACCGCTGCGGCAACATCCGAGTTTATCCCGTTCGTCGCGGTCCTGGATCGCGCCGGAAAGGTGATCAGCACGGAAACGCGCGCTCGCTCAGGATGGTGAGTGGGTGGGTTGACCAGAACTTGAAGCCGCGCGGGTGGGACCCGCTACTCCTCCAGATACAGCATCCGCCCGCATTGCTCGCACTGGGCGATCTCTTTCTCGGCTTTGACCTTGTGCAGCGTGGTGGTGATCACCTTCATGTGGCAGCCTCCGCAGACGCCGTGCTCGAGCAGGACGACTGCGGCGTCGCCCTTGCTTTTCATCAGGCGGTCGTAAACACCGAGGGTTGAGTCGTCCACGCCATCGACGAGTTTCGCGCGCTCGGCGTCGAGTTCGGCGATGCGGCTTTCGCAGTTGGATTTCTTCTCGGCGATCTGGGCGAGTTCTTCGTTCACCAGCGCGGCGGTGGAGTCGAGCTTCGCCTGGGCTTTGGCGAGGCGGGCGCCGAGGGTCTCGCCTTTTTCCATGAGCAGGATCTCGCGGTCCTCCAGCTTGCGGACCTCCTCTTGGTAGCGCTCGATCTCGACGCCGAGGGCGGCGAATTCTTCGTTTTTCAGTGGTGTAGCGCTGCTGTTCGAGTTTGGCGATGGTCTCATAGCGTCTGGATGTCGAGTTCGAGGTTTTTGATGGCGACCTCGTTTTCCTGGACGTCCTTTTGGCGGACTCGACCCCGTTTTGGTCGCCGCCGAGCTGGAACCGGGCGCGCTCCTCCTCTTGCGGCAGCGATTTCAATTCCCGCTGGAGCTTGCGGATCTGCTGGTCGCGGTTCTGGACAATGAGGAGCTTGGCGAGGACTTCTAACATGCGTGCCAAGATCATGGCGCATCTCCCCGCTGGTGGCGAGCACTTTTGACCGGCTCCGCGCGCAAAAAGTTTCCCGCGGCGAGATTGGGCGAATCTGGCTCGATTTCGCCCTTGAAATCCGAAATGGGCGAGGCATTGCTTGGCCGCTTTGCTCTACCGCACGCTGACATTCCTGATCCTGATGGCGACGTGGGTCGTCTTTTCAGGTCAGTTGGACGCATTCCACCTCTCGCTCGGGGTGGTCTCCTCGCTTTTTGTCGCGTGGATATCGACCGACTACCTGTTCGAGGATCGGAAGATGCCACTGTCCGGGCGCGCCCGCCAAGCATCATCGCTGGCGGGTCTATATCGGATGGCTATACTGGCAGATCGTTTTTACCAACCTGCACATCCAGGCCTCGCGCTCAGCCCGAGGGGGCCTCGACGAGGTCGAGCCGGAGATCGTGCGTTTCCGGACGATCCTGACCTCGGACTTCGCCCGCTTTGTGCTGACTTAAGCCTCGATCACCCTCACGCCTGGGACGGTGACGGTGGACGTGATCGGCGACGAATTTGTCGTGCATTCGATCAGCAAGATGACGACGGCGGGACTGGATGGGAAATGGAGCGGAGGATCGCGGCGATCTTTGAATTCCGCCCTCTGCCGCCGCATGACCACGTTTTTCACCATCGCGGCGTCTGCCTGCTCGCCATGATCCTGCCCGCGCTCTACCGGGTGATGGCGGGACCGACCACGATCGACCGGATCGTGGCGGTCAACGTGATCGGGACAAAACCGCCGTGCTCCTCGTCATCATCGGAACGATCTTCGGGCGGGTCGAGATGTATGTCGATTTCGCCCTGTCTACGGATTGCTCAATTTCATCGGATCGATCGCCGCCGCGCGCTATTATGACAAGATCCGCGCTCATGGCGGCGCGTTGGCGTGGGCAGGCGCCACGATTAGGTCCATCTATCCCAAAAGCGTTCCTTGGCTATCCTCATCAACATCGTTTCAGCCGTCCTCGTCACCTCGTACATGTCCTATTTTTAGGGGCGGCGGTCGGCTTGCTGCGCTTCCCCGATTTCTACACCCGCATGCATGCGGCGGGCAAAGGAGATACGTTGTCCAGCCTGCTCATCTGCGCCGGGCTGGGGCTTTATGTTTTCAAGGCGGCGTTCGATGGCGACCCCGAGCACCATGTGGGGTGGGGAGAGGTGTTCACCTTTCTGAAAATCCTCGCGATCTGCGCCTTTGTCATGATGACCAGCCCAGACGAGCACGCACGCGCTCATGCGCGCTACTACGAGGAGGGCGTGGTTCCCGCCGGCAGGGCGCAAAAACAAACCGGCTAGCAAGGAGGACGCCTCCCGATGATCCCCGCCTTTGACATCATCTTGCTCGTCTTCCTCGTGGTCACGGCGATCATCGCGCTCAAGATCAAAGATTTGATCGCGTCTAATGATGGTCTTCGGCATCTACTCATTTATCATGTGCTTGCTCTGGGCGGAAATGGAGGCGGTGGATGTCGCCTTTACCGAGGCGGCGGTGGGAGCCGGGGTGAGCGCCAGTTGTTCCTGATCGCCACCGTCTATCAAACCAAACGAAAGTCTTCCGATTGAGCCGATGCGGATGTTCGCCTTCATCGCGGTCCTGGTGACCGGCGCGCTCCTCCTCTCTGCGGTCGAGGACTTCCCGGTGTGGGGCGACCCGCATTCCCTTACCAACCAATCGCCGGTCTCCCACCACTACATCACGGAATCGCTCAACGACACCGAGGTGCCCAATGTGGTGTCTGCCGTGCTCGCCGATTACCGGGGTTACGACACCATGTTCGAGACGGTCGTGATCTTCACCGGCGGCATCGCCATCATCGCGATTCTGCGCGGGCTGGGGGCAAACGCGACCCCGATCTCGGCGGGGGAGACGCACGAGAAGCCAAACCTGATCGTGAAGACAACGTCCCGGATCATCATGCCGGTCATCCAGCTCTTTGCCCTCTACGTGGTCGCCCACGGGCACCACAGCCCGGCGGCGGGTTCCAAGGCGGCGTCATCCTTGGGGCGAGCTACATATTGATCGCGATCTCCTACGGGCTGCCGCAGGCGCTCGGGCACCTGTCCGGAAGCCGGTCCTCCGCATCGCCGCGCTCGGCATCATCATCTACGCGGGCTTCGGCTGTACTCGCTCTTTTTGGGCGGCAATTTCCTCGACTACGGCTACCTCGATTCGATCCTGCCGGGGAGCCGCGAGATGGCGCGCTCGCACGGGATCTTCGGCGTGGAGGTCGGCGTCGCCTTCACCGTCACCGCCATCATGTTTTCGATCTACGCCAACTTAGCCACCCACGACTGCCTGAAGGGTGGGCTCTAACCGACCGCCGATCCGCTACTCCTCCCCCGAATGGATTTCATCCAACAGAAGATCATCCCCTACTTCAACTATTGGGTCTATGTCGTGATCATGATGATCGGGCTGTGGGCGATGATCTCCAAGCGCAACCTGATCAAGAAGCTGATCGGGATGTCGATCTTTCAGACCGCGATCATCCTGCTCTACGTCTCTGCGGGGGTAAAGAAGGCTCCACGCTCCCGATCATCGACCACGAAACCTACGTGCAACACCATCACGGCGAAGAGGTCGAGATCGATCCCGACCACTATACGAACCCGCTGCCCCACGTCCTCATGCTCACCGCGATCGCTGTCGGCGTCGCCACGCTGGGCGTGTCGGTCTGGCGATCGTGCAGAAGGTCCACGATGACTTTGGCACCATCGAAGAACACGAGATCCTCGCCGAGGTGAAAAAACGAAAGGAGGTCGCGGATGGCTGAGCAATGCCCGATCCTGCTGCTCGCCGTCCCGCTCTTTGCCGCCTTGTTCTGCATCCTTGCAGGCAGGCAGTCTCCGCCTGTGCCTAAAGCTCGCCCTCGGCGCGACGGCGTTTTCGCTCTGGTGCGGCGTCAGCCTGCTCATCCAGGTCGCTGGCGACGGGCCGGTCGAGTATTTCCTCGGCAACTGGCGCGAGCCGTTCGGCGTGGGCATCCAATTCCGCATCGACCTGCTCAACGCGCTCGTCCTGGTGGCGATAAGTAGCGTCGCCTTCCTCACCGCGATTTATTCGACCCGGCTGGTGCGCGAAGAAACGCGGGGCAAGGAAGCGCTTTTCTACTCGCTCTACCTGCTGCAGGTCACCGGCTTGTCGGGCATGACGATCACCGCCGACGCCTTCAATCTGTTCGTCCTGCTGGAGGTCGCCTCGCTGACCGGCTACGGCTTGATCGCGATGGGGGCATCCCGCCGCGGGACGCTCGCCGCCTTCAACTATGTAATCATGGGGACGATCGGAGCCTCGTTCTACCTGATCGGCGTCGGCTATCTCTATATCAAAACTGGCGCGCTCAATATGATCGAGATCCGGGCGATCATCGCGGAGTCGGGGTTGGCCAGCGACCGGATGATCCACGTCGCCTTCATCCTGATGACCATCGGCGTCTGGATCAAAATGGCGTTCTTCCCGCTCTACGGCTGGCTGCCGAATGCCTACACCTACTCGCCTTCGTCAACGGGCGCCCTGATCGCGCCGCTGACCACAAAGGTCTCGGTCTATGTCATGATCCGGATCTTGCTCAGCGTTTTCGGCGCGGACTATGCGTTGAGACGCCGGACTGGCGGCGTCGTCGTCTGGCTGGCGGTCATCGCGATCCTCGCCGGCTCGATCCTCGCGCTCGCGCAGACCGAATTTAAGCGGATGCTTTGCTACCTGATCGTCGCGGAGGTCGGCTACATGGTCGGCGGCGTCTGGCTGGAAAATCGGATGGGCGTGCTCGGCGCGGTCTATCACATCGTCAGCGACGCGGCGATGACGCTCTGCCTGTTCCTCGCGGCCGGCATCATCATCCGGCAGACCGGCGGCTACGGCTATGCCAAGTTCGACAGGCTCTTCCGCAGGATGCCGGTCACCATGGCAGCCTTTTGCGTCGGCGCGTTTTCTATGATCGGCATCCCGCCGACCTGCGGCTTCTTCAGCAAGTGGTATCTCATCCAGGGCGCGATCGAAGCCGGCCGCTGGGAATACGTCGCCGCGCTGCTCATCTCCAGCCTGATCAATGCGATCCTCTTTTTCAAAGTGATCGAGATCGCCTTCTTCGGCGCCAAACCGGCCGAAGGGCACGACCACGGCCACGGCGACCACGGGCATGGCGGCGGGGAGAAGATCGTGGAGGCTCCCGGTTCGATGCTCTTCCCGCTGCTCTGCGCGGCGGCCCTGATTCTCTTCATTGGAATTTTCAATACGCAGATCGCCGATCTGATCGGGCGGGCGCTCGATGCCTTCCCCGTCGTCGGCACCGCGAAATAGATGGACGCCATTCACTCAGCCGCCCCGCTGTGGGCCTGCCTCGCCTCGCTCCTCGCGGTGGTGCCGATCGTCGCGCTCGGGCGCTGGCCGAACTTGCGCGAGGGCGCGACCTTCCTCGCCGCCGGAGCCAAATTCGCCATCGTCGCCTCGATGCTGCCGCTCGTCCTCGACGGCAAAGTCATCGAATTCACCCTGTTCCAGGCGGCTCCGAACGCGGCGCTCGCCTTCCGCGTCGATGCCTTCGGGATCTTTTTCGCGCTGATTGCCTCGATCCTCTGGATCCCGACCACGCTTTACGCCATCGGCTACATGCGCGGGCTGGGCGAGCACTCGCAGACCCGGTTTTTCGCGTTCTTCGCCGTCTCGCTCAGCGCGACCCTCGGCGTCGCCTTCGCCGCCAATCTGCTCACCCTCTACATCTTCTACGAGATGCTTTCGCTGGCCACGTTCCCGCTGGTCGTACCACCACGGCGACAGGGAATCCTGCCCGGCGCGCGGTTCTACCTCGGGCATCTGCTGGGGACATCGGTCGGTTTCGCGCTGCCCGCCCTGATCTATTGCTACGTCAAGACGGGCGGCGGCAGCCTCGACTTCTCGCTCGACGGCTTCCTCGCCGGCCACGTCTCGCGCGGCGAATCGGTCGCGCTGCTCCTCCTGTTCGCCTTCGGGTTTTCCAAGGCGGGGCTGATGCCGTTTCACTCGTGGCTGCCGAACGCGATGGTCGCGCCCACGCCGGTCAGCGCGCTGCTCCACGCGGTGGCGGTCGTCAAAGTCGGCGTCTTCTGCATCGTCCGCGTGGTCACCGGCGTCTTCGGCGTCGATCTGCTCGATGAATTCGACCTCGGCGCGGTGCTCGGCTGGGTCGCCGCCTTCACCGTCATCGTCTCGTCGCTCATCGCGCTCAGCCAGGACAACCTGAAGCGGCGCCTCGCGTTCTCGACCATCGGGCAGCTCGCCTACATCGTGCTCGGCATCGCATTGCTGACGCCGATGGGCGTGAAGGGCAGCATCCTCCACATCGGCGCCCACGCCTTCGGAAAGATCACGCTCTTCTTCTGCGCGGGAGCCATCTTTGTCGCGACGGGCAAAAAATACATCAGCCAGATGGCGGGCTTGGGCAAAGCGATGCCCGTCACCTTCGCCGCGTTCTTCATCGGCTCGCTCAGCGTCATCGGGCTGCCGCCGACCGGCGGGTTCCTCTCGAAATTCCAGCTCGTCCTCGGCACGATGGAGGCGCATCAGATCGGGCTGCTTGTTGTCTATCTCGTCTCGACGGTGCTCAACGCCGCCTACTTTTTGCCGATTGTCTTCCGCGCCTTCTTCCCGCCCGCCGGAGCCGGAGCCGCGCCGTTTTCGTGGCGGAATGTCAAAGAAGCCCCGGTCGCCTGCGTCGCCCCGATCTGCTTTACCGCCCTCTGCGCCATCGCCCTCTTCTTCTTCCCGGCCATCGGGCAGAAGCTCGCCGCGATGATGGTGGCGGCGCCGTAGCGGGCAAGCGGATTGCCCGGAATTCTGCGGTGGCAATTGCAAAAGGATGATCGCGGCATTCATTGGTCCCCGTGACTGAACCCCGCGCATCAACCCGTGTGACCGCCGCCGCCGCCGCCTCGCTTCTCGAATCCCTCGAGGACCTCCCTATTTCATACGGTGCGCTGCGCGCCTACGCCGCTGGTTTTGACCCGGAGCCGGAGGCGGTTGACGCCGCCTTGCGCGAGGCGATGGATTCCCATCTGGCGGAGGGATTTACCAAGCTGGTCGTGCTGTGCGGGATGGCGGGGCGCTATCCCGGGGCGTGGGTGCTAGAGCACGCGGAGCTCTTTACCCGGCTGGAAATCTTGCTCGGGTGCGCCTTAAAGCTCAGCGGGGATCCCACCGATCCGATCATCGCCGCAATCGAGTCTGAGAAGCTGGCGGTCGAGCGGGAGGCGGCGCTGCTCTTGCTGCTCTTTCTCTGGCGCGAGGCGAACGGCATCGGGCGCGACCACCGCGACGGGGCGATCCGAGAGCTGCTGCGGCATGCGGCATTGCGCCACCGGCGCGCCTCCAACCCGTTTTCGATGGAGATGATGAGCGCGGCGGGCGACTACCTCGGCGACGCGGACTTCCACCGGCTGCTCGGCTACCGGGCGTTTTTCGAGGCCAGTTGGATCGCCGCGCTGAAGAAGGAAGCCGCCAGCGAGCCGCATTGGCAAAAGATCCTGGCGTCTAGCGAGGAGGATGGCACGGTGCTGGCGAGCGGCGGAACCGTCCGGCGCGCGCAGCCGAGGGTGGGGCGCAACGACCCGTGCCCCTGCGGGAGCGGCAAAAAATTCAAAAAGTGCTGCGAGGGCAAAGGCGGGGCGGCCAGCTACGAAATCGACGGCTATTCGCTGGACCTGCTCAAGACCAGCCCCGAACTCTCGCTCACCGCCGAGAAGGCGGCGGGCCTGCGCCCGTATGAGATCGGCAGGCTGGACCCGGCGAAGCTTTCGGAAAGCGCCTTCCAAGAGGCGGCGATCCGGCTCGCTGAATTCCACGAATACGATCTCCTTATCAGATTCGTGGATCGGCGGGGAATCGTGCCCTCCCGCGATTTTTGGCAGGAGATGCTCTACCACCTCACCGGCGCTCCCGAGCGCCGGATCGTCGAGTGGGCGGCCGCCCGCTGCCCGGAGGCGCTGGAGTCGAACTTCACGCTCAGGGTAAGGCTCGCCTCCTACTCCGACGCCCTCGAATTAGTGGTTTCGGAGCTTAAAGAAGGATACCAACTCCAGCGCATTGGCGACCGCGCGGCGCGGGTCCGCTTCATGAATGCGATCTTTGGCGCAGCCGAAATCGATCCCGCCTTCGGATTGGTCGTGGCCCGCGGGGCGCTTCCGGATGCGGAGACGATCCACTACGATCTGATCGAAGACGAGATCGACCGATGCCGCATCGAACTTGGAAAGGAGGGGGCGGACCCGGCGATCGATTGGATGGAGCGTGATTTCGACAGGGAGGATCGGGATTGGGAATACGAGCACAAGCTGGAAAGGCAGCGCGCGGAGGCGTCAAAGCGGCTGGCCATCCGCCAGCAGGAGACCGAGGCATTGAAGAAGAAGCTGGCCCTCCTCCAAGACGAACTCAGGGAGCGCGAGCGGGCGGCGACCAGGCAGGCGGAAAGCGGGGCGCCAGGCGCGGATCCGCCGGAGGGAAGCCAAGCCGCTCTCGACGAACTGCGCGAGCGCGCCCGCATCCTGAAGCGTAACCTCTCGCAAGAACATGAGGACCACGCCCGCGACCGGGAGCGATTGGACGCCGCGATGGCGGAGATCGACCGGCTCAAGGCGCAGCGCGACAGGGCGGGTCGGGCGGCGAGCTGCCGCAGGCGACGAAGCTACCGCCGAGGAGCGGCTCCTCGGCGAGGAAGCTTCCCACACGGGTGTGCGGTTCCCCCTCCTATCCGATGCGTTTCGCGAGGCGATCAATAGCGCCGACCAGCGCGGAGCCGTTGCCGCGATGAGCCTGGTGGGTGGATCTGCGCGGAAGGCCCAATGCGTGGGCGGGCGTCCGGCGGCTCAAGTCGCGCCCAGATTGCCTGCGGCAAAGGGTTGGGCGAGACCTCCGCCTTATCTTTAAAGTCGATGCCGAGGCGGTCGAATTCGTCGATCTGATCCGGCGGCGCGATCTAGAAGCATGGCTGCGCAAGGGCTAAACTCATTGCCAAAAACAATGGCGGGAATCGGCAGCTCAAAACCTGCCGTTTTACTCTGGCTCAGATGAGGCTGAGCGTCGCGCCGCAAGTCCCCTCTTGGGAGGAGAAATAGGGTGGGTAGATGAGTGTATAGCCCTTGAAGTCAGCGGCTTGCCATAAAATTGGCGCTTGGCAGGACCGATCCCGGAAAGCCTACCGATGCTGCGGACCCACCCCGACCCTCCAGGGAGGAGATTGGATTCGCGACGCCCGGATTGCGCGGTACCCTGTGGCTTGCCAGCTATGGCGGCTATCAAAATAGGCGCAAATCTCTTTGGCAATCAGTCTAAACTAAGCCGCATCGCACGAGGCGATCCGCGCGGTTTGCGGCGAATGGTCATTTTTCTATGGCATGTGAGGCGAGCCGCGTTTTGATGCCGCGCCATTGACCATGCCAGATTCTTCCCTTCGCATCGCCATCATCGGGGCGGGCGGCCGGCTCGGTGCCGCGCTTGCCCGCCGCTACGCCGACCGCTTCCGCCTCGTCCGCGCCTTCGCCCGGCGGACCTTGATCTGGCGGATGCTGAGGCGGTGCGGCGTGCTCCGCGAGCTGGATTTCGACGTGCTGGTCAACACCGCCGCGATCACCAACGTGGACTATTGCGAGGGGCGCGATGCCGGGGCGATGGCGGTCAGCGCGGCGGCGCCCGAGGCGATGGCGCAGGTCTGCGCGGACAAGGGCGCGCCCTTCACGTGAGCACCGACTATGTCTTCGGCGGCCATGAGCCGGGGTTGCGCACCGAGGAGGATCCGGCGGAGCCGCTCGGCGCCTATGGGGGGTCGAAGCTGGCTGGCGAGCGGCGCGCCCTCGCGGCCTGCGGCGACGCCATGGTCGTGCGCACGTCTTGGGTCTTCGGTCCCGACGGGTGAGCTTTCTCGACTCGATCATCCAGCGCAGTATCGCAGGCGAAGGTCAGGCGGCGATCGCCGACCAGTTTTCGACGCCCTGCTACAGCGAAGACTTTGCCGAGCTGCTGGAGCCGCTGCTCGCGCCCGGCGGACCGGCGGGTTTGCTCCACCTCTGCAACGACGGAGCCTGCTCGTGGCAAGAATACGGGCAGCGCGGGATCGATGCGGTACTCGCCGCAGGCATCGCCTTCAAAACAAGGCAGCCCGGCCTGCTGCAGCTCGATGAAATGGACGCCTTCACCGCGCCGCGCCCGCGCCACACCGCCATGAGCACCGCAAAATACGCCGCCTTGACCGGCAAGACGCCGCGCCCGTGGGAGGATGCCGTCGATGCCTACGTGCGGGGTAGGGCGTGGCGCTAGGCGTTCGTTAGAACTTCAGGTCTTCGCCAAAGACAAAGCGCGCCGCCTGGGCGACGTCTTTGTCGCCGCGCCCGCTGCAGTTGGCGATGATGACTTGGTCTTTCGCCATGCCGGGCGCGGCTTTGCGCACATAGGCGAGGGCGTGGGAGGTTTCGAGCGCCGGGATGATGCCCTCGATCCGGCTGATCTCCTGAAGGCGGCGAGCGCCTCATCGTCGGTCGCGTAGGTGTAATCGACGCGCCCCGAGTCGCGCAGGTAAGCGTGCTCCGGTCCGACCGCCGCGTAGTCCAGCCCGGCGGACACCGAGTGGGTGAAACTCGATCTGGTACGTCTTCATTGGCGAGCAGATACGTCTTGGTGCCCTGCAAGACGCCGAGTTTGCCACCCTGGAAGCGCGCGGCGTGCCGCTCCGGCTTGATGCCCTTCGCCGTCAGCCTCGACGCCCATCATCTTGACCGCCCCGTCGCCGAGGAACGGGTGGAAGTACACGATCGCATTGTTGCCGCCGCCCACGCAGGCGACGAGCAGGTCGGGCAGCCGCCCTTCCTTCGCCTGGATCTGGTCGCGCGCCTCCAGCCCGATCACGCGGTGGAAGTCGCGCACCATCATCGGGAACGGATGCGAGCCGAGCGCCGAGCCGAGGATGTAGTGGGTGGAGCGCACGTTCGTCACCCAATCGCGCATCGCCTCGTTGACCGCCTCCTTCAGCGTCGCCTGCCCCGCCTTCACCGCGCGGACCTCGGCGCCGAGGAATTTCATGCGGGCGACGTTGAGCGCCTGCCGCTCCATGTCCACCGCGCCCATGTAGATCACGCATTCCATGCCGAAGCGCGCCGCCACGGTCGCGGTCGCCACGCCGTGCTACCCGCCCCGGTTTCGGCGATGATCCGGCGCTTGCCGAGGCGCTTGGCGAGCAGGATCTGGCCGAGCGCGTTGTTGATCTTGTGCGCGCCGGTGTGGAGCCACTCGCGCTTCAGGTAGATGCGCGCGCCGCCCAGTTCCTCCGTCCAGCGCTCGGCAAAATAGCGGCGTCGGGCGCCTGCAGTAATCGCGCAGCAGACCGTCCAGCTCCGCCTGAAACGCGGCGCGCGCCTTTCGCCCGCTCGTATTCGGCGGTCAGGTCGGTCAGCGCCTGCATCAGCGTCTCCGGCACGAACATGCCGCCGTAGATGCCAAAGTGACCGTGCTTGTCGGGGACTGGGAGGCTCATGGGATCGATAGGATGGGTGGTTGTCGAAAAACGGGCGGCGACGATAGGCGCACATTCCGCCGACCGCATCGGATTTATCGATCCACCTTTTCAATTCGCCGCCGAGGGCAAAGCGGGCCGCGCCACCGCCGACGCAGCCCGGATAGTCGGCACCCTACCCGGACCGTCTTCGACCTGCGGCATCGCCATTCCCTTTCGGTCAAATCGTCCCTTGTATCGAATCGGCGCAGATTGTGCGGGCGCGGGCGTCCGGGCGATACCCCGGGCGGCGGGGGACTTGCGGGCAACTTGGGGCGGACCGGAATTCGGGGCGACCCGCTGCGCGGCAACTTCGGCCGCCGCCGCTACCCGAACAATTCTTTGATCGGCTCGGTCCCCAAATCGGTCAGCGGAAATGGCCTGCCGCCGGGACCGGGCAGGTGCGCGTGGTGGTCGAAGCCGAGGCTGTGGAAAATCGTCGCCACGATGTCGCCAGGTCCGACCGGGCGCTCGGCGGGGAATCCGCCGACGGGATCGCTTTTTCCAATGGCGCGCCCGCCCTGCACGCCGCCGCCGGCAAAATAAACCGTGAAGCACTGCGGCCAGTGGTCGCGGCCGCTGGCGGGGTTGACCTTCGGCGTGCGCCCGAACTCGGAGAGGTTGGCGACCAGGGTGTCGCCGAGCATCCCGCGCTGGTCGAGGTCTTCGATCAAGGCGCTGTAGGCTTGGTCATACATCGGGCAGACGATGTCCTTCATCCCGGCGATCGAGGTGAATGGCTTGGAGCCGTGGATGTCCCAGGTGATCTCGTCGAAGACGGTGAGAAACGTATTGATCGTGACAAAGCGCACGCCGTTTTCGATCAGCCGGCGGGCGAGCAGGCAGCACTGGCCGAACCGGTTCATGCCGTAGCGCTCGCGGACCTTGGCCGGTTCTTTCGAGAGGTCGAAGGCGGACCGCGCCTGCTCGCTGGTCATCATCCGGAAGGCGGCGTGGAAATTCTCGTCGAGCAGCCGGGCGTCTTCGCTCGCCTCGAATTGGTCCGCCGCCGCCTCGACGACTTCGCGCATCTGCTTGCGGCGTTCGAGCCGCGCCGCGCCGATCTGGTCTGGGGGCAGCAGGTCCGGCACGCGGAAATCCGGCTTCGACGGGTCCGCCATCAGCGCGAAGGGATCGTGCGCCTTGCCGAGGAAACCGCCCGCCTGGCCGTTGGGCAGGTTGCCGCCGCCGCGCCCCATGAGTTGGGGCAAAACGACGAACGGGGGCAGGTCGGATTTGCGCCCGCGCAGGTAGGCGGCCACCGCGCCGGCATGCGGCGTCTGGATCCCACCGGTGAACCGCCGCCCGGTCTGCAACATCTGCCACCCGGCGTCGTGCACCGCCGCGCCATCGTGGTGGCACGATCGCACCACCGAAAACTTGTCGGCGATCGCCGCGTGGCGCGGCAGCAGCTCCGACAAATCGATGTCCGGCGACTTGGTCCGGATCGGCTTGAACGGACCGCGGATCTCGCTCGGCGCCTCCGGCTTCATGTCCCAGAGGTCGAGGTGGCTGGGGCCGCCGAGGTTGAAGATCATGATACACGCGCGGCTGTCCTTCGCCTTGTCCACCTGCCCCGCTCCCTTGGCGGCGAGGTATTGCGGCAGCGACAATCCGGCGGCACCCAGCGCGCCGATCTGGAGGAACTCGCGGCGCGAATGCCGCGCCGGCCCGCACAGGCGGGCGCGGTCGCGGGGGCTTTCGGCAAGGAAGTCGAACATGCGCCTAGTCTGCGCGAACTCCGCCGGTTTGTGAATCCCGAAATGCCCAGCCTGCCGGGTGCCATTGACCGGTGGTGAAAGCGATACCACAAGTCTAAGACGGCAAGAGTGCCGTCTCTACAGAGCAGCCCCGGAGGCTTCGCCCCCGGGGATCGCAGAGACCCGGCCTGCGCCGCCTGCTAGCGCGGCGAAACGGCGGCGCGGGCAAAGCGCGCCTCGGGCGGCAGCGAATAGGCGAGCGTAACGGTGCCGTCACCGTTGGGCGTTTGCCCGACCAATGCGACGCCGCCGAGATCCCATCCGATCAGGTCGCCCGATGCCTGCGCCCAGACCAGCGCCTCATCCGCGCCCAGGCGCACGGTGACTTCAAAGACGTAGCCGCCGCCGGACGGCGCGGCGGATACCCTCGGCGACCCGGCGACGATGGCGTAGTCGGCGAGCGATCCGCCGGTGAAGATCAAGGCATCGTTTTCGCCCGGCGAGCCGCCCGCCGCGAGGCTCGGCCGCCAGCTTTCGGCGAGCGCGGCATCGCTTTGCCCCGGCAGCATCAGCGTGAGGCTGGGGCCGTCGCCGTCGGACGCCTCTGGCCATGGAGGCGCATCGCCATAGCTGATGTCGGCGATGACCGAGCCATCGGCGGCGAGCAGCGTGATCCGTTCGCCGCCGTTATCCAAGCCGGTGCCATTGGCGAATTCGCCAATAGGAGCCGGAGCCGCCGGATAGCGCATCGCAAAGGCGGCAGCGTCTCGCACGATGAGGGCGCGCGCCCCGGCGGCGAGGCGCGCATTGACCGGAAACGCAAAGTCGATGCCTGCCGAGAATCGCACGCCGGTCAGGTCGATTTCGCCGCTGCTGAAATTGACGACCTCTAGGAACTCAAACTGGTCTTGGTCGGTGAAGCCGGCATCGGATTCCGCCACCGATGGCGGCAGCGGGTGGTAGTGTATCTCGCTGAGGGCAAGGTTGGCCGGCGACGCCGGGACCCCGACGATGAACGCCGCCTCGGTCAGCGCGCTCCACTCGCCGCCGCCGGTCAGCGCCCGCGCCTTCACCGTGCCAGAGTCCGCCAGCGGGATCGCCGCGCCATAGGTCGAGGCGCCCGCCGAGACCGCGCCGCCGACCTCGCGCGGATCGCTGCCGTCCAAGGTATAGTAAATCGTGTCGCCGGAAGGCGCGGTGATCTCCAATCCATAGCCGGGAGCGACCACGCCGCCGCTTTGCGAAAACTCGGGCGCGTCGATGGAGGGGTAGAGCGAATCGGCGCGGAGCTGCGCCAATACGATGTCGGTGCGCTGCGGGAAGTAGGTCGCGAAAAGATAGTTTTGGATCGGGAGGTAATGGTCGTTTTTGGTGTAGAGGGCAAAATCGCCCGGACTCCAGCTCCCGGAAGAAACGTCGCGGCGGAAGTCGCCCCAGCGCGCCGATTCCGCGACGATCGCCTCGTCCATGACATCGGAGCGGACCTTCCAAATCGCCGCCGCATTGGCGGGGGCGAGCGGTCCGTCTCCAAAGCAATGCTTCCGCACGCGGTCGGCGAAATGGATCCGATATTCGGCGCTCGCGCGCAGGTCCTGGTGCAGCCCGGTCGGACCGTTGGCGTTATTCTTGTTCGTCACGTCGGTGCCCAGAGCGCCCGCGATCCCGGCGGGCGAATTGATCACGCCGGGGTTGTTCGCCGAGATCGAGAACTCGCTGTCCCAGGGGAAGAAAAGATACCCGGCACCCGGCTCGCGCTTGCGCCCCGCCCGCCAGTTGTGGCCGTCCCAATCTCGGTTGCCGACATAGATATTGAGCAGCATGTAGTCGATCAGGTTTTCGACATTCAGATAGTCGCTGATCTGCGCATAGACAGCCGGGTCGCCGACCCCGCTGTTGGCGATGGCGACCATCGCGTTCCACGCCGCCTTGTCGCCAGTCAGGGCGGTGCCGGAGTTGAGCGTATCGTAGTCGGCGGAGGTGCCGCCGAAGTATGCCGCCATGTAGTCGGCGTCCGGTCGCTCGTGGGCATAGTAGATGCCCCAGTAGATCCCGTTGAGATACAAATGCATCCAGCGCCCGTGGGCGGCGGGCTGCCCCATGCTGAGGGCGAGGTCGTTCGCCCAGGTGTCGCGGTTGTATTGGGCGACGTCGCATTGGTAATAATGCCGGTGCATCCACGCGTGGTTGTAGCCGGACCGGAGCTGGATGAAATCGAAGGCGTCGAGCGCGGACTCGCCCTGCGGCGCATCCTTGAACAGCGGGTAGCGGAGCTTTCCCGCGCCATAGCCGCTGCGGAAGCGCAGGCTCAGCGAATGCTTGGGCGTGTCGGGGCTCCGGCTGCTCCCGCCTTGGATGCGCAGCCCGCAGTTGACCTGAAAGCCGGGTTCGGAACCGTCGTTGGAAAGCCACTCGGCGGAGATACCGCCCTGACCGCTGCCTTCCGCCTGCGGGTTTTGGTGGAAGCCCTGCGCCCCGAACAGGGCGTCCGGCGGCGATGACGGAAGCGCGGCGAGCGACGGAATCATCTGGGCTATGGCATCTGGATGCGCGGTGATTTCCGGATCCATCTCATAAGTCGGCGGGCTGCCCCGCCCAAGTCCCCGGATAGCCGGCGGGCGCGTTCCCCTGCCCGACGACGTCGGCGAGGAAAAGATAGGTGTGCGTATCGGTATTCGTCGGCGCAAACCCGTCCTTAAACGCGGCGGCGCGCACCACGCGGGTCGCGCCGATCGCGGACGGACCGCTGCAGGTGCTGTGCCGTTGCTCGGCGTTGGCTCGGTGCCGTCGAATGGGAGATCGCGGCACCTTCTGTCGCCGAGGTGATCCGGAGGGAGATCGGCGAATCATAGATGCCGCGGTCGATGTTGAATTTTGTATCCGCGACGAATCCGGAGAACACGTCGCCCCATTGGGGCGCCCGGCGTCGGCTGGGTAAAGTAGCCGCCTTCGCCGAAGGACAGGTCTTCAAATTGAGCCGGATAATCCGAGAACTGCCGAGCGATGCGCCGGATGGATCGGAGAAGGCGAGATAGCTGCCGCTCCGGTCGAGCGCGAAGGTGGTATGCCAGGCTCCGCCGCCGTCTTGATATTCGGCGGCGGATTGCGCCGAGGCGAAGACGACGTGATGCTCGCCCGCCCCGATTATCGCGCCCGCCGGGAATTGCCATTTCGCCGGCAGCGCGGCATCGTCGGTCAGGCGGTAGCCTTCCAGATCGACCGGATAGAGATTCGGGTTATAGATTTCGATCCAGTCGGATTCATTGCCATCCCCATCGGTCAGCGATCCGCCGTTGTTCGCCATGAACTCCGTGAGCTGCAATCGGAGCGGCTTTAGCCCATCGACGGTGACCTGGACTTGTGCGGCGGCGGCAGCCTGCGATCCCGCCTCGGCGGTCAGCGTAGATCGGTCTCCGATGCGGAGAACGCCCGCTGCCCTGCGCCGGCGAACCGATTCTGGCAGCACGTCGCCAAACGGATCGAGCGGGGTCGGTGCGACCGCATTCTCGACTCAGCTCAGCGTCACTCGGTGCCGCTTTACCACTTGTCTCGCTCGCGGCAAAGCTTTGGATCGAGGCGGGCGGAAGTCGGCCAGCGCGATCGCGCCCTCATTGAATACTTGCGCCAGTTGCGCGTCGGTCAGCACGCCGCCGCCGTCGCCATCGGTGAAGATCGCGATATCATCCATGCCGCCGCCGAAATCGTTGGGCGAGGCTCCCGCCGGATCGTCGGTGGCGATGTAGGCACCTTGGTTGTGGATGTTGATCGGACCGGTGCCGAGCGCCCCCGGCGATTGGGTGGCGCCCGCGATGTCCGCATCGGTGGCGGCGGCTTGATTCTCCAAAACCGTCAGCTTCATCGCGGTGCCGTTGCCGACCCCCGAATCGTAGCGCAGCGCGAAAAAATACCAGGTGCCGTCGTTGCGAAGCACTAGCGAGTGGGTGAGCTGCGTGTTGGAACCGCCGTTGCCATCTCGCAGCAGGACGCGCGCCTGGTTGCCCGAACTGGCGAGGTCGATCCGGATGCCGCTGCCGTTGTCCGCAGTGCCGCTCAGCGATTCGTAGAGCCGGTCGAAGGCATTCAGCGTATCGGGGCGCATCCACCACGTCATCGTAAACCGGTCCGTGGGGCGGACGGCGGCGGCAGTGCCGAGGTCGATCCCGCCGCTCAGCCCGAAGTCGTAGGCGGTCCCGAGGTTGGCATGGGGTGCCGGCCTGCCGCGGACGACGTCGGGCGGATTGATCAGGGTGCCGTCGTTCGCGCCCAGCGTTTCGGCGGCCGGGCCGCTAGTGTCGAAGGCTTCGTCGAGCGCGTAATGGGCGGCGAGTTCGGCGCGGCCGACGCAAGGAACAAAAAGGGCGGCGGCAATGGCGAGGTTCGCCGCGGTGCCGGATCGGAGGCTATTCATCAGGGGCATGGGGTGGGGGATCGCTTATCTTGCGGATTCTGAGGGCGGAGGCCAAGCGAAAGCAACGACCGGCGGCGCATCGAAACGATCCTCCCCGAGCCGAGGCTCCACCTCGAGCGGTCTCGCCGGAAGCCGAAGCGGTTTTAGAAGGGGGCGGCGAAATCGCGCCCGCAGCGTGCTCGCATTCTGCCGAATCCCCCTTGAACGCAGGCGGATCGCCGGGCATCCTCCGCGCCCAAATCCCAACCCGCCACCGATATCGCCACCCCTGAAATTACCGAGCGCTGGCTCATGGACTCCGCCGGCTTTCCCGTCTTCAAGCAGGCGCGGATGCTTTTTGCGGCGGGCGCGGTGGTTGAGGTCGGGTTCGATGGCAAGGTGATGCGCGGGGTGGTCATCGACGGGCGGCAGCAGCTCCGCCCCGCCATGGTCATCAAATCGAAAACTGAGGTGGACAATCTCTGCCGCTGCCGCGCGCTTCAGCCGCACCGGCGCGCTCTGCGCCCACGCCGTGGCGCTCGGCTACGCCTGGGTCCACCAAAACGACGCCCCGCCCGCCAAGCCAGCAAAGCCAGAGCCGCGCACCGCCGCCACCTTCCGGCTCCCGCTTTGGAAAAAGCCAAAACGTCCCCGCTGCCGGGCGCAGCGAGGTCCGCCGAAAAGCTGCCGCCGGGCAAACCGATCGCCCTGCTCGCCGAATTTCTTCGAGGCGTGAAATCAGGGCGCGGCCTGCCGCCGTGCGCTCTGCGCTGGGGGTGAATTCGCCGGAGCCCTCGCCCGCTGCCGACCTGAAAGTCGCCACCGCCCCGGATTCGGCGCACCCCTTGCTCCAGTGGCTTTTTGCAGAGGGGGCGAAGTCTGTTCCGCCATTGTTAAGCATTGGTGGAAAGTCATTTGAAAGATTTATTCACGCCATCTCCGTAAATGGAGACGCCTGGCTTCAGGCGCGGCAAAAGTCCGCTGACCCGGTCCGAATCCGGCTCGGTGCCGAGCCTTGTCGACTGCCCTGTTGGGTTGAGCCAGCCTCTGGTGGCGATGGCGGCGTGACGCTTTCGCTGTCGGCACCGGCGCGTTCATCGACCCGCCCCGGGCGCGCCGACGCGGCGGCTCCGGAATTGCTCCCCGGCGGTGGCTCGCCGTGGATCTGGGAGGCGGAGACGGGCGTCCTCGCGCCAAGCATCGCGGCGGCCGCGTCGCTCCGCCCAGATCTCGCGCCGCTTTGGCGGGGCGAGCCGATGTCCGCGCGGTGGATTCGGCTGGCGGAGCACCTCGGCGATTTGCAGGATTGCTTCGATTTACGCTCAAAGTCAGGCTTGCTCGACCGGCTGCGCATCGAAACGATCCGCCCCGAGCCGAGGCTCCACCGAAGGATCGTCAACTCACCCGTCGCCAAACTCACGTTCGGCTATCCGGAATCCGCCGAGGAGGGTGGGGGAATTTGCCTCGCCATCAGCCTTTCCTTCAGATCCAGCGTCGCCGATCCCCGTGCTTTTCCGTCGCGATTCAGCTTTTGAATCCGCCTGCTGGGCGCAGCCGTTCGGGATCTTCGCGAGGCGGACGCCCAGGGTTTCTCTCAGCTTCGCGGCAATTCAAGCGTCGTTAAGTTTTATGCCAGCAAGTTACCCGAATTGATCCGGGCTTGGGATGTCGAGATCGGCGAGCGTTTGGGCGGGTCACCCGCGATGTCGAGCGCGTGGTGCCGAAAGTCGAGTTTCGCCTTCGTCGGGCGAACGCTGGCTGGAGGCGGAGGTCAGTTTTGGCTCGGAGGGCGGCGTGGCATCCCTTCGGCGGACCTTCAGCGCCTCCTCCGGACGGGGCAGTCCACGGTGCGGGCGGGCGGCAAGACGCTGGTCATCGATTCGGCGGCGTGCGAGGACTTTGGCCGGCTCCCGCGGATGCGGATGCCGAGCAGACGGGGTGGGGGCTGCGGCTCGACCGGCGCCAAGGTGCCTTCTCGCTTCAGCTGCCGCTGCCCAATTGCCGATCGCCGCCAAAGACCTGCCCGATTCTCTTTGCCTGGCACCCGATCCCCAGCGGTGCTCCTCGGGGCGCTTGAGCGGATCGCTCGCCCTTATCAGCTCGGAGGTATTAAATTTCTTTATTCACTGATAAAAATGAGTTAGGTGGTATTTTAGCGGACGATATGGGATTAGGAAAAACGCTGCAAACCCTCGCGGCACTCAAGGCGATCCATGCGCCTGAATCCGGCGACCCGCTCGCTGCGGCGCCGTCGTTGATCGTCTGCCCGACTTCGCTGATCGGCAACTGGCGGGACGAGGCGCAACGCTTTGTCCCAGAACTGTCCGTGGCGGTGCTGCACGGCGCCGGGCGTGGGCAGAATCAGCGAAACTGGCATCGGGCGAGGCGGCGGTCGGAATCACCAGCTACGGGATTCTCGCCCGCGACCAGGAGGTGCTTCAATCCCAGGCGTTTACGGTCGTGGCGCTCGACGAAGCCAGCCTGATCCGAAACCCAGATACCCGCTGGCCTGTGCCGCCCGATCGCTGGCGGCGCGGACCAAGATCGCGCTGACCGGGACGCCGGTCGAGAACTGGTCCGCGACCTCTGGTCGATCTTCACCTGCCCTCCCGGGCTATCTCGGCGGCGCGACGAATTCCTCCAGCGCTACGGCGCGTCAGCGACGGCTGCAGGCAGCATAACTTCCGGACAACACATCTGCTGCCGGACGGCTCCGCCAGAGGGTGGCACCTTATCTTCTGCGGCGGCGGAAGCGCGGAGGTCGCCAAGGAATTGCCTGAGAAGATTGAGCAGGTTGTCCTCTGTGATTTAACCCGCTCACAGAGCAATTTATGATGGGATTTTGCGCGAAAGCCAGAAGCCGGTCTCCGGCATGGGCTGGGCGAGCGCGGTCCGAACGCGGGTCAGACCCGGGTTCACATGCTGACAGCGTTGCTTCGATTGCGCCAAGCTTTGGCCATGATCCACGCCTCCTCGGCTTGGAGGTCGATTCAGCCGACGGACTGGAAGGCGTGACGCGGAGGCAATTGCGGCGAGCGGCAAGGTCGCGGCGCTACGGAGCGCTTCTTCCGAGATCATCGAGGGCGGTCACCCGCGTGCTCGTGTTCAGCCAATTCGTTCCATGCTGACGCTCATCCGCGACGAGCTTTCCGCCCCCGGCGCCGATTATTGTTACCTCCTGGACGGCTCAACCCGCGATCGCGTTTACGAAGTCCGGCGATTCCAAGACCTCGGCGTACCACCGGTCTTCTTGATCAGCCTCGCTGGGCCTGATGGGCTACGGGCTTCAACCTGACCGCCGCCGATACAGGATCCATTTCGACCCGTGGTGGAATCCCGCCGGAAGCCCGGCCACTGACCGCGCCCACCGCACGGCTTCAGACAAAAGTCGTCAGCACTACAAATTCATCGCCCGCTGCACCGTCGAAGAAAGATCCTCCGCCTCCAGCGCCGCAAACGAAACTCCAATGGTGCCGCGCTCGAAGAAGAAGGCGCGCCCATGATGGAGGGATTGTCGCAGACGAAATTCGGGAGTTGCTTGCGGAAGGATGTGAGCCAGGGCGTGGTTGGCGTTTGGGCAGGATTTGGGCTGGAAGTTTGGGGCAGAAACGTCCCCGTCTTACTCGGGTTATTTAACTTCCTACAATATATGTAATGTAAAATACAGCGGCAGTGCATTAGTTTGAAATCTCGCGCGGTCCTCCTTTCGGGATTCAGATACCATGGGGTCTTTGGCGCTTGCGGCGGGTAGGTCTTGGGGCGCTTGTGGCTTGGAGTTGTAGCGCTTCGGGCCTTCGATCTGGTGATTCTCCTGCCAGTAGGCGTCGAACATTTCCAGAATACGGTCGGAGATCCCGGCGGCGACGGCTGGCGAGGTTTTCGGGGTCTGGTGCTTACGACAGTCGTTGCGGAGGCGCATTTTCGCCAGACGTTCCACCGAGGCGTGAGCATCGCAGCGGGCGCGTGTGGGTTCTCGGCGCCTTGCGCGGCTGGACTCCACGGCGGCAGAGATATCCCTCGTTTTGACTGGCGGCGGGTCAGGCAAGCGGCTCGATGCGCGTTGTCGTCGTCGTATTGAGGTCCGCGTGGTCCAGGTTGCCAAAAATCACGGCGTCGCGCCTGGAGCCGGTGCGAATTCCTTGTTGTTCGGCTCCGCAATCCGCCGCCGTGGATTCCGAGAACGCCATGGCGATCGCGATCTGATACGCCGCAAGTTTTCCGCGGCGATGGAATCGCGCTTCGATCCGCTTTGAGGAACCGTTCGTGAGCCGGAAGTATCGGCGGCTCCCAGGGATCATCAAGGGGGCGCTGTATTGCTCTCGACAAACGATTCTCAGGGGCGAAGTTAGGGGCTAGAATCTTGCCCCTTTTCACGTTTGCCCCCGCTGCCCATGGTTTGTCGAATTTTGCCGCTGCCTTCCGCCTTAGTCACTGCCTTGCTCCTGCTGGCGGTGGCGGGGCTCGCCTTGTGTCCGGAGCCGGCGCACGCCGATATCAAAATCCCCGAGACGGGCGATAAGAAGAAGGATAAGAAGTTTTTCATCTTTCCGAAGAAGGATGACGAGGAGAAGAAAGAAGACGACGAAGGCAACCCGGTGGTGCCGGAGCGGATTCCGCAGCCCTACCCCGGGAAGTCGGTGGCGGTGCGCGGGGTGCCGACCCGGATTTTGCTGCGGGCGGCGACGAATTCGACGCGGCAGGTCGAGTTCCTGATCCGGCAGGAGCCGCGCTATGGGAAATTGGAGGGACCGATCGCGGTCGATGGGAGCGCCGAGGCGATCGTCACCTACACGGCATTTCAGGGGCGGACGGAGGTGCGGGATGCGTTTAAGTTTGCGGTGCGGCTGCCCGGCGAACAGGTATCGCTTTCCGTGCCGGTGGAGATCG
>JAWLBD010000058.1:0-34918 GCA_041395145.1 Verrucomicrobiales bacterium | reverse complement strand
AGCGGTCTCTGCCTCCTCAACCGAGAGATTGTGGACCTCGATCTCTGTGAGCGCGTGCTGCGCGAAAGCGCGCTCAAAGACGGGCACATCTGGCGCTGGGAACAAACGCTGCTCGCCCTCTGCGCCTCCGCCAAGGGCGAAGGAGGTTTGCTCCCGCTCCGCTACGAAGTGACCCCCAAAAAATGGCGCCGCCCCGATGCCATCGCCCGCCACTACGTCGGCGAGGTGCGCGACCGATTCTATGCGGAGGCGGTGGTGGCGCTTAATTCGATCTTGCTCGGCTAATATGTGTGGAATTGCTGGATTCGTAAATCGATCGATCGCCCGGGACGAAGGCGATGCGGTGCTTGGCGAGATGCTGTCGCGGATCGTGCATCGCGGACCGGATGGCGAGGGGCGGTTGGTGGCGGCGGAGCTTGGGTTGTTCGCTGGGATGCGGCGGCTGAGCATCATTGATTTGGCGGGTGGGGATCAGCCGATCTGGAATGAAGACCGGACGGTGGCGGCGCTTTTCAATGGGGAGATCTACAACTATCTCGAATTGGCGGCGGACCTGAAGGCTCGCGGGCATCGGTTTGCCACCCGGTCGGACACGGAAGTGCTCGTCCACCTTTACGAAGAACACGGCGCGGATCTTGTCCGGCACCTGCGCGGCATGTTCGGGTTTTGCCTCTTCGATACGCGCCGGCGGCGCCTGCTGCTGGGGCGCGATCCCTTTGGCCAGAAGCCGCTCTACTTTTTCCGGGGTGGTGGCGTCTTTGCCTTCGGCTCGGAGATCAAAGCGCTGCATGCGCTGCCATTCGCCGATTCCTCGCTCCGCCCCGGGGCGTTGCCCGACTTTCTGGCGTGGTATGGATTGCCGCCGGGAGAAACCCATTTTCGGCATATTGAAAAGCTGCCGGCGGGATCGACGATGGAAGTTTGCCTCGTCGACGGTCCGCGCTGCGCGGAGCCGAAGGTCTTTTGGCGATTCGAGGCGCAGGCTCCTCCCGACCTCACCGAGATGGATGATGCCGCCGAGGCGCTCGACGCCGCCTTGGACGAATCCGCTTCGGTGCACCTGCGCGCGGACGTCCCGGTCGGCGTCCTGCTGAGCAGCGGCTTGGACAGCAAAGTGATCCTAACCTATGCCAAGCGGCGGGCGCAGGATCAGCTCGCCGCCTTCAGCGTCGGATTTCGCGGCGCAGGGCGCGAATCCGAGTTGCCCGGCGCGAGGGAAACGGCTCGGAGCCTTGGCGTCCGCCATGAATGCATCGAAGTCGGTGCCGAAGACCTTGCCGATTCGGTCGAAGAAATCGCCTGGCACCTCGACGAGCCGGTCGGCGACCACGCGTGTTTTGCGGTGCGCGCGGTCTGCCGCCTCGCCAAGCAAAGCGTCAAAGTTTTGCTCTCGGGCGAAGGTGCCGACGAATTGTTTGGTGGCTATGAAGAACGCTACCTGGGACGCCTCGACACCATGGAGAGATCGAGCCGACTCCGCCGATGGCGAACGCTCTTGCCCCGCACCGCGACGCCGTTTCCTGCCGGGCGATTCGGGCGGTTGTGCCAGCGCGCCCATCTGGGAGAAGCGGCGGAAATGGCGTCGCTGCACTTCAATGGATTTCCCTTCGACCGGCGCGCCCCGATGGGATTTACGCCCGACCAATTGCAGCGTTTTGCCGCGCGGATCGAGGAAGTCGGCGCGCGGGTCGTCAGCCGCAGCGCGACCGGCTGCACAGTTGGCTGGCGCTCAATGCCGATTGGGACCTGGCGGAATCGCTGTTGCAGAAGGCTGACAAGATGAGCATGGCCGCCTCAATCGAATTGCGCACCCCTTTCCTCGACCGGGAAGTCGCCGCCGTCGCTTCGCGGATCGCCTCGCCGCTCAAGCTCGACCCCGAGCGGCGGGTCGGCAAGGTAGTGCTCCGGCGTTGCCTCGCGCGCCGCGATGCCAGCGAAGACGACGCGCGCCCGAAGCGCGGGTTTCCGGTTCCCATCGGCACCTGGCTGCGCGGCGACCTAAAAGCGCGCGCCGAAGCCGATCTGTTCGGCGCGAATCCGGCGTGGGCAGAGGAATTGGATCGCCAACTTGTCGGAGTGCGTGGGACGCGTTTCAGCGGGGCGAAATCGACGAGAGCATGGTCAATTCTTCGCGCTGTGGCTTTACGAAAACTGGAGGCGGGCGCTGCGCACCCGGGCGTCGGCGTGAGTCCTCTGCGCCCCAGATTGGCGAGCCAACAACCCGTATCAGCGGTTGCTTGCCGATGCCCTTCGCGACCTCGGGATCGAAACCGGAATTTCTGTCCACCTATCGGCGGGGGCTGCCGCTGTGGCGCAGGTCCCGGGCGCGGGAGGCAGACGTTTTACGCAGCATTGGTAGGAAGCGTATTTCCTCGACCGCCACGATGGCTTGGATGCGCTGCGAGTCTGGCGTTATCCGCTCGACGTGACCCTGGCGGCGCGCGTCCGCCGGTGGTTTACACCGCGCACAGCCTGGTGCCTCACGAGCAGGGCGGCGGCAAGCCTTCGGGGATCTACCGGAACATGAAACTCACCGTGCAGCGCGCTGCCGCCGTCTTCGCGCATTCCGCCGCCGCCGCCGATCTCGTCTGCGAGACGTTTTCGGTCGGGAGCGAAAAGTGCCGCGTGATTCCGTTCGGCGACCATTCGGTGCCGCTCGAGTACGCCTCTGCCGATGGAAGAGGCGCGGGCGGCGCTCGGGTTGCCCAGCGGTCCGCTCTGCCTCGTCTTCGGCACGATCAGCCCCTACAAAGGGAGCGACGAAATCATCCGCGCGTGGCGGGCGCTCAAACCGAGTGCTCCCGCTCTATGTCGTCGGGTCGATCATCTCGGAGGCGTATGCGGCAGAACTTGCCGAGGCGGCGGGCGGCGATCCTGATATCCGCGATCTGACAGCGAAGTGGCTGAGCGACGATGAACTGCGGATCTGGCTGAGCGCCGCCGATGCCACGATTTTCAATTACCGGAAGATCCTGACCTCGGGGGCGGCCCTTGCCTTGCGCTCCTATGGGATTCCGGTGCTCCTGCCTTCGGGGCGCCTTAACACGGTGGATCTCGGGGAGCCGAATGCGCGGAGTCTTCCGGTTCGCCGAATTCGACAACGCCTTCGTCGATCAAATCCGCCGCCCTCGAGCTGGGGCGCGACTACGGCTCGGCGAGCGATTGGCGGGAAGCCACGTCTTGGCAAAATGTCGCCGCCTTGACCCGCGGCCGAAGCCTATCGGAACGCCGCTTGGGCCGGAAATGCCACGCATGAAAATCGGGATCTACACCGAATCGATCACCCTTCGTCGAGCACCTGTGCTTCTTCCACTCACCCTGGGCGGGCGGCATGAGATCGTGCTGCGCTTTGACCGCGATGCGCTGGAGAAGACGAGCGACCACCAGTGGGTTTGCCGCGTCCAGACCTTGCCCGGCGTCGATCCGCGCCGATCGGCTCCGATGATCCAGAGGTCGGCACCCTCCTCATCCGCACGAAACCCTACACCGGCGCGTGGGCGGTCGCGAGGTGCTGCGCTGGGCGGAGAAGGCGGGGCGCGTCGTGGTGCTCGGCGACCGCGCGCCGGGATCGCTGCGCCAGCTCGCCAGCCGATCTGCGGCACAACCTGCCCTATGCGCCGCGCGGATGCGCGTTTCTGCAAAGCTGCCCCGCTGAACGAAATCCGTATTTTTGGATCCGCCGCGTCGGATTTTACCGCCCGTATGCGCATCCCCAGCTTTTGTGCCATCCGGCGTGGCGAAGCGCTTTCGAGCGCGCCTTGGACCGCCACCGATGGCTCGCGCCCGTTCCACTTTTGCTATATCAGCGCCACCGAACCGCCGGAGCGCTTGCCGCGGTCTTATTGCCGTCAAACAGGAGTTGAAGGCGCTCGGCTATGAATTTACCAGCGATCCGGTAAATTGCCCAAAGTCGCCCGATCGGGCAAAGCTCGCCTTCTGGGTCGAATACAGTGCCGACGATCATTCCGCCGCGCTAGAGCCGTACGGATCCTCGCCGTGATGCAACGCTCGCGATTTTGCCTGTCGCCCGAAGGCTACGGATACTGGACGCACCGCACCGCTGAGGCGCTCTGCTGCGGAGCCATCCCGATCCTCCAACATCCGGAGCGATGATACCTGCTCGGGTTGCAGGATGGGCGGCATTGCCTCCACGTCGTAGAAGCGTGGTGGGGGAGCGGCGGTCAGGCGCGCGGTACTTTGCTGGCGGACGACGCGGAGCCGATGCGCGAGGCGGTCGCCGCTCTGCGCACAGGCGAATTGACCTTCGGCGGCGTGGCGCGCTGGACGGAGGAAAACCTATTTATTTGTCCACCGAAAATGAAATGAAGCCCACGCATCGAGATTCCCAAAGCAGTAGCGAAAAGCTGATATGGCGGAAAGAAGGTATTCCTAGCCCCCTTGATTGCGTTAAATATGGCGTATTGGTTTATGCCTTTGGTGGTCTTCGCTTTAACTTTCCACAGCAGCTAGATCCATCCTTCTACTGGGATGGCTACCTCGAAAAATATGCTAATCCACTATGGGATCCTGCGGAAAAAGTATAGGCAGACGCATCGGGAAGCTGGCTTTCCAGGCTCACGGTACCCAGCGATAGCATTTCTCTTTAAACTAAATCCCTAGGAATGCTGATCGTTCAGCATCTCCTCGCAATGGCCTTTTCTCACTTTTGATCTGGCGCTTTAGGCATGCGAAAATAGTGGCTTTCTATTCGACAATGGTATTCGCGTTCAGCGGAGGGGCGTCGATGTTGGCGGTCCCCTTTTACGACGGTTGGGCAATCTGGTTTATTGTCGCTGCTATCACTGCTCGCTCGCCCACGGTGATTTTCCTACTGGTCACACTCGCATCGTGGACTGACGAAGAAGGGGATTCGTTGCCTCTGGAATTGTTTTATTTTCTCATTCGATTTTCTGGGAGGACAATAAAGAATCTGTTAAAAAAGTCATCATGGCTATAGCTTTTTTCGTAGCTGTTATATTTACTCTCATGGACCATCCTTATGGAGCTACCTTGGGTTGGAAGACGCCGACCGAAGGAGCGAGCTTGCTGACGTCATGATCGACAAAAATATGTTTCAGATCGTGCTATGGAGGCTCTCTCAAGGGCGGCTGGGCTGCGGTTGCCTTTTGCTTTTATCACATGATGACGCGAATGATGTTAAGACTAGCAATAGGGGTGGGGATGGTGGCAATAATATTTGCAATTAGCATGTCTGTAGCAGACCGACCGGTCAATGTCGGCTCGATCTCCTATTCGCTCTATCTCATCCACGTCCCGATCTTCGGGCAGGTTTACAATCTCGGCTGCCGTTTTGTCTCGAAGGAGTTGATGGGATACCTGCTCGTGCCTGCGTCGCTCCTCGTCTGCATCCCGGCGGCGTGGCTCTTCTATCAATTCATCGAACGCCCGAGCCAGCGCCTCGCCTCGCGGATCAAATACCGCCGCCCCGCACCCGATCATGGCTGATCCCGCCGCCAGCATCATCATCCCGATCTACAATGCCGGGCGGTTCCTGCGCGACACGCTGGAGAGCTGCCTCGCGCAGACATTCGCTGATTTCGAGGTCATCGCGGTGGACGACGGATCTACCGATGCGTCCCGCGAAATCGTCGCCGAGTTCGCCGCCCGCGATCCCCGGGTCCGCGCCTTTCATTCGATCAACATGGGGCAATGCGTGTCGCGCAACATCGGGTTGGCGCTGGCCCGTGGGCGGACCATCAAATTCCTCGATCACGACGATCTCCTGCCGCCGTGGGCGCTCGCAGATCAACTCGACGCGCTCGATTCCGAAAACGCCGATCTCGCCGTCGGCAAAATGCGGCGCTTCCAAGACGCCGAGGAACGCAAGGTCCTCGATGGACTCGCCACCGACCGCGGCGAGATCGAACCCGGCGAACGCCAGATCTATCGCTCACTCCTCCAACTCGATTTCGATCACGCCCCGACCTTCAACGAAATCCTCGCCAAACGCGAAATCCTGGTCGCCGCCGGTGGCTTCAACCCGAAGCTCGGCACCGGCGAAGAAGCCAATCTCCTCGTCCGCCTCCACTGCCTCAACCCGGGGATCAGAGTCGCCTTCGACCCAAACCCGGTCATCCTCTGGAAACGCCTGATGGACGAATCGCTCGCCTGCGCGCTCCGCCGCCAGCAAGACTTTCCCTGGGGGTTGCTCTCCGGCGAGCATTCCGCCCGGTTCGTCCTCGGCAAAGGCATCGAAATCACCCCAGAGATCCGCGCCCACATCTTCGACCGCCTCTACCCCGCCGCCACCTACGCCTTCAGAAACGGCAACCGGGGCCAGGCGCTCACCGCCATCGAGGTGTGGAAACGCGCCGGCCTGCCGGTGCCGAGTTTAGGGGTAGGCTATCATGACATCCTTCACCGGATGTTCGGGTTCGGACGCGCTGAGCGCCTGTTGGATAAAGTTCGGGTTCTAAGGTCCGTTGTCACGGGGAAGAAGGATGATTGCCCATCTACGTGAATGCTTGCCTTTGTCGTTCCCCTCAGGTCGCCAGGATCTTGCCATGATTGGCGGAGGGTATCGGCGCTATGCGAACGAACGCTCCGTTCGCTCTGCGCCCAGACCGATGATGCCTTTAGTGTGACGCTCGCCTGCGCCGTAAAGCCCGAGATCAATTTTGCGCACCCCAAGCTGGAGATCGTCACCGGAGAGTTTCCGGTTCCGAGATCGCGCTGAGCAAATGGAAGACAAATATGCAAAGCTGCGGCTGGGAATGCGCGAAGCGCAGCGCGAGCTCACCCACCCACGTTATGCTTGCCGATGCCGACGACTTAGTGAGCAATCGCCTCTCTGCCCTCATCCGTGATTTCCCACATGGAAATGGCTGGGCGTTTCAGCGCGGGTATATCCACGACGAAGGTCGCGGATCCGTCTTCATCAAAGACGACTTCGACCGGTTCTGCGGAACATCGGCAATCGTTCGGGTCCAGCCGGGAGACTTGCCGTCGAATGAAACGGATGGCGCCCGATTGCTCGAACACGGGCATCCTGTGATTGCCGCACACCTTGCCGAGATCGGACGCCCGCTCGATCCCTTGCCGTTCATCGGTTCAATCTATGTCGCGGGAAGCGGCGAAAACTACAGTGGGTTTTCATTGGCTAGCTGGCAGGGATTGAGGTTCGCGCCCAGCTACTCTGGACCCGCCCCTTACCGCTGCGATCCGTCGCGAGTTCGGGCTTTATCCCATCGATTGATAAATATGCTCTTTTGCCGTTTCAGAGGACGCCTTGGAAACCAAATGTTCCAATATGCTGCGGTCCGAACTCTCGCTGAAGAACTTGGGTGCCCAGCGCTCTTCGCGCGATCGCGAAGATCTTGGCGGCACAGCCGACTAGCAAAGCGTCTAGGGATTGGGCACCAAGGAGCTAGTGACCACCTCGATTTCGATGGTTTGCTTAAGCGGGCCTTCAACATAGGTCCCGGCTTGATAGAAGGTCACATGATGCGGTGGGCGGCCCCCCTTCTAAAGGACCATTGGTTCCCTCAGACATTTGAGATTCCCACCAAGCGTTATCCTGGTGGACTGACCGGTGAAGATCCCAATGTCGACATTAGCGGCATATCGGCGGGAACGGAACTCGTTGGATGGTTTCAATCGGAGTCCTTCTTTTCCCGAAACCGCGAGAAAGTTTGTCGGTGGTTTACCCCCGCCGCACCGCATCAAAGGGTGATCTGTGAAATTGAAGACCGATGGGGCGCGCCGCTTGAACGGCGTTGTGCTATTCACGTCCGCCGGGGAGATTACGGAGCAATCGACGACGGCTTGGGGGGCGGGTCAGATGGCTGGATTCTGCCGGCTTCATATTATCGGCGAGCCCTTGAACTGTTGCCAAAGGGGCTCTTTTATGTATTGCTTTCAGACGATCCCAACTGGGTTGATGAAGCGTTTTCTCATCTCCCCCACCGGTGGGTGAGTCGGAACAACGAGCCGGTCGTTGATATGGCATTGATGGGGCGATGCCGGTATAACGTAATCGCAAATAGCAGCTTTTCATGGTGGGGTGCATGGCTCAACAATTCACCTGATCGACAAGTTTTGGCGCCCAATTTTCATCTGGGGTGGGCGAAAGGCTTCTGGTATCCAGAGGGAATTCAAACACGCGGGTGGGAATACATTCCTGCTTCTTAGTCAAAGTTTTTATGAAATGGTTGCTAGAAAAACCGGTTCTCGCCCTTGCCAACACGCTTTTGAGCTTGCTGCGAAATCGCCGCCGCGTGAGTTTCTCCCGTCCGGAATTCCGGGCGGTCAATTTCACATTTTCCCAATATGCTGAGGATGCTGTCGCATGGGTGTACCTGCGGCGCTACGCGGCATCGCCCGGAATTTATATCGATGCCGGAGCCTTCGATCCCGTCCGCATGTCAACCACACTCCTGCTTCATCAGGCGGGATGGAAGGGCATCAATATTGATCTCGACCCTGAAAAGATCAGCCGCTTCCAGGAGGCTAGGCCAGGGGATCACAGCGTGGCGTGCGCGCTCTCGGACACTAAGGGGAGCGCCAAGCGCTTTCGCTACGCAGAGGGGGCCTTCAACCGAATCACCAGCGGCGAGGATGATTCGCCTCATGAAAAAGAAGTCGTTGATATTTCGGAGACCGAAACAACCACTCTCACTGCTGTCATTGAGAATTCGCCGTTTCGGGATTTCCAGATCGACTATCTAAACGTTGATTGTGAAGGTCACGATCTCCGTGTTCTGCGTGGGTTAGATTTCGCGCGCTGGCGCTCCTAGGCTCATCACGGTTGAAGCGAATTCTGAGGATGAAGGAGAGGAAATCGCCCTATTTCTTGAAAGCCTGAGGTAAGCAAATCGCGAGACTGTATGCGACTCGCGCCTTCCTTCCACTGCGACGAACCTGTCTTGGAATGATCGGCAATCCGCGAGCACGCCTCCCGCAAAACCTAGTCGATCTCTACGACCAGATCCGGTTCGAAGTAGGCATCGGCGTTCGGGCGTTGGCGGCAGCCCTGGCGGTTGCACTTTCCAGAGCATCGTTACGTCAATCTGGGGTGTGGTCCCTGCCCGGACCTGTGACTGGTTTCTTCAAATCGATCACTTTGCGCTCCGACGCGATGTTCCGCACTGCGCCGACTTTCGGTTTCCGCTCCCGCTGGACTCCGGTTCCTTTGACGGAGCATTTTGCCACCATGTCCTCGAACACCTCGACTATGAAGCCGCGCGTCGCTTCCTCGGGGAATGCCACCGCATCCTCGCCCAGGGTGGCACGCTGCGAATCGCCGTGCCCGACGCCGAGAAGGCGATGCGGCTTTATGCCTCCGAACCCAACCGGCTATTCGATCTAATGCCGAAATATCACGGCAAGTCCTACCAGACCGCCGCCGAAGTGGTGAACGAGATCTTCCATGCGGACAGAATGAACCGGCATTGCTTTGGCTGGGATTTCGAGACCCTTGCCCGGCGGCTTCGCGAGGCGGGGTTTAACCAGATCGAAGGATGGAATGCGGGCAATCGCTCGACCCCAAACTCGCTCAGGACAATCCTCGGTGGTCTGCCTTCTCGCTCTACGTCGACGCCGTCAAATAGCGCCAACCCATGCGTATCTTCCTAGCCGTCCATAATCGCGCGATCCGTCCCAATTTTTTGGGCGGCTTCGGGCGGGCAATTTCGTCTAGCCGACTGCGGAGGCGATGGGGCACGAGGTGATCGAGAGCGGGGTGGACCTGCTGTAGGTAAGCGGTTCATGCAGGTGGCGGATGGTTTCACCGGCGAGGAACTGGCGATGCGGGGGCAGATCCCGAGGCGATCATCGATGAGATTCGCGCCGAGCACCGCCGCCAACCGATCGACCTGTGCCTGACCTATTTTTACAACGCACTTTGACCCGGCTGGGTTTGCCGAGATTCATGCGGCTGGGCATCCCAACGATCAACTACTTCTGCAACAGCATCTACCAGTTTGAATTGGTCAGGGACATTGCGCCGGCCGCCGACGTCGCCTGGCATGCTGAGCGCGATGCGCGCCAGAGCTACCTCGACGCGGGGGCGAATCCGGTCTGGGGCCAGATGGCGGCGGATCCGCAGGTCTATCGCCCGATCCCCGCTGGCGAACGGGTGCGCGATGCCTGTTTTGTCGGTCAGCGCTACGCCGATCGCGGCAGTTGGATGGCGGCGTTGGTCAGGCAGAAGTCCCCGTCTCGATCTATGGTCCCCGGGTGGGGCGCTGAGAGAGTCGCCCGCAATCCACCCCGCGCCCGAATCCCGCGTCGCCGCCAGCCTATCTCGGGCGGCGGCTTCCCCAGTCGGGATCGCCTTTTGCCTATGCCCGGATGATGGCGCAGAACCTTCGCTCCGATGGAATCACCGGTGGGATCGCGCGCACCGTCCGCCAGTTCGCGATCGCCGTCGGGTGCGCGTTCAACTTTCTAGGTTCCGCCCTTACGCCTACGGACAAATCGCTTTTGCCGGACCTTCTGGGTCGGAGGAGTTGTAAAAGCCTTCGCGCAACACGAGGTGATCCTCAATTTCAGCAACGTCTGGTCAGACGGTCGCCCAGGAAAGCATCTGATTCCACATGTCCGCCTCCGTGACTTTGAAGCGCCGATGTGCCGCGTTTGTTATCTCACCCAAGACTCCGGCGAGATTCGCGAGTTCTACGAAGTGGGTCAAGAAATCGACACTTATACTTCCCTGAAGAATTGATCGATAAGACCCGCTACTACATCGATCACCCCGATTCGGCGAGCGCCTCAGAGAAGCGGGCTATCGCCGCGCGGCGCGCGACCACACACAGGTCCGACGTTTTGAAGAACTCTTTGCCAAGGCTGGGATCAAATGAGCGGACGGATCGATAGATTGATCAAAGCGATGGCGGCAATGAGTTGTCGCAACTTAGCTGGTATTCCCGAATTGGCGGATGGCTCAGTCGTTTCAGCGAAGCGCGACACCTGCGCTACAACGAAGCCATCCGTTCCGTCGTCGAAGCGCTCGAAGGTTTGGAAGTCCGGTCGGGTCCTTTCGCGGGCTTGCGTTATCCAACCCCGGAAAGTGCCGGTTCCTCGTTTGCGCCCAAGATTCTTGGAACCTATGAAAGGAGCTTCACCCCATGATTTCAAGGCTGATCGATCAGCCAGGATGTCGTGGTCGATGTCGGTTCCGCCGAAGGCTACTACGCGGTCGGGCTAGCTAGGCGTCTCGCTGGCACTCCGGTTTGGGCATTTGATCTCGATCCGCGAGCGCGGTCACTTTGCCAAAATCTCGCGGGAACAAATGGTGTCGCCGATCAGGTCCGCATCGAAAGCGAGTGTCGCCCCGCTAACCTCGCGAGGCACTGCGCAGGCAAGCGGGGATTGGTCGTTTCCGACTGCGAGGGATTCGAACGAACTCTTCACCGGTATTGAACAATCGCTGCGCGACTCGGTGCTCGTCATCGAATGCCACGAGGAGCGTCTGCCCGGTGTCACTGCCCGGCTGGAGCAGCGATTTCGATCCACGCACCGCGCAGAACAAATCGCAGTCGAGGCGCGGGAGACAGCGACTTCCCCGAAGACATCCGGCACCGGTTCACCAAGTTTGAGCGGGGTTTCGGTCCAAGAATGGCGTTCAGCATCCGCTGGATGCTCGTCCTCCTTCCGCAGTCACCGTGAGCGACTCAAACAACAACTCACGCCAACGCGGCGTCTTTTCATCGCCGGGGGCGAAGCCTTTGCCCGCGAGGCGGGAAGTTTCCGCGCGGAGCGTGCGCGAGAGAATGCCGGGGATCGCGACCGGGATCGTGACCACCACGCCCGTTGATCCGGCATTGTTCGATGTGGTGCGCGAGGTCGCCGAACCTGACTTTGCTAAAGAGGGCGATCGAGGAAGGTTCGCTTCCTGAGGGAGCGATTCACCTTGGATCCCAGGAGCCGAAAACCTCCACCCCAAACTCTATCGCTGGCGGCGATGAAGCCAAAGTTCATCGCCGAATCGCCCTTTGAGCGCACCCTCTTCCTCGACACGGATACTTATGTCTGCGGAGATGCCCGCGTTGTTCGATCTCCTCGATCACTACGACCTTGCCTGCGCCCACGCGGAGAACCGACCCGGCTGCGAACTCGAATCGGTGCCCACATGTTTTCCAGAGATGAACACGGGCGTAATCCTATTTAGGAAATCGGCGGAAGTCGGCGCGCTTTTCTCCCGCTGGCATGAGAACTACGCGAAGGCGCTAGCAGACTCGAACTATTGGTTTCGTGCCGATCAACCGCCGTTTCGCGAAGCGCGCATTTCGGCGCGCCGATGCCGCATTGCGACGTTGACTGCGGAATACAACTGCCGCTTTCCCTATCCCGTCTATCTTAGTGGTGAGGTGAAAATCCTGCACGGGCATGGTGGGGACTTCGCCGCTCTGGTTGAAAGACTGAATGCAAGCCCAGACATGCGAATTGCCTTCGGCGGTGGGCGCTACCTGATTCGGAACAGCGACAAGCACCCGTTTCCCTCCCTCGTCCGGGAGCGGCTTAAGTCTGCGCTGCCGTGGGGGAAAAGCCATGAGTCAAGAGGTTCGCTCGTCACTGTCGCCATCCCATGCTTCAATGCCGAGCGATGGATCCGGGAATGCGTTGGAAGCGCCTTAGGGCAGTCGCATCGTCCGGTCGAGGTGCTTGTGCTTGACGATGGCTCTTCGGATCGGTCGCTGGAGGTCCTTGGGTCCTTTGGGGATTCGGTCCGGGTTTTGGCGGAGCCGAACCGCGGGTCGAATCCATCGCGCAACCGGCTTTTGGCGGAAGCGCGGGGCGAGTGGATTCAGTTTCTTGATGCGGATGACTATTTGTTGCCAGACAAGATCGCGCGGCAGTTGGCGGAAGGCGGCGGCGGGCGCGATGCCGACCTCATTTACAGCCCGGGATTGGTGGAGGAACGCGATGGGCAGGAGGCGCTGGGCGAGACGGCGGTCCCGTGCGATCACGATCCGGTCGAGCAATGGCTGCGCTGGCGGCTGGTCCAGACCGGGGCGGCGCTCTGGCGGACCGAGGCACTGCGGCGCATCGGCGGGTGGAACGAAGACTTTCCGTGCTGCCAAGACAACGAAATCTTCTCCCGCGCGATCCGCTCGGGGTTGCGGCTCTGCTTTGCGCCGACTTCGCGCTCGGTTTATCGCTCCTGGCCGGGCGGGAGCATCAGCCGGAAGAATTTGCGGCGCGTGTTGGAGACGCGTGACAGATTGATCGACGAAATGCTCGCTTGGCTGAAGGTATCCGGAAAGATGACCGATGCTTACCGGCGCGCCGCAGGGATCACCTGTTTTGAAAGCGCACGAACTTTGGCTGCCGACGACCTCGCCGCTGCCGCCGCCTTTCACGACCGCCGCCGCCGGGACGGATTGATCCATTTGGAAGGCGGCGCCGCTCCGCCGAGCTACCGCCTCGCCTATCGAATTTTCGGATTCCCGAAAGCGGAGCGCCTTGCGCAGCTCATGCGCCGAAAGTGAGATGAAAATTTACGGGAATGGTAAATTGCCATCTCTTGATGGTCTCCGGGCAATTGCAATATTTCTTGTCATTGGAGATCATTGGGCGGCGCTTGGACTGCTTCCAGAGTCTGCCTTGGGCTGGTGGCATCGTTTGTTCAGTGGCAGCGTTGGCGTGAGGGTCTTTTTTGTTTTGAGCGGATACTTAATCACGACGCTCCTGCTCAGAGAGGCGAGTCGAAGCGGTAAAGTTAATCTAAAAAGATTTTACGCCCGAAGGGCGTTTCGAATTCTACCTTGCTATTTCTTGTTTCTCATTGCTCTCGCAATCTCGGACCGATCAATAGGCGATAAAAGCTACATTCAAGCGATTACGTTTACGACCTACATGTGGGGTGCTCCAAATTGGGAGACGTCTCACCTGTGGAGCCTTGCGGTCGAGATGCAGTTCTATTTTGTCTGGCCTGTATTATTTCGCTGCGTGGCAACCAAATATCGTTGGCTGTTCCCGGCGGCTCTTATTTTGATCTCCCCTGTCATCCGAGTCATCGACCAAGAACAATTTAGTTACAGATTTTCGCTAACGATTCTAACGCATGGTGATGAATTGGCATTCGGATGCCTCGCCGCGATCCTGAGCCGAAATATTAGTGATGTTCTGGCCCTGTTCGGAATTTGGCAGCGACCCTGGTTGATGCGGCTGGGGTGTGTCGTGGTTTTCTTGTTTGTTTGGCAGGTAAAAGCATCGAACTATGCGGGGAGTTTGACGACGCCCTTTCTTCCCTCAGTACAAGCGTGTTGTATCGCTTTGTTGATATTGTCGCTTGTGGAAGTTAACAGTGGGGTCGCTTCGAGATTGCTGAACATTCCGGCGCTCTGCTGGGTGGGCAGCGTTTCTTACAGCCTTTATATTTGGCAGCAAATATTTCTTGGTCCATATAGTGCGGTCAGCTTGGGTGAGGGCATCGCAAGGGTCGGAGGGGTTTTTCTCGTCGCTACAGGATCATTTTACTTGATTGAAACCCCAGCCAGATGCTGGGGAAAGCGCTTCTTTCTCCCGCAATCAGAATGCCCACCCACATCTTAGGAATCTCTGCGTTTTACCACGACTCCGCTGCCGCCCTGCTGGTGGATGGCGAGATCGTGGCGGCGGCGCAGGAGGAGCGCTTTACGCGGAAGAAGCATGACCATGCGTTCCCGCAGAACGCGGTCGCCTATTGCCTTGAAGAAGCCGGGATCGCGGCGGCGGATCTGGATCAGGTGATTTTCTACGACAAGCCGGGCGTCAAGTTCTCGCGCCTCGTCGAGACCTACGGCACGTTCGCCCCGGCCGGGTTCGGCGCTATTTGCAGGCGTTGCCGATCTGGCTGCGGGCGAAGCTCCATTTGCGCGAGGCGATGGATGCGGCATTCGGCGACCGCTACCGGGGGCGCTATGCGTTTGCCGACCACCACGAGGCGCACGCCGCCTCCGCGTTCTTTCCCTCGCCGTTCGAGGAGGCGGCGGTCCTGACGATCGATGGGGTGGGCGAGTGGGCGACGAGCAGCATCGGGCACGGGCAGGGAAACCGCCTCCGCATGTTGCGCGAAACTCGCTTCCCGCATTCGCTGGGCTTGCTCTACAGCGCCTTTACCTATTACACCGGGTTCAGGGTCAACTCCGGCGAGTATAAGGTGATGGGGGCTGCGCCTTACGGTGAACCGCGTTTCAAGGAATTGATCCTCGAGCACCTGATCCAGGTGAGCGAAGACAGGTCGTTTTGGATGGACATGGCGTATTTTAACTACTGCCAAGGCACGACGATGACCTCGGAGAAGTTCCACGCCTTGTTCGGCGGACCGCCGCGGCGCCCGGAGACGCCAATCGCGCAGCGGGAGATGGACTTGGCCGCCTCGGTGCAGGCGGTGTGCGAAGAAGTCGTCTTGCGCTGCGGGCGCCATGCGCATGCGCTGACCGGATCGCCGAACCTAGTCATGGCCGGCGGGGTCGCGCTGAACTGTGTCGCCAACGGGCGGCTGCGCCGCGAAGGACCGTTCGAGAACGTGTGGATCCAGCCTGCGGCGGGCGATGCGGGCGGCGCGCTTGGCGCTGCCTTGATCGCGCACCATCATATTTTCGGCTTCCGCCGCGACACCCGGTGCCCCGATGCGATGCGCGGCTCGCTGCTCGGTCCGGCGGTGCGCAACGACGACGTCGCCGCGCTGCTGCGCTCTGAGGGAGCCGCCTTCCACCACCTGCCCGACGAAGCCGCGCTCTTCGACCGCGTCGCCGATTTGCTGGCGTCTGAAAAGGTGGTCGGCTGGGTGCAGGGGCGGATGGAATTCGGGCCGCGCGCGCTAGGCGGGCGCTCGATCTTGGGCGACCCGCGCTCGGAAAAAATGCAGCGGGTCATGAACCTGAAGATCAAATTCCGCGAATCGTTCCGCCCGTTTGCGCCCTCGGTGCTCGCCGGCCGGATGGAGGAATTCTTCGACCTACCCGCCGGATCGGACAGCCCCTACATGCTGCTGGTGGCACCGGTCAACGAAGCGAAGCGGACGCCGGGGGCGACCGAGGCGATGCGCGGGCTGGAGGGCTTGGACCGGCTCGGGATCAAGCGCTCCGAGATTCCCGCGATCACCCATGTCGATTTTTCCGCGCGCGTGCAGACGGTCGATCCCGACCGCAACCCGCGCTACCACGGGCTGCTCCAGCGATTCCATGCGAAGACCGGCTGCCCGATCCTAGTCAACACGAGCTTCAACATCCGCGGCGAGCCGATCGTCTGCACGCCCGCCGATGCCTATCGCTGCTTCCTCGGCACCGACATGGATGCCCTGGTGCTCGGCGACTATGTCTTGCTCAAAGACGAGCAACCCAACCTCGAAAAGATCGACCGCGACGCCTACCAGTCCGCGTTTGCCCTCGACTAATCCCATGCGTGCCGCCCTTGCCAATGTCATCGCCATCGCCTGCTACCCGCTGGCCGCCATCGCCGCGCGCTGGGGCGGGCGCGACCCGCTGCAGTTGGGCGCGCGCGACCGCCGCTCGCCTTGGATCCAAAGCGAGGTCGCGACCGATGCGGAGAGCTACTTCTCGGACGGCTCGCGCGCGGGCACGTTTGCGACCCGGCTCTTGGTCAAAGCGGGCCGACTCTTCGCGCCGAGGCGGAAGCCCGGATCGGATTCGGGCGGCGCGACCGGCCGCCGCGGCGAAGACACGATCCCCGATGAAATTTACACGCTTTGGTAATGGGAGCGCCTGATGCCATGCGGGTGCGCGACGACAAGTCGTTCGCCCAACACCACCCGACGCTGGGCTACACGTATCGCCCGGGATCGGACCTCGAGCTAGCCGCCCCGGCGGGCTGCTGCTACCGGCTGCGCGTCAATGCGGCGGGAATCCGCAGCGACCGCGACTATGTGAACAAAAAAGCCTACTTACAAGCTGGATCATCGCGCTGGGCGATTCGTTTGCCGCCGGGCAATTCGCGTGGACAACGCGCCCGGTTTTCGGAGATCCTCGAACGCCGCCACGAAAATCTGGAGGTCATCAACCTCGCGCTCGACGGCACCTGGCACCGACCAGCAGTTGCTCGCCTACGAAGAATTCGCGCCGCGCTTTGAACACGACCTCGTCCTGATCCTACCGTTCCTGCAAAATATTCGCCGCAACCTGTTGGAGGCGCGCGAGAGCTTCGCGCCCGGCACCGGCGAACGCATTCTAATCCCGAAGCCGCGCTTTGCGCTGAACGATGGCGCGCTTGAGCTGAAGAATGTCCCGGTGCCAGAGACCCGGCTTCCGGCGGGCGAGTCGGCATCCGACCTCGCCGAGAATTCCCCAGGCGACCGCCGCGCAGAATCGGTCGCGGCTGAGCGCCTTGGCGGAGCGGTTCAACGTGAAGCCCGCCTACTCGCTGGTCGATTGGGAGCTGCTTCCCGAATACCGCGACGAGGTGGGCGAGGCATGGCAGGTGATGGCGGCGATCCTGCGGAGGTTCGGGCAGAGCGCGGGGCGAGCTACCGCTTGCCATCGCGCCAATCTTTTACCTTTCGTATGTCCGCTACCGGATGGCTCTCAATTACCTCGACCGCTTCGAATCGCTGGCCGGACCGGGGACCGGGATTTCGGTGATCGATCTGCTCCCCCATTTCAAATCGCTCAACGGCGGTGCCGACCGCTGTTTTTACGAACCCTTTGACTGCCACTCTCCGCCCCACGGGCATCTTGCGCTGGCGGATGGGTTGAGGGACCGTTGCGCCTACTTCGGGCGTCCCTTGTTAGGCTGGTGCCAAGGTTTACCGTCTGTAGAGACGGCATCTCTTGCCGTCTTCGAACCACGTAATCGGTTTCACTCTTCGGTCCGAAATGGTTGAATGCTTCGATCCAGTGCAGGCTGCCGCAGTCCAAGGCAGGGAAGGCTCTCCGAGCTGTCCGTCAGCGGGTCCTTCGAATCGGCAAGTTCTATGCGGACGACTTTGATGCGGTGCCTCGCACCGGCGGACCTTCGGAGAAAGGTCCCTGCCATTACTCGTCCGGTCTGTGCTGGGAAACGGCGCACCTCCCGGCGGCAGTTTCGCCCGTTGCCGGTGCGGCAGCGGGCTGCCGCAGTCCAAGGCAGGGATGGCTCTCCGAGTCGTCCGTCAGCGGGTCCTTCGAATCGGGCGTTCGGATGCGGACGACTTTGATGTGTTCGCACCGGCGGACCTCTCGAGAAGCGTCCTGCCGCAGTCCAAGGCAGGGATGGCTCTCCGAGCCGTCCGTCATAAGGCGTTCGGAATCGGCAAATTCGATGCGGACGACTTTGAGGTGCCACTTCGCACCGGCGGACCCTTCGGAGAAAGGTCCCTGCCATTACCGTCCGGGCTGTGCAGGGTAAACGGCGCGCCTCCCGGCGGCGGGTCGCCCGTTGCCGAAAGCGGCAGCAGGCTGCCGCAGTCCAAGGCAGGGATGGCTCTCCGAGCCGTGCGGGAGCGGGCGCTGATTCGGCAAAATTCGATGCGGACGACTTTGATGCGGGTGCCTCGCGCCTACGGGACCTTTCGGAGAAAGGTCCCCGCCGTTGACCGTCCGGTTCGTGCTGGTGCAACGGCGTACCCCGGCGGCAAGCCGCCCGTTAAGCCGAAAGCGGCAGCAGGCTGCCGCCCAAGGCAGGATGGCTCTCCGAGCCGTCCGTCAGCGGGTGCTCCGAATCGGCAAGTTCTATGCGGACGATTCTGACGCGCTGCCTGCACCGGCGGACCTTTCGGAGAAAGGTCCCTGCTGCAGTCCAAGGCAGGATGGTCGAGCCGTCCTGGAGCGGGTGCTCCGAATCGGCAAGTTCTATGCGGACGACTTGATGCGCTGCCTCGCACCGGCGGACCTTTCGAGAAAAGGTCCCTGCCATTGGTCGTCCGTTCTACGCTGGGAAACAGGCCTCCTGGCGGCAATACTGCCCGTTGGGCGCCGAAAGCGGCAGCAGGCTGCCGCAGTCCAAGGCAGGGATGGCTCTCCGAGCCGTCCGTCAGCGGGTGCTCCGAATCGGAAAGTTCGATGCGGACGACTTGATGCGCTGCCTCGCGCCGGCATGGAACCTGGAGAAAGAACCTGCCGCAGTCCGGCAGGGATGGCTCTCCGAGCCGTCCGGGAGCGGGTCCTCCGAACGCAATTTACGCGCTGCCTGCACCGGCGGACCTTTCGAGAAAGGTCCCTGCCGCAGTCCAAGGCAGGGATGGCTCTCCGAGCCGTCCGTCAGCGGGCGCGCCGATTCGGCAAATTCGATGCGGACGACTTTGATGTAATGCACCGCGACCCGGAGAAAGGTCCTGCCGCAGTCCAAGGCAGGGATGGCTCTCCGAGCCGTCCGGGAGCGGGTCCTGAACGGCAAATTCGATGCGCTGTTCGCACCGGCGGACCTCTTCGAGAAAGGTCCCTGCCGCAGTCCAAGGCAGGGATACCTCCGAGCCGTCCGTCAGCGGGTGCTCCGAATCGGCAAATTCGATGCGGACGACTTTGATGCGCGCTACCTCGCGCCGGGGACTTTCGGAGAAAGGTCCCTGCCATTACCAACCGGGCTGTGCTGGGAAAACGGCGCACTCCTGGCGGCATACCGCCCAGCCGAAAGCGGCAGCAGGCTGCCGCAGTCCAAGGACGCCTTACCTCATCGACTAATCTCTACTAATCAGTCTAAAAAACCGGGCGCGAGATCCGCGCATACGGTTTGCCATTCGTGCCACGAAAATCCACGCTTACCCGCCTCGTGAAAAACGAGGGCGAATTTATCGGCGAGAGCTATGGCGGCGGCGGGGTGGTGTGATGCGATTTATGTTTTTGATACCGGGAGCGATGACGGGAGTTGGGAGGCGGTCCGTGAGCTGGCGGGACGGTTTCCGGCGATCATCCCGTTTAAGCGTGAAGCGCGCGACTTTAACGACGGGCTGCGTGCGGAGGTATTCGCGGCGTTCCGCGACCGGGCGGCGGCGGGCGATTGGTGGTGCCGGTTGATGCGGATGAAGTCTATGCCGAAGATCCGCGGTCGTTTTTGTCGGCCGTTCCGCGCTGCCACCACGTGGTGTGGTCGATCCATCTCCAGTATTACTTTACCGACGAGGACCGGCGGATGCATGAGGCGGGCGGCGGCGCGCAGCCGCGCTTTACAAAGCGAATGCGTCCGAGCCGCGGTTCTTCCGGCACCGGGACCGGCTGGAGTGGGTGGCGGCGCGTGCAGCCGAGGCACTGGCGTCGTCCACCCGCGCCGGATCATGCTGAAGCATTTCCACACGGTCACCGGCGCAGATCCGCTGTCGGCTCGATACGCGGCGGGCGGCGGCGGCGGGCTGGGGGCATTTCCGGCACAGCCTCGAATCCGACTGGCGAGAAAAAGTCGTTCCTGCCGCCGACCTCGATTTCGATGACGGCAGCGGTCGATACGCCATCGATGAATCCGTTGCCGCGTCGGCCCTTGAGCCGATGCCGCAACGGCTGGTCAAGCGCGTGATGCACGGATTGGGGATCTGGCCGTGACCTTGCTCCCCTACAGCGTGGTCATCGCCACCCTGGACCGCCCGGACGACTTGCGCCGCGCGCTCCGGTCCCTGCGCGCCCAAGCTCACCCGCCCGCAGAAGTTGTCGTCGCGGATGCATCGGAAGGCGACGCGAGCCGCCTGGTCTGCGCCAGCAGTCTGGCTCCCGGCTTCCGGGTTCGGCACCTGCGGTGCGCGGTGAAGAGCGCGGCGCAGCAGCGCAACGACGGCGCGGCGCTCGCCACCACGCCGCTGATCGCGTTCATGGATGACGATGCCGCCGCCGATCCCGATTGCCTGGCGGAGCTCGCCGAGCCGTTCGCCGATGGCGAGGTTGCGGGCGTATCGGGACGGATGCGCGGATCGACCCATTCGCCGCCGCGCGGGTTGCTCCGGCTTTACTACCGGCTCCAAGCGGGCTATCCGCACCCGCATTATGGCGCCAAGCTGATCGGTCCGGCGATCTCGTGCTTCCCCTGCTACGAAGATGGCACCGATGATTTGATCGCGGCGGATTGGCTGAATACCGGCTGCGTCCTCTATCGCGCCGACGCCTTTCGCAAGGCGGGCGGATTTCCGCGATTTCAAGGCTACAGCCCCTTCGAAGATGTCTATCTCTCCGCCGCCATCGCGCGCCGGGGTGGAAAGCTCTACTTCCACCGCGCCGCCTATTACGACCATTACCCGAAGCTCGATCGCCCCAAGCAAGATCGGCGACGGCATGGCGCGATGCACATGCGCAACCGCGAGCTGACCTGCCGCGGCGCGCTCGGCATGGCCGGTGCCTCGCTGTATCTCCGCCTCTTTCTCCACCGCCTCTTCGTCAGCGCCGCGATCCTGCGCGGAGCGGGATCGGCGGGCGAGAAGCTCGACGAAATCCTCGGGACCTGGCAAGCCAACAAGCTAGCGAATTGAGCGCTCCACGAAACATCCCGGCCGCTGCCGTCATCGCCACCCGCGACCGCGCCGAACCGTTGCGCGCGACGCTCCGCTCGCTGGCGGCGCAATCCGCGCTCCCGGCGACTATCATCGTAGTGGATTCGTCGCCGGGCGGCGAGACGAAGGCGGTGTGCGACGCGATCACGGCGGATCTGCCGGGGATCCAATACCAGGTTGCCCACCGGTCCGGAGCGGCATCGCAGCGCAACGAAGGCGTGGCGGCGGCTCCCGCCGGGGTGCCCATCTTGTTCATGGATGACGACATCGCCTTCGAGCCTGAGTGCCTCGCCCGGCTGTGGGGCGCGCTCCACTCCGATCCGGCGATCGGGGGCGTCAATGCGATGATCACGAACCAAAAGTATGGCGAGCCGGGCAAGCTGACCCGCTGGCTTTACGAATATGCCTCGGACAACGGCGCGGAATCGTTCGCCGGAAAATGCCTCGGCCCGGGGATCAACGTCCTGCCCGCCGATGACCCGCGCCTTCCCGATGTGGTGCCGGTCGAATGGCTCAACACGACCTGCGTGCTCTACCGCCGGGAGGCGCTGCCGGTGCCGCCGTTCCGCGATTTTTTCCAAGGTGCCTCCACCGGGGAGGACCTCGCGCTTTCCCTGATCGTGCGCCGCGAATGGAAGCTCGCCAATGCGCGGACGGCGCGCATTTTCCACGACAACCTATCCGGCTCCCACAAGCGCAGCCTGGTCCGCCTCGGCAGAGAGGAAGTCGTCAACCGCCACTACATCATGCGGGAGATCCTGCGCCAAAGGGGCGGGACCGCCTATGCGCAACTCGCCGCCGCGCAGCTCATCTCGCTGGCGGGATCGGCGCGGAGCCGGGGCGGCTGGCGCGGGTTTGCGCCGCTTTTTCTGGGGAAGGTGTTAGGCGCGCTTGCCATCGCCACCGGCAGCGCCCATAGGCAAAGCCCCACTGATCCCAAATGAAAGTCTGCGTCGGCATCGTCACGCACAACCGGGCAGGCATCCTGCCCCGGGCGCTCGACTCTGTCCGCGAACAAAGCTGGAAGGATATCGAAGTCGTGGTCATCGACGACGGATCCACCGACGAGACCTCGGCGCTCAGCGCGCGTTACCCGGAGGTGAAGTGGATCCGCTACGAGAAGCCGCGCGGCTACCGGCACGCGCGCAACCGCTTCATGCGCGAGACGGACGCAGCCTATTTTGTAAGCCTCGACGACGACTCGTGGTTCCTGAAGGGCGACGAGATCCAGATCGCCATGGCGATGATGGCGGACAACGGGCGGCTCGGCGCGATCGCGTTTGATATCCGGACGCCCGACTTCCCCGCGGCGCGCGAGCGCGGTCCCCGCGAACCGGTCAATACGTTCGTCGGCTGCGGCCACCTGCTCCGGCTGGAGGCGGTGCGCGCCGCCGGCTACTACGAGGACGTGCCCGGCGACTACGGCTCCGAGGAAAAGGACTTGAGCATCCAACTGCTCGACATGGGCTATGAAATCGTCCGTCTGCCAGGCGTCGATGTCTGGCACGAGCAGACGATGGTGATGCGCGACCTGCGCGGGCAGCACCGGTCGGGCGTGTGCAACGACCTCGCCTTCGCGCTCCGGCGTTGCCCGTCGCCATCGGTCGCCTGGGTGATCCCGGCGAAGATCTTCAACCATCTGGTGTTCTCGCTCCGGTTCGGGCTGCGGGGCAAGGCGGGGCTCGGCGAGTTTGACCGCAAGGTCGTCGACAAGATCGGGATGCTCGGCTTTGTCCGCCCCAGCCTCTCGGGCACGCTCCTCTTTCTAAAAAATCTCCCTTCGCTGCTGCGCAACCGCCGCCCGGTCTCGCCCTACGCCTACCGGATCTACGTCGAGCGGTCGCGCCGCCGCCGCTGGAGCCAATTCGGCGGCACGGTCGCCGCCGTCGGTCTCGATCACCACCCGCAACCGCCGCGAAGACCTCGAGGAAACGCTGCGCGAAATCCAATCAGCGCTCGAGCCGCCGCGGAGAAATCATCATCTGCGCCGACGGTTGCACCGACAGCACCGTCGAGTTCATCGGGAGAACTACCCGGACATCCAGCTGTATCTCCGAAGAATGGCAGGGGTCGATCCCGTCCGCGACCGCATTTTCCAGACCGCGAAAAACGACATCGTCCTCTCGCTCGACGACGATAGCTTTCGATCAGAGCGCGAACTTCATCGAGGCTGCTCGAAGTTTTCAACCGGAATCCGGATGTCGGCGTCATCACGTTTCCGCAGCGCACGGACAGGTATCGAGACGCTGGAACAGACCGATTTTGGCGAGCCGCGCTACATCCAGAGCTACAAGATTCTGGCGGCGCGATCAGCCATGTTTACAAGGCGCGCTGCCGGGCGCGACGTTCTTCCAGCACGCCTACGAGGAGCCGGATTTTTCCGCGCAGTGTTACAGTAAGGGACTCAACGTCCTCTTCTGGCCTACCTGACGGTCCGCCACCGCTACACCAGCGCGCAGCGCAACAGGGGATGCGCACCCTCCTTCCGCACCCGCAACGAACTGTGAGCGTCGTCCTCCGCAGCCCCGCGCTCCTCATCGTGCCGCTCCTCATGCTCCCGCGCCGTCCGGCAGCTCACCTACGCCTGCCGCACGGCGGTCCCAGCTGCAGGCGATCCGCGAGAGCCGATCTGCTGGGTCCGCTTCCTCCGCCGGATTGCCCAGATGCCTCGCCAGCCGCGCCGCCGTCCCGCCTCTCGCCCTACTGGCGCTGGCTCTCGCTCGGCAACAAATCGATCCCGATGGCGATGCCAGCCGACTCTCTGAAGACAACCGATCAATTGCTGGGTGTGACGGTCCTGACATCCAGCTCTCTGTTGTCGTCCCTTGCTATAACGAAGAGGTGTCAGGCTGGTCAGATCGCCCGGTTCAGCCACGGAATCCGAAGTCCGCACACAGTGGGAGATCATCCTAGTAGACGACGGCAGCCGGGATGGAACAACGAGATCATTTGGGCTTTGAACCAGAAGGATAACGGATTCAGGGCGTCTCATTGAGCCGAAACTTCGGGCATCAGGCAGCTGTCGCCACCGGGTTGGCAAGTTGCGCGTGGGGCGTGTGTCGGCCGTGATGGATTGCGACCTCGAGGATCTATCGAGGTTCTCCTCAAACTTTTCATAGAAGTCCGGATGATCGGTGTGACATCTGCTACGGAAAGAGACAAAAACGGGACGCCCCGCTCATCCTGCGGGCTTGCTACTCGGCGCTCTTCTACCGGATCGTAGCCGGTCTGCCGAACACGAATGGTAAAATCGATGCAGGTGACTTTTGCGTCCTCAATCGCAAAGCCTTGGACGCCGTGTTAAGTCTTCCAGAAGCATCCCCGATCTTCCGCCGGGCTTCAGGCCTGGGTCGGCTTCCGCCAAAAGCAATCCCCCCTACGACCGTCCCGGCAGGGCGCGCGGAAAACAATACCCGCCGCTAAGCTAATCCTCCTTGCCAGAAATTCGTTCGTCAGCTTCAGCACGATCCCGCTCCGCATGGCAACTCTGATCGGAATCGGGATGGGATTCGCCACCATCGCCGCCGCCATCCTCTTCACCATCAACCGATTCGTCCCCGAGTTTTCGATCTTCGGATTCCCGTAGGAGGCCGGGAACTACCGCCTAGCCCTCTACCTCTCGTTCATCGCCAGCATGCTCTTCTGCATCGGCGTAATCGGGAGTATCTCGCCGTGATCATTAAGGGTAAAGCAGCGAAGACCAAATGCGATCGTGGCGCAGAAGCACCTTTGAGGTCGAGAATCGATGAGATCCTACTTTCCAGCCGAACAGCATGATGTCTCGCGGTCGAGATCGAGGGGCGCATTCGCTCAAACTCGTCGGCTGGCTCGGTCTCGCCATCGCCTCCACCGGATTCCTCTACAAGCTCAAAATGTCGCCCTCAAATTCCTCCAGATGGGCAGCTACTTCCTGAACTCGAAGTCCTCGGATTCACCACCCTCGCCGTCGCCGTCCTCACCCTCGGCGGCATCCAACTCATCTGCCTCGGCGTCCTCGGCGAATACATCTCCCGCATCTACATCGAGGTTAAAGGAAGACCCCGGTATGTCGTCGCCCGGAGAGAATCGGCTGAGGGGCTGCCTTCTAGAGAAATGATAAAAAATCGAACCCGGAGACATCTCCGCCTCAAGCGTTCTAGTCGATGGCAGAATGCTGCTTAGTGATTCCGATGCTTTTCGAAAGCGAGCTTGGCTTCCCCGCTTCCTCCAGAGCCTTTGCTGCCTGGCTGCCAGAAAAACCATTGTGTTAGGATCATAGTGGTTGATGATGGTTCAGGTCAAGCGGAGGCGGAAGCCCTCCGGGTTTTGGTAAGTGAATTGAGGGGGCGCTTTTCGTCGATATTGGACAAACCTCTTCTAATTCCGAATAACCGGGGAAAGGGAGGCGCAATCTACGCAGGATGGCGGGAGGCGCTCCGGAGGGGCAATCCAGATTTCCTCGCGTTTGTCGACGCGGATGGATCGGTGCCTCCCGACGAAGTATGCCAACTCATCGAGTCAGCGAGACAGGAGAACAAAGGCGTGGACGCGTGGTTTGGTAGCGGATCAAGATGCTCGGAAAATCGGTGGACCGCCTTGCGTCTAGGCACCTGACCGGCAGGATTTTTGCGACGCTGGTGACAACGGTGGTCGGAATCGCCCCCTACGACTCGCAATGCGGATTAAAGGTGCTGCGGACCGCCGCTTTCAGAGCAATCGAACCTGACCTTGAGGAGACCGGCTTCGCCTTTGACGTAGAGCTATGCCTGCTCCTGCTCAAGAAGGGTTTTCGGGTATGCGAGCGACCGATTTCGTGGCGAGAAATCGCGGGCAGCAAGGTTCGCATCGTTCGGGACAGCATCAGGATGTTTCTCGCCCTTTACGAAATTCGGCAGAGGCATGGATTTTACGCGGGGACGCAACCGCCTACTGCTTGATCATTTCAAGGAGTTCTGGATGCGCATCTAGTAAATGCGGAAAGTAAAGATGAAGCTCTGGCGCCCATGCGGTATCCCATAGCTTAATTGGAACAATATATAGCTGGGTGACTCCAACAGCGATGCCAGCGGCAATGCCAATGGAATGGCGGGCGAATCGCCACTTTTCGTTTCCGGTTTGGTAGCGGAGACAAGCTAGGAGGAGAAAAGGGAGCGCCACGAAGACATAACGTCCTCCAAAGGTATGGGCGATGCACACCGGCGTGAAAAACAAAATTCCCGCCGCCGCGAGGAGCGCGAGTTGAATCGAGTCGCGCTGGTTGACCCACATGTGGTGAAGCAGTGTGCCAGCAAACGCGCTGCCGATTCCGAAAAAGATCGAGCCGCCAAGGAGTGTCATCGGTCCCAGCATCGCATCGGGAAGAATGCTTTGAGCGATGCCAAGGGCGGGAAGAAAATGCATCCTGAATGCCACTAGATTTATGAAGATTCCTCCAGCAAACGCCAAGATGAGCCACTTTCGGGAAAGTGAGGAAAAAAGTCTGGGCGAGAGGATCAGTGCAGCGATCGCCCCGTAGCCAAACGACAAAAAGCCGTAGGCTAGATTAAAGGTTCTCGTTTGATTTGCGGCAACGCGGGCTTGGTTAAACTGTGACGAAAGACCGCCCCACTCCAAAAAGAGCGGTCCCGCCACCATCAACGAGCCGACCACGAAGAAAGCGGCGTGGGCACGCCACTCTTTGCTGAGGCCGACCAATGCCAAGGCGGGAATGGCGGCTAGGAAGGTCTGGCGCCCGGTGATCCCCAGCGAAAAGAGGATGCCTCCGGCCAACGCCAAGCCCCAGCCGCTCCATCGAGTGGATGCCTTGAGCGAAGCGAGGTACGCGGCGACGCCGAGGCAGCCGAGGGCGATGGCGGGCGTCTCGGTCATCGCGAGGGTCGAGGACCCCCAGACCATTGGGATGGCCAACAGCGAAAGTCCGGCGAGCCACGGAGCTTTTGCCCCGATGGATTTTGCCGCCCATGCCAAGGCAAGCAGGCAAACGATTAAGCCGCCGACGCTGACGAGTCGGACGCCCGGGGCGTGAAGGTGCGTGATCGGCTCGAGCGCCGAGTGGACAAAGGTGATGAGCGGACCCGCATAGCCCGGGTATTTCGCGAAGAACTCGTGGCTGAAACCGAATTCGTTCAGGTAACCCACCGTGTTTAGGTACCATGGCTCGTCGTAAAACAGGGGCTTCGAAGCAAAAGCGACGAGAAGGATCATCGCCGCCAAGCTGGCAAGGTAGGCGGCTAGGCGCAGGTAGCGCCATTGAGATGTTTCGGAATCGCCCGGCATGGTGTCCCCTTTAGGCGAAGTCTGGCGTTGGCAAAGCAAAACGCCCAGTTCTTGACAAGCGCCCTTCGCGCGTTTCTTCGATATCCCTCATGCAATCTCAAGACGTCATCGCGCTGCCCTCGGCGAGTGCTAATTCGCCCCGGAAAGCGGACCAATTGCCCAAAGTGACATGGTCGGGACCTTTCTGTTCGTGGTGACCGTGCTCGTGACCTGGAGCACCCTGAGCGGATTCGTCCCCTCGGGTTAGTACAACCGATGTGCCTGGGGAGTCGGGTTTGGGCTTGCCCTCACCGCTGCTTTTGACCTACGCCATGGAGCAAGGAACCTTTTCCGTCGGACCTCTTTTTGCCTAATGGGGCTTTACGGGTTGATCTACGCAGGTTTTTTATTCCCGCAGCCGGGTTTTGACTCGAAAGTCTCTAGAATTGGCGCGAACTTCGATTAATGCGACGATGGTGGCATTTCTTGCTATCGCGATTGGGCGTCATTTTGGGCAATCTCAAAAGCCCGTCTTTCGCCAGCTTCTTTCGGAAGCCGCTGCCAAATTGGACGCTCCTATTTCTCTTTTGGTTGGCGGCGATCCTCGCCTATCTGCACATGCTGATCGCAATCAATTTCAACCCGATTGAGCTGATCGACCAGATGATGGTACCCCCGCTTTTCCTGCAGCCGTGGGGAGGCGCCGCTTTGGCAACTGGAAGGCACTCCTCTACAGGTGAACCTTCTCCTCTACGTTATAGCGCCTCTCGGTGGGATTATCTTGGTAAAGCACAAGCGCTTCAAGACCTTGACGCTAACTTTGGTGGGACTCGTCACGCTCATCACCATTTTCGAAGCATTTGCCTCGGGAACCCGCCACCGCTTTTTCGTTCAGCTCATCATGTTTGGGGTGGCCTACACCCTATTCATGGAGCGGAAGTCGATCTTGCGAGTATTTCTAATTTTTGGAATGATGTTTGGGGTGATGTATTTCGCGACGAATTTCATGCTTGCTTTCCGGCAAATTGGTCTCAAGAAATTCATGCAAGGCGATTATTACTTGGGACGAAGTTATGTCGGTCCTTCATCTGGTCCAGTCGATGAAAGAGATGAGTTGTTTGTCGATGCCAACCTTTTTAACATCTCGGAAACCATTCGGGCCTTTCCTCACCAGGTAGAGTATCAGCGGTGGGATATCGTGAAGGAAATCTTCTTTCGCCCGATTCCTCGGGCGCTCTGGTCCGGGAAACCGCTTGGGCTGGCTCTCAAAATTGAGGATGCCTTTGCGCGCGAAGGAAAACCAATGACATTGACCATTTCAATCACCATTGTGGGGGAGATGTGGGTTGGATTTGGGATGCCAGGGGTGGTGTTTGGTTGCTTTGTATTCGGAATTTTTGCGGGTTGGTGGAATCGGCTTGCCGCGCGGACAAATAGTGACCTTGGGTTCCTCATCTACGTCACCGGGTTCCTTGGACTGGTGATCTCGATGCGAAGTATCTATGCGATTGGGGTCTTTTTGCTCCCAACGTTCGCCGTGGTGGTGTTCACATGGCAAATGATTCGCAAAGTCTATCAGGCGCAGCAGGTGGTCAGGGCAGACTCGCAGGCAGATCGCCTACGCACCGGACGTCCGTTGCCCTGAACGGTCTGAATGGACCGCGATTGATTGTTGTGAGAGCCATCATTCTCTCGGTCGTCCCCTCCCCGTATCAGCGGGACTTGTTGGGGGCTTTGGCGGATACGGCGGGCATTTCTCTGGAGGTTCTTTACCTTGAGAAGGCCGCGCCAGATTCGCCGTGGCCGGAGATGCCGCTGCGGTCGTTTGAGCGGGTCTTGCCGGGGCGGTGCCTTGGGCGGGGGATGCGGCGATGCCATTTCAATTGGGGATTGCCGGACCTATCGGCATTTGACGCGGCGGTGGTCAATGTGGTGTTGACGGCGTGGACCGGGCAGGTCGCCATGCGGCGGTTGATCCAGAGCATTCGATCCCGTGGCTATTTTGGGGGAGCGGATGCGGCGACCGAGCAACCAGGCGCTGCGGCGGCGCAGGTCGGCTGGTACTCCGCTGGCAAGGTCATCCGGGATGTATCGGGAAAATGGCGGAGAGCATCCTATCGCGAGCGTTTTCCCAAGCTTCCGATGCATCGCGTTCCCTATTTCTGCGAAATCGCTTCATTTGGGGCGGCGCGGGAAGCGGCGGGTTATCCGGATATCCCGACCTTTCTTTTTTGCGGGCAGATGATCGAGCGGAAAGCGGTCGATGTCTTGCTCGAGGCATTCGGGCGGGTTCGGCGCGAGATTCCCGCCGCGCGCCTGATCTTGGCGGGGCGCGAGGGAGATTTACCGAAATTCTTGGCGGAGGCGGAGTCGCGCGACCCTGGCTTGGGCGAAAGCGTCGAGAATGCCGGATTTGTGGCTCCGGCGGATCTGCCGGGGTTGTTTGCGCAGGCGTCGTGCTTTGTCCTGCCGAGCCGCCACGATGGCTGGGGCGTGGTCGTCAACCAGGCGATCGGCTCCGGCTTGCCAGTGATCGCGAGCGATGCGGTGGGAGCGTCGGAGTTGATCGAAGCTGGCGTCAATGGCTGCGTCGTTCCCGCAGGTGACGCCGGGGCGCTCGCCGATGCGATGCTTGCCATCGGAGCGGATGCGACGCTCCGCGCATCGATGTCGCAGGCGGCGCGGGTCACAGCCGCCGAGCTTGCCCCCCAGGCGGGGGCGGCGCGGCTGGCGGCAATCCTTCAGTCATTGAAATACGACCGATGAAAATTCTATTAATAAGCACGAGTTCAGGATCGCGTGGCGGAGGTGAACTGTGGCTTCGCTATCTTGGGAGGGGACTCAGAGACCTAGGACATAAAGTCGGGTTATGGTGTTCGCATCATCCTCAGATGAATGAGTTGGCGGACCAGTTTTCAGAGGTCGGGGAGGTCATTCGCGGTGAGTATGTAAATACTTATCACAGACGGCTGAGGTCCTTCGCGCATCTATTTCCATCACCGAGAGCGTCAAAAGCGAAAGATGCTTGGGTGGCATGGGGCGCAGATGCAATCTTGTTGAACAAGCAAAACTTGGAGGATGGCTTAGACTTGCTGCAACAGCTTGATGGCGCGGCGCCTAAAGTGGCTTGCATGATCCATATCACGCAAAGCGCGAAATACCTCGGTGCCCGGCACGCGTGGATAAGAGACAGGGCGGCGGCTTGGCTTTTGCGAGGGTTTAGAGGAGCTATTGTCACGGCCCCGATTGATCGGGCATGTGAACTGAGTGAATTTCTCTCAGGACGAAAGGTTGAGGCGATAAACAACGGGGTGCCAGAGCCAGACATGGATTATCTGAGCCGGTGTGGGGCGAATCTTCGGAGGAAGTACGGCTTTGATCAAGATGAGCTGATTTTCCTGGGATTGGGACGATTGGAACCGCAGAAAGCGCCGCTTGAGTTCGTTCGCAGAGCGGTCCAGATCTCAAAAGAAGATAGCCGAGCAAGATTTGTTTGGGTTGGCGATGGGCGGATGCGCGCCGAATTCGAAGCGGCAACGCAAGCTAGCGGTATCCGTGAAAAATTTCTAGTTGCAGGATGGCAATCTGAAGTGCAGCCTTGGCTCGGTTTGGCTGACGCGTTGATCCATACGGCTATTTATGAGGGGATGCCGTTCGCGGTTCTCGAGGCATTATCGGCAGGGTTACCGTGCTTTGTTGAGAGCGGATTGCTAGATGAGATATCGCCGTTTCGGGCTTCAGGGATTATTGAGATGGACGAACAAAGTCATTGGCTGAATTACGTTGCGAAGAGAAGCCTTCTGGAGGAGGCAAGATTAGGCGCAAAGGATCTCTTTCTAAGAGAGTTTAGCATAACTCAGATGTGCCAGAAATATGCCTTGCTTTTTGGAGCCAACCAAAATCCTCGCCAGCCATGAGCGAATCCCCGACCACCATCGCCTTTCTCCTGCCGCCGCCGGATCAGCGGCGGGGCGGGATCGACTTGGCGGTGGATGGATTGCGGGCGGCGCTGGAGGCATGCGGCGTGCGGGTGATGGTGGATCCGGCGGAGCCTGAGGTGGCGGACGCCTATCACTTTCACGGGATCTGGCAGCCGGGGCATGCCCGGTTTTACCGATTTTGCGCGGAGCGCGGCGTCCGTTATTTTGTTTCGCCGCACGGGATGCTCGAGCCGTGGGCGCGGCGGTCGAAGTGGTGGAAGAAAAAGCCCTACTACCTGATGCGCGAACGCCGCCACCTGCGCGGGGCCGCCGGCATCTTTGCGACCGGCGCGATGGAGCGGCAGAACCTGCTCGCCTTGCTCCCGCGCTGCGCGCCGCATTCGATCCCGCTCGGGCTGGATACCGATCCGGGCTGCGACTACGCGGCGGCGCGGGCGGCGCTAGGCTGGGCGGAGGGCGAGCGCGTCCTGCTCTTCCTTTCGCGCATCGACCGGAAGAAGGGGCTCGACCTGCTCTTGCGCGCCCTCGTCTCCCTGCCCGAGCGCGACCGCGCCTCGCTGCGCCTCGCCGTCGTCGGCGATGGCGATGCCCGGCTGACGGCCGCCTTGCAAAGATTCTGCGCGGCGCGGGGTGGGGCGCTCCCGCGCATCGATTGGGTCGGTCCGGTGTGGGGCGCGGAGAAGTGGCGCTATCTGCAAGGCGCGGACCTTTTCGTTTTGCCCAGCCACTCGGAGAACTTCGGGCTCGCCGTGCTGGAGGCATTGCGCGTCGGCACGCCGGTGTTGACCTCCGATGCCACGCCGTGGGTGCAATGGGGTGGGCGCGAGGACATCTGCATCGTGCCGCCGCGCGTGGACCGGATCGCCAGCGGGATCCGGACCTGCCTGCAATGCGCGATCCCGCGGGACGAGAGCGAGCGGGAGGCGACGCGGCGCTGGTCGCGGGAGACGTTTGATTGGGCGAAGCTCGCCGCCGATTACCTCAGCGTCTATCGCGGGGCGGGCGGCTCGCCGGCAGCGGCGGGGATACCGGCGGGTTAAAGCGGGCAGCTACTTGCCGAGCTGGCGTTTGATCTCGTCGAAGTCGCCCTCCTCGCAGCAGCGGACGAAGCCCTCGGTGTAGGACTTCAGCTCGTCCCAGTGCCGCCGGATCTGGCGCGATTCGTCGCCGGTGATTTTGTTATCGAGCGCGGCTTGGGAGATGACGGAGAGCAGCCCGGCGAATTGCTGGACGATCTCGTTGGCGGCCGGCATGACCTCGAACCCTTCTTTGCAGTAGCTCGTCGGATTGCGGACGAAGTAGCCGCCCGCCCGCCGGCAGAGCCATTCGATCAAAGGCAGATGCCGGGTGAGCCGCAGCAGCTCGAGGACGCGGTCGAGCGGATTGCGGCTCCCGCTCCCCGTTTCTGACGTCGGCTGCGCCCACTTATAGACGAGCGAAAGCGAGAGCCCCATTTCGGCAGCGACCTGTTTGGGGCTCGTTTTTTCGAACGCTTGTTTGATGACCTCGTGTGATTCCATGGGCAGAGATTGAGGGGGATGATCTGAGATGAATGCCGCCGGGCAACGCCCGAAGCATACAAATGGCGGGGGCGGCGACAATCTCAATTCTCCGGTTCGCCCTAGAAATCAAATTTCCCCAACGCCGACGCACTAAGCCGCAGGATCGCCCCTGCGGCTTTTTTTGTGCCTCGGCGGTGGCAAGCCGAAGGCGTCGTAGGGGGGCGGGCAAACCGCCCGTTGTTGCTGGCAGGAAAATTTGGGGGAGGAACATGCCTGCCAGATATGGATTCGGTCCGCGAAAGGCGCGCGCGCCGAAGTAGCACGGATTTTCAACCCGTGGGGACGGTTTGCCCAATCGTCCGCCGATCCCTGGTGGCGGCAACAATCTTGTCGTCCATGAGGAAGCGAAGCGGCGTCGCCCTTACACTGATCGTCTTGCGCGAGGTCGGTGCCGCACACCGAGGACGGCAGGAGTGCCGTCTCTACATTGCGGCCGCCGGTGGGGACGGTTTGCCCAATCGTCGCCGATGCCTGGTGGCGGCCAAGATTGAAAATCGCGAACGGCCGCGCGATTACCGCGCGCGGGCGGACGCCTGACCTTGGGCGTCGCTACCCCTGACGTCGTTGGTCGCCCGGTTGTTTGGCGGGCGGGAAGATGATGAGCGTGAGCAGGTAGGCGACCGGTCCTCCGAGGAACAAGACGGTGAATGCCCCGAGCTCGCCGCTCGCGCGCCAAAGAAAAATCCCAGCCGCCGCCGTGAAGGCAGCGCCGATGGCCGTCAGCAGCCGCGGCTTTCCGCTGCGGTCGGGTGGCGCGAAGACCGAGAGGAGCATCGAGATCCCGACGAGCATCGGACCGGTGAAAATGAGCGCCGTGACCCAGGGGCCCGGCTCGGCGAGGGCGCGGTTCGACAGGATAGCGGCCAATTGGAGAATGTAGCCGAAGAAGCAAACCATCCCGAGGACCCCGGCGGCGGCGAGGGTCTTGCCAACGGTCTTCCCTAGGGTTTCCCGCATATTCTTTTACCCGAACAACTCGGTGACGGCCTTCGCCTTCACCAGTTCGCGCGGCTGGTTGAGGTGGTTGTAGACGATGGTTTCGGGATCGATTCCGAAGGCGTGGTAGATCGTGGCGAGCAGCTCGCTCGGATGGACCGGGCTTTCGAGCGGGGCGGAGCCGGTCTTGTCGGACTCGCCGTGGACGTAGCCGCGCTTGATGCCCGCGCCGGCGACCACGCTGGTGTAGCAATACGGCCAGTGGTCGCGCCCATCGGCGTCGTTCCCGTTGCCGGACGTGCTCACGCCTTTCTCCGGGCTGCGCCCGAACTCGCCAACCGCCACGACGAGCGTCTCGTCGAGCAGCCCGCGCGCCTTCAGGTCGCGGAGCAATCCGGCGATCGGCTTGTCCACCGCGCGGCAGAGCTTGCTGTGGGCGGGTTCGATGTTGTCGTGGCTGTCCCACTTGCTGCCCGCGCCATGGTAGAGCTGGACGAAGCGGACGCCGCGCTCGGACAGGCGGCGGGCGAGCAGGCATTGGCGCCCGAACGTTTCCGTCTCCTTGTTGTCCAGCCCGTAGAGCTGCCGGGTCGCCTCGCTTTCGCTTTTCAAATCGATGGCGACCGGCGCTTCGGCCTGCATGCGGAAGGCGAGCTCGTAGCTGCGGATGCGCGCCTCGAGTTCGGAATTATCGGGGCGCTGGGCGGCGTGCCGCTGGTTGAGCTGGGCGAGGAAATCGAGCTTCGCCCTCTGCCGCTGCGGCGCGATGCCCTCCGGCGTCTTGAGGAAGGCGATCGGCTCGTCGCCGGGGCGGAAGCGCGATCCCTGGTAAACGGCCGGCATGAATCCGGCACCCCAGTTGCGCGATCCGTTGACGACCTCGGCGTCGGTGTCGGTGA
>JAWLBD010000057.1:0-37491 GCA_041395145.1 Verrucomicrobiales bacterium | reverse complement strand
TGATCGAAAAGGGCGGCAACTACGGGTGGAGCTTCCGCGAAGGCACCCACAAATTCCCGATCCGCCAAGACGCGCCGCCGGAGGGCGCGGAGTTCATCGACCCGATCATCGACTACAGCCACGCGGATGGCATCTCGATCACCGGCGGCGTGGTTTACCACGGCAAGGCCAACCCGGGGCTCGCCGGCTATTACCTCTACGGTGATTGGGGCAGCGGGAAGACGTGGGCGCTCAAGCTCGGACCCGACAACAAGGTCGCCGAAAATACGGTCATCTACGAGCGCCCGACCAAGGACTTCCCCTACAAGCCCGCCGCTTACTGCCTCGACCAAAACGGCGAGATTTTGGTGCTTTCGTGGGCGGATAAGAACCCCGGTCAGATCTACGAGATCCGGGCGAAGAAGTAGCGCCCGATGCCTGCAGCGGTCGAGAAGGCTCGCGCCATCCTGGTGGGCAAGTCGCGGCTCACCGAGACGAGCCTGATCGTGACCTGGTGCACGCAGGAGTTCGGGATCGTCCGCACGGCGGCGAAGGGCGCGATGCGCCCCGGCGGTCCGTTTGCGGGCAAGCTCGACCTCTTTTTCGGCGGGGAGATCACGTTCGCCCGCGCCCGGCGGGGCGACCTGCATTCGCTGCGGGAAGTCGGCGTCGCCAGCCATCGCGTCGGCATTTCATCGTCCTACCTCCGCGTCTTGGCGGGGTCCTACTTCGCCCGCCTCGTCGAGATCGTGGCCGAACCCGAGGCACCCATCGAGCCGCTCTACGGATTGCTCGAACGCGCCCTCAACTTCCTCGGCGATAAGGAACCGGATGCCCGCGCGGTCGAGTATTTCGAGGCGGAGGTCGCCAAGTTCCTCGGCATCGCCGGCGAGCAAAACGCCGCCGACGCGATCCACGATGTTTACAAGCGGCTCCCGCCCCAGCGAGGCGAACTCTTCGCCAAGATCGCGCGCATGGCGCAAAGGGGCGATGCGCCGGCGGATGGGGCGCGGCAATCCTAGCCTGGCTAGCGGGCACCGGCTTTCGCCCCGCCGCCGGATACCTCAAAATACGCGGCGATCGTCCGCGCCACGAACCCGAATCCGTCCTGCAGCCCGAAGTTCTCCGGCGGCTGCGCGGCGGATCCAAGAGCCCAGAGCGGCACCTGTTCGCGGGTGTGGTCGGTGCCCTGCCACGTCGGGTCGTTGCCGTGATCGGCGGTGATCAAAACGAGGTCGCCCGCTTCGATCATGGGCAGAAAACCCGCAAGCCAGGCATCGAACTCCGCCAGCGCGGCAGCATAGCCCCGGACATCGCGCCGGTGCCCGTAGAGCTGGTCGAAGTCCACGAGATTGGCGAAGATGAGCGCCTCCCGGCGCTCCGCCCACAATTGCTCGATCGCCGCCATGCCCTCGGCGTTGCTTTTGGTCGGATGCGATTCGGCGATGCCGCTGCCGTCGAAGATATCGCGGATCTTGCCCACCCCGGCCACCGGGATGCCGGCTTCGTCCAGCGCATTCAAAACGGTGCGCGGCGGCGGGTAGGAAAAGTCGTGCCGGTTCGCCGTCCGCGTGAAATGACCCGGCCGCCCGATGAACGGCCGCGCGATCACCCTGCCGATACGCAGCCGGTCGCAATGCCCGCGCGCGACCCGGCAGATCCGGTAGAGTTCTTCCACTGGCACGACCTCCTCATGCGCCGCGATCTGCATGACCGAATCCGCCGAGGTGTAGAGGATCGGCGCGCCGGTTTTCATGTGTTCGTCGCCCAGCTCGGCGATGATCGCGGTGCCGCTCGCCGGTTTGTTGCCGATGAACCGGGTCTTTGCCTCCGCCTCGATCGCCGCGACGACATCGGCGGGGAAGTGCTCGAAGGTCGCGAACGGTTCGTCGAGCACCGCACCGGCGATCTCCCAATGCCCCGAAGTCGTGTCCTTGCCCGCCGCCCGCTCGCGCATCCACGCGACCGACGCCGCCCCAGGTGGGTTTTCAATGGCCGCCCCGGCCGCGCCCCGCAAGATCTCGCGCAGCCCGAGTGCGTCCAAGGTCGGCAGCCGCAGATCCGGGCACTGCTCGAGGATATGCCCCAGCGTATTCGATCCCGCATCGCCGTAGGCGGCGGCGTCCGGCGCATGACCGCAGCCCACGCTGTCGAGGATGAGTAAAAGCGCGCGTTTCATCTGCCAAAATCGGGCGTCACGCCCGAGGCAGCAAATGGTATTGTCATCCGCCGCCACTCGGCGCATGGTCGCAGGCAGACGCGACACGCCATGCCGATGAAAGAACCGAATCCCCAGAACAAGAAGGCGGTCCGCCGCCTCATTCTCGCCATCGCCCTCTTGTTCGCCGGCGCAGTCGCCGCCTATTTCCTGGTCGATGAATCTCCCGGTGACTACTCAGATCTTGAGATAACCATCCAGCCGGTTCCCGACGAGGAAAATGGTGTCGTGGTCATGAGGAAGCTCGGCGATGCGTTGGATTGGTTGGACGACCCGATCACCGCGCCGATCCAGAACGACGAATGGGAAACTTACTCCGATGCGGTGCGCGGTCTGATGCCTCCATCAGCCGACTGGGAAAAAGCCGTCGCCGCAGACATCCTCGCCAAGGCAAAGCCCGCCTTTACCCTCATGGATGAAGCCCTAGCGAAACCAAGTTGGCTCGCCGATCCTGCCCCAACCTCTTCCGACGCCTCAGGGCTATTCATTCAATTGACCGATCTTTCGCGGCTGAAGAGGATCGAGGCGAAGGCGCTTGCTCACGCGGGCGACCGACGCGAAGCGCTCCGACCGGTCGAGGGTTCTCTCGAACTCGCAATGCTGCTTTCTGAGTCCCCGTGCAACTTTCTCGGGCAATTGGTTGCGACAGTCGATTATTCAATCGCAATTACCACGCTACACGAATTGCTTGCCGCGACCGAATGTAACGCCGACGAGACGCGGGACCTTGCCCGAAGGCTAATCACCTACCGGATCGCCGAAGGCGCTTTGGGGAGGTCCCTCCAAGTTGAATTCCAGTGCATGAAAGAATCAATGCTTGATCCTTCGATTGCTATGAGCGGGAGCGACCGGGACAGTTGGTTGGGAAGATTCTTTTATAAGCCAAACGCGACCCGAAATCTCTACGCTCTGCTCTATAGCGAACAACGGCGGAACTATTCCTTGCCAATCGCTCATCGTGCAACTCCCTCCTTCGATCAGCTGAGAGAAGGATTACGGCATCCTGTTTTCAAGTTTCTGGAGTCGAACATTTCAGGAAGGGAAGCCGCCTTACATTCAATCGATCTCGCGATGTTCCATGTCTCAGACAACTGGCTTGCAGCCCGACAAAGATTCGAACTCCTCATCGCCCTCGCCGCGATCAAAGAGTGGCAAGCGGCGCACGGCGGCGAGCTGCCCGACTCGCTCAGCGATCTGGTTCCCGGTATCATCGACGCCGTGCCGACCGATTTTTTCTCCGGCGAGCCGGTCCGCTATTCCAAAGCCGACGCCCTGATCTGGAGCGTCGGCACCGACGGGATCGACGATGGCGGGGACCCATCGGTAGTGGGATTCGATAACAAGGGGGAACTGTCGCTATTGATCTTCTCATCCAAGGCGCAAGAGTTGGATTTGGACCCCTGATAGCCACTGGAGGGTAGATGAGCGGTCTGGTGGCGCGGATCTCCAATCCGTGGCGAATCGGAGCGCGGCGGCGGAGGGTTTGTCAAAACACCCCTACCTGATGCCGCGCACAGGGTAGGTATGCCTCGCCGAGGCGTCCGGCCGCAGACTTTGGGAGGAACCCCTCTGCCACTCGCGGGCAGCAGAAAAGACGGGGATTGGAGATCCGTGCTACTTGCGCCTCCGCCGAATCAACATCCACGGCAGCCGCCGGAGGAAGCCGAGGCAGAGGCGGGCATACATCCAGGTGAGGAGGACGTTGTCGCGGCCGTAGCGAAAGTGGGAGACGCCGCCTTGTTCGGCGGTGAGGTATTTGCACGGGGCGGGAACGTTGACGGTCGGGGTGCCGCGCCAGACGAGGCGGATGGCGGTTTCGGCGTCGAAGTCGAACCGGCGGGGCTTAGCGAGTTTCGTCCATGGCGGCGAGGAGCGGCTTGGCGGGATAGACGCGGAAGCCGAAGAGCGAGTCGCCGATGTCGCCCTGCGGCGGTCACCGCGCGCGCCCACCAATTCGAGATCTCGCGCCCTTTGACGCGCTCGGGCGGCGCTTCGGCACCGAAGATCGGTTTGCCGAGGATCAGCGCGCCGGGGTTCTCCCGCGACAGGCGCATGAATTCCGGGATCAAATCGGCGGGATGCTGGCCGTCGGCGTCCATGGTGAGGATCGCCTCGAACCCCGCCTCGACCGCCGCCTGTAGTCCGGTGTAGATCGCGGATCCTTTGCCGCGATTTTCCGGCAGGCGGAAGACGCGGACGCGATCCTGCCCGATGCTTTGCGCCCAGGCGGCGGCTTCCTCAGCGGACCCGTCGGTGCTGCCATCGATCACGATCCAGACCGGCACCCACTGGTCGAGCGCGGCGCGCGCCGTCTCCAGCAATTTAGCCCCGTGTTAAACGACGGGATGAGAACAAGGTGGGTGGTCGAGGGAGCAGGGGTCATGCGCGGTGCCGGAAACTCGGGGATGAAATCCGGTGGCACCCCGCAGAAACATTCCAATGCCCGGCTTGTCAATGCGGGACGGTCTCCCAATCCCGCAATCAAGATGCTTCGGCTCCAGAAAAGTGCGCGCCCGATCGATGTCCCGTTCACTCGCCGGTCGCCCCGCTTACTTACGGCGGCGGAGAGCGATGCCAAGCAAACCCATCATGACCAGCGCCGCGCGCCCCGGCTCCGGGATGTTGACAATCACGTTGTCGATCTGCTGAAGGGCGTTCTCACCCCCGGTGCGCCCACCGAATCCGACACGGAATTCGTAGGGATTCACCATCGGGTGCCGCCAGACGGTTTGGCAAGCCGTCCCTTCCGCCAGTTCCGGTTGATGCCGGGAAGATCCAGCCCTGAAGGCGCGCGATATGATAGCCCGGTGGCAGCGCCCTGGGTTTTGGTCTTCACTGCCGCCCAGCCCTGAAGGGGCGTTCCTAGCCCTGGCGGCGCGCCTGGTTTAGGTCGCCCCTTCAGGGCTTGTTTCATTTTCCGGGCGAAATCCCAGGGCGTTGCCCTGGGCTATCTCAGGGTGCCCCTTTGGGGCGTATGAGACACTCCGAGCGGGGCGCCGCGCCGACGACTTCGCGGGACGCATCGGTGGATGGCGGTTTAGTCTAGCTCGACTGATTGCCAAAAGCATTGGCGCTTATCGCAGAAAGCCCGGTCTATGGATAAAGCGAGCTAAACGAATCCGCCGCGTAGCGGCGACCGTCTTGTAGCTCGGTCCTTTAGTTAGTAGGGCCGGGTCTCCCCCGCGGCACCGCGCCGCCCCGCCGCGTCGCAACGGTTGATCCAGGCGCTGGCGATCCCGGACAACCCGGGGTTCAACCGACGCTACGCGGCGGGGATGTGTTCACCCCTTTCACCCAGCCTTGAAAGGCTGGGCTACAGATCAGCCGCCGCTACGCAGCGAGGCGCATGCCCGACCGTGCGTAATCAAGTTGGGCGGTTGCGCAACCCGACCGGCGCGCGCCGGTTTCGGGCGACATTTTCCCGCACGACTTTTTGGCAATCTGTTTAGACTGCGCGCACGGCGACCGGCAGGGCGGCGGCTTGCTGGCGGTCGGTTTCGCTGACGCCGTTTTGCTCTTCGAATTCGTGGCACCAGCCTTTGATTTCGAGGTCGTTGAAGATCTTGCCGAGCACGCGGCGGAGCAGCCCTTTGAGGTTCGAGTTCTCCACGTTCTGGAGCGCGCGGATCGCCTGTTCTTTATAGGTTTCGAGCATGAGCAGGCACTTGTCGTCCGCTTTGACGGCATGGACGAGGGCGCGGATCTTGTGGAGGGCGACGCCTTCGAGATCCTCGTGGTTCCAGAGCGATTCGAGCAGCGCCTTGTCGTCGCCTTTCGCCTTTTCGCGGGCGACGGAGAGCATGATGGACGGCCGCATCCGGTCGAGTTCGTTGTCGCCGGAGTCCTCGGCGAGGTCGTCCATGTCGTCGCGGATCTGGTAGGCAATGCCGAGGTTCTCCGAGTATTCGTGGATCGCGCCGGCGACCTCCGCCAGCTTGCCGGCGTAGCTCGCGCCGAGCTTGAGGGCGACCTCGAAGGCGGGCGCGGTCTTTTGGCGGAAGATTTCGAGGACTTGGGAGGACTTGAGCGGCTGCGGGTCGCGGGCCCAGATCAATTCCGCGCCTTGACCCTGGCAGAGTTCGCGCTGCCCGCAGGCGGCGGCGAGGAGCATCTCGGTCTTCTGCGCGTCGGAGGCGGCGCATTCGCCGATCAGCCGGTAGCCCTCGCCTAGCAGGAGGTCGCCGGCATTGAGCGCGACGGCGGTGCCGTGCTCGGCGTGGAGCGTCGGCTGCCCGTAGCGGCCGTCGTCCTCGTCTTCGATATCGTCGTGGATGAGCGACGCTTTGTGGAAGCACTCGACCGCCGCGGCGATCTTTTTGATGTCGTCCGGGATCGGCTCGCCCTGGTCCGGGCGCAGCGCCTGGTAGGCGGCGACGGTCAAAAACGGGCGCCAGCGCTTTCCGGCGCGCCCCAGCCACTCGCGGGCGATCCGCTCCTGCTCGCCCTCCGCCGGCCCCATGATCGCATCCAGCGAATCGGGCGAGAACCACTCGCGCACATCTTCGTGCAACGCGTTGAGGTTCAGGCGGCGCGTCTTGTCATCGGACGTGAGGTGCAGGTATTCCCACACCCAATCGATATCGACGGTGGTGTTGATGCAGTCGTCTTGGAGCAAAGGCACCGCGATGGACGGGATGGCGGCGGCCTCGACATACGGGAACGTCCTTTCCAAGACCGGCAGGCACGAGATGCCGACGATCGCCTCGATCCGCCCGGTCTGGATCAGCGACATGACGACGGCGGATCCCTCCGCGACCAGCACCGCATAGCCCAGGCGCTCCGCCTCGTTTTGAAAATCCTGGATCGAGCAGAGCCCGCATTGTTTGCAGAGCAGCCCGAATTCATCGAACGGTGCCGGGCATTTGTCCTCGACGCGCAAGCACTTGGGCATGAGGAGCAAACGGCGCTCGTAGGGGATGGCCGCCAGCGTCTCCCGCCACATTTCATTGTTCAGGCAGACCGCCGTGTAGTGCAGGTATCGCTCGTCGGTCTCGGTCTCCGCGAGGATGCGGCGGGCGTGGACCTCCAGCTCGCTGAGCGGCATCGGCGGCACCGGGTTTTCGCGCTCGATGTAGGAGCGGATGCAGGCGAGCAAGGCATCGCGCTCGGGCTTCGTCTGGGGGATGTTCTTCTTCGGCGCCCGAAATCGGGTCGTCGTGAGCGGGACTGGCTTGGGGAGCTTTACGCTGGGAAGTTCAGACATGGGGGCAAGGTGGGGCAGATTCGCGCGCGGCCAAGTGGGGAACGGCGCGCCGGGCGGCGGTCTTTCGCTCCAGCATAGAACCAGCGTCCGCCCGGATCGTCGCGAAGAACCGGGCCCGGGCGATCCCCGCTACGCCAGCCACCGGTCGATATTTTCGGCGACGAAGGCGTCGTCGGTGAGCCACGGGTAGGCTTGGGAGACGCGGGTGATTTCTTCGGCTTGGCCGGGGGAGAGCGCTTCGGCGGGGTTGAGGCAGCGGGTTGACGGGACGAGGCGTTGGCGGCGGAGGACTTCCATGATGCCGGGGATGCACCCGGCGAAGCCGCCGGCGGCGTCGAAGATCGCGGCGTTGGCGTCGGTGAGTTCGGCGTTGCGGGCGAGCCATTCGCGGTGGACCAGCCCGCCCTCGGCGACCGCTTTGAGCGCGGCGAGCAGCTCGACCGCCGCTTTGGTCCAGACGCCCCACTGGCCGAGCAACCCGCCGACGATGCGGATCTCGCGGCCGCCGAAGCGAAACGGGGTGAGCAGGTCGGCGATGATGTTGTCGTCGTTGCCGGTGTAGAGCGCGAGGTCATCGCGGCCGGAGTCGATGGCGGCGCGGGCGACGTCGTTGGTGAAGTATCGGTTGAAGGGCGCGATCTTGATCGCGACGGCGTTTTCGATGGCGCAAAAGTCGCGCCAAAATCCGTAGCCGAGGCGGCGGCCGCCGACGGCGGGCTGCAGGTAGAACCCGATGATCGGGAGGATGTCCGCCACCGCGCGGCAGTGGGCGGCGAGGTCCGGCTCGGGCGCGTCGCGCAAGGCGGTCAGGCTGACCAAGGCGGCATCGTAGCCGAGGTCGCGGGCGCATTGCGCCTCGCGCCGCGCCTGGTCGCCCGCACCGCAGACGCCGGCGACTTTGGCGAACGGTCGCGGGTCGGCGGCGAGCCCGGCATCGATCTCCCGCGCGGCAAGTTCGAGAACCGGCTCGAACAAGCCGTGCGCCGGATCGCGGATCTCGAACTGCGTGGAGTGGACGCCGACCGCCAGCCCGCCGGCACCGGCTTCCACGTAATAGCGGACGAGCGCGCGCTGGTGCCGCTCCGACCATCGCCCATCCTCGTGGAGGGCGAGCGGCAGGGCGGGGATGACGCAGCCTTGGAGGAGGTGATCGCGGAGCGGGGACATGCCGGATCGATAGCCCCGGTTCGGCACGGAAAAAGCGGAGAATGCGCGGCACCGCCAAGTGCGGCGCGGCGGCTAGACAGATTGCCAAAAACAATTGCGGGAATCGGCAGCCCAAAACGCGCCTGTTTTGCTCTGGCTCAGATGAGGCTGAGCGTCGCGCCGCAAGTCCCCTCTAGGAGGGGATTTAGGGGTGGGTAGATGAGGCGTATCTCTCTTGAAACCAGCGGACTACCAAAAACTAGGGCGCCTTTCGGGACCTATCTCGGCAAGGTCGTCCGATGCTCGCTGCCCCACCCCCGCCCCTCCCAGGAGGGGAGAGTGGATTCGCGACGCCGGGATTGCGGTCACCCCGTGGCTTGCCAGCAGTGGCGGGTATCAAAATAGGCGCAAATCTCTTTGGCAATCAGTCTACGCTTTGGCCGCAAGGCGCTTCTTCAGCGCGGCCATTTGCTGGTTGTAGTAGGCGGCTTTGTTTTCCGCCTCGTCGATCTTTTGGCGCAGCTCGTCGTTCTGCCGGGTCGCCTTGAACAGGCGATCCTCGATCGACGCCGCGCGCTCCCGCTCGCTCTTCGCCAGCGTGGCGATCCGGCGCAATTTGTCGCGGAGATCCGCCAGCTCCGGACCTTCTCCGGCACCGCTCGGGGCACCCTTTTCAGCGAGCGATTTTTCGAGTTCGGCGACGCGGGCTTCGAGCGCCTTCTTGTCGGCAGCGAGCATCTCGTTGACTTTGCGCAAATCGATGCGGAATGCGCTCTTCGCCTCGGCGTCCTCCGCTTCCGCTTGGCTGGCCTCAACTTTGGCCTGCGCCTCGGCGGTTTTCTTCTCGGCGGATTCGAGCGCTTCGGTCAAAGCGGTGCGCTCGGCGGCGAGGCTGTCGATTTTTTCCTGGAGGTTGAGGCATGCCTCCTGCGCCATCGAAAGGTCGGCTCCCTTTTCCTCGGCGGCGCGCTGGGCGATGGCGAGCGATTCGTTCACCTTGGCGAGTTCGCCCCGCGCCGCTTCGAGTTCGCCGGCGAGCCGGGCGGCGTCCTCGTCGTGCGCGGAGGCTTCATGGTCGAGGCGGCCTTCGAGGTCGGCGACCATCGCGCGCAGGTCGGCGGTTTCGCGCTGCGAGCTGGCGAGCGATTCGTTGGCGGCATCGAGGTCGCGGCGGAGCGACTTGAGTGCGCGGGTCGATTCTTGGAGCTGGGCGTTTTCCTCCTGGAGCGCCTGGGCATCGGCGGCGAATCCGTCGGCTTCGCCGCGTAGCGAGTCGAGCTTTGCCATCAAACCGGTGCGTTCGTCCTGGGCGGCGGCGAGCTGAAGCCCGAGCGCCTCAAGCCGGTCGGCCTGCGTGGCGATCTCCGCCTCGCGGTCGGCGGCGGCCGCCTGCGCGGCGTTGAGTTCCGCCTGGGCGGATTCGAGCGCGGAGCGGAGGTCCTCGATCTGGGTCAACATCTGCTCGGCGGCGCTGGCCGCGTTCTCGCGCTCGGTTTCCAGCGTCGCCTCCGCTTCGGCCCGCTGATTGTCCAGCTCGGCGGCCGCGCGGTTGAGTTCGTAGTCCGCCTTCTCGACTTCGGCGCGCAGGCTGGTGATCTCCGCCGCCGCCGCTTCCGCCGCATCGGTGGCTTCGGCATGGCGCGCCTCCAGTTCGGCGCGCATCGCGGACAGCTCGTCAGCGGCGGTGGCGGCGGCATCTTTGGCGTGATCGGCTTCCGCCTTCGCGCGGTCGGCTTCTTTTTCGGCAAGCGCCACCCGCTTTGAGAGCGCCGCGATCTCCTGCTGGGCGGCGGCAAATTCGCCCGCCGCGACCGCGCCTTCTGAGGCTTCATCGGCGGCATCGCGGTCGCGATCCGGGGCGGCGGCGGACAAGGCGGCGGCGTGCTCGCGCTCGAGCGCGCCGAGCTGGGTGGCGAGGCTTTCGCGCTCCTGCTCGGCGGCCGCCAGCTTGTGGCGGGCGGATTCCAATTCTTTGGCAGCTTCCCCGGCGGCGAGGCGCAGCGCCTCGGCTTCGGCGGCGGACTGCTCGGCTTGCTCGAGGCGGGCGCGCAGTTGGGCGATCACCGCTTTGTTGGCGTCGGTCGCGCTTTTCTCCGGCGGCGGATCGCCCGCCCCCGCCGGCATTTCGGCGCGCGATTTTTCGAGCCGCTCCAATTTGACGCGCAGCTCGGCGGCGGCGGCTTGGTGGCGGTCGCGCTCGCCGCTCGCTTCCTTCAGGTCTTCCAAGAGCCGGTCGCGCTCGCCCTCGCGGCGGCGGAGTTCGGCGCGCGCATCGTGTAGCTGCCGGACCAATCCGCCCCGCACCTCCTTGTCCGATCCGTCGTCGCCCGATCCGCCGCCGATCACCCGCTCGAAGGAGGGTGCCCCGGCATGGGCGACGGCGATGCCCCGGCCGCTGCCGAGCTTGCCGATCAAAAAGCCGACGATGAGCGCGGCGACAGCGGTGATGGCGATCGAGGGGAGGATTTCAACGGCAAGGGACCACATGGCGGAGAGAGGAGGTTGAGGTAAAATCAGGGAGGCGGGCGGGAGCGGAGAGGCGATCAGTCCTTTTCCACAAAATCGATCATCGCGGTTTCGGGCAAGACGCTGCCGCTCGCGTGCAGGTGATACTGCGAGCCGGGGAAGGCGGCGGCGGCGCGTTTCCGCAACGCGTCTTGGGCGGATTTCGATTTCATCTCGGTCGCGACGAGGACATGCGAGCCGCCGAGCATCACGGTGGCGGGCTGATTGGGCAGGTGCAGCGCCGGCAGGCGCGAGAGCCGGTCGAGCATCGCCTTCCCGGAGCCGACCGCTTTGCCGACCCACATCTCATCCCGGATCGCGCGGTCGCGATAGATCATGCGCAAGGCGGCGACGACCGCCTGCCGCGTGCGCGTATCCGGCATCGCGCCAGAGGCGGCGACGGTGCCGCCTTTGATCTTCAGGGTCAGATTCGGCGCCGATCCGCCTGCGGTTGGGTTTGCTCGCGCGGGCGCGGGCGTGCGATTTGCCGCCACGACCGGAGCAGGCCTTGTCGGCGCGGCGGTTGCTGGCTTCGGTGTCGTTGTGATCTTCGGCTCCGAGGCGACCGGCGGTTTTTCCGGGGAGCTGGCGATCTTCGGCTCCGGATTGGGCAGGGGCGATGCCAGCTCCGCTTTGGCAACGGCGGGCGTTTTCTCCAAAGACGCCGGCCCCGCTTCAATCAACGGCGAACTCGGCGGCAAGGCGACCGCAGGCTCCGATTTCGGTGCCTCGGGTTCCACATCTGCGCCCGCCAAACCATCGCCGGCCCCTGCCTCCGGGGCGTCGATAGCCTTGGCTGGCTCTGGGGAAAGCGGAATCGTCGCCGAAACGCGCTCCGTCCCCGGATCTTCCGCGCCCAGTTTTGCCGCAGCCGCAACAGCCGCGTCTTCGCCAGAGAGGTCCCGCAGCGAGGCGCTTTCCAATATCGCATCGTAGACCCAGGCAACCTGACCGATCCCCGCCGCAAACGCATTGGCCGCGCCGGACGCGCGCGCCAATTCAGGTGCCTCAGAATCATGCTCGACTACGAACTTCGGGAAGCCGGGCGGATCGCCGCTGCTTTCCGCCAGCATGGCGGCACCGCCCGCCTCCTCCCGGCTCTTCGGCAACTGCTGCCCGGCGGGATTGACAACCAAGCCATCGCTCTGAATTTCGGTGATTCCGTCCACCCGGCTCAACAGCGCTTCAACCTTGCGCCGATCCTCATCGTTCGCCACCGACCCGGAGACCCATGCGGTTCGCCCTGTGACCTTGACGTCGAAGGCCCCGTCAACAAGCTGCCCTTGCACCGCGTTCTCGCAGCGCGTTTGCAGCCCCGCCTCGATCTTTTCAACCCCTTGGATAAGGGCAAGAAGCCAGCAGGCGGGCACCAGTAAAATGGCGGCTAAGAAAAGTTTTTTGAAATCCCCCATGGGTGGTCGCTGAAATTTCAAAAAGTTTAATCATCCCGAAGATTAAGTAAACTAAAATATTTGGAAATTATGGGGATTGTTCGGATTTTTTCCGGCAACGCCATGAGAAAGCGGCGCTATCTTCGGGGCGCGCGCCTGCCCTTGGCAGAAATCTGCACCAACCTCGACCCGCCATGCTCGCCACCGAACTTTTCGATTTTTCCGCGTCAATGCATCCTGATTTGTGGTCGGACGAGCGCCCGGCGTGGGCGGTGCTCGACCAGATCGCCCCGTATTTGGAAGCGTGGGCGGATTGGGCGCGGCATAGCGATGTATCGCGGGCGGCGCAGGTGGGCGAGCGTGTTTTCATCGGGCGCGGCTGCCAGATCGACGCGGGGGCGGTGATCCTCGGGCCCGCGTGGATCGGCAATGGCTGCCACATCCGCGCCGGGGCGTATGTCCGAGAGAACGTCATCGCCGAAGGCGGCTGCGTATTGGGAAACTCGTCCGAGTTCAAGAACTGCGTCATGCTGCCCGGCTGCCAGGTCCCGCATTTCAACTACGTGGGCGATAGCGTGCTCGGCGTCGGTGCCCACCTCGGGGCGGGCGCCATCCTCTCGAACTTCCGGCTCGACGCCGGTGAGATATTCGCCGCCGGGCCGGAGGGCGAACGCCTCGCCACCGGCCGGAACAAATTCGGCGCGCTGATCGGCGACCGCGCCGAGATCGGCTGCCACAGCGTCTTAAATCCCGGCAGCATCATCGGGCGGCGCAGCGTCCTCTATCCTGGCACCCTGTGGCGCGGCACGCTGCCCGCCGGCCAGATCGTCAAAGTCCGCCAGACCCAGCAGATCGTTGCAGAAAAGTAGCCGGCGCGCGATTTCCCATCCACCGGGCATAGCGCTCCCGCGCCACCCGGATGTAGTTTTCGAGGCAGTTTTTCACAAATCGTGGCGCCATCCGCCACGGTGTCCTCTTTTATGAGGCATCAAGCCTTTCCGCAGGCTCCGCCCGCCGTTCCTTCGGTGTCCGTTTAAATGGGGCACTGCGCCTCGCAAGACCCGCATTTGCCGATGGGCGACAATCGGCGATGGTGGGCGGTGCCACCCGCCGCCCCAGATCCCGCGCCGAAGCCGGAGGGCGATCCGCCGCCGCCGGAGAAGAAGGCGCGCCGCAGCCGCCTGCGGCGCGCGTTCCGGGCGCTGTGCCTGCTCGCGCTCCTCGCCCTCGTGCTGGCCGGGATCGGCAGTTGGCTGGGCTACCGGTATCGGGTCGAGCTGCTCAACTACGCGGCGGCGGATGCGCTCGCCCCGCTGCGGGTCTCGGCGGATTCGGTCGAGCTGATCGAAGGCGGCGACATCCGGGTGGGCGGGATCGCGATTGCCCCGGCGGCGGGCGGCGAGCCGCTCATCAAGGCGAAGTCTGCGGACCTGACGTTCACGGTCGAGCAGATCCGCAGCGGGCGGATCGAGGGCATCCGCATCGATGGGCTGGAGGCGGCGCTCTCGCCGGAGGCGCTCGCCTTGTTCATGAAAATCGGCGGCACCGGACCAGCGGCGGCACCCGGGGCGGACACCTACGCGGCGGGGCGCATCGAGATCACCGGCGGGACGCTGCGCTGGCGGTGCCAAGACGGGACCGAGGCGGTGGCGGAGGTCGCGTTCGAGGGAGCCGGTGCGCAGGTGCTGCCGGACGGATTCCTGGCGGTCGATTCCGCGCGGCTGCGGCTGCGCGACCTGCGGGCGGGCGACGCCGCGACGGCGGCGGCGATCGACGCCAGCCTATCCGCCTCACCCGAGGACCGGATCTTGCGGATCAAAGAACTGACCGCCAGCGGGACGTCCGCCTCCCTCACGCCGGCATCGCTGGCGCGCTGGGTCGAGACGCTCGACGAGGCGATCGCTGCGGTGGACCCGCCCGCCGGGGCAACCGGCGCGCCCGCCGCCGAAGCGCCGCTCTACGCAGGATACACGATCGAAAACCTGTCGGTCGCGGACACGCCGGTCGCCGCCGCCGATTTCGATGGCGTGCCGCCGCTCAGCGGGCGGATCACCGCCTCGGGCGAAGGTCTCGCCTTCGACGCCGATGGAAACCTGACCGGCGGGCGGATCGCGGCTTCGGGGACCGCCTCGGCAGAGGGCGCGGCGGTCGAGCGCTGGAGCGCCTCAGCCGCCGCAAGCCCCGGGCGCCTCGCGATCGAGGCATTCGACGCCGAGATCCCGGAGCTGGCGGTCACGCCCGAATTCCTCGCGCGATGGGCGTCGATCTCTCCGCTTTGATCGCCGAACCGGCGGCGCGGCCAGCCGCGCCGACCCCGCCGACCGCGCCGACCGGCGGCGAGGCGGCGATGCCAGAGCTCTCGCTCGGCGCGGTTTCGCTCAAGATCGGGAAGCTCCAAGTCTCCGGCTTTGCGGAATCCGAGGTGCCGCTGCCGGATTTCGAGACGGGGATCGCGGCGAGCGGCGGCGGCTGGACTTTCTCGCCGGAAGGCGACGCGCCCGCGCTTTCGGCGGACCCGCATTCGCTTGTGCTCACCGGCGTGCGCGTATCGCCGCCGCCGAGGAGCGCCGATCCGCCGTTCACCGCCGACCGGATCGAGGCGGCGGTGCGCCCCGAGGCATTGGCGAACGAAAAGGTGATCGACCTGCTCGCCGCCGCCAATCCATCGGTGCACCTCAGCCCGGCAGCGCTCGCACCCTACGGCATCGATTTGAACGCCGCCGCCCGCGCTGGGGGCAGCGAGGGCGAGGTTGAAGGCGGCTCCGATCCGGCACCCGCGCCGCCCGCCGACAGCGGGGCGCCGATCTGGGAAGGCGTCGCGTTCGGCGCGCTGGCGATCGAAAACGGCCGCGTCGAGGTCGCAGGATTCGCGCCGCCGGTCCCGTCGTCGTCGTTCGGCTTTTCCGCGCGGCGGGAGGGCGACCTCTATCATGCGGAGATCACCGACCTATCGCTGAGCGCCGCAGACGGCAGGAAGCCGTTCGCCACCGCGAAAACGATCACGCTGGAGGCGGACGCCGATGCGAGCCTGTGGGAGGAGCGCCGGCTCAAGCGGATCGCCTGCGACCTGCTCACCGCCGACAGCGTGGGCATCTCCGATTTCTACGCCGCCGCGACCGGTGCCCTGGCAGAACCCGAGACGATCCCCGCGCCGTCCCCGCCGCCCGACCTGCCGGAGGACATGCGCGGCGGACCGCCCCGGAAGAAGGTGTGGGTCGCTGAGGAATTCGAGATCGAGCACGCGCAGATGCGCGTCTCCGAGATCGCCCCGGGCATCCCAGAGGTCATCTTTTCGGCATCCGCCTCGGAGAAGGACATCCCGCTCACCCCGGAGGGCATCGCCGAGAGCACCGGTCAGCGCCGTGTCGAGCTTTCAGGCATCCGCATCAAAGGAATCTATAACCCGACCCTCCCCGTCGCGGATCTCGATACCATCTTTGTCTATTATTCATTCGCCGGGCTGATGAAAGAAAAGATCGACAAGATTGAGCTAGTCAATCCCACGATCTATGTCGGCGAACCGCTCTTCTGGTATATCGATTACTTTCGCAACTACTGGTCCGCCGACGTGGCGGCGGACCCGAAGCCCGACGATGGATCCGGCGCGGAACGCATCCCGGTGCCGGAGGGCGGCTGGGATGTGGGCAAGCTGGAAGCCTACAGCGGCAAGCTGGTCATCGCGCCAAAAGGCTATCCGATCAAAAGCGTCCCCTTCCCGTTTCCGTTCAACGCCTCGACCGAGCTAAACAGCGGGAAGATCGAGGCGACGCTCCGCGTGCCGCCCGGCACCTACGGCTGGGAGGATCTCAAGCTAGAGATCCTCGACCTGCGCGGCGAGATCCAATTCAACCTGCCGATCAAGCAGGCGGACAACAACCTCGTCGAAACGCTCCACGCCGACGAGGTCCGCTTCCGCCAATTCCGGTTCCAGGAGGTCTTCCTATCCGTGACCTACGACAAAGACGGCATCTACGGCACCTTCGGCGGCGAAGCCTACAGCGGCTACCTGAACGGCGGCTTCAACTTCTACCTGGACGACGCCTCGTCGTGGGATGCGTGGACCGCCGGCACCGGCGTCATGATGGAGCCGATCACCCAGGCGCTCTTCCCCGAATACCTGATGATGACGGGCAAGGCGGACTTCACCGTGATCGGCGTCGGCGACATCGGCGGCGTCAACCAGCTCGACGGCAAATTCGAGGCGAAGACGCCAGGCGTGCTCGATATCACCGGCATCGACGAACTCCGCGAACAGATCCCGGACGGCTGGACGCAGCTCGAAGAAAGCCTCACCCAGATCGGGATGCAGGCGTTCCGGCGCTTCGAATTCGAGACCGCGACCGGATCGTTCCGCCTCTACGGGCGGGAAGGCGAAGTCCACTGCGACCTCCACGGTCCATCCGGGCGATGGCGCGCCGACGTGACCGCCCACGACCACCGCAGCCCGGAGATCATCCTCTCGGAGTGAAATCTCCCCCCTCGGATCGCGGACGTCCCCGTCCGCACGGAGTGCCGCGCAATCTGGGCGCTGCGAATCCAATCTCCCCTCCTGGGAGGGGCCGGGGGTGGGTCAGCACGCTGCGGGCTACCTTGGCGCGATCGTTCCACCAAGCGCCAATCTTATTGCAAATCATTGACATCAAAGACCATACACCCCATCTGCCCACCCCTTAATCTCCTCAGGGAGCGTTGCCCTGCACCGCCGGACCTTTCGGAGAAAGGTCCCTGCCGTTTTGCCATCCCGGACCTCAGACAAGGGCGATGCTGCGGACCCAAGACGGCAAGAGTGCCGTCTCTACAGGGCGACGCCTACACGTCGCAGATGCGGACGCCGTCGTTGAGCGATTTCAGGATGTCCTTGTCCTGCGGGATGAATTCCTGCCCGACATAGCCGTCGTAGCCGGTCTCGACGATCGCCTTCATGATGCCGGGGTAGTTGATCTCCTGCCGGTCGTCGATCTCGCACCGCCCGGGATTCCCCGCCGTATGGTAGTGCCCGATATAGTCTTTGTATTGGCGCAGCCGCTTGATGACATCGCCCTGCATGATCTGGACGTGATAGATATCGAAAAGCACCTTCGCCCGCTCGGAGCCGACCGCCTTGCAGATCTCGACCGCCCAATCCATGTCGTCGCACATGTAATCCGGGTGCCCTTTCATGTTCTCCTCGACGCGCGAATTCAGCATCTCCAGGCAGATGTTGACCTTCTTCTCCTCGGCGTAGGGCATGATTTTCTTGAGCCCATCGACCATGTTTTTAAAACCGTCCTCGGTGGTCAGCTCGCGGCGGAACCCGGAAAACGTGATCACATTTTTGCAGCCAAATTCGTGGCAGGCGTCGATGCTCTCGCGCAGCTTGGCCAGGCATTCCTCGTGTTCCTCGGTGTGGGCGAACCCTTTGGCGAAGCCGTGGCTCCCGGCGATCGCGCAGGTCATCCCGCGTTCCTTCAGCAGCGGCCAGTAGCTCGGTGGGATCAGCTCGACCGACTTGCACCCCATCTTGTGCGACGCCTCGATCAGCTCCTCCACGGTGACCGGCTTGTAGCACCAGCTCACCACGCTCTGGTTGATGTTCCCGTTCTTCGCCACATACCACGAGGCGGGGTCGGACTTCGGCACAGCATCCGCCGCGGCAGCATCCTGCGCGCCCGCCGTCCGACCCAAGGCACCGGCGGCGGCGAGGCCAGCGGCGGCGGATTTCAGAAAGGCGCGGCGGTTCGGGGAAAGGTCGGGGTGATTCATGGGGCGATCATCGCGGGGCAATCCGGCGCGGTCAAGGCTGGGCGAAATCGGAGCGCGACCCTTGCATCGCCCGGCCCGCCGCGTCACTTCCCCCATGCCCGCCGCCGCCCCATCCGATCCGCCGCCGACCATCCGCCACGAGATGATCCGGGCGTCGGCGGGATCGGGGAAGACCTACCAGTTGACGAACCGGTTCATCCAACTGCTGGCGCTGGGCGAGCCTCCGGATTCGATCGTGGCGCTGACGTTTACGCGGAAGGCGGCAGGCGAATTCTTCTCCGAGATCCTCAAGAAGGTCGCCGAGGCCTGCCTCGACAAAATGAAGGGCGAGCAAATCGCCCGCGATATCGGGATGGAGGGCAAACTCAAGCCGGGCGACTACCGCCGGATGCTGCGGACGCTCTGCCGCGGGATCGACCGGCTGACGCTCGGCACGCTGGACAGCTTTTTTGCGGGGATCGTCCGGCACTTTCCGTTCGAGCTAGGTCTGGCGGCCAACTTTGAGATCGTGGACGATCGGCTCGAGGCGGCGGAGAAGCGGCGCGTTTACCGGCATGTTTTCCGCCGCGAGGCGAGGCGAGACAGCCCGCGCCTCCACGATGACTTTCTCGCCGCCTTTCAGCTCGCCACCATCGGCGGCAGCGAGCGCTCGCTGATGGCGCGGCTCGACAGCTTCGTCGGCGGTTACCATAGCATCTACCTCGCCGCGCCTTCGCCTGAGCTGTGGGGCAATCCCCGCCGCATCTGGCCGGGCGGCGGGCGCTGGTTCGGCGGGCAGGCGGACCTCAAAGCGCTCGGCCGCGAGCTGCTCGATCGTTTTGCCGAGCGCGAACTCCCGGAGAAGCAGATCGACCGGTGGCGCGTGTTTTTGGAAGCCGCCGCCGAGCGGGTGCCGGGATCGCCGGTCCAAGTGCGGACATCAGGCTATTCAAGGCCGCAGCCGATTTGGTATCTGCTGGAGAAGCTTCTCGCGGCGATCGATGGGATCGAAAGCGGGAGCGCCGAGCTGACCGTCGAGCGCCGCAGGCAGCAGCTCGGGCCGGGCGAATGCGCGGCGGCGTTCGCCATTGTCCGCAAGGTGATGCGCGATGAACTCGAAGTCTGGGCGAGCCGGACGCGCGGGATCTGGAATGTCCTCAACCTCTACGAGCGCTACTACCACAAGCTGGTCCGCGACCAGGGCAAGCTCCGCTTCGATGACCTGCCGCTGCTGCTCACGGGGACCGGCGAACCCGGTCGCGAGACGGGAGCCCCCCCCCTGTCCGGAAGAGATGGCGATCCGATCGCCGGGGACCCAGCGCTGCCGGCGAAGCTCAACATCGAATACCGGCTCGACGCCAAGTTCCGGCACTGGCTGCTCGACGAATTCCAGGACACCAGCCGCGGGCAGTGGCGCGCCTTGGAGGACCTGATCGACGAGGCGGCGCAGGACGACTCCGGCCAGCGCAGCGTGTTCTTCGTCGGCGACGTGAAACAATCGATCTTCGCGTGGCGCGGCGGCGAGCCGAGGCTCTTCGACGAGATCCGCGCGCGCTACAATGGGGGTGGCGAGGCGCGCATCCACGAGCGCCCGCTGGCGGAGAGCTACCGATCCGGGCCGGAGGTGATCCGCGCAGTCAACCGGGTCTTTGGCGATGCCGCGCGGGGCGAGCTGGCGGCGATGTTCCCCCAGGCGGCGGTGGACCGCTGGCGCTGGGACGAGCATGTTTCGAAAAAGCCGGAGCACGCCGCGTATTGCGCCTACTGCAGCCGCTGCCCAACGAATATAGCGACAAGCCCAAGCCGGAAGACTGCTACGCGCTCGCCGCCGAGCTGGTCGGCCAGCTCAACCCGCCCGCGCACGGCTACACCTGCGCGGTCATCGTGCAGCGCAACTCCGAGGCGCAGAAGGTCGTGGACGAGATCCGCCGCCGCACCAGCGTGCCCGCCGCCAGCGAGTCCGACATCGCCATCGCCCGCGACAACCCGGCGACCGCCGCCTTCCTCGCCCTGCTCAAATGCGCCGCCCACCCCGGCGACACGCTGGCGTGGCACCATGTCATGATGACGCCGCTGGGCGAGGCGATCCGCGAGCGCAACCTCGGGCAAGCCAGCGCTTCCACCGCGATCTTGGAAGACGTGCTCGCCGACGGGTTCGAGCGCGTCTTGGCCAAGTGGATGGCGCGCCTCCGCCGCGCCTGGCGCGACCGCGACCCTTTCTCCGAGCGCCGCCTGGAGGAACTGCGCGCCTGCGCCCGGCTCTTCGATCTCTCCGGCAGCCGCCGCATCGCCGAGTTCCTCGAATTCGCCGACGCCTACAAGAGCCGCGACGCACAATCGCCCGGCGTGGTCCAGGTCACCACCGTCCACAAATCGAAAGGCCTCGGCTTCGACATCGTCATCCTGCCGGAGCTGGGCGGCGACTCGCTGACCGCCACCCGCGCCGACCTCGCGGTCAAGGAGGGCGACCGCGGGGCCATCGATTGGATCTTCCGCATGCCGGTCAAGGAATTCGCCAAAGCCGATCCAGTCCTGCGCGCCTACACCGAGGAGGAAGAGGCGGACGCCTGCTACGAATCGCTCTGCGACTTCTACGTGGCGATGACCCGCGCCAAGCGCGCCATGTACCTGATCGCCGAGCCGCTCGGCAAATCGTCGCAGCGGAAGAATTTTGTGCGTTTGTTAGAGCACACGCTCGCCGCCGGCCAGCCGGGCGGCACCGCCCAGGTCGGCGCGCTGGCGGCGAAGCTGCGCTACGCCGATGGTGATCCGGATTGGATCTCGCGGCGCTCTGGGCAGACACCGCGGCACCAGCCCAAGCTTCCCATGCCCGCCGTGCCGGCCGCCAAGCCGCGCCGGCGGATGGCGCGGCGCACGCCCAGCGGCTCGGAATCCTATGCGCTGACGCCCGCGCAGCTCTTCTCGCGGGACGGCCGCGCCGCGCGGGACTTCGGCACCGCCGTCCACGCGTTGTTCGAGGATGTCGAGTGGGCGGAGGACGCCGCGCCCGCCGAGCGCCGCGCCGCCTGGGAGGCGCAAGGCCACGACGCCCGCGCCATCGCCCAAACCATCGCCTGCCTCGATGACGCCGCCTTGCGCCAGGAGCTCGGCCGCCCCGCCCCCGGCGCCGCCGTCTGGCGCGAGCGCCGGTTCGAGATCGCGCTCGGCGGCGAATGGATCTCCGGCACCTTCGACCGCGTCACCCTGTTGCCCGGCAGCGATCCCGGCACCTTCGCCTCCGCCCAGATCCTCGATTTCAAAACCGACAAAGCCTCCGCGGACGAAACCGCCGCCCAGATCGCCGAGCGCTATCGCCCCCAGCAGGAACTCTATCGCCGCGTCCTCGCCAAGCTCGCCAACCTGCCCGAAAACAAAATCGAGTACTGCCTGATGTTCACCGCGCAGCGCGAGGTGGTGCGGCTGTTTTAGCGGCATCCGGCGCAACAAATTCCCAGCGTCAGCGAATCTCTATTGCCTCGAGGAACTCATAAATCTGGCGGATCTTTGGAGAAAACGAATCGCCGCTTTGTGAGTCGAGCCACCTTTCCACTTTCTGATCGTCTTCAGCAGTCCCCAGCCGAAGATTCAATCTTCCCGGCGTAATCCCCTCGTCGGTCATGTCCGGAAGGCTCGGGTGTCTCAAGTCGAATTGGCCGGCGACCGCGAAGCGGCCATCGTGGGTGATGCCCTGTGCCACGTAGGTCAACGAATCGTTGGTGAGCGGACCGTAGTCAGGTCCCTGGACGTATTTCGTCACAAAAAGGAGCGCCTTGCCCCATGGGGAACTCCCGGATTTCGCGGCGGGCGATGAACTGGCGCCCAGCATTCATCCACGGCACCTCGTCCTCGCCGTGAATTGTGCACGCGATCGATGGATCGCCAGCGGATAGCGACTGCCTTAGGCGGGCAAGGTTCTCGGTGAGATGATATTTTTTGGGGTTCTCGACGCTCAGAATCCGAACGCGACCATTTGAGGAGACGAGGTATCGCGAACCGGAAAAACTTGAACCTATTCGCCCTCCCAACGACAAGATGGATCCCCGGGGAACATCGGGCGGACCGGAGGAATTTAGGAAGCTGTAGGCGTCAACGAATTCTATCGCCTCCGGTTTCAATCCAGATTTGTTGCCGAGCAGCCTGACCTGCGGGACCGATTCGCGAGTGGCACAGCTTCCGAAAATCAGCGCGGAAATTGCGTAAAGGGCAAGGTGGCGCATGACCGAATCTGGCGCAGAAGCCTGTCGATTGAAAATGCCAAATCCCTGCGGTATCCGGGGAAGTCCATCCCGATTTTAAAACCCCACCCAAATTATGCTCTCCCTCCGCCCCGCCGAAGAATGCCGCTTTGCCCTCGTGTCGCTTGGCGAAATCATGCTGCGCCTTGATCCCGGCGAAGGCCGGTGCGCACCGCGCGCCAGTTCGCGGCGTGGGAGGGCGGCGGCGAATACAACGTGGCGCGCGGGCTGCGGAAGTGCTTCGGCTTGCCCACGGCGGTGGTCACCGGGTTCGCCGACAACGAGGTCGGGCATCTGATCGAGGACTTCATCATGCAGGGCGGCGTGGCGACCGATTACCTGAAGTGGTTCCCCACGACGGGATCGGGCGCACGGTGCGCAACGGGCTGAACTTCACCGAACGCGGGTTCGGCATCCGCGGGGCGAAAGGCGTGCCCGACCGCGGCTAACCGCCGCCTCCCAGCTCAAGCCCGGCGACTTCGACTGGGACGAAATCTTCGGCCGCGCCGGGGCGCGCTGGTTCCACACCGGCGGGATCTTCGCCGCGCTGTCCGAGACGACCGCCGACCTGATCATCGAGGCGGTCCAGCCGTCAAAAGGCACGGCACGGTGGTGAGCTACGATTTGAACTACCGCCTGAGCCTGTGGAAATCGATCGGCATACGCGAGAAGGCGCAGGCGGTCAACCGGGAGATCGCCAACTACGTGGACGTGATGATCGGCAACGAGGAGGACTTCACCGCCTGCCTCGGGTTCGAGGTCGAAGGCATGGACGAACACCTCACGAACATCGAGACAGAATCGTTCAAAGGCATGATCCGCAACGCGGTCGCCGCCTACCCGAACTTCAAAGTCACCGCCACCACGCTGCGCACCGTCAAGACCGCCACCATCAACGACTGGGGCGCGATCTGCTGGCACGGCGGCGACTCTACAAAGCCAGCACCGCGAGAACCTCGAAATCATGGACCGCGTCGGCGGCGCGACAGCTTCGCCTCCGGCTTGATCTGCGGGTTTCTCAAGTTCAACGACCCGCAGCAGCCATCGAATACGGCGCCGCCCACGAGCCCCACGCCATGACCACCCCCGGCGACACCCGATACGCACCCTCGCCGAAATCGAAAACTGTCGGCGGCGGCGGCAGCGCGCGGGTGGACCGGTAGTCGGTGCCTTAGGTGTCGGCGGGCGAGACGCTCGTCTTGAGGTTCGGCAGGACGACCTCGCGCTCTTTGATGTCGAGGTAGATGCCGAGCAGGGTGCCGGAGGTACGCGGCGAGCGTGATGGCGGCGAAGGCGAGGTGCGGGCGACCGCCGGGGCGGCCGGGCAGGCTGAGGGCGGCGAGCGCGGCGACGCCGTAGAATGCCCATCGGGCGTCGGCGCGGCGTTGCGACTGCGCCTCCATCGCGGCGGCTCCGCCGCTGTAGGCGGCGAGCGCCTTGACCCGAGGCGCGGCTTTCGCCCGGAAGTCCCATACGGCCAAGGCGGCGGCGCACGAGGCGATCACGAGGATGAGGCGATGAGGCAGAAGCGCGAGTCTTTGAGCAAAAGCCGAGCAGGAACCCAAACGTCCCCAGCCCGACGCCCCAGACAAACGCTACTGATCAAGAGATAGAGATACTCGGGATCGGCGAGCTTTGAGACGATGAGGTCAGGCGCGGACATCGCCCCCACTAAACCTAGAATCGGCAGGATTCGACAGCGTAAATTGCCCGCTCTGGTCCTAGCCGAGGGCGGATCGAAAGCGGGGCACCATGAGATTTTAGACTTAGGCGCATGGCGGGACCGATCCCGGCGAGGGGGTTCGATGCTCGCTGACCCACCCCCGACCCCTCCCAGGAGGGGAGATTGGATCCGCGCCCTTCCCGAGAAATCCACCCGAGATGCGATCCGGGCGCTCGCGCGGCGCGGCAGTCCGCTTTATCTAAATGCCGATGCCGCCAGCCCACGACCTTGCCCCGCCTCTCGACGCCGATGCCATCCGCGCGGCGCTGCCGCCCGGCGCGGCGGTCGGGCGGGCGATCCGCGTGTTTGGCGAGGTGGGGTCGACCAATGATCTGGCGCGGGCGTGGGGCGAGCGCGGCGAGGACGAGGGCATCGTGGCGCTGGCGGAATTCCAGTCCGCCGGCCGGGGGCGGCGCGGCGCGAGGTGGCACGCGCCCGCCGGCGCGAACGTGCTCGCTTCGATCTTGCTGCGCCCGCGCGCCGGAGCCGACCTCTGGCCGCGGATCGCGCATCTGGCGGCGCTGGCCGCCGCGCGGGCGTGCGAGCGATTCCTGCCGGGCGGCGCGGCGCAGGTGAAGTGGCCGAACGATATCTACCTGCGCGGCAGGAAGGCGGCGGGTCTCCTCTGCGAGGCGTTCTTCCCCGGTCCGGGCAGCGGCTTCGCCGTCCTCGGCATCGGGATCAATGCGAACCTCCAGACCTCCGACCTGCCCGAGGAACTGCGCGACCTCGCGACCTCGCTCCGCATCGAGTCCGGCGCGCCCATCGACCGGAATGCGCTCGCCGCCGCCTTCCTCGCCGAGATCGGCGCACTCTACCCGGCGTCGCTGGCAGACTTTGCCCCAGTCCGCGGCGAACTCTGGGCGCGCAGCTACCTCGCCGGGCACCGCGTTTCTGCCCAGACCGGCGGCGGCACCGCCGTCGGCGAGGCGGTCGGCTTGGGCGCGGGCGGCGAGCTGCGCCTCCGGCTAGACTCCGGCGAAGAACGCGCGCTGGCGTCGGCGGATCTAGTGCGGATCTGCGGGGGGTGAGGGTGCCCCGGCATGCGCCATGGGCCAGATGCGGATCGATGAAGCGCCGCATCAATCCCGAGCGCCGCCGAAAATCTGCGCTAGGGTCCGGCATGCGCACCGCCTTCCTACTCCCGATCGCCGCCGCCCTCACTGCCGCCGCCGCCTTCTCGGCAGCGGCGGACGACACCGCATTATCCGTCAAAGAGACCGATGAGGCGATTACGATCCAGCGCGGCGAGACGCCGGTTTTGACCTATCACAAAGCGGTGGTCCCGCCGCCGGAGGGGCGCGATCCGGCGTTCGCCCGCAGCGGGTTCATCCACCCGCTCTGCGCGCCGTCGGGCGCGCCGGTCACCGGGGTCCACCCGGACGACCACATCCACCACCTGGGTCTCTGGCACGCTTGGGTCAAGACGAAGCACGGCGGCAAGGGCGTCGATTTCTGGAACCTGAAGGAAAAGACCGGGGCGGTCCGGTTCGCCAAATCGCTCGGGACCAAGCAGGACGGCGGAGCCGTTTCGTTTTCGGTCGAGCAGGAGCAGGTCGCCTTGAACAAAGGTCCGGAACCCGTCGCCATCCTGCGCGAGACCCTAACGGTCGCGGCGAGGTTCGAGGGCGGCGCGAACGTGATCGATTACACGCTGGTGCAGAAGAACGTGACGGACGAGCCGCTGAAGCTGCCCGCCTATCGCTACGGCGGACCGATCGCCTATCGCGCGCCGGAGAATTGGAACAAGGAGAACAGCGACTACCTGACGTCCGAAGGCAAGCGCCGCGCGGACAGCCACGCGACCCGCGCGAAGTGGGTGGCGATGCACGGTCCGGCGGGCGGCGAGGTCGCCACGATGGCGATCCTGTGCCACTCGGGGAACCACGACGCGCCGCAGCGCATCCGCACCTGGCCCGACGGCCGGATTTTCTTCAACTACGTGCCGATCCAAGAAACCGGCTGGGAGATCAAGGCGGGCGAGGAAGTGACGATGCGCTACCGGATCATCATCGCGCCGGGCAAGCCGGAGGCGGCGAAGCTCGATGCGGCGTTCGAGAAATTCGGCGCAGAGTAGCGGCGGCAGATGATGCGCTTCGCCCTGCCTGCCCTGCGGCTCGCGATCCTCTGCGGCATCGCGTTTCTGCTGCGGGCGCAGCACCAGTGGTTCGAGGCGCAGCGCGAGCCGGGCGCGACGCTCGCCCAGGCGCGCGCGTTCTTTCCAGGTGCGGCGCGGCTTTCCCCGCACGATCCGGAATCCGGCGCGCAGGCGGCGCTCGGCGAGGGCGGCGAGGTGCTCGGCATGGTGCTGACCACCGAGCCGGCGGCTGGCGATGTCATCGGCTACTCCGGCCCGACGCATTCGCTCATCGCGCTGGACAAAGACGGCCGCGTGATCGGAGCGCGGATGTTGCGGAGCTTCGACACGGAGGCGCACGCCGCCGATGTGGAGGCTGACGCTGCGTTCTGGGAGTCGTTCCTCGGGCTCGAGATGGGCGCGCCGGGCGATCCGGAGGTCGATGCGGTCAGCGGCTCGACGCTCACCAGCGCGGCGGCCGCGCAGGGGATTCTGCGGCGGCTGGGCGGCGGGCGGCCGTCGTTTTTGTTTCCCGAGCCGATCACGCTGGAGGAAACGCAGGCGCTGGTGCCGGGCGCGGCGGCGCTGCGGCCTGGCGACTCGCCCCCCGGCGCGCTGGATGTGCTCGGCAGCGCGGGCGAGCGGATCGGCGTGGTCCTGCGCACCGCGCCAGCCTCGGACGCGGTGATCGGCTACAAGGGACCGAGCGATGTCCTCGTCGCGCTGGATGCGGCGGGCGAGCGCCTGACCGGCGCGCTGATCCGCAAGTCGTTCGACACGCCGGATTACGTCGGCTACGTGCGGGACGAACCCGCCTACCTGCAGAGCTTTGCCGGCAAGTCGGTCGCCGAGATGGCATCGATCGATTTCGAGAAGGAAGGCGTCGAAGGCGTGTCCGGCGCGACGATCACCAGCTGGGCGCTGGCGGAGTCGATGCGCGTGCGGCTCGCGCAGGTCGCCGCGGATCGGGCGGGCGGCGGGGCGGGCGTTCCCGCGTGGCGGCCGGCGGCGCGCGATCTTGGGATCGCAGGCGTTTTGCTCGGCGCGCTGGCGATGGCATTTTCGCCGCTGCGGGGGAAGGCGTGGGCGCGCACGCTCTGGCGCATCGGCTTGATCGGCTACCTCGGGTTCGCCAGCGGCGACCTGCTATCGCTGGCGCTATTCGCCGGCTGGGCGGGGGCCGGCGTGCCGTGGGCATCGCTGGCCGGATTGGTGCTGCTCGCGGCGGCGGCGCTGCTCGTCCCGCTGGCGGCGCGGCGGCAGCTCTACTGCCACCACATTTGCCCGCACGGCGCGGCGCAAGCCCTGCTCGCCGAATGGCTGCCGTGGAAGGGCTGGCAGCCGCCGCCCGCCGCCGCCAAATGGCTCGCCAGGCTCGGACCCGCCCTGCTCGGGTTCGGCGTCCTCGCCGCCATGGCGCGCCTCCCCGTGGACCTCGCCAGCATCGAGCCATTCGACGCCTACCTGCTGGATGCCGCCGGCTGGGCGACGCTCGCGATTTTCATCGCCGGCCTGCTTTGCTCCGCCGCCGTCCCGTTCGCCTACTGCCGGTTCGGCTGCCCGACCGGCGCGCTCCTCCGCTTTGTGAGAACCAAAGGCCACGCCGAACGCTTCGGCGCGCGCGACGCTTGGGCGCTCGCCCTGCTCGCCTTGGCGGCAACGCTCTTTGCCATGCGCGAGAGCCTCATTTGTTTTGATCGATTGATTCCTCCGCTGCGCGTTACCTAGAGGCAATCCCCCACCAGATGATTGCCGCGAGAACCAAGAGCAGAACGACCAAGGCGATGACCGGACCTTTGGGCGTCTTGTAGCGCATGTGGGGCGTGGCGGCGATCACCGCGCGGTAGTCTGACCTCAAAACACGGCTCGCCTTTCGACCATTCACCAACACGAGAAAATAGGTGAAGACCCCGATCCCGATGAGATTGATCGACAGCAGCGAGATGAGCAGCATGGCCGCCGACACCGCCGTGATCATCCAGCGCGACCATGGGGCAAGCATCGCCGAACCAACCGCCGCCGCAATCATCCCCAAGCTCATGATAGGCAGCAGAAACACGATCACGCTGCCGAGGGGCAAAACAGAAATCCCCGACCGGGAGAGGCCAAAGCTCAAAAATCCGACGATCAAGGCCGTCAAGATGAGCACCGCCGGGATGCCGATTTTGAGGGAACTCTCCGTCTTCAAATGGATCGCACGATCCTGCTCGACCCGAGAATCGGCACCGGAAACCGGGGACGCGCTCGGCGGCTGATAGGGGTTTAGATCCGGCGGCTTCATCGCACGATCACCTAACCTTCCGTGAATTCCCCAAACGCCCGGAACTTCTGGTAGCGCCTTTCGAGCAACTCGTCGGCAGGCAGCTTGGAAAGCTCGCCGAAGTGCTTGAGCGCGGCGGCTTCTAGCGATTCGGCGGCACCCTGCGGATCTTGGTGCGCGCCGCCTTTGGGTTCGGGGACGACCTCGTCGATGATGCCGAGCTTTTCGAGGTGGCCGGCGGTGATCTTGAGCGCCTCGGCCGCCTCCGGCGCGAACTTGCCGTCCTTCCACAGGATCGCGGCGCAGCCCTCGGGGCTGATCACCGAGTAGTAGGCATTCTCCAGCATGAGGACGCGGTCGGCGACGCCGATGCCGAGCGCGCCGCCGGAGCCGCCTTCGCCAATCACGGCGGCGACGATCGGCGTTTTGATGAGCATCATCTCGCGCAGGTTGAAGGCGATCGATTCCGCGATGTTGCGCTCCTCCGCGCCGATGCCGGGGAAGGCTCCGGGCGTGTCGATCAGGCAGAGGATCGGGAGCTGGAATTTTTCGGCGAGGCGCATGAGGCGCAGCGCTTTGCGATAGCCCTCCGGGTGGGCGCTGCCGAAGTTGCGCTTTAGGTTTTCCTTCGTGTCGCGCCCCTTCTGGTGGCCGACGACGACGATCCGCTGGCCGCCGAAGGTGGCGAGCCCGCCGGGCATGGCGTGGTCATCCCCGATGTGGCGGTCGCCGTGCATCTCGACAAACTCGCTGCAGCAATAGCCGACGTAGTCGAGCATGTAGGGGCGCCCCGGATGCCGGGCGATCTGGACCCGCTGCCAGGCGGTCAGGTTGCTGTAAACTTCGTCGCGGGTGCGTTGGAGCTTCTCCGCATCGCAGCGATTTCTTCGCCGAGGTCGATCGACTGCCCTGCGAGCGCTCCAAGAGATCCTCCAACTGCTCTTGCAGTTCGAGGATCGGCTTCTCGAAATCGAGGGGTTTGGTGGGCATCGGCGGGAGTTTTCGGGCGGAGGAAGAACCAACGCACTTGATTAGCGGGCGGGGCTGGCGGCGCAAGCGCGATTGTCGATTTCAGAACGCATTCATTTGCCCCAATCCATGGCAGCAGCGGCAGAACTCCTCTGGTTCCTCCGGACCTGCTTGGTTGGGCAAAGGAATTTCCGGGCAAAGGAATGCTGGCGGCTGCCTCGAAACTGACCCAATCCATGTTCCTCTGCCCACAAATTCATTTGCCCCAATCCGCCGACTGCAGCGAACTCCTCTGGATCCACCGGACCTGTTTGGTTGGGCAAAGGAATTTTCGGGCAAAGGAATAGAGGCGGCTGCCTCCTGAAACTGACCCAATCCAATTCCTCTGCCCACAAATTCATTTGCCCCCAATCCGTCGGCGATCATCTCTGGACCGACCAATCCGACCCGTTACGTGGGGCAAAGGACTGGACAAGGCGGGCGGCGGAACCCTAACCCTCCACAAATTTCCTCTGCCCATAAATTCGCCGACCGACCGCTAAAACGGGATGTCGTCTTCGTCGTCGAAGTTTTGGCTGGGCGGCGCGCTTTGCTGCTGGGGCGGTCCCTGCGGTCGCTGCTGCTGCGGCGGGGGACCCGATTGGTATCCGCCGCCGCCGCTGTCCCCATCATCGTAGCTCGACCCGCCATAGTTTCCGCCACCGCCGGATTGACCGCCGCCGCCGCCACCGCCGCCCGAGCCGAGGAAAACCATCTGCTCGGCGACGACTTTCAGCTTCGACCGGTTCTGCCCGGTCTGCCGATCCTGCCAGGTGTCCATCTGGAGGCGCCCCTCGATATAAACTTGGCGACCTTTGGTGAGGTATTGCTGGGCGAGTTCGGCGAGGCGCGCCCACAGCGTGATGTCCACGAAGGTGACCTCCTCCCGCCGCTCGCCATTCTCCGTGGTATAGACCCGGTTGAGCGCGAGACCTACGTCCGCTACGGCGCTCCCTTTCGGGGTGTAGCGGATCTCTGGGTCGCGGGTGAGGTTCCCGACGAGAATGACCTTGTTGACTGTTCCCATGGGTCGATCCTAGAAGGCGGCACCGCCCCGTGCAACGCCAAATAGCGCGGCATATACTCCGGGGAAACCGTGCGGCGGCGCGCTAGTTCACGCGCTTGAAATACTGGAGCTGGATGTCGTTGTTCAGCTTCAGCTTACCCTTGAGCGGGTCGATCGCATCAGCGTCCGCCTCGAAGTGGTAGTTGACGTAGTAACCGGCGGTTTGGCCGTCCTTGTTTTCGTAAGCGAAGTCGCGCTTGCCCATGCGGTCGATCTGCTCGAGGCGGGCTCCTTCGCTTTCGATTTGCTGGCCGACTTCGCCGATGATCTTGTCGAGCGAGTCCTCGCGCCCTGCGGTGGCGAGGATGATGACGGCCTGATATTTGCGCTTGCTCATGGTGCTGGGTTTTTCTCTTGGTCTGGGTGGCTGCTCGGATCGGGGGGAGATTCGGCAGGCGCAGGTTCGCCGGGTTTTTCATGGGCTTTGCGCCCGGATTGACCCGAGGATCTCTGACCTGCTGGCTCGTTCGACCGGCGGTTGAATCGGTTCATCGCCGCCTGGAGTCCATGCTCCAGCGCGAAAAGGACGGCTTCTATGGACGCATCTAGCGAATTTTCAAGGCCGGATCTCTCCTCCGCCGAGAATTTGCCGAGGACGTGCCCGACCATCTCTGGACCCGCCGCCCTTCCCCTGCCGATCCCGATCTTGAGGCGCGGCACCGCGTCGGTGCCCAGCCGCTGGATGATCGATTTCATCCCGTTATGCCCGCCCGCCGATCCGCCGGGGCGGAACCGGACGGTGCCGAGCGGGAGGTCCACATCATCGTAGATCACGAGCGTCTCCGCTGGCGGGATCTTGAAAAAGCTGGCGACCGACTGGGCGGCAGCACCGCTCAGGTTCATGTAGGTCTGCGGCTTGACCAGCACGATGCCCGACGCCGCTTTGGCGACATGGGCTTTCCACTTCCTCTCGGGGGCGAAATCCGCACGGAGGCGCGCAGCCAGCCGGTCGGCGACCTCGAACCCCACATTGTGGCGGGTCCCCTCGTATTCTTTGCCGGGATTGCCCAAGCCGACGAGGAGCCTCGGGGTAGCATCCTGCTCTTTCGGCGGCTGCCCCATGGTGCGAATCGTTGGCGGCGGCGGCAATCCGGAATCCGGGGATCCGCCTGAATGCTCGGGCGCGCGCTATTCGGCGGCGCCTTCTTCTTTCTCGCCAGAGTCGGCGACGGCACCGGTGGCGCGGAGCTGGGCGACCATCGCGATGACGACATCGCCATCGAGCGAGACTTCGACGCCATCCGGCAGCGGGATGTCCCGGACGTGGGCGGCTTCGCCGATCCCGATGTTGGCGACGTCGAGGGTGAGCGACTCGGGCAGGTCCTTGGGCAGGCAGTGGACTTCGATCTCGTGGACCTGGTGGTCCATCAGGCCGCCGTTTTTCACGCCGATGGCGTCCCCCGAAAGGTGGACGGGGACCATCGCGTGGATTTTTTCGTTCTGGCTGACCGCGTGGAAATCGACATGGATGATCGCGCTGGTGAGCGGGTCCTGCTGGACGTCTTGGATGAGCGCCATCTGCTTGCCGCCGCCTTCGATCTCCAGCGTGAGGAGCACGTTGTCGGTCTCGCTGGCGCGCAGCATGTCGGTGATCGCCTTGGTGGCGACCTTGAGATTCACGGGCTCGACCGCGCGACCATACATGACGGCGGGAACGAAGCCTTCGCGGCGCATCTGTTTAAGCAGGGAACTGCCGGTGCGGGCGCGCTTGGAAGCTTGGAGAACTGCGGCTTGGGACATGGGATTTGGTTGCGGTCGTTGGGAAAATGGGCGCGGAGAGTAGCCCCTTTCCCCTAGATGTCAAAGAGAGATGTGACCGACTCGTCGTTGTGGATCCGGCGGATCGCCTCCGCCAAAAGCGGCGCAATCGTCAGCGTGGTCACCTTCGGGCCGCTCGCCATCGGCACGCTGTCGGTCGTGACGAGTTCCTCGATCGGGCTTTCCTCCAGCCGCTGGTGCCCCAATTCGCCGAGCACGCCGTGGGAGACGCCGGCGAAGATGCGCTTGGCCCCGCGGTCCTTCAGGATGTTGGCCGCCTCTTTCAGCGTGCCGGCCGTCTCGGACAAATCATCGACAATCAGGCAGTCCCGGCCTTCCACCTCGCCGATGATGCTGAGCGCCTCGACCTGGGTGGCGCTCACCCGGTTCTTGGCGACGATCGCCAGCTCGGCGCCGAGCGCTTTGGCATAGGAATGCGACATTTTCAGGCCGCCGACGTCCGGGGAGACGACGACTAGGTTGTCGAGTTTCTTTTCGCGGATGTATTTGATGAGGACCGGCTTGGCGTAGAGGTGGTCCACCGGGATGTCGAAGAACCCCTGGATCTGACCGGCGTGGAGGTCGAGCGTGACGACTCGCTGCACGCCGGAGGCGACCAGCAGGTTGGCGACGAGCTTGGCGGTGATCGGCACCCGTGGCTGGTCCTTCCGGTCCTGCCGCGCATAGCCGAAAAACGGGATCACCGCCGTGATCCGCTCGGCGCTCGCCCGCCGCGCCGCGTCCACCATGATGAAAAGCTCCATCAGGTTCTGGTTGGTCGGCGGGCAGGTGGACTGGACGATGAACACGTCGCTGCCCCGGATGTTTTCGTTGATCCTGATAAAGCTCTCCCCGTCGGGGAATGCCGTCACCGTCGCCTCGCAGCGCTTCGTTTCGAGGTGGGCGACGATCTTTTCGACGAGCGCAGGGTGGCTGTTGCCTCCGAGGATTTTCATGGCGTAAGGGTCTGGGGTGGGCGGTGGCGGTGGGGATTTGGTGGGCAAGCGCCCTTGCTAGCGGCAAAGTGCGCGCCGCTCAAGCCTCGATCATGGCCGCGCGCGCCGCCTTTGCGCCCGCCCGGGGTTCAAGGAAGTGGCAGAAGACCCTGTTCGCGCTCCTTCCTTCGTCGCGAATGCGTGAGTCCGATGCTCCAAGGCCCGAATTCGGAGCCATTCTGGAAACCGCCTGGGGCACCCCCGATCAGCCGTTCAAATCGGTGCGCCGATAGCAGAATGCGCCGAAACCCGATGGCTCCTCAGCACGCTCGGGTTCGCCCGCCGCCGGGCGGGAGGGCGAACCGGACGGCGGCGCAGGCAGGATCGCTGCCCGCAAGTCGATGCCCTTGGCCAGGAATGATAGATAGGCGGCATTCAGCGGTCCCGCTCCTGTGGTGAATTCTTCATCCTCCGGAGAGGCTTCGAAATTCGTGTCGAGGAACCCGGCGCGCTCGACCATGATCGCAAGCACCCGCCCGGCGAACGGATGCCCCGCCGCCGCCGCGAACCCGCCATCCGTCAGCCGCAGGAACGCCGCCTCGGGCATCGACGGATGCGGAGGCATCCGGTGCAGCGCCTCAAACTCGCGCCCCACCATCCGGTGCAGCTCGGCAAGCACCAGAGATGCGCCCGCATCCCGCCGATGAACACGCCCTGGCGGCAAGAGCATCGGCATCCTGCCGATCATCCAATCCAATCGGCAAAGCCGGTAGAAAGTCTTCAAGGGTTGGCGGGTAGCTTTCAGCGGCGGGCGAAGCGGTTCGCCCGGCAGGCAAAGAAACGCCGCCACGAGAGGAGGGTGGTGAAGTTTTCGGGGAGCAAAGTAGCATCGGCATCCTGCCGACGGCCGGGCGGCAAAGTAGCATCGGCATCCTCCCCTGAAAACTCCCCCACCAATGGATCGAGCGGCGCGAGCGGGCGCATCTGGGTGCTCAGCCAGATGCCGCCCAGCTTCCACACCGCCAGCCAGCGGAAGATCTGCTCGCGCTGCCGGTCCACCGGGTAGAATTCGTAAAGATCCAGCCACTCCGGCGCGTGTTCCCGCACCCAATCTCGCGCCTCGTAGTGGTTGAAAAATAGATGTTCCCAGGCGGGTTCGGGATGCATCGCCTTCAGGCGCTTCTCGGTCTCCACCATCGCCGGTGTAAAGAGATACATCGACCGGTAGCAGCGGATGATTCGGCGGGGGATCATTGATTAAGTTTTCAGTTGGCAGGGTTCAGCTTTCAGTTGGCAGGGTGGAAAGCGGTCGCCCACCCTGGGATCGCGGGCGTCCACACCCGCGCCGGGCACCCCGCCCAGCGTGCGAGAAGCGCCCGCGCCACCTTCGCCGCCACCGCCGCTGAAAACTGAACGCTGAAAACTGAAACTTATCACGTATTCCACCCCCAATCCTGCGGCCGGCAGATCCCCATCCGGTAGTGCGGGCGCGGCTCGGGATCGGCATCGGGATCTCCGCCTTCTTCGGGTCGGCGTTTGATGTATTCGACCGCCCCCGGCCACAGGGCGCGGCACCGGAGCGTCAGGTAGATCTCGAACGGCATATCGGTGAAGGCGGACCGCCACTCGGCGAATGCCTCGCGCATCAATGCGGTGCCGATCATCGTCGCCGACGGCCCGAGCCGCAGGTGCTTCAAAATATGCCCGGCGGCGAGATCCGGCTGACCCGGCGGGTCGGCACCATGCCTCGCAAAGACGCGCTCGACCCACCCCCGTTCGGCGGAGCCGATTTTTCGGAACGCCCAGCCCGGCGCATAGACGTCGCGGTCGCCGGGTGCCGCCAGGTCGCCCGTCCATCCGGGCAGCCGATGGGGCAGGAACAGCTCCGCCCCGGGAGAGGGATGCATCATCGGGTCCAGATAGATCAGCCATTCGGTCCGCGCCGACTCCGCCGCCGCCGCCATCGCATACGTCCAAGGCGGCTCATCCTCCGCAACGGCAACGGCATCCATCGGCTCGACAAAACAAACCGAGGGCAAGGGAGCACCGGCATCCGGCGAGGGCGGCAAAGTAGCATCGGCATCCTGCCGATGGGCGTCCCGCAAAGTAGCATCGGCATCCTGCCGATCATCCCATCCAATCGGCGAAGCCGGTAGATCCAAAGCTGGCGTGCGCGGCGCGGGAGCCCCGCCTTCGCAAACCCCTGAAAACTGAAAACTGCCGCCGGAAAATTTCCCAAATGGGACAATCAGGATCGGAACCGGCTCGCGCAGGCGCGGGACCTCGTCGGGCGTCATCGCCGCGTGCCGCCACTTGGTCGCCGTCCAGTTCTTCTCAAAGCCGGGCAGATCCTCGGGCAGCAGCCCGATCGCCACGGTCGCCCCGTAGCGGACCCGCGCCGTCGCCGCCCACGCCAGCATGATCTCGGCGTCCAGCGGGTCAAATGCCGTGCCGCCAGCATCGCGGGCACCCGCGTCAGCATCGCGGGCCTGAAAACTGAACGCTGCCCACGGAAAACTTCCACCGGCTTTGCCGATTCCATCGGATGATCGGCAGGATGCCGATGCTACTTTGCTCCCCGAAAACTTCACCACCCTCCTCTCGTGGCGGCGCTTTTTTGCCTGCCGGGCGAACCGCTTCGCCTCGCGCTCCAGCTCCGGACCTGCCGCGCCCGAAGCCCGACCCACAGCGTGTGCCGGTAGGGCGTCCACTCCCGCACCTGCTTTTCGGGATCGACGTAGGATCGCCGCGCCACCCTCGGGTCGCCGTCCGGCTCGGGTTCCGGCACCTCCCGGTAGAGCGCCTGATACCGCGCGCAGGCGATCCGCACGCTGGGCGATTCATCCCCGCTGAAGAGGACGGCCGCCGCCCCGCGCCAGTGCCCCCGCAGCGAGTGCAGCGACCGGATCAGCCCTTCCACCGTCCCCACGCCCCGGTCGTTTTGGTAGAAGACGATCCCCAACTCCGCCTCCCACGCCAGCTCCGATTCCGCCCTCTCCAAAGGGATCGGCAGCGGGAAGGAGGGAGGCGGATCCTCCGCTCCCACCCATCCGCCATCCTCAGAACTTTGAACTTCAAACTTCGAACCTGAAACTCGGAAAAGCCACTCCCCCTCCACCGTCACCACCTCAGGCGTCCCCAGCAGCATCTCGATGCACGCCGTGCTCTCCGGCCAGAATTCCACATCACGGAAGCCGCCGCAGACCATGCCCTCGCCGCCGGGGAACTTCCGCCGCCAGCGCGGCACGTCCTCCAGCAGCGGCGTGTAGCCGATCTCGCCCGCCAGCCAGACCGCATCCAGCCCGCCGTCCTCGACCTCCGCAAACGGATCGCGCCCGCCCTCGCCGAGTATCTTGACCCGCCCGGCGCTCAGCAATCCCTGCTCCGCAGCCGCCCCATCCCGAGCGCCGGCGGCGGGCACCTTGACCGCCTCCACCTCGCGCTCGAACCGCTCCCGCGTGTAGCGCCGGTCCGCCTCGATCAGCTTGAGGAAAAGCGGATTCACGCACTCCGCCAGCGGCAACGCCGGCTCGCCCCGCAGCATCCGGCGGCGGCACGCCGCCCACTTCCCCGGCAGCCAACCCGCGATCCCGGTCAGCCGGACCGGCAGGTCCTCGACCCGCCCGACCGGAAACTGATCCATCTCCCAAGCGTCATTGCCCAAGACGCAGCCCCTCGGATCGCCCGCCCCCACCGCCTCGGCGACCGCCAAAGTATCCTCCACGATTCCGGTGCCCAGCACCATCACCGCCTTCCCCGCCAACACCGACCCAAACCCGACCGGCCCGCGCTCCCCCGGCTCCGCCGCCTCGCCCAGCTTGCTCACCCCCTGATACCCGCCCCAGTTCCGGCTCACGTCCCCAAGGTGGTAGCACGCAAACGGCAGCGCCACGCTCCGCTCCGACCCAAAATACTGGTAAACCCGATAGTCGTCGTGCGCCCCGCCCCAAGGCAGCGGCTCCGTCTGCCACGGCCGAGGGTCGTTCTCTTTGGTGAACTGGCAGTAGCCAATGACTCCAGAATTGCGATCAAGCCGAATAACAGGGGGCGTCGCCCGGGGAAAAATGCGGCGACACTCTCGCCTCCCAGTCAACCCAAACAAAACATGAGGCGATAAACACGCATCTATCGCGTTCTCGATACGACGCATATCAAGTTCCCCGAACAAAATATCGGCGTCACTTACAACGCAAACCTTACCTTCCTGACCTTTGATTGCCTCCGTGATAAATAGATTCTTTGACCATGCTGCGTTAAACAGTGAAT
>JAWLBD010000056.1:0-40334 GCA_041395145.1 Verrucomicrobiales bacterium | reverse complement strand
TTGCCCTGCTCGCCTGCCTCCTCGCCTCGCTCTGGGGTGGCGGAAAGCACCTCTCCTCCGGGCATCCGCTCCGCTCGTGGACCGGCGAATTCAAAGCGAGGCTCCGCGCCTTGATCGACCCGCTCGGCTTCAAAGCGCAGCCCTCCGCGGAGGAGCAGGTCCCCCGCGACCGGACGGTCTTCGCCATCGCCCAGGCGATCGCCGCCGCCTACGTAGTCAGCGCGATCAGCAAGCTCATCGCCTCCGGCGGCACCTGGCTCGCCCAGCTCCCGAACATCGCCCTCCAGCTCCGCAAAAACGAACGCGCCGAGTACTTCAACACGCTGAGCGACGCGGGCGGCGCGGCGGCCGGATTCCTCGAGCGCCTCGTCATCGACCACCCGAATCTCGCGATCGTGTTTTTCGGCATCGGCTTCGTCCTCGAACTCTTCGCCTTCGCCGCCCTCCTCAACCGGCGGCTCATGGCGCTCTTCGGCATCGGCTTGATCGGGCTCCACGTCATGGTCTCCCATTTTATGCAGCTCGGGTTTTTCTTTAACAAATTCGCCCTGCTTATCGTCTTCGTGAATGTGCCATTTTGGCTGGTGGCGGCGATCCGCAGCCGGAGGACGCCGTAAAATCGCGGTGCGCCTTTGGACGGCGCAGGATATTGGCACCGTCGCGATAGCATTGGCACCATTAATGCGTATAGGGAAGGAATATGCGAAACCTCTCCCTCTCTGCTGCTCTCGCCCTCGCCTGCACCTCAGGTGCTCATGCGTCGACGCTCCTCACCCCGACCGCCGTCAACCTCAACACCGGAACCCAGTTCTTTTCGATCGGAAACGTGATCGACAATAGCGGTCTCTCGGGTGCGGCGACCTCGGCGAACTACACCTCGATCACCCATGCGGGCGCTAGCGGGACGACGGCATGGACGACCGATGGCCCGGCGGCCGACTACTACACAGCCGCCCCGGCACCGGTGATGACGCTGGATCTCGGCGGGACCTACCACGTTTCGGACCTTGTCCTGTGGGGTTACCACTTCGGCTCCCCGAACAATAACGAGGCGAAGACGTTCCAGGTCGAATTTGATGCACCGACGGGGTGAATTTCGGCGATGCGGTGATGGTGGATCACCGGCGGACCGCCCAGTTTGGCGAGACGCTGTCGCTGGGCGGCAGCCACGAGGCGTCCAGGTGCGGCTGACGATCACCGACAACCACTTCGAGCGCCGCCGGGGCGGCGAGCGGGGACCGCGTCGCTTGGGCGAGGTCAAGTTCCTCGGCTCCGACCTACCGCTGGTCAATGCGAGCGCCGGGGCGACCTATTCTTACACCACGCTGCCGACCTTCTCCGGCGGCACCTTCTATCTCGATGACCCGCACCCGGGCTATGCGACCGCTGGCGATTATGGCGTCGGCGATTTGAATGACGGCGTGACCCACCCGAACGGCTCCGCTCCGACTACCGGACCGGTCAATTCGATCGTCGGCTGGGGCGACCCCGCCTCGATTGCCACCGACATCACGTTCGATCTTGGCGACACCTTCTACGTTCCGGAGCAAATCGTTCTCGGCTCCCACCTGTGGGCTGCCTTTGCCAACGGTGCGCCCGACAGCGTGACCGTCCGCTCCAGCATGGACGGGTCGATCTTCACCGACCTGACCACCGCGACCCTCGGCGCGCCCGCTGGTGACGGCCACTGGGATCTGGCGGTTCCGATCGAAGGCGCTTCCGCCGCCCGCTTCGTCCAACTCAGCTTCGACGGCGGCGCAGTCCTGACGGGCAACACGCCGAACAAGTGGATGCTCGACGAAATCACGATCCTCGCCTCTGTGCCGGAGCCGAGCCGCGCGATGCTGCTCTTGCTCGGCGTGGCCGGGTTTGCCCTACGCCGCCGCCGCTAAGCCGCCGATCAACGCTTCAACTCTCCCGCGATGAAATACGTTTGTTCGACCGCCGCCCCTTCGCCGCCTCGGTTTCGGCTGGGGTTGCCTCTACTTTGCTGACGCCTTCATCCATTTCGCTGGATGTCGGCTCTACATTTTCGACCTATGTAATTGGTCACCTCAATGACAACAGCGGGTTGAGCGGCGCGGCGACCGGGGCGAACTACTCAACGGTCAGCCATGTCACCAATGGATCCACCGCATGGGTGACCAACCAATTTGGAGCCGACTATTACGCACCCGCTGGCGGCATCGGACCGAACCCGGTCATCACGATGGGGCTTGGCGGCACCTACCATGTCTCTGACTTGGTGCTTTGGGGGTATGGCGGGAACAACAACGAAGCGAAGACCTACCAGGTCGAGTTTTCCACCGACGGCGTCACTTTCGGCGATGCGGTCATCGTCTCGAACCGCAGGGTCGGCAACAACCAGGAGACGCTGTCGCTGGGCGGCAGCCATGAGGCAAGCCACGTCCGGCTCACGATCACCGACAACCATTTCGGGACTGCCGGACCGGCGGGCGGCGACCGCGTCGGCTTGGGTGAGGTCAAATTCATCGGCGCCGACCGGCCGCTGGTCAACGCGAGCCTCGGGATGACGTATTCTTACACGACGATGCCGACCTTCTCGGGCGGCACGTTTTACCGGGACGACAGCCACCCCGGCTACGGATCCCCGGGAGCCTTCGGCACCGGCGACCTGACCGATGGCGCAACCCACCCGAACGGCCCGCTCCGACAACTGGAACAATCAATTCGATTGTCGGCTGGGGCGACCCCGCCTCGATCGGCACCGACATCACCTTTGATTTGGGCGATTCCTATTTCGTCCCCGAAAACATCATTCTCGGCACCCATATCTGGACGGCATTCCAAAACGCGCCGAATAGCGTGACGGTCCGCTCGAGCTTGGACGGCGTCGTTCACCGATCTGGTGACCGCTGCGACGGGCGCCAGCACGACGAGCCACTGGGATATCGTTGTCCCGGTCAGCGGCTCTGCTCCTCCCGCTATGTGCAGCTCAGCTTCGATGGTGGGGCGGTTTCGCCGGGTTCGGTAAACAAGTGGATGCTCGACGAAATCACAATCCCCGCCTCCGTGCCGGAGCCGAGCCGCGCGATGCTCTCTTGCTCGGCGTGGCAGGGTTTGCCCTGCAGCTTACGGCGCTAGAGGGGCTTTCCGCATCTGGATCAGGGAGGCGGGTGAACTTGAGCCGGAAGAACGGTCCTGCCGTTCCGGCGCACGAGATTTCGCCCATCGGTTCGGAGCCGGTTAGCGGATCGATCTGGCAGCTTGATCGGTCCACGAGCCGGGGAGCATCGAATCCGACGCCTGGATCGCGAAGGCAAGGTCCTCGCGCTGGGCGATCGCGAACCGGACCGTCGCGGTCCCGTCTGCTGCCACCGTGATCAGCGGGCTGGGCGGCAGATCCACGATCATCGGATCGGTGCCGCGCGCGTATTCCTCGAAGTTGGTCATCGAGTCGCCATCTGGATTGTCCGCTTCGCCGCTCTCTCCTTCGGGCAACTGGTGGTCGAGCGCCCAGGCGTCGAACCCGGCGGGTTCGGGATCGGTTTCGCCCGGCGCGGGCAGGGCGGCGATCCAGTTGGCGGGATCGTTGCCGTAGGCGGCATTGTCGATCCGGGTCAGCGCATAGCCGCCGCCGTCCGCCTCGGCGGGCCAGGGCGCGGCGTCCTCGTAGTTGACACGGTCCACGCGGATGAATTGGCGCGCGCCGGAGCCATCGACGTCGCCGGGGCTGGAGAGTTCGAGCTTTTCGCCGCTGTTGCTCAAGCCGCCGCCGGTCCCTTGGAGGATCTGGGTGCCCGCGGGCGCGGCGAACTGGCTTTGGAAGGCGGCGAGGTTGCGCGTGAGGATCAGGCGCTCGCCGGGCAGGAGGCTGACCGGCTGGGCGGTCGGGAAGGCGAAATCGATGCCGTCGGTGAAGCGCCACGGCTCGGCTTTGAGTTCGTCATAAAGCGTGACCGCCGCCCCGCTGATATTGGTCAGCTCTAGGTATTCGGCATCGCCGTTGTCCGGGTGATACATGATTTCGCTGATCACGATCGGACCGACCAGCGGCAGGCTATTCGCCGCGCCGGGCGTCGGCTGCGCCATGGCGACGAAGTTGAACGTGTTGGTGCTCGCTTTGAAATAACGCCCGACCGTGACGTCGGTCGCGGAGGGGCCAAAGGTCTCCTCCTCGTCGTAGCCGAGCACCAGCCCGTCGCCCGGCGCGTGCAGATAGACGGTCTCCCCGTTCTCCGAGAGCGCGAATGGGGTGAGCGCGCCGGGGTCCGCGCTGCTTGCTCCAAAGTGCTGGTCTTCGTAGAGGACGAGATAGCCGTGGCCGGCGATCGTCGTTCCGTCGGCGATCCGGTATTTCTCGAGATCGGAGCCGCTGTCGCTGACGAACCAGCCGCCGACGTCCACCGGGTTGGCGCTGCTGTTGTAAAGCTCGATCCAGTCGGGTGCGAGATCGGATGAGTGGGCGAGCACCTCGTTGATGACCACGACATTTGGCACCTGAAACGGATAGTCGGCGGGATCGTAGGCGTAGTAGGCTCCGATGTCCGCGCGGGAGCCGTCGCCATCCAGCGCATGCGCCGGATCGCCGGCGTCGATCGCGGGCGATCCCGGCTGGAGCGAAAAGTCGTAGGCTCCCGGATCGGCGAAGGCGGGGGCGGCGACGAAATTGCCCGCGCCCGCGAGCGGGAGCGTGTCCGAGAGCGAATAGCTGACCGTCGCGCTGGAGAGCGAGTCGGCGGTCACGTCGGCGTCCTTGGACCGGGAGAATAGCGTGTTGGTGATCGCCGCGCTGCCGCCGCCCGCGCCGAGGTTCTTCTCGTAAACAGCGACCGCCACGCGGTTCCCGACAAACGTGTTCTGGTCGATGGCGGCGGTCGATCCCGTGTCTTTGATCCCGATGCCCAAGTCGCAGCCGACGATCAGGTTCCGGTAAAGCGTGATCGCCGAGCCTTGCCCGACCGACACGCCTTTGTCGGAGTTGTTGTAGATCCGGTTTTCGGCGACGAGCAGATCGGCGCAGCCTTCGCCGACATCGATCCCATCGCTGTTCGGTCCGCGAAGGCATAGATCCGGTTGCGCTGGATGACGCCGCCGACCACGCCATCGAAATCGATCCTCCGTATCCACGAATCCATTGCCCAAGAACGTGGAGTCTTCGACCACGCTTACCTGTTCTTGATGTTCACCCCGTCGCCGGAACTGCGGGTGAATCTTACAAAACCGTAACGTCGTGTCGCCAAAGCGGGCGAACACTGGCGCGGCGGCATCGACCTCGACGTGGTCGAGCACGAGGGTCGAGCCGTAGTTGGAGACCGCCGCCTTCAGGTTGACCGGATCGGCGACCGGATGGGTCGCCTCCATGATCGTGACGTGCGAAAGCGTCGATGCCCCGGTCGCGCTGACGAAGCCCGAGTCCGCCCCACTTTGCGCCCGCTTGGCGCGGCTCGATCACCACGGGATCGGCGTCGGTCCCGTTGATGTTCAGCGCGCCGTGGACGTAGATGCTCGCGCCAGCGGGCATGAGGATCTCGGCTCCCGCCTCGACGGTCAGCGACGCCCTTGCCGGATGGTGAGGTCGCCCGCCAAGGCGTAGGGCGATCCGGCGGCGGTGAGCGTGGTATTGCCAACCACGGTAGCGCTGACCACGGTTTCGCCCGACGGCTGGAAATTGGCGGTCACGGACTGATCGCCGGTCAGGGTGAGCGACAGCGCGCCTGACCCGCCGGTGCTCCAGCCGGTGAACACATAGCCCGGCGCGGCTTCGGCGGTCAGCTCCGCCGGGATGTCGCGGTAAAGCGTGGCGGTCCCGGCATACTGCGGCAACATCGGCACGCCCATGATCGAGACGGCTGCCCGCCGACGGAGAGATGTGGACGGTGAGGTCGGCGGTGCCGCTGGGCAAGCCGAGGTGCCCGCGCATGTCGCTATAGACGTTCGAGGCGCGGTCGGCGGCGAATTGCTTGATCTCGTCGAACTCCGCCTGCCGGTCGGCGAGCGATTGGATGCCGCCCTCGTCCTTCCAGCGGTCGATGTGCCGCTGGATCTCCGGGTCGGTCTCCGCCGCCAGCGCATCGATGATGTCGGCGATCCGGTCAGGGTGGAATGTGCTGCTCAGGTGCGCGGCGTAGCGCTGCGCCATGCGGTCGCGGAATCCGGTGTTGGCGACCAGCGCGTCAAAGAGAGTGTGGCGGCTGCGCAGGTCGTCGATCAGCGACGAGGTGGCGTTGCCGCCGACGAAGCCGCGGTCGATGTCGTTGATATTCCACCGCCATTTGCCGCCCTCCCGCCGCGAGCGCCAGAATTCCTGGTTGTGGTGCCAACTGCTCTCGTAAACGAAATCCACCATCGCGATGTAGTCGATAAAGTTATCCACCTCCATCTGGCCGGCGACCAGCGCATAGTTCGCATCGTCCGACAGATCGAGCGCGTTGACCTGGTCCTCGAACGCGATGTAGCCCTCCGACTCGCCTTCTTCCAAGACGAGCTCGGTGCCGTTGATCGTGTGCTTGTAGCTGAGGATGTCGTATTCGCCGGCGCCGAGCTGGTAGTGGTTGGAGAAGTAGGCTTCGCCCAGCCGCTCGCGGATATTGTGGATGCCCCAATACTGGCCGTTCAGGTAAAGCGCGCACGGGCGGTAGTCGGACGCGTCATTGTCCATCTGGCCGCGCGCCATGGACGGGGCCATCGCGTCGCGCAGCATCGCGTCGTTCCAGTTGTCGCCGCCATTGCGCAGCCCGATCTCGTCAAACGTGCCGATCGCCTCTTCCGGGAATATCTTGTAGCTGATCAGGTCGTCGCCATATTTGCCCCGCAGCGTGATGTTGAGCGGGTTCTGGGCGAATCGCCAGATGTTCTCACCCGCGATCTTCGCGCCCGCATTGACCTGGAAGCCGAGCGCGCCATCGGCGAAAAACTCGATCCCGACCGGAGCCTCGCGCCCTTTGATGTCGTTGTCGTAGATCCCGATCGCCGGGTCGAAGAAATTGTCCGGATCGACCGTCAGCGAGATCACCGCCATGTCGCGGGCGGGTTCGCCGATGAAATAGGTCGCCGTCGCCAGCGGGCCCGGGATGTGGTTTGGCTCGAACGCCCGCGCGCGGAGCACCGCCGTCTGCGCGATCGTGATCGGTCCGCTGTAGGCGGGCGAATCGCTGCCCGGCACCGATCCGTCCAGCGTGAACCGGATCGTCGCCCCGGGTGCTGTCGTGCTCAATGAGACCGACTGCGCGCCGCCGAAGAAGCCGCCGGGTTGCGAGAACGCGACCGCCGCGGTGGCGGCCGGCTCGTCGGCGGGGATCGTGTCGTTCGGAGTCTCGGGCGTCGGCTCGCCGAAGAACCGCCACTGCCCGTCGGCGGGGTCCCGCGCATAGGTGACGTCGGCGGTCTGGATGCCGAAGCTCACCGAATCAACTTCGTCCGGATCGCCGGTGGTCGCCTTGGCGAGGAGTTCCACATCAAAGCTCACATCCGAGCTGTTGGCGCCCGCCTGGTGGACCTCGACGGCGAAGACGTTGTCGCCCGCGATGAATTGGTCCGGGGTCAGGGTGATGGTGTCGAACTCATCCTCCGCCGCCGTCGTGCTCGCGTAGGTCAGGTGATCGACCGCTCCCGCAGGCATCCGCAGCCGCGCGACCTCGGAGCCATTGAGATAGAGGATCGCGCCGTCGTCGATCAGCACCCGGCATTGGATCTGGGTCAGCCTGCTGGGATCGGCGATGGTGAAATGCCGCCGGAAAAAGGTCGCCGGATACTTGTCGCCCGGATCGGGACCGTAGCTGATCTCGGTCGCCTCGTCGCCCTCCCCGTAGCCGAGCTGGGCGTCGCCGGACGACCACCCGGCGTCGGCGAATCCATTCTCCGCCCAGTTCGCCGCCGGTGCCGCGCCGTCGTCCTTGAACTTCCACGCCGATCCTAGCGGGATCGCGTTGACCTCCGCCAGCGGCGTGCCGGTGGTGATGGTCCCGGTCAATTCCGCGTCGAAGCTGACATCGGAGCTGTCCGGCGTGCGCTGGTGGACCGAGACCGCGAGCACGTTGTCGCCTGCCACGAACTGGGAGGGATCCAGTGAGATGGTGTCGAAGGCTCCGTCGGTCGCCGTGTGTGCCGCGTAAGTTTGGAAGTCCGCCGCGCCGGGATCCATGCGGATGCGGGCGACCTCCGCCCCGTTCAAGTAAACAACCGCGCCGTCGTCGGCGAGCAGCCGGAGTTCGAGCGCCCCGAGCCCCGCCGGATCATCGACCTGAAAGTGCGTCCGGAAAAAGTAGGCGGGATACTTGTCGTTCGGGTCGCCGCCGAAGCCGATCTCGGTCGTCTCGTCGCCGTCCCCGTAGCCGAGTTCCGCCTCGCCCGCCGCCCACGAGCCATCCGCGAAGCCCGGCTGCATCCACGCCGCGCCGGGATCGGTGCCGGTGTCGGAATACCGCCAGCTCGACCCGAGCGGCAGCAGGGTGACCGGCTCCACCGTCTGCCCCGCGCGGAACAAACCGACCGATTCGCCGTCCGCGCTCAGCTTGAAGTTCGTGTGGTAGCGCCCGGTCTGGAATGTCTCCCACGGCGAATACTCGCGGACGAAGTCCTGCCCGGGTGCGGCGTCGAATCCGTCCGCCCAGAAAAGTATATATCCATTCGCCGGGATCGTCGCGCTCGCCGGGATCGCCCACTTCAGCGGCTGGCTTAGATCGTCGGTCAGATAGTATCCTGCCAGGCTGACGGCGGAGCCGGAATTGTTATGCAATTCGATCCAGTCCGAATAGTCATCGAAATCAATATTGTCAGGGTTGGCGGTCACGTTCGACGCCATGATCTCGCTGATCTCCACGGCTTGCGCAAAGGCGGGCGTGTGCGCAGAGGCGATCAGGAGCAGCGGCGGCGGCGGAGCCGAGGAGTGCGCGCCGAGAGGCGAAGGAAGGATGCAGGGGATTCTGGGCATGGCGGGGGATTTGGTTCCGCCCATCGTAACAGTCCCGTAACATGCCGACCTATTAATTTTGGTTCATCTCTATATCGCCCTCCTTTCGGATAAATTAATATCTATTCATTTTGCAGCGAAAGGCTGCCCCTCGATGAAAGGCGCGCAGCAGCGGGTCCGCCGATCCGTGGAGATCCTGCGGCGTCCCTGCGAAATAGACTTTCCCTTTCCATAGGAAGGCGGCGCGGTCGGCGATCGCCTCGACGCTTTTGAGGTGGTGGGTGATGACGACCGAAGTGACGCCGTAGCGCTCCTGCAGGCAGAGGATCAGGTCGTCGATGGCAGCGGTCGCGATCGGGTCTAGCCCGGCGGTCGGCTCATCGTAGAGCAGGCAGCGCGGGCGGGAGATGATCGCCCGGGCTAAGGCGGCGCGCTTGCGCATGCCGCCGCTCAGGTCGATCGGCATCTTTCCCCTGTGACCGGCGAGCCCGACCACCTCGAGCGCCTCCTCGACCCGCGCGCCGATTTCCGCCCGGTCGCGCACGCCTTGTTCGGCGAGCGGGAACGCGACGTTTTCCGCCACGGTCATCGAATCGAAGAGCGCGCCGTTTTGAAAGAGGATGCCGATCTTCCGCCGCACCGGGATCAGCTGCCGCTCGCGCATCGCCGTGATGTCGATGCCATCCACCACCACCGATCCCGCATCGGGCTGGAGCAAGCCGATCATGTGCTTGAGCAGGACGCTCTTGCCCTCGCCGCTGGGTCCGATCAAGCAGAGCGTCTCGCCAGCGCGGATATCGAGATCCACGCCGCGCAGGATCGGCTGCGGCGGCGTGCCGAGCGATTTCTCGACGCCGCGCAGCGCGATAAAGGGTCTGGAGGGCGGTGGCACGGGTCAACCGAAGCGCCGCCCGTGCAAAGCGCAACCGCTGCGGACGCCGCCGGCGAATTTTGGTACCCCTCGCGGTTGCCCCCGCATATAAACAGGATATCAGCACCTTCCGCTTCAATTCGAACCATCCAAAGCCCTGTTCCACTTTTTCTCCAAGCTCCTCTTCTTCCTGCTCCAGCCGCTCAACTGGGTGCTCCTGCTGATCGTCTTCGCGCTCGTTTCCCGCGCCGAGCGCCGGAAGAAAATCGCGCTGCGCCTCGCCCTAATCGCCGCGCTGATCATGACCAATCCGGTCGCCAGCGGCTTGGTTTTCAAGGCGTGGGAGATCGACGCGATGCCGATGGCGGAGATCGCCGATCCCTATGACTACGCCATCGTCCTCGGCGGCTTCTCCCGGCCGGGCAGATATCCCGACGACCGCATCCACCTGAGCGGCGATCCGAACCGCTTGATCCACGCGTTCGAACTCTACATGGCGGGCAAGGTCCGCAAGATCGTCATCTCCGGCGGCGCGGCCAATGTCATCGGCGAAAAGATCGGCGAGGCTCCCGGAGCCAAGGCATTCTCGTCCGCGCGGGCGTTCCAGAGGGCGACATCTTGGTCGAATCCGGGTCCCGCAATACCCGCGAAAATGCGGCAAACACCGCCGCGCTGCTCGGCGGCGAGGCGAAGACTGCGCGCTGCCTGCTGGTGACCTCCGCCTTCCACATGCGCCGGGCGATGGCGTGCTTCGAGTGTGTTGGGCTCGATTGCCAGCCATTCGCCACCGACCATCGCGGCGGCTCGCCGGGGCGCTTCAGCCCGGCGTATCTCATCCCGGACCCCAGCGGCTTCAGCACCTGGCAGCTCTTTGTCAAAGAGTGGGCGGGGATGCTGGTCTATCGGATCATCGGCTATTGCTAGCGGTCAGGGGACCGCGGCGGGATCCGCGCGCACGCAATGGTTGAAAGTCGGGGCGATTGCCGCGTAATAATGGGCGTGTTTACGACGCTTCGAGACCAAACCCGGCGCCACTTCTTCCGCGACTGCGGGGTGGGCGTCGGCGCGCTTGCCCTGAACGAACTTCTGCGGCAGGACGCGGCAGGGGCGTATAAGCCGAAGATCGATCCCGGGGCTCCCATGGCGCGGCGCGATCCGCCGCTGCCGGCCAAGGCAAAGAACGTGATCTATCTGTTCATGGCCGGCGGTCCGAGCCAGCTCGAACTTTTCGAGGACAAGCCGAAGCTGCGCGAGCTGCACGGCAAGACGCCGCCCAAGAGCCTGATGGAGGGCAAGCGGTTCGCATTCCTAAAAGGGACCGAAACGCTGCTCGGATCGGAGCGGAAGTTCGCGCGCCACGGGCAGTGCGGGATGACGATCAGCGAATTGTTCCCGCATCACCGCAAGATCGCCGACGAGGTCTGCTGGCTGCGCGGCATGACGACCGATGTCTTCAACCACGGTCCCGCCAAGCTTTTCATGAACACCGGGTTCCAGGCTCCGGGGCGCCCGAGCATGGGCGCCTGGGCGACCTACGGGCTGGGCAGCGAGTCCCGCGACCTGCCCGGTTTTGTCGTCCTGCAAAGCGGTCCCCGCGGTCCGCGCGCGGGTGCGGCGCTGTGGGCCAGCGGCTTCCTGCCGACCTCGTTTCAAGGCGTGCCGTTTCGCGGCAAAGGCGATCCCATCCTCTATCTGCGCAGCCCGGATGGGATGAGCCGCGAGCGCGAGCGCCAGTTCTACGATGCGGTCGGCGCCTTGAACAAAGCGCGGCTGGAGGAAACCGGCGACCCGGAGATCCTCACCCGGCTCAACGCCTACGAGATGGCATTCCGCATGCAAACCAGCGCGCCGGAGCTGATGGACGTCGGCTCGGAGTCGCCCAAGACGCTCGATTCCTACGGCATCAAGCCGGGCGAGTCATCGTTCGGCGCGAACTGCCTGCTGGCGCGCCGGCTGGTCGAGCGCGGCGTGCGGTTCGTCCAGCTCTACCACACGAATTGGGACAGCCACGGCGGTCCGGGCGAGAACCTGAATGCCGATTTCGAGAAGGTCTGCAAAGACGTCGATCAGGCGAGCGCCGCGCTCGTCCTCGACCTAAAAGAACGCGGGATGCTGGACGACACGCTGGTGATCTGGGGCGGCGAGTTCGGGCGCACCCCGATGGGCGAGGTCCGCAACACAGTCGGGCGCGACCACCATATCGACGCCTTCACCCTCTGGATGACCGGCGGCGGCATCAAGCCGGGCGTCATCCACGGCGAATCCGACGAACTCGGGTTCGGCGTGATCGACGGCAAAGTCCACGTCCACGACCTCCACGCCACGATCCTGCACCAGCTAGGCTTTGACCACGAACAGCTCACCTACCGGTTCCAGGGCAGAGACTTCCGCCTCACCGATGTGCACGGGCATGTGGTGCGGGAGATTCTGGCTTAGCCCCCCCGCAGTTCCGCGCATCGCCGGATCGTAGGCGTCAGTCAAAAAATTGCCTTTCCTGATCTCATGAGCAGTGCAACTCAAGATACCCGAAGCCGGGAGTGGTCCCGCTGGAGGTGGGCGGCGCTCGCCATCGGGATGCTATTCGCGCTGGGCGCTTTTCGCACCTACCAACGATATCAGGCTATCCAAAAGCTGGCTCCGGTTTCTGAATTCTATCCTTTTAGCGGACCGCTAGTCTGGGTCGAAACGAAGATTCGGGGCGAGGTGCCCGACGGTGAGATTCCTGTTTCCGCCTATCTTCCGTTTGTCACCATGGAGGCGATTAAGTTACAATACAACGTGGGCGAAGCGTTTCACTCCACGGAAGATCTCGGCGCTGCGGTTCGCATTATCGGTCCGAAGGAGGTGTTCGCCTTCTTTCCGGACGATTACGCCGGGTTTTTTCGAGGGTTGGCCGAATCCCACGAACTAACCTTCTTCTACTGCGGATTGTGCGATCAATTCACCGGCGAAGATTTAGAGGCGTTGAGCCACTTTAGATCGCTGAAGTGCATTGAACTATGGTGGGCCGAGATTACCGACGTGGGTCATCTCGAGTTTCCCTCGCTTGAATCTTTCTACCTCGGAGGCGGAGAAGTCGATGTGTCATTGATTGAGTCATTGAAAAAAGCCCGAACCTTCACTCCCTAAGGCTGAAATTTTCGAACGACCTAGACCAGAGGCGGGCGAAGGAGATTTTAGCGACCCACCCAAATATAGGGGGATTGGATTTTTACATTGATAGGAGATTCGCACCATCCGACGATGCCGACCCGTTCGGATTCTGACTCGCTATCACCCAAATTCACCAGCTCCATTCCCGAAGAAAACGCCCGCCGTTAATACAGCCGCGCGGACCAGCGGCCGGTCGGTTTTTCGGTCAATTCGAGGACGCTGACGCCGAGGGGATCGCGGTAGTGGATCATTGCGGTGCCGAGGGCGAATTGGAAGTCTTCGAGGTGTTCGCCGTCGGGGCGTTCTTCGGTCACGCGCAGGAGCATGAGGGCGACGTTGAAGCCGAGTTGGCTGTTGCCGTTGCCGAGCGCCCACTCGTGGCGGTAGAGGTAGGAGCGGGGCACGGTGATGGTGACGCGGTGGCTGCCGTTCGGGCGGGTTTCGAATTTCGTGCCGATCCCGACCTCGGGCAGATCGCGGTCGTAGCCGTTGCCGAAGGCGGCTTCTTGGATGTGGTGGACGACGCCGGGGCCGTCCTCGGCGGGGAACTCGGTCACCACGGTTTCGATGAAGCCCGGCGTGCGGCGCTCGCCGTATTGGCGGCCGTCGATGATGAAGTCGGCGACGACCGGCAGGTTTTCCTTGGTCGGGGTCAGGGCGAGGTCGGCGCCGATGTCGTAGATCAGATAGAGCGCCTTGTCGTCTGCCTCGGCGCGGAACGTAACCTGCTCCCCGGGCGGGTCGGTCAGCCAAGTGTGCGGCGCGTCTGGCTGGTAGCGCCCCCGCGGCGCGAGGATGATGCGCTCGGAGAGCCCGAGGTTGCGGGTCGCCTCCATCTCCCGGCGGGCGGTGAACTCGCGCCCGCCGAAGCTGACGGTGAGATCGACGAAACTCTTCGCCCGGATGTCGCCGTTTGACGGGATCGGAAAGACAACCTGCGCCGGGAGCGACCCGTTGGCCTGCACCTGGAAGTCGCCCGACTTCTCCGCGCCGTTCCATCTGATCCGGTAGGTGCCGGTGATCGGCTGGGCGGTTGCGTTTTCGAGGCGGAACTCGACCGGGATGCCGCCGCTCAGGTTGTCGCGCAGCCCGTAGTTCCAGCAGACCGCGAGCGGGGTGACCCGCGGCTTGGCGTCGAGCATCCGGCCGCCCACATTGTCGGTCAGGTAAAGCGGCAGGCGAAAGAATGGCTCGTCGGTGAAATGGTGCGGCACCTCCTCATCCGGACCGTAGCGAAACGTAAACGTCGCCGCCTCCCCGCGCCCAGTTCGAACGCCGCGTCCTGGGCGTCGAGCACGTGGATGAGCCGGATCATGTCGAGCGGGCAGAGGAAGCCGGCGCGCTTTTCGCCGGATTCGTTTTTGAGCGTCAGCGTCGCGGTCAACGTGCCGTCTTTCTCCGGCACGATGGTGCCATCGACCGAGTAGTCCGGCTGAGGCAATCCGTTGAGCAACTGCTGGAAAACCGCCTTCCCGATCGCCGCCTGCCCCTTCGCATTCGGGTGGACCTCGAGGAAGTCATCGACGCCATGGTCGTAGTAAACAAAGGTCGCATCATGCGCGATGCCAAAGCCGGAGTCGCCTTCGCGCGGCAGCGCCGACGGCCCGGGTCATCGCCAGCCACGGGTCGGCGCAAAGACGCCGCGCTTTCCGCCACCTCGCGCACGGTGGTGGCAAAGTCGCGGTCATGCCCAGATACTTGCGCGCCGGCTCCATCAGCGACCCGGTCGGCGCGGAGACGATGACCGCCGCCTTGCGCTCCAAAGCGTAGGCGATCGCCGCGTCATAGACTTCTTTGTATTGCGGTTGGGAGACCAAGCCGGAGAACCGGTCGTTGACGCCCCAGCACATCATGATGATGTCCGGCTCATTGAGAAACGCATCGACCGTGAGGTGCTGGAACGCCTGGTGGATCGTGGAGCCGCCCCGCGCCAGGTTGCGCATCGTGATCTCCGGACCCAATGCCGGGTCCGCCTTCTCCGGCTGACCCTTCTCCGGCTTAATGATCCGGACGCCGCCGGTGTAGAAAAATTCCTTCGCCAGTTCCTGGGCAAAGACGCCCGCCCACGACCTAAGCGCGTCCTTCGCATCCGGCCCGTAGCCGTAGTATTCGGTGATCGAATCGCCCAGCGCCACGATGTGGATCGGCTCGCGGTTTTTCAGCTTGTTGTAAACATTGGGCAGATACTGCTTGAGCCGCTGCCTCCTGCTCGGGGTCAGCGGATACGCCGCCGCGCGCTCCGGCGCGATCAACGCGGAGGAGGGCGGCAATGGCAAAAGCGATCAAGGCGGGGAAAATAAGCGCATCGGTCGGGAAGGTCGATTGGTCTTGCCCTGCCTCTACCGCTCAGGCAAGGGGCTTGCAAGGCGCGGCGCGCCGGACGCCGGATTATGGTCGATTGGTCATCGCGGGCGGATTTGCCGGGGTTCGATGCCAGGCAGCGCATTGGTCCTACGGCGAGTCCGCGCGGGTGATGCGGCTTTCGGCGAGCCAGCGCATCCAGCGGGTGGCTTCGGAGCCGCTGGGCAGGGCGAGGACCTCGGCGCGGGCGGCGCGCAGCGAGGCGAAGCCGGGATCGTAGAGCGCGTGATCGGGCTGGAGCGCGGCGCGGGCGGCGGCTTCGGCGTAGCGGAGAAAGCACTCGGGCAACGGCTGGTCGGGGCGCGGCGCGATCGGGTGGAGGCTGAGCGAGCCGCCGGCGAAGGCGAGGAGCAGATGCCGGCCGTCGGCGGAAAACTCGGCGGCGACCGCCTTTTGGCTGGAGCCAAGGGCGGCGCGGCTTCCTCGCGGCTCGGGACGCTGAAGAGGCGCGCCCGGCAGGTCGCGCACCACGAGGCGGCGACCGCCGCGTCGGGCAGGCGCGAAGAGGTGCGGTCCGTGCGGGTGGTCGAGCGGAGCCCGAGCGACCGGTACGGTGGCGGCGTCCCAGAGCGGGCGCGCGGGTCGTCGGACCCCCAGGTGACCAGCGCCCCGCCGCGCCGGGCAAAGCAGGCGCGCAACCCGAAGGGGGGCGCGGCATCGAGGTGCGGGAGCGCCGCGATGTGGAAGCCCCGTCGGGGATGCCGATCAGATGCCCGCGGCGGTCGGCCCCGCCCGCGAACAGCCGCGCGCCATCCGGGGAAAAGGCGAGCTGGAGGAGCGGGTAGGAGCAGGGCGAGGCGGGGGAGGCGGCGCCCGGCGCGTGGAGCGCGAGCGTGCCCTGGCGGGAGGCGACGGCGACGCGGCCGCCGCGGCCTGCGGCGAGGGCGGCGGGATCGCGGGGACCGCGCCAGCTTTCGACCAACGAGCCGTCGGCGGTCCGCCAGAGCCAGAGGCTCCCGTCCGCCGCGGCGGCGGCCGCGTGATCGCCGCTGCTTTCGACCGCCAGCAAGACCGGTCGCCCGGCGGGGGCGGGGGCGGCGGCGACCGGCGCGCCGGAACCGGCGAGGAAATAGAGTCCGCCCTCTGCGGTCAGGGCGGCGGCGACCGGCGCGTCGGACGCCTTCGCGAAGGCGGCGGCGGCGGCGGGCAGCCTGTGGCGAGTCACCGGCGCAGCGGCATCCCACGCCCAGATCGATCCACGCGAGGCGAGCGCGAGTACCTGCGGGGCGTGCGTTCCGGCGTGGTCCGGCGGGAGCAGCCAGGCGGCGAGGACCGGGTCGCTAGGCGCCGAGGATCACCGCGTGCGGCGCGGCGGGGCAACAGGGTTGCGCCTCGAAGACCTGGGCGCTGAACGTCCGGGTCGCCACCGCAAGATGGCGTCGCCGGGATACCACGCCAATCCGTGCACCGAACCTCGAACGAAGCCGGGACCCCGCGCTTTGCCCGTCACAGCCGCGCGCGATGGGCCAAGAGCGGGCATCGGGTTCGCGGGTGCCGGGGCAGCCAGTTCGCCGCCGGGCGAGACGGCGCCTGCATAGATCGCTCCGGGGAATGCCTCTGTGCCGAGCAGCCGGCCGCCCGCCCACAGCCCGGCGCGGCCGTCGTCGCCCTCCAGCACGATCCGGTCGCCGCCGGGCGATGCCGAAGCGCCGTAGATGCGAGCGCCGTGGGGCATCGCCGCGCCATCCGGCCGGCCGTCGGGAAAGAATACCTGCGCCGCCGAAAGCCCGGCCGCCGCGAGGATCCGCCCATCGGCAAGGAATTCGGCGGCGAGCAACGGGCCGGGAAGCGTTGCCTCGCCCAGCGGCGCGCCGCCGCCCGCCGCGCAGATCAGCAAGGTGCCGTCGTCGAAGCAGCCGGCGACCATCGCGCCGTCCGCCGACAGGGCGACGTTGTGGCAGCGGCTGGCGCGGCTCTGCCGCCAGATCTCGGCTCCGCCGACTTGCCAGGCGCGGAGCGTGCCGTCGTGCCCGGCGGTGAAAAGCCGGCTGCCGTCGGGCGAGAGGGCGCAGCCGCGCACCATGCGGCCGCCATCCGCCCCGCGGGCGGGCGTTGCCCAGAGCGGCTGCCCGCCGGCGACCGCCCACGCCTGGACCCGACCGGCCAGCGAGCCGCCCGCGATGACCGATCCGCCGGCGGACGCGGTCAGCGCGACGAGGTCCGGCAGCCGGAATTCCCGCTCGGGCGCGGCGGAGCCGGATTCCCACCGCCACAGCCGGGCGGTGCCGTCGCGGGTCGATCCGGTCAGGAGGCGCGAGCCATCGCCGATGAACTGGACGTGGAAGATCGTTTCTCCGTGCACGGCGGGCGGGGCGGCGGGGATCGCAGCGGGGCCATCGGTATCGCCATGAGGAGGCGGAAGGCGGCGTCGGCGTTGGCCGGGTCGGAGCGCAGCGCGCGGGCGAGGTGGGCGATGGCGGGACCGGTGCGCCCGGCGGCGAGATCGGCGGAGGCGGCTGCGGCGTCGGCGCGGCTGAAGGTCGCGCGGGTTTCGAGCTGGGCGCGCCTCGCGCCGGGCGGAGGTCGCCGAGGGCGGCGGCGGCGGCGAGGGCGGCGGCGACGGTGGCGGCGGCGGCGGCGGCGCGGTGCCTGCGCAGGAACTTGGCGGCGCGATAGGCCGGCGGAGGGCAGGCGGGCGACGAGTACTCGCGGTTGAGGAAGCGTTCGATGTCCTCGCGCAGGGCGGAGGCGGATTGGTAGCGCCTTTCCCGCTGCCGAGTAAGCGCTCAAAGCGATCAATCGAGTTCGTCGGCATCGGCGTAGCTCGGCGGGCGCGGCAGCCCAGCCGCGCGGACGGGCGCGGCGGGTCGTCCTCCCGGATGCGGCGCAATTCTTCGAGGCTGCCCGCCTGGAGGGCATCGTCGCCGAGCGGCGGCTCGCCGGTCAGCATTTCGTAGAGCAGGGCACGAGACCGAACACATCGGTGCGCGTGTCGGCTCCGGCGAGCCCGCCCGCCGCCTGTTCCGAACAATGTATTGGGGCGTGCCGAGGAGCTGGTCGATGCGGGTGAAGAGCGACGGCCGGCGAGCGAGCAGCCGGTCGGCGGCGCGCGCCAGCCCGAAGTCGATTACTGGGCTGGTAGTCCGGCGCGACCATGACGTTGCCGGGCTTGAGGTCGCGGTGGATCACGCCGCAGCGGTGCGCGTATTCGACCGCCTCGCAGAGCCGGGCGAACAGGCGGAGCCGGGCGTCGAGACCGGGCGCTGGCGGCGGCAGAAGGCGGACAGCGTCTCGCCTTCGACCCACTCCATCAGGAGGAACGGGCGCCCGTCCTCGGTCTCGCCCGACCCGAGCACCGCCGCGATGCCGGGGTGGTCGAGCGCGGCAAGCGCCTGCCGCTCCGCCTCGAACCGCGCCGCCGCCTGCCCGCTGAGCAGGCCCGCGCAGACCTTCCAGCGCGGCGAACCCGCCGCCACGGCGCACGCGATAGACGAGGCTGCTGCCGCCTTCGCCGTAAGCGCGAGCACCTCGTGACACGCCGATCCAATCCGGGGTTCCCTCGGACCGACGAGACGTCATCGCCGCCAGCAAGCCGTCCGAGAGGCACGCGGGGCAAGCCGGACGGTGAGTCGACGCGACAGGCGTGCACGCAGGTTTCGCAGGGAGCATCCGTGGGATTCATGCAAGGTGGGCACGCAGGCGGGGCGCGGATGTTACAGGCGGCGCGCGACCGTGCGCGAAGATTTTTGCGCCGCGCGCGGCAACGGCTCCGGCAACCTGCGTGGGGAACGGACGCTATGCCTTATCCATCATCTTACCGCCGCTCCCGATCCGCCTCTCCCGGCTGCTGGCGGCTGCCTCGCGCCTGGCGCTCGCCCTCGCCGCCGCGTCGCGCCTTCCCGCCATCGACATCGCCAGCGCCGTCTTCGACGCCGCGAACTCGCCGGCGCGCCCGACCGCCGACCCCGATGGCGCGAAGCTCGTCGCCCACGCCAATGAAGCCGCCGCGCGCTGGGAAACGGCCATCCTCGATACCCACAGCATTGGCCTCACCGTCCGCTACGACACCTCCGCCCCCACCAAGGGCCGCCTCGAGGTGCTGGGCGTCAGCGGAGGCCGGGCCACCAATGTCCGCATCCGCATCCATCCGAACCAGGACTGGTATTTCGACGGCACGCCCTCCAGCGACGGCGAGTTTTTCCCCGCCCCGGCCTTCGCCTTCGAGGAAAACCCCGCCGATGCGCTCTACCCCTTCACCGGCACGCCGCCGGGTCGGCTCGAGATGTCCTACAGCGGCGTCACCATCGGGGGGAACGCCTCCAAGCCCGACCTCCTCACCGTCCTCATCCACCACCTCGGCCGCGCCCTCGGGTTCTCCGATACCTTCAGCGCCGCCAGGACGGAAATCGACGGCGATGGCGACGTGGACCTCCCTTCCGGTTGGGTCGCGGGGCAGACCATGGGCGTGAAAAGCGATGCCGGTGCCAATCCCGACGACTACTCGCTGGCGGTCGTCAACTCCGCGCTCAACTACCTCGCGCTCGCCTCTCCGGGGCGGCGCTGCATCCCCTCCACGCTCGATTACCTGACCGTGGCCAAGTGCGGCGGCTGGACTTCGCTGCGCCTGCCGCGCATGGAATTCCTCCGCACCGGCAGCCAGAGCTACGGGGTCGGGCAGAATTGGCCGGGCGGTCTGCTGCCCGCCTCGACCGCCGATGTTTTCATCCGCCAGACCGCCGCGACCACGGTGACTGGCGGCGGCTTCACGGTTGCCAACCTGGAGGTGGGCGGCAGCTCGACGCTCGAGCTGACGACCGGGACGACCGATGTGGAGGGCGAGATCACGGTCCAGCACAACGGCAACGCCTTCCAGATCCCGGCCCTCCGGGTCAAGCCGGTCGCCACCCTGACCGCCGATGCCACCAATGTGATCGGCGGGATCGTCGAAATCGAAGGCACGCTGCGCAGCGGCAGCGTGTTCGCCAGCCCGGCGGCCACGACCGGGCGGCGCGGTGAGATCCGCCTGATCGCCGGCGACCTGTTCTGCAACGACCTTTCCAACAGCGGCGTCCTCCGCGCCTCGGGCGGCAACTCCACCATCCAGAAAAATGTCCCCGCCTCGCCATTCAACGCCAACCTCGACGGCAACGGAGCCGAGTCGTCCACCGACGTCATCGTGGAGGCCGGCTCGTTCCTCCGCGTCCTGGGGGCGAGTTATACGGATGGCTTTGACGGGCGGCTCGAACTCGGCGGGCTCTTCCGCATCGACACGCCGTTCACGCTGGGGACAGCGGGGCGGCTCGGGATGGGCACGGGCGAATTTCAAGGCGAGGGCGCGAACCCGCGGATCACGGTCAACGGGACGGTCGATTTCACCGACCTCGCCATGGACATCACGGTGCCCGCCACTTTCACCGCCAGCGCGAGGTTCAAGTCCGGATCGACTCTACCAACTCTATCTGCGGGACGATGCGACGTTTTCCAGGGCATCACCATCGAGGGCGACGGAACCGTCACCGCCGCCTCATCGGCGCTGGCGGAAAAGACCGCGACGCTCGCCGGGCAAAACCTGGTGACCTGCGCCTCTCCGTCTGGTCTCAATACCGCGCTCGAAATCGGGGACGCTTTGACCGGACCTACCACGCGCGGCGATCCGGTTCTTAAGTCTGACCATGTCACGGCGGTCGATATCGGCGGCGTCGCAACGGGCGAGTTCGACTCGGTGACGGTGTCGGACTCCGCCCTGCTCGGCGGCGCGCTGCGGGTGCGGTTCAGCGGCTTCCGCGCCGCAGCCGGGTCAATCGTGGCGGATCGTCAGTGAGCTCGGCGACGGGCGAGTTCACAGTCGATCGAGGTCACCGGGGCGGACCCGGCGGAGTTCGAGGTGCGCTACGATGCGGGTGGCGCGACGCTGCGCATGAAGTCCGACCCGACGCTGGTACTCGAGTGGCTCGCCGACCGGGGCGTCCCCGCCGATCAGCGCGGCAATGACGACGATCCCGACCACGACGGCGTCGAAAACTGTCTGGAGGCGCTGTTCGCGCTCGACCCCATGTCCCCCGACCGCCCCGACATCGTGCCGGGCACCGCGTGGGTGGACGGGAAGCGCTACGGCACGGTGACGCTCACGACCAACGAGCAGACCATCGCCGAGATCCGCCTCCTCCTCCATGGCATCCGCCGACCTGCAGGCGTGGGACCTCGGCACCGTCCTGATCTCCGACCAGCCGCCGATCAACGGCGACGATCCGCCGCACCTACCGCTGCGAGACGCCCGCCGATGAACTGCCCGCCTGCTTCTTCCGCGCACGCTGCGCGGAGGTGATCGACCTACCGGTCAATCCGCTCTAACCAAGCATGAACCCCGACATCATCAGGCCGATCGTTCTCACGGTGCTCCTCGCCTAGGCAGCCCTGCTGCTGGGCTACGGGCTGATGAAGCGCCGCTGGTTTGCGGCTTGGCTAGGGCTGTTCTTGCGCTCGGGTTCTGGTTCAGCGAGTGCCGTATGCCAACGCCATCCAGCGGCAGGCACTACCTGGCTGATCCTTGCGGGGGCGGCGGTGGTTTTTGGCTCTGCCGTCGCGAGCGCTGGCGGCTTGCGCTGGCGTACTGGGTTCGGCGCTGCTGCTGCTGGTGCTCTACCTCACCTCGCCTGCGGCGAATCTCTACTTTTTCGAGAACTTCATCGGAAAGATCTTCAGCTTCCTGCTGGTCTCCGCCTTCACCTTCTGCCTGCTGAAATGGATCCAGCCACGGGTGCCACCGATTCGCGAGCGCCAGCCGGTTTATCCTCGCGCTCATCGGCGGTACGCTCGGTGGCGATGCTGATTTCCGCCTTCTCCTGGTGGATGACCGCCGTGGATGCTCAATGTCATCCACAAGAATCCCGTCGTGCGCACCGAAGCCGAACTGCAGGCGGAATACGAGCGCACCAAGTCATTTCCCACCGATCGCGGCGTCTTCCTGCTGGGAACCGTGGAGCACTGGAAAGGCGAGGTGGCGTGTGGCGCAGCTTTACCGACCGCCATGATGCCTCCGCAGCCGACGACGTACTTTCGACTACCGGGAGCACGGCTCGAGCCGGAAGCGCATCCTGCACAGCTACTTCCCGCCTCACTTCGACGTCCGGCTCGCCGACGGATCGCACAGCCGCGTGGCACCGATCACCGGGAAGATTCAGACCTGGAACTGGAAGGAGCACCGCCGCCACTATCAGCGCCGGCCCTTTTCCATGGCGATTCCGTCGTCGTCTGGGGTCGCCCGGTATCGTCGGTCGATGCGAAGGATGGCACCGCACCTGCGGCCTCTATGAAACCCGCATCCTCGCCCGGGTTCCCTCGAGGACTTTCAAAAAGGATTCCTCTCCCCCGCCGTAGCCACCGCCCGCCTCTTCGGCTGGATCGGCTTCTTCTGCATGGTTCTCCCGGCGATGCCGATCTGGATCGCCGTGCGCCGCTATCGACGCGCCATGAAATGCGCCGGGAACACCGGAGTCCGCGCCAAAAACCAGAGCGGGAGCGCAAGCTGACCTGCGTTCCCGCCACCCCACCCACCCACGAAATCAGCCCATGGCAACCGTTCACGAAAGCACCGGATGGAGAGGCTCCATCGGATGCCTCGGCGCACGAGCATCGCCGTCGTTGCCGTGATCGTGTTTGCCGTCATGTTCTTCCGCAGTCGCCACGAGAACACCCGCGTTCGCATTGACAGCGAATTTCTCCAGCCCTGGCTCAGAGCCGCGCGCGAGGGCGCCATGGAGACCGCCTGGACGACCCTTACCACCGAGAGCTACCGCAAAACCCGCCCGCAGGCTGACGTCGCCGCCACCTATGCCGCCGCCACCCGGCTTTTCGGGAAACCCGTCGCCGCCTCCATCCATGGCCAGCAGGGGGAGAAAGTGCCGGCCAATCCTGGCACCAGCGCACCGCCACGCAGTGGACATGGGAAAACGGCACCACCCTGCATCTCGTCTTCAACCTCGTGGACGTCCCCGGACAGGGATACCGCGTGGAGAGCGCGGCTATCGGCACACTCACCAAATCCCAAACCGGCTACCACCCGCCCCAAGGCACCCCAGACGACCCGTGGTGAACCAACCCTCCCGATCACCATGAAACCCAGCATCCCATCATCCTGGTCTGCCGCCTTGCCGCCGTCGCCCTCGTCAGTTGCAATTCCTCAACCCGCACCATGGAAGAAGCTAAGCAATAAAACTGATTTTTTCCTCGGCGAATGGCAGCGCAGCGAAGACGCCGGACAGGGCGTCGTCATGCACCGCGCGTGGACCTTCCGCGCCGACGGCACCCTGGAGGAATCCGGCTACCCGGCCTGGCACGCCACCGCCCGCTACACCATCGCGGCAAGCTCCCCGACCACCGCCACCCTGCGCCTCAGCGGCCAAGCCGGGGAACAGGCAGATGCCCTGCCGGACGAACTTGTCCTGACAAGCGATCCCGAGCGCCGCACCCTCTCGGTCAATGGCGCCGGTCCATTTACCAATGCCGGGAACGCGGCGGCACCGCCTCGCTTCTAGCCAAAAGGCGGGTCCGGACCGCCGGTGCGTCGTCGCAGCGGGATAATGCTCCCGCCCCACTTTTGCCGCACCCTGGCGCAAAGGCGCAACGCCTGCGGGCGACCATGGAAGCGGAGGGAAAAAGGCAGGCGAAATCACTTCGAAATCCAGCCTAACAAAACCACCAGAAAGGAAAAATCCCGATGGCGGGCGGATCGATCATTCGCCAGAATTCGGGCGATGCCAGATCCACCTGACAAGCCGGTCCCGACTGGCGAGCGCGCCCAATTTCCGGAGACCCGCTGGACGTTGGTGGAGGCGGTGCGGGCGGGTGGCGCGGCGCGGGAGCAGGCGCTGAATGACGTTTGCCGCCGCTATTGGTTTCCCCTCTACGCCTGGCTCCGGCGCTCGGGACACAGCCACGCCGACGCCGAAGATCTGGTCCAATCCTTCCTCGCCCGCATCACCTCGGGCGAGGCATTGAACCGCCTCGACCGGGAGGGCAGCCGCCTCCGCTCCTGGCTCCTCCACCTTCTCAAAAACCACGCCATCAGCGCCTGGCGCCGCGAACGCTCCCTCCGCCGCGGCGGAAACCACCCCCACGCCGGCTTGGGCTCCGCCGACCAGCGCTACGCCGCCATCGCCGATGCCGCCGGCTCGCCCGACGAGACATTCGACCGGCAGTGGGCGCTGGGCATCCTCGGCCGCGCGATTGAGGCGCTGCGCTCATCCTACGCCGAAGGCGGCCAGGAAGCCTGGTTCGCGGCGCTCCAGCCCGCTTTGCTCCAAACCGGGGCGCACGTCGGGTTCGCCGCCATCGGGGAAAGCCTGGGCATCACCGAGAACCTCGCGCGGGTGACCGCCTTCCGGATGCGCAAGCAATTGCGCCAGCTCATCGAAGACGAAATTTTGTTTCTCTCCGGCGGTGCCGAATCCGCCAAACAGGAGCTCGAGGTCTTTCGCGCGGCACTCTCCCGCTGAGCGCGCATGGGCGGGAAACTCGCCACTCGGGGGGAAAGATCCGCCTTTCAGCCTATCAAAAACTGCCGCCATGATCTGGGTCGAAACCTATCCGCCCGCCGGTGGTTTGATCTATGGTTGCCCAATCGGCGATCCGCCTTTACAAATTGCCCTATGAAATCCCTCCGCCCGCTTTTCATCGCTGCCGCCATCGCTTCCCTCGGCTTCGTCGCCTACGCCCAAGAGACGACGGTTGTCGATACGCCGCCGACCTTGTCCGATGTGACGCCGGTAGCCGGGACGAAGGTGTCCCAGCGGACGCAGGTATTTTCCGGCACGGCGGCGGCGACCGGGACGAGCGGCTCGGGCAGCGTGAACCATGGGATCGACCGCGTGCTTTGGCGCATCCAGGGCGACGGTAAGTGGCGCAAGGCGCTGCTTTCGGCGCGCGGCGAGCAGACCACGACATTCACGTTTAAGGCGAAGCTGCGGAAGGGCGAGGACCACACGCGGGTGATCATCCGGGCGATCGACGAGGGCGGCCGGGAATCGGATTGGATCGTGCGGAAGATCCGCCAGTAACGCTGGCTCGGCGGATTTGCCCCACCCTCCCCGGTGAGCGCTCCCATTTCCCTGAAAGAAAAAGCCATAGCGGGATTGCTCGCCGCCGCCGTTTTTGTCGGCGTGCTGATTTATGTGTGGCCGGATCACCATCGGTCCGCCCCGACAGCTCCGGATCAAATCGAATCGCAAGGCGCAGCTAGCCCCCAACGGGCGGGCGGCGCCGCCAATCCGGGCATCCCACCGGCGCAGAGAATGCCGGAGGACTTCGCGGCGCTGTGCGCGCAGCGCCCGCGCGAGGCCGCCGCATTGATCCTGGCGATGCCGGAGGGCGACGGGCGGACCAGCGCCACCCAGCAACTGATGGACGCGTGGGCACGCTCGGACCCAAATGCCGCCGCCGGGTGGGTCGAGTCGCTGCCCGCCGGGCCATTTCGCGACGATGCGCTGGCCGACCTGGCGTTTTCGTGGGGCGATGCGTCGCCCGAGGCGGCGGGCGATTGGATTTTGGCGCGGCTGAGGGCGGGGGGCGACATCGGCGGAGCCGGGGCGGTCGCCGCCGGCTGGGGGCAGTCCGATCCGGCGGCAGCCGCCGCCTGGGCCTCGCGCCTGCCCGACCGCAAGGCGCGCGCCGAAGCCGCCGCCGCCGCCGCCGCCGCCTGGGGGCAATCGGACGGTGCTGCCGCCGCCAAATGGGTGCAATCGCTAGACGATCCCGCCAGCCGGACGCGGGCGCTCGCCGCGCTCGCCGGGTCGTGGCCCGAATCCGATCCCGCCGCGATGGCGGGCTGGCTCAACCGCGCGATGCCGTCGCTCAGCGCCGACGAACGCGCCTTCGCGGTGGCGTCGCTCGTCCAAGGCTGGACCGAATCCGATCCCGCCGCCGCCGCCGAGTGGGTCAACGGGCAGCCGCCCGGCGACGACCGCTCGCTGGCCAGCGCCGCGCTCGCCGACTCGCTCGCCGACGAGCATCCCGCCGATGCGTTCGGCTGGGCGATGGGTGTGGAAGACCCGGAGCTCCAGGGCGACACGGTCGAGGGCGTGCTCGAACTGTGGCTGGAAGACGATCCCGCCGCCGCCAAAGAATCGGTCGCCGCCGCCCTCGCCCAGCAGCCCGACAAAGCGCTGCGCTACCGGATCTACGACGTCCTCTACCGGACCGACCCCGCCTTCCGCGACGCGCTTTTCGAGAAGATCGAGGGGGCTGGCGAGTAACCGGCGCGCCTGCCGCGAAGGCTCAATCCCCGCCGCCGCTAAAATACATCGGCGGACAGCCTCAGGAACCGGCGCGATTTTCCGCCGAACGGTAGGCGGGCGGTCAGTTGGGTGAGCGAATCCTCGAAGACGATGACGTTTTCGCTCGCGCGGATCCAGCCGGCCAAACCCTCGCTTTCCTCCGCCCAGAAGAAGGCGGCGCGCCCAGCGGGTTTGGCGGCGCTGACCTGCAAATACCGCGCGCCGGGCGGACCTCCCGCCGCCACGAAGCTCGGCGGCGGATCGGCGATTTTCGGGTTTGAGCCGAGCGCGAACTCCATCGCGTTGGTCCGCCCGTCCTTGTCCGGATCGGCACCAAGACCGCTCACCAGCGCATCGCCTTGTTCGTCCAAACTAAAAACCTGCGTGCGCCAGACCGCGTAGATGAGCGACGGCAGCGCCGCCGAGCCGACCGACGCCGTGCGCAGCGTCACCCCGCCGCCGGGGTTGACCGCCCCGACGACAGCGGATGCCGAAGCAGCGCCCCAGTCCACTGGCGGATCGAGCGGGCTGTTCCCCGGCCACAGCCAAGCCGGATCGGTGACGAGAATCCATTCGCCTCCCCCGGCAACCGACCGATAGCCCCAGATGTAACCCCGCGCCCCTGCGGAAAACGGGGCGGCATTCGAGATCACCGAAAACGATCCGGTGAATAGCTTGAAGGTCGCATTGTATTCCGAGCGATCCGCCACATTCCAGCGATCCGCCCACTCCGTCACATTTGCTGAAGTCGGCGTGAAGCCCGCATCGAAGACGCCGAGTTCAAAAACAAAGTCCCCTCCCCACTCCGCGCCGCCGCTCAACTGGTTGGTCGCAAACGCAGGACTCCCCCAATTGATCTGACCCGCTCGTGAAAGCGACTGCCCAAACCCGCCAAAGACCAAAACTGCCGCTAGCAGCGGACAAAATGCGCGGAACGCAAACGTAGGCATCGAGATTGACCAAAGTTGGATTTTCATGCGGAAATGAGCGATTGAAATTTCCCCGAAATCTTCGACAACCCGGAAATTATCGAAATTACGGATAATTTAAATTATTTCCTAGGAATCGAATTTTGCAAGACAAACCGGAGGGACGCAGCCCGCTAGTGTGGTTCGAGAAAAGATCCGCCCTCCACCACTCGCGATCTTCGGCGAGGTCTGAAAATTCACCGCTTGCCGATCGATCTGCGATTCCCCAAAAGTCTCGGTTGCAAAAGGGAGAAGCCCACTGGATAGTAAATATGACCATTATTAAAAATTTGATTTTATTAGATTATTAGCCATTCTTAACCGCCATGCACCAAGCCCTAGCTCCGAACAACCGCCGTTGGACCCGATTGGGTCTCCTCACGGGAACCATAGCCCTTTTTGGGGCGGGTTCCGCGTTTTCGCAAGATCAAGCAAATCCAGGTGGAGCGCCTCCCGCAGCTGCTCCGGCCCCGACGGTGCCTGGCGCGAATCCTGACTTCCCTCCGCACACCAAAGTGCTCGAAGGCTATGAGCCGGTCGTCTCGCGCAGCGAGAATGGGCAGAGCTTTTACAAGGTCTATCACCGGAAGAAAGACGGCCAGCTCCTCGCCGAGTTGCCCAAAGACTTCGCCAGCATCAAACAATTCATCGCCTTGACCGTGGCGAGCGGCGAAAGCTACGCCGGCCTGCAGGCGGGCGAGCTCTACTGCTATTGGCGCCAATACGACAAGCGTCTGGCGCTGATCGAGCCGAACATCGAGATCCGCTCGACCGGCGACAAGGAATCGAAGGACTCCGTCGCGCGGCTGTTCACCGACCGGGTGATCCTCGACGTGCCGATCGTGACCTGGGTGCCGAAGGGCGGACCGGTCATCGACTTGGACGAATTGCTCCTCGGGCAGGCCGGCAAGTTCTTCGGCAGCCGGGCGCAGGGGATGAACAAGAATCTGATGGCGGTCAAGACGGCCAAGGCGTTCGAGCACAATGTGGAATTCGGCATTGAAGTGCCGGTCAGCGACGGCCAGCTCCGCACGCTCCACTATTCGATCAGCCGGATCCCCGACGCGGCGAAGAGCGGCTACAAGCCCCGGGTCGCGGACGAGCGGATCGGGTATTTCACGACCTACTACACCGACTTCGGGCAGTTCGAGCCGGGCAAGACCCGCGTGCGCTACATCAACCGGTGGCACCTTGAAAAGGCGGACCCGAAGCTGAAGCTTAGCCCGCCGAAAGAGCCGATCAAATTCTACATCGAGCACACTACGCCGATCCGCTATCGCCGCTGGGTGAAGGACGGCATCGAGGTCTGGAACAAAGCGTTTGAGAACATCGGCATCGTCAACGCCATCGAAGTCTATTTCCAGGACGCCGCCTCTGGCGCGCACATGGAGAAGGATCCGGAGGATGTGAACTACAACTTCGTGCGCTGGCTGAACAACGGCGTCGGCACGGCGATCGGACCGAGCCGCGTGCATCCGGAGACCGGGCAGATCCTTGATGCGGACATCATTTTGACCGACGGCTGGATCCGCCACTGGTGGCAGCAATACAACGAAATCATCCCGGAAGTCGCCCTGGAAGGCTACGCGCCGGAGACGCTGTCCTGGCTCTACCAAAACCCGGACTGGGACCCGCGCATCCGCCTCGCCCCGCCGTCCAAGCGCGCCGACCTCCTCGCCGCCCGCGCGGCGAACCCGAACCCGCCGGAACTGGGCGGGCACCCGATCGCCAAGGTGGACGGAGCCATGATCGGCGACCAGGAATACGATGGGCTGCTCGGTCGCTACAGCCAGGTCAACGGGCTGTGCATGGCCGCCAACTGCAAGACCCACGGAATCGCCCAGATGATGATGTCGCTCGACGCGGTCGCCGAAGGAGAAGGCGGCGACAAACCCGGCGAAGGCGGCGACAAACCGAAGGACGACGGCGATGGCGAGCAGATGGTGGACGGCATCCCGGAGAGCTTCATCGGGCCGCTGATCATCGACTTGGTCGCCCACGAGGTCGGGCACACGCTCGGGCTTCGCCACAACTTCAAAGCGTCCTCGATCTACACCTACGAGCAGATCAACAGCGATGAGCTGAAAGGCAAAAAGCCGTTCACCGGATCGGTGATGGATTACATCCCGGTCAACATCGTGGCCGGCGGCAAGGACGCCAAGCGCGGCGATGTCGGCATGATCGACATCGGTCCCTACGACATGTGGGCGATCGAATACGGCTACACGTTTGAGAGCGACCTCAAGCCGATCCTCGACCGCGTCGCCGAGCCGGAACTCGCCTTCGCCACCGACGAAGACACGTGGGGGCCGGACCCGCTCGCCCGCCGCTACGACTTCGCCAAGAACCCGCTCGATTTCGCCAACAACCAGATGCAGCTCGCCCGCGAGCACCGCGGCAAGCTCCTCGATAAATTCGTGAAGGACGGCGACAGTTGGGCCAAGGCGCGGCGCGGATACCTGATGACGCTGCGCAGCCAGACGCAATCCCTCTCCATGATGAGCAACTGGATCGGCGGCACCTTCATCAATCGCGACAAGAAAGGCGACAAAAATGGCCGCGCCCCGATCGAAGTCGTGCCGGCCGACCAGCAGCGTGCGGCCGTCGATTTCGTCCTCGCCAACGCGTTCCGCGACGATGCCTTCGGACTCAACCCGGAGCTACTCCGCCACATGACGATCGACAAGTGGTGGGACATGGAAAACCAGTTCGATAGCCCGAGCTGGCCGGTCCACGACGCGATCCTCGGCATCCAGGCATCGGCGTTGACCGCCCTGATGAACCCGTCCACGCTGAGCGACGTCTACGACAACGAATTCCGCATCCCCGCCGACCAGGATGCCGTCACGCTGCCGGAGATCCTCCAAAAGGTGCGCGACGAAGTGTGGTCCGAGCTGAACAACATCCCCGACGGCGCGCAATACTCCGCCCGGAAGCCGTTCATCTCTAGCCTGCGCCGCAACCTCCAGCGCGAGCACCTGAGCCGCCTGATCGACCTGACCAACCCGAAGATCGCGACCGCCGCCCCGGCCAGCCGCCCGATCTCCGACCTGTCGGCCGCCGAGATCGGCGTGATCCGCGGCAAGATCGAAGCCGCCCTCGCCAAAGGCGGGCTGGATCCGTATTCGGACGCCCACCTGCGCGAAGCATCGAAGCGGATCGAGCGCGTGCTCGACGCCCGCTTTGTTCTCCAGCGCTAGTAGCCGGCTGGCGCATCGCCTTTGCAAAATGCCCTCGCCACCCTGCGTGGCGGGGGCATTTTTTTTCGCCCGCCTGATTCTAGCGCCGATCAGGCTTCCCAAATCGGGGCGATTCTGGTAGAAGCCCCGAATGCAGCCCCGCTTCCCCTTCGCGGTCGCCCTCGCGGCAGCCGCCTGCCGCGCCGTGTCCGCCGCGCCGAATGATTCGGTCGTCACCCTGAACGAGATCATGTTTCACCCGCTGGAAGGCGCGCCGAATGGGTCGAGATCCACAATCAGATGGCGGTGGATGTCGATCTCTCGGATTGGCGATTGTCCGGCGGGATCGACTTCGCGTTCCCGGACGGCACGGTCATCCCCGGCGGCGGTTACCTTGTCATCTCTGCCTCCCCGGCGCGGGTCAACTCGGCCGTTCACCGGGCGGCTGGACAATGGCGGCGACACGGTCAACCTGCGCAACAACTCCGACCGCCTGATGGATTCGCTCGACTACGGCGACGGCGGGCGCTTACCGGTCGCGCCCGACGGCTCCGGCGTTTCGCTCGCCCGGCGGCACCCGCACCTGCCCGGCGAGCGCCCCGATTCGTGCCTGGAAGACGCCGCTCGGCGGGACGCCCGGCGCGCGGAACTTCGCCGATCCGTTCGACGAAGGCACGCTTCGGCGACGTTTGGCGACGAGACGCTCATCGCCTTCGATGCAGCGTGGTTTTCGACGAATCGGGCGCGGATCTGGGAGCCGCCTGGTTCGGCGTCGATCCCGTCGCGCAAGGCTGGTCCAGCGGACCGGGGCTGCTCGCGTTCACGCCGGGCGGCGGCGGCGGCGGTCTGCCCGCGACCCTGGTTGGGTTTTGGAATTTCAACAACGGCGCGGATCCCGCCGGGAGCGGCACCGCGCCCGCCATCATCCAGCGGGGCAGCGGCTCCGCCGGGCAAGACGGCGTCTTCATCGGAACCGCCGCGCGGACGGGCGGGATCGTCGGCGCGGGCGCGGCGCGTTTTTTCAATGCGGCGGGCGATAGCGTCAACACCGGATCGGACTGGAGCTTCACCACCGGGCTGACCGTCGAGGCGACATTCATCTCCAACTGGACCGGCAACACGCTCGACTACGACGAATTCTTCCGCAAAGAAGACGGCGGCAACCGCATCCTGCTCTCCTACCAAAACGATGCCAACAACGGCGGTACCAACCCGCCGGTCGCCGCGGCTCGGTCATCTCGTTCGGCTTAAACACCGGCGGCTACCAGGAACTCGACATGCCGCTGGACGGGCAAGCCGGCGCCCGACCGTCGCCCAGCTCACCGACGGCAACCCGCACCACATCGCGGCGACCTATGACGCGGCGACCGGCAAGAAGGCGATCTACATCGACGGCACCGAGCGGTTCAGCGTGACGCTCGCGCCAACACCCGATCGCCAGCGGCGGCGGGGCGAGCGGCACCATCGGCAACGACTCGCCGTCGGGCAGCGAAGCGTTCAACGGCGTGCTCGACGAAGTCGCGCTCCACAGCGCGGCGCTCGCCCCGGCGGCGATCGCCGCCCACGCGCTCAACGCGCTGGCGGGCAGCGAATACTTCGGCGCGCTCCCCGCCCCGGTCGGCACCGCCTTGTCCGACCCGCAGCCAACGCGCCCTCGTCGGCCGTACTGCCCATTTTGTCCGCGACTTCACCCTAACAGAACAACAGCGCGACACGATCCAGCAGCTCCGGCTCCGGCACATCATCGACGACGGCGCGATCTTCTACCTGAACGGCACCGAGGTGCTACGGTTCAACGCCGATCCGGTCAGCGAGATCGACAAGGCGGCGCTCTCCGGCACCGCCATCCTGCCGACCGACGGTCTGGTCGCCGGCGCGAACCGGCTCGCCGTCGAAGTCCTTCAGTTCGGCGGCGCGGGCGACGATGATATCGCGTTTGGCGCGGAGCTGGAGGCGACGTTCCAACTGACGCCCGCCATCCCGCCGATCACCAGCGAACCCGCCCCACCCGGCGACGGCGTGATCCTCAGCGAGATCGCCTCGGCGCTCGACGCGGGCTTCCAGGTCGAGCTGGCCAACACCGGCGTCGCCCCGGTCGATCTGAGCGGCATGGAAATCCAGATCCGCGCCGGCTTGAACGCCGCGACCGCCACGCTCCCTAACACAACCCTAATCCCCGGCGCATCCCTCGTCCTCGGCGAGGCTGACCTCGGGTTCGAGGCGGCGGCGGGCGACCGGCTCTTTCTCTTCTCGGCGGGGCGCAGCGATTTGCTGGACGCCGCCGAGGTGAAGGCGCGGGCGCAGGCAAGGCTGGATGGCGCCCAGCGCACCGATCCATTTTTCACGCCGTCGGCGGCGACGTTCGGCGCGGCGAACGCGTTCGCGTTCGAGGATGGCGTGGTCATCAGCGAGATCATGTATCACCACCGCCCGGAATTCCCGGTTCCGTCGGTGCCCGCGGTCGTCGTGCTAGAGCCGGCCATCACCTTCGGGCAGGCGTGGCGCTACAACGACAGCGGCGCAGACCTCGGGTCCGGCTGGGCGGGAGCCGCGCATCCGGTCGGCGGCGGCTGGGCGGAAGGCACTGCCGCCATCGGCTACGAACCCGCCTTCTCCGGCACGCCGGACACGCCATTGATCCAGACGCTGCATTACAGCGACACGTTCACGATCACCTCTCAGGGCGGGATCGCCGGCCGCCCCGGCGGCGGTGCCTATCCGGTCAATGCGCCCGGCATCAACGTCGAGAACAGCCACGGCAACGCCGCGCGCGCGTGGACCAACGGCAAATGGTCGATCAACGAGGACGCCAACGCCAGCGATCCGGGCGGCGTATTCACGCCCGGCAGCGGCACCGCGACCGGCATGACGCAGACCGGCAGCGGCGTAGATTTCGGCATCGAATATGGTCTAGCCGACCACTTCACGGTGGCGTTCGACTGCTTCCAGCCGGACGACCGCGTCGATATCACCGCCGCCGCCACGCGCGATGCCATCGCCGGCGGGCTGGCGGTCTTTTTCCGCCGCACCGGCCACCCGACCTTGCCGGAGATCGGTCTCTACAATGGCTCGTCGGAGATCGACAGCGAGCTGACCTCCGGCATCGCCAGCGCCAACGGGTGGCACAACTACGCGGTCCGCTTCGACCTGCCGAACCACCTCATCGAAGTCTATGTGGACAACGTCTCGCGCGGCATCGTCGATCTCGCCGCGCTCAACGGCGGCAGCCACGACACCGCCAGCAACGCCGCCGTCAGCGTGGGGGCGACCGCCGCGACCGGCGGCCGCGCCTGGACCGACAACTTCCAGGTCGGCACGCCGAACGTCGGCGTGATCGGCACCGAACTCGCCGACCCGCAGGCGAATGCGCCCTTCATCACGACCTATTATTTCGAGCGCGAGTTCACGCTGACGGCGGATCAAATCGCGAACCTCAGCGCGGTCGAGATCAGGCACCGCATCGACGACGGAGCGGTCTTCTACCTCAACGGCACCGAAGTCGCCCGCTACAACATGCCCGAAGGCGCCGTCACCGCCGCGACGTTAGCGACCCTCGGGATCGGCGACGCCTCGGTGGGCGGACCGATCGGCATCGACAAGGCGCTGGCCAACCTTGTCGCCGGGACCAACCGGCTTTCCTGCGAGGTCCACCAGGCGGCGCTGACCAGCAGCGACATCCTCTTCGACGCGGCGCTCGATCTGGTCGAAGAAATCTCGCCCGAGGTGCCGGGATCGCCATTGGTCGAAAGCGGCGAAGAATGGATCGAACTCTACAACCGGGGATGCTTCCATCGACCTGACCGGCGCGCGGCTCGACGGCGGCATCGGGTTCGATTTCGCCGATGGCACGGTGCTCGCGCCCGGCGAATACGCAGTCGTCGCCAAGGACGCCGCCGCCCTCGCCGCTAAGTATCCTAGCCATCCGCGTGCTCGGCGAATTCTCCGGCTCGCTCAACAATGCGTCCGACCGCCTCGTGCTGGAGGACGCCGCGCGCAACCCGATGGATGCGGTCGAATACTTCGACGGCGGGCTTTGGGCGAGCGCGGCGGACGGCGAGGGATCGAGCCTCGAGCTGGTCGATGCGGCGGCGGACAATGCGATGCCGCAGGCGTGGGCGGCGAGCGACGAGTCGGCGAAGAGCGCGTGGCAGACGTTTTCGTATCGGGCGCGCGGCAACGCCTTTCCCGGCACCAACGATCCCGCCGGCTATCACGAATTCCTCTTCGGCTTGCTCGATGCCGGCGAGTTTTTGATCGACGACATCAGCGTGGTGGAAGACCCGGACGGCGCGGCGCGGCAGCTTATCCAGAACGGCGGTTTTGAAGGCGATGCGCTCGGCGCGCCCCCGGCGGCGTGGCGGCTGCTCGGCACGCATGGCGAGCACGGGAGAAGCGTGGTCGCCGATGATGGCGCGGGCGGCAAGGCGCTGCGCGTCGCCGCCACCGGTCCCGCCTGGCACCAGAACAATCTCGCCGAAACGACGCTGAAGGACGGCGCGGCATTCGCCGCCATCGATCCCTCCGCCGATTACGAGATCTCGTTCCGCGCCCGCTGGCTGGCGGGATCGCCGCAGCTCAACACGCGGCTTTACTTCGACCGCGCGGCGCGCACCCACCTGCTGCCGATGCCCGCCTTGGCCGGCACGCCCGGCGCGCCCAACTCGCGGGCGGTCGCCAACCTCGGTCCCATCGTCAGCCGCGTCGCGCATTCGCCGATCCATCCCGCGCCCGGCGAACCCGTCACCATCACGGCGGCGATCGCCGATCCCGCCGACGGCGTCGCCTCCGCCAAGGTGTGGTGGTCGACCGGCACCGGCTTTAGCGAAATCGCCATGGCGGCGGCGGGCGATCGCTTCACCGCCTCGATCCCCGGCCAATCCAGCGGCGCGACCGTCCAGTTCTACATCGAAGCCGAAGACGGCGGCGCCGCGGCGAGCGTGTTCCCGCCTGGGGGAGCCGATTCGCGCGCGCTCTACCGGGTCGGCGCGCCGGGCGATGCCTCCGGCGACCTGCATCGGATCGAAGTTTTAATGACGGCGGCGGACGAGGCGCTGCTGACGCGGGCGACCAGCCTGATGAGCGACCACCGCTACGGCGGCACCGCCATCTATGAAAACGAAGTCTTCTACGACATCGGCGTCCGGCTCAAAGCCAGCCAGCGCGGGCGGACCGACGCGAGCCGCCTCGGCTTATCGCTCAGCTTCCCGCCCCACCACAAATTCCGCGGCGCGCACGACAGCATCGGGCTGGACCGCTCGGGCGGCTGGCGGTTCGGGCGCACCTTCGGGCAAGACGAGATCCTCGTCCACCATGTGCTGGCAAAGGCGGGCGGCATCCCGTCGATGTATAACGACCTGATCTATCTCGACGGACCCGCCGCCGCGGCGGGCACCGCCCAGCTCCAGCTCGCCCGCTACGAGGACATCTATCTCGCTTCGCAATTCGACGGCGGCGACCAGGGATCGGTCCACAACTACGAGCTGATCTACCATCCGCTCACGACCAATACCGGCGGCCCGGAAGGCGTGAAGCTGCCGAATCCCGACGCGGTCAATGGCGTGCCGCTGCGCGACCTCGGACCCGACACCGAGGCGTATCGCTATTACTTCGCGCTCGGCAACCGCCGCGATGCCGACGACTACGCCGGCATGATCCGGCTGTGCGAGACGTTCAGCCAGGGCGGCGCCGCCTTCGACGCGGCGATCGGCGACGCCATCGATGTGGACCAGTGGCTGCGCGCCTACGCGGCGGTCTCGCTCTGCGGCGTGAGCGACAGCTACTTCAACGGCTCGAATGCGCACAACGCCCGGTTTTTCCAGCGCCCCGCCGACGGGCGGATGCTGCTCTTCCCGTGGGACATGGACTTTGCCTTCATGCCCGGCGAGCAAAGCGCCGCGCTGCGACGCAACGCCGATGTGACCAAGCTGACCGCTGATCCCGCCAAGCTCCGGCTCTTCTACGGGCACGCCCACGACATCATGGATCGCGCGTTCAACGCGGCGTATTTCGGTCCGTGGGCGGCGCACTACGGGGCGCTGCTGCCGGGGCAGGACCTCGCCTCGCTGACCTCGTTCGTCTCTGCCCGCGCGGCGGCGGCGGCGGCGGAGTGCAATGCGGCGATCCCGCCGGTCGGCTTTGCCTTCACCACGCCGGGCGGCGGCAGCGTGCCGGGGCAAAGCGCGGCGCTCGAAGGCACCGGCTGGGTGAATGTCAGGGAAATCCGGATCGCCGGCCAAAGCGCGCCGCTCGCCGTCGAGTGGACCAGCGCCGACGACTGGCGCGTCCAGGTGCCGCTCGCCATCGGCGCGAACTCGATCACGCTCGAAGCCTACGACTTTCAGGGCAATCTCATCGGCACCGACACGGTCGACGTGACGGGCACCGCGACCATCGAACCCGCCAGCGCGGCGAACCTCGCCATCACCGAGATCCACTACCACCCGGCGGCTCCGACCCAGGCGGAACTCGATGCCGGGCACGGCGACCAGGACCTCTTCGAATTCGTCGAGCTGCGCAACATCGGCGCGAATCCGGTGGACTTGGCAGGCGTCGCCTTCACCGACGGCATCGCTTTCGGCTTCACCGGCTCAGACGTGACCCAGCTCGCGCCCGGCGGATACGCCCTCGTCGTCAGCCACCGCGCCGCCTTCGAGCTACGCTACCTCGCCGGGCTGCCGGTCGCCGGCCAATACACAGGCAACTTGAGCAACGGCGGCGAAGCATTGGAAATCGCTGATGCGCTCGGCAATCCGATCGCCGCGCTCACCTACGGCGACGCCGCTCCCTGGCCCGCCGCTGCGGACGGCGAAGGTCCGAGCCTCGAAATCATCGACGCGCTCGGCGACGAATCCGATCCCGCCAACTGGCGCGCGAGCGAGTGCCCCGGCGGCACGCCCGCCGCCTATCATGCCGTCATCCTCGCCGCGTGGAAGGCGCTTCATTTCACCGAAGCCGAGCGGCTCGACGAAGACATCTCCGGCGACCTCGCCGATCCCGACCGCGACCAGATCCCGAACATCGCCGAGCACGCCTTCGGCACCGACCCGCGCGCGCCCGACGCCCACCTCGCCCCATCCGTCGCGCTCGGCGGCGAGTTCTTGGAGATCTCGGTCCGCGTCCCGCAGGCGGCGATCGGCGCCAAGGTCCGCTATGAGATTTCGGGTGACCTGCTCGGGTGGCAAGGCGCCGCCTTCGCCGAATCCGCGCGCACCGACAACGGCGACGGCACCGACCAGGTCACCCTGCGGATCGCCGCCCCCGAGGGACCGGCATTCGTCCGCGCGGCGATCTCCGTTCCCCAATAGCGCCCACCCCTGCTACCTTCCGCAGGATCTGGTCGCGATTGACATCGCCGCTCAAGCCTCTGACTTTAGTTGCCATGAAATCCAGCACGCTCGCCGCTATCATCTTGCTTGGCGTTTCGGTGAACCAAGCGCGCGCCTCGGACGGCAGCGGTCCGGATTACGCCTCCCAGGCACGGTCGATCAGCACGACTTCCTGCAGCCTACCTCGACTTCACCGCCTCGTTCGACCTGGTCAACATTGGCGACTCCACCTCGCCGACGATGATTCAAGTCCGCTATCTTTTGTTTCCACTGTCTGGGCCAACCATCCCGGTTGAACCCCGTTGGCGAAACCCGTTGTCGGGAAGCCTGGTCGGCAGCAACGTCCGCCAGATTTTTCCCGGACCCGGTGCAAGCGGCAACTCGGTGCCGGTCGAAACAATTCTCAACGCCCCGCCCGACACCCCGAGCGGATCGTATCGGCTCATCGTCACCATTGACCCGGACGAAGCCCGCACGGACTGCGACCGCTCGAACAACACGTTTCAGATCGGCGGGACGCTCACCGTCCTCCCCGCCCCGGATCTCGGGTTCCTCAGTTCCACCTCGATCAACGTCTCGGGCACCAATGTCCTCCTCGGCGCGGGCGAGTCTTTTACCATCAATCTCTCGTATCGAAACGCCGGAGGGCTAATTAACATTCCCGCCTTTCCCATCGACTACTATCTCGTTCCCGAAAACCGGATCTATAGCGGCGGATTCCAATACGGGGCCGCCGACGTCGTCTTCTTGGGAAGGCGCACCGCCCCCGGCCTCACCGCCTCGCAGCAGGTGACCTCGCAGTTCTGGGCCACCACCTCCCAGGCGTTTTCGCTCCCGGCGGACCTTACCTTGACCAACGACCGGGTCGGCGCGCGGCTCGATCCGGACAACGCGGTCCACGAGGTGGGTGACGAGAAGAACGACCTGGCGTCCGAAGCCACCGAGAACATCGGCGTCCTTTATATCATCGAGCGCCCCGACTACACTTCCGGCGGCAGCTCGTTTATCAGCTTCAGCACGAATTCCGCGCCAGCGGGAAACTTCGTCACCTTCTCGGGGCGCGTCCTCAATTCATCGCCGTTCACCAACCCGAACATCACCACCATCCGGCATTTCCTCCGCCGTGGGAATGCTGGCATCCCCATCCCGATCGGCGTCTCGCTGATGCCGCCGGTCGCCGCCATTGGCTTCCACGATTTCTCCGCCGCGCTCCAGATCCCGGCCGACCTGTATCCCGACGACTACACCTATCTCTTTCAGATCGATGATGCAGAAGTCGTCCCGGAGCGCGACGAAACCAACAACCAGGGCGTCTTCTTCGGCACCGAGTTGGAGGTCACGCCGCCGGTGCGACCTGACATCGTCGCGGAGGGCGGGCAATTCACCCCGCAGGGCATCCAACCCGGCGGCACGCTCACCATCCAGGCGGACCTCGAAAACGCGGGCTTCTCCGCGACCGGCAGCTTCAGCGCCCGCTTCTTCCTTTCGTCGGACACCACGGTGGGCGACGCCGACGACATCACCCTCGGCACGCGCACCATCGCCTCGGGGCTCTCCGCCGGCGCCTCCGCCACCTTTACGCCATCTTTGACCATCCCGGCCAACACGCCCTACGGGCAATATCGCGTCGGGTGGGTGCTGGATTCCAACGGCCAGGTCGAGGAGCTTTCCGAGGTCAACAACACCGTGCTGCTCTCCAGCCCGCTGCTCACCGTCAGCCCCAGCGGCGGACCGCTCCTGCCGGACCTGCGCCCGCTCTCCGCCACCCCGAACCCGAACCGCGCCGACTTCGCCGAGGATCTCTCGCTCAGCGTCATCGTCCGCAATGACGGGGCCGCCAGCGCCTCCGGCGTCGTCTGCGCCGCCTGGCTCAGCGTTGACGACATCGCGGGCAATGCCGATGACTTTGCGCTCGGCAGCGTGAATCTCGGCACGATCGGTGCCTCCGCGCAGAAAGCCGGCACCATCAACGGGGCGATGCCGAAGGCGCCCTACCCCGTCGGGATGTGCCGCCTCATCCTCGAAGCCGATCCCTCCGGCGGCATCGCCGAATCGGACGAGACCAACAACGTGGTGGTCACCGCGCCCGTTTTGCAACTCCTGCCGTCCGGTTCCGACCTCCATCCGCTCCTCCAGATCGGCCAGCAATCGGTCAGCCCGGCGGTCTGCCTGCCGGGGCAATCGATCGAGACGTTCGCCCTCGTCCGCAACGTCGGCGGCTCCTCCGCCGGCGGCGTCGTCACCCGCCTCGTCCTCAGCCTCGACGGCTCACTCGGCAACGCCGACGACATCCTGCTCCGGGAATTCGGGCCAGACACCCTCCCCGTCTCGTCCGGCGGCACCGTCTTCTCGGCGTCCGTCAGCCTGCCCGACACCATCGCTCCCGGCGCCTATC
>JAWLBD010000055.1:0-40873 GCA_041395145.1 Verrucomicrobiales bacterium | reverse complement strand
GCATCTTGGAAGAGCACCGCATTGCCCAAGGTGAAGCCGGACTGCTGGGCCACCGAGCCAAAGACATCGATATCGTTTTCCGAGAACGGTCGCGCCCCCGGCGGCCGGCAAACCGCGAGGATGCCGAGCTTCCGGTCCTGGTAATACAGCGGGGCGACCAAGGCTCCGACGCCCCGGTGCGGCTGCGCCGCCGGCCAGTCCTGCGCCGCGCGGTCGAGCGCGACATTCGGCACCTGCTGGACGCCGCCGTCCTGCCCGTCGAGGAACGTCCGCCCGAAGATCCCATAGTCCATCGGCACGCTGGCCAGGCGCAGGTAGCTGCCGATCCCCGCCTCGTCCCCGCCGCCCCGCAGGTGCTCCGGCAGCGCGATCAGCGGCGGGCAGCGCGGCGACAGGTAAACCGGGACGAGCATCGAGGTGCGCCGGTCCCGGATGTAAAGGCACGACTCCGGCGCATCGACGACCTTGGCCGTGCCGGTCGCGATCATTTCATAAAGCGCGGCGGGGTCCTGGGAGTTGACCGCCAGCGCGGTGCCCATGTGTTCGAGGAACTGAAACATCCGGCGCTCCTCGCCGACGATGTTTTCCTTTTCGAGCACCGCCTGCTCGCGGCTGCGCCGGGCGTCATCCAACGCGCGGCGCGCCTCCATCAGCGCGCGCTCAGCCGCCGCGTTGAGGCGGCGCAGCCGGAGATAAAGCGAGCCGAACGCCGCCGCGACAGCCGCGACGATGACGATGATGATCAGCTCAGGCATCGCCAGTGAATCGCTCCCGGCACCAATATCGATCTTCCCCGCCGTCTTCTGCGGAGGTGCCGCCGTGGCCGGATTTTCGAGCGTTTTCGATTTCGGGACCCATGGCGGATTTTCGTTGAGAAAAGGGAGGCGGAGTTGGGGCTACGGTTGCTTTAATCGGTCCAAATCCTCGCGCAAAAAGGAAACGACATCCTTGAAGCGCGGGATGTTATCGGGATTGATCTCGCCGAGCGCCTCGTGGGCCTCCAGCATGATCTCCGCTTGGTCCGCCTTGGAAACTTGCACATCCGGCACCGCCGCGACCGCCGCCGTGCGCTGCGCGACCGCCCGCCGCTCTTCAGGGTAGGATTCGCCCTCCAGATCGACCTCGAAGACCTGGTCGAGCCCGAGGCTGACCAGCGCCTTTTGGTTGCGCAGGTTGGCGTTCAGGATCGAAAGCGTGCCCTCGTCGCCTTTATCGGCCAGCCGGCAGGCGATCCCGCTGAGCACGCCCATGAACGTCGAGTCCATCACCGGGCAGTTTTCTAAATCGACCACGATCTTCAACGCCCCGCGCTCGACCATCGCGACGCAGAATTCTTTCAGCATCGGGCTGTTTTGAAAACAGCCTTTGCCTTCGACGCGAAGCCAAATGAGGTCGCCAAATTGGGTGAATACGATGGGGTCGGGCGGGGTCACCAGTGCTTTTTGGGGTTCATTCTAAGACCGCCCCACCATGGGTCAACAAGGCAGTTCAGCATTTTTTCGCCAAAATTCGTAAAACCTGCGCTCTTTTTCAGGGCGGACCGCTGCGGGCCTCGCATTAAAGCGGGGAACGCACCGCCGCCGCCATTCCGAGGGCAGAAAAGAGCGCACCGCCCGAAACCCGAGCCGCTGGCAATCGGCGCCCGCCGGTGCCACGCTGGAGCTATGAATCGCCTCATCTTCGCCGCCCTCGCCCTTGCTTCGTTCTTCCCTGATTCCGCCGGAGCCGCGGACGCGGGCCGCCCGCCGAATATCGTGTTCATCCTCGCCGACGACCTCGGCTATGCGGAGTTGGGCTGCTACGGGCAGAAGATCATCAAGACGCCGCACATCGACCAGATCGCGGCGGAGGGCATCCGGTTTACCGATTTCTACAGCGGGCAGGCGGTCTGCGCGCCGAGCCGGTGCGTTTTGATGACCGGCAAGCACACCGGGCACGCCTACATCCGGGACAATGGCGATCCGGGCGGCGAGATCGCGAAGAAGCATCCGTTTCCGGGGCAGAATCCGATCCCGGAGAGCGAGGTCACCATCGCGGAGCTGCTCAAGGCGAAAGGCTACGCGACCGGGGCGATGGGGAAATGGGGGCTCGGGCACTTCGGGACGACCGGCGACCCGAACAAGCAGGGGTTCGATCTGTTCTTCGGCTTCAACTGCCAGCGGCACGCGCACAACCACTACCCGAAATTCCTCTGGCGGAACGATGAGATGGTCAAGTATCCGGGCAACAGCCGGGAGCTGAAGGGCGAGACCTATTCGCAAGACGAATTCATCCGCGAGGCGAAGGGTTTCATCCGCGCGAACGCCGAGAAGCCATTTTTCCTCTACCTGCCCTTCGCCGTGCCCCACCTGTCGATCCAGGTGCCGGATGAGGACGTGGAGGAATATCGCAACCTGATCGAGGAAGCGCCTTACAAGCACACCGCCTATCTGGAGCACCCGTTTCCGCGCGCCGCCTACGCCGCGATGGTCTCGCACATGGATCGCGGCGTCGGCGAGATCATGGCGCTGCTCAAAGACCTCGGCTTGGACGAGAACACCGTCGTCTTGTTCTCTAGCGACAATGGCCCGACCTACGACCGGCTCGGCGGTTCCGACTCCGATTACTTCCAGAGCGCCGGCGTCTTCCGCGGGCTGAAGGGCAGCCTCTACGAGGGCGGCATCCGCGTCCCGCTCGTCGCCCGCTGAAAGCGCCGGCAAAATCGCGCCCGGCGGCTGAATCCGATCTGCCCGCCGCGTCCCGACCTTCTGCGATCGCCGGAGCCAGGGCTTCGGACGACATCGATGGCGTGAGCTTGCTGCCGTTTCCTTGCAAGGGCGAGCAGGAAATGCACGACCACCTCTATTGGGGATTCCCCAACTTCGGCGAGTAAGCAAGTCGTCCGCCAAGGCAAGTGGAAGCGATCCGCCAAAACCTGATGAAGAAGAACGCGCCGATCAAAACCGAACTCTACGACCTCGAAAACGACCCCGGCGAGAAGATCCACGTGCCAGCATCCGGATCTGGTCAAGGCGCTGGAGGCAAAGATGGTCGCCTCGCGCGTGCCGTCCGACCTCTTTAAAATGCCGAAGCTCGACGCGCTCGGCGGCGGCGAAATAAATCAGGGCGCGCCCGGCGGCGGCGGCGAAATCGGCGATTGCCCCGCCGGGAGTTTTATCGACGCCAAACAGGTCCGCTCGCCGGAAACAAGCCCCACCCTTGCAAAAGATGCGTGACTTCTCGCCGCAACCACGCTGGCGCTTGCGCTCTGCCTCCCGGTGCCGGGATTCGGCGCGACTACGTGAAGTTTTCAGGGATCGACGGATCGGTGGTCAACCCGGCAGACCGCGGCGAGAACAAGAGTATCGGGGCGGGCTAGAGCGGAAGGACGGGAAGGTCGTGGTAAAAACGAAAGTCAAAAGTGCGCCGATGCGGCGAGCGTGGATCTGGCGATCAAGCTGGTGACCGGCAGGTGATCCCGGAGGTGACGCTCGATTTTTCGCGCCGGAGGACGGCACCGACGTGCTGAGCAAGCGCATCCGGCTGTGCAGCGTGACGATCATCGCGTTGACACGGAAAAGCTAGAGGAGCAAGAAGCTCGAAGAAACGATCTGCGTGGAGTTTGAGCAGTATAAATTAATCGACCCGGAAAGCGGCAAAGAAACGGTGATCGACCTGACCGAAGATGGAACCACCGCCCCCTCTCGAGAGCTGCGCGCTCGCCTGTTCGTTGCTGGTCGCCGCATTCTTAAACGTAGTGACAACGACTCGGGCGTCGATCAAAGTTGCCGAATTCGGGCTGGTCGAGAACAGCCTTCCGGTCCCGTCGTTCACGCTGCCCGCCCATGCGCCCGCGGATCCGCCGCGCGGCATCGCCTTGTTCGAGATCGGCTCCCCGGCGGGCGTCGATTTCGCCGATGCGTTCCAGCGGGCGATCCCGCTGAAGCGCAGCCAAACGTTGACGATCAAGCACACGGTGCCCGGTCCGGTGCCGGGAGACGTTTCGGGTGATCGCCATGGAAAACGCGACGGTCGAGGCGATCGCCACGACCTCCCGTAACGGCAATACGCCGGTCGCCGACCGCATCACGCTCGGATTCGACCGCCACGATCACCGCAGTCGCCGCTGGCGCGATTCGGTTTTCTTCGACTGCCCGCAGCGCACCTTCGCGCGGGTGACCGATGGCGGCGCGCCGCCGCGCATCGCCCGATCGGACCTGTCGACGACCGAAGGTCAGGTGCTCACCGTCAGGTTCGCTCTCCGGTCGCCGACACGCCGGTCGCCTCGCTTTCGCTGCGCGCCGAATTTTCCCATACGCCGGTGCTGCCCGCCGGATCGGTGCGGGTCGACCGCCCGCCGCGAATTCGTCCGCGACTCAGCCCGGCACCGCGTCGCTGGCTCCGCGTTCGTCACGCTCATCGCCTCGGACGGGGCGAACAGGGTGCCCGCACCTTCCTGCTGACCGTCGCGCCGAATTCCGGCAGCGCGCCGACCGACATCGTGCTGAGCGCGGCATCGGTCGCCGAGACGGTGGCGGACGGCGAGATCGCTCCTTCGATCACCGTCGATGACCCGGATGTCGGCGACGCATTCGCTCACGCTGACCGACGACACGGGCGGGCGGTTTTGCGCTGGTAAGCACCGATCTGGCGACGGACGGCAACTCTTCGATTTCAGGTCGCCTCGTCCCACGAGTCGCCATCACGGCGGTGTTCCACCGGCAATGCGTTTGCCAAGACATTCGTCATCGCGGTGATCGACGTCGCCGAAGGAGCGTTCGACGCATGGCGCACCGCACTAAGCCCGCGCAACTGGCGGACATCGCAATCAGCTGGGTTGCTCGCCGATCCGGATAAAGACGGGTCGGTCAAGCCTGATCGAATTCGGCTCCGGATCGCTGCCGCTCGACGGCAATTCGCTGCCGCCGCCCGCGCAAATCGGGCAAGCCGATGTCGGCGGGCGGACGCATAGCGCTGACGTGGCGGCAACTCAAGGCGACCGTCGATCCGAGGCTCAAGAATCTATCCGCAGCGGTCGGATGCGCCGCCGCAGTGGGGCGAAGGCGCGCTCGCCTTCGCGCCAGTCTCGCGGCCCGGACATCCCCGGCACCGACTTCAAGAAATCACCGTCCGCGCCCTCGCGCCCGCTTATGGCCAGCGGCGGCGAGAATTGTTCCGGATCCGTTTCCGCCGCGCCGATCCGGCTGATCGGCGGGATGGCGCGCCTTCGAGCGCGGTGATCGTCCCTCCGGCTGGCAGACCGCCAAATTCTGGATCCGCACGCAATGCTTGCGGTGACTCGGAAATTTGGCAAGGTTCCGCAACCCCCAAAAATACCTCCCCGCCGTGAAGAAAGCCCCCTCGCCTTCGCCGCACTTTGCTGCGCCTCGCCTGCTCATGCCCTCACGGCTCCCACGCCGGGGCGCTGATGCTCGACGGCATCAGCGATATCGTCACCTTTCCGGGGACGAATATCCCGAGCAGAGGCATGCGATCGAGGCGTGGATCAGCCGATCTCGATTCCAACCGGCGGCGCGAGGCGGGCAGATCACCCGTTTTGAAACCAGGGATCGGCGAACCAGACGGCTTCCGGCTGAGGGCAGCAGCGGCGTGCGCTACTTTGGGGCAACGACCACGACGAAAACTTCGGCATCGACATTCTGCCGGACACGACTGAGGCCGCATAGCGACGGCTGGCACCACCTCGCGATCACCTGGAACGGGAGCCAGACGACTTGGTATTGGAACGGGACCCAACTCGGCATGACGACGTCAAACGTCGCGATGACCAACCACGGATCGCCGGCATCCGGCGAGCCACTTACCCGGCCCGTGACGGGATCAGATCAGAGCGTCGCCGCACCAGCTACCGGCACGACAAGCAACGGAACATCAGAACATGGGCGTCTTGAACGGTGGTCGCTGCTCCCCCCAATTTCGAGAACAACGGCGACGAGCGGCGGCCAACGGCGATCCGCGACCGGCACGCCTGGCTTTCGTTGTTGCGGCTGCCGATCACGACCAACGATATGCATCCTGCACACCGCAGATCGCCGGCTTCGAGGTGCCGGCGTTCACCAGATTGGGCGATCGACACCGCGCAGGTGACCGGCGCGCTGTCGGTCGAAATCCGCGACGCCTCCGATGCGGTCGTCCACACTAGCACCGACGCCTCCGGCTCCGCGCCGCTCGTGCTCGACGAATCCGGCGGCGCTTTGGCATCGGTCGCCTACACGCTGCGGGCGATCGAGACCGGCGGCAGCAACATGACGCGCGAGGCGACCGCCGCCGTGTCGCTCGACCCCGGCATCCCGGCCGCCGACCGCCAGTCGGGCCTACAGGCGGTCGAGTCCGATCCGCTGGCGATCACGCTGACCGGGAGCGACCCTAACAATTATCCCAACCCGCGTATGAGATCGTCGATCCGCCGGTACGCAACTGACCGGGGCGGCCCCGATTTGACCTACACGGCGGAGGGCGACACCTCCGAGAGCCCGACCAATTCACGTTTCGGGTGAGCGACAGCCAAATACCAGTCCGCGGTCAAGGAGATCGAACTCGCCGTCGTCGCCCGGCTCCGCCGACCGCCGTGCTGCCCTGGTAACGCCGCATCTCCGACCGGGCGACGCCGGGCAATTTCCTGGCGGCGCTTTCGTCCGTCGACATCAACCCCGGCGACACGCATACCTGCGCACTGTTGGCGGGCGAAGGCGATGCCGACAACGCGCTGTTCGCGATCGCGGGCAACTCCAGAAACGAGCTGCATCGTTCGCCGAGGCTGCTCGGCAACACCTACTCGATCCGCGTCCGCTCCACCGATAGCGCGGGCTTCTCGGTGGAAGCCGCGTTCACTGGTCGAGTCTCCACCAGATCGTGATCAGCGAGGTCAACTACAACCCGCCCGACAACACGGTGCCCGCCGAGTTCGTCGAGCTTTCAACCCGTCAGACGATGACGTGGACCTGACCGGCTGGCGGCTGAGCGGCGCGGTGGACTTCGCCTTCCCCGGCGGGACCACGATCGCAGTAGAAGCGGCTATCTGATCGACCTACGATCCGGTAGTCATCCAGTCGGTCTATGGCGTGGCGGCGCTCGGTGATGGGCGGGCGGCTAAGTTCGGACGGCGAAAACGTGCGCCTGCGCGATGGAACAGGGACGTTGGTGGACCTCGTCGATTACTCGTCGGAATTCCGTGGTAGAGTGGCGGCGAATGGCGGCGGCGGCTCGATCGAACTGATCAACCCCGCCTTGGATAACTCGCTCGGCAGCTCGTGGCGCTCGTCTTACGTGCCCACGCCGTGGCGGAGCCGACCGAGCAAACCACGGTGCTGGCGAGCGGCGCGGCGTGCTGGCGAAGGCACCTGCCATTGGAAGACGGACTCTGGCAGCAACCGGAATTTGACGACAGCGCGTGGTAACCGGGCGACCGGCGTCGGCTACGACTTCCGGACTACAGGCGCTCATCGAGCTGGCGGTGTAGAAGCCGGGATCAGTCAACGCCTACCGCATCCCGTTCACGTTCGACCTAGCCCGGCGATTTCAACCGCCTCGTTCTGCGCATGAAATACGATGATGGCTTCGTGGCGTGGCTCAATGGCACGAGGGTCGCCGCCTCGCCCGGCGCTGTAGATCGGATTTTCAATCAGCGCCCGACCATCGGACGCCGCCGCCGTCGTGTTCGAAGACTTTGACATCACGCAGCACCTCGGGCTGATCAATGGCGGCGGCGCGGCGAACCTGCTCGCCATCAACTCATCCCGACACCGACATAACAGGCTCCGATCTGCTCGGCATCCCGGAACTCAAAGCCAGCGTGATCGAAGCGGCGGCAGCAGACAACGGATCGCCGGCGCACAAAATTTCCGCTATGCGACGAACGCCGCGCCGAACATCCTGAGTCGACACGCCCCCCAGATCGCCGAGCCGGCAGCGGGCAACGACGATCACCGCGCGCATCCCTTGATCCGGAGGCGTCGCCTCCGCGCTAGCCAGTCCTGGTCGTCGCGCCCGGAGCCTACATCCCGTCGCACCTGCCGCATCCGATCACCGGCAACCGCATTCCGGATTACGATCAGCCGCGCCAGGAAAACCCCACCTACCACGACCCGGCGAACTGATTCAGGTACTTTACCCGATGCGCGACGGTGCCGGGGCGAATGGGAGTCGCCGGAGACGGGATCTACACGGCGGTCCTGCCGGGAGCAGGCGCACCGCACGCTGGTGCGCTATCGGATCACGGTGAGGACAATCTCGGCAAGGCGAAATTGCGTTCCCTACGCCGAAGACCCGTCGCTGAACTTCGCCTATTTCTGCTACGACGGCGTGCCCGACTACGGCGCGCATCCCGCCGCCACCTCACCGGACTCCCGGTTTACCAGGTCTCGCCTTCGACGGCGCGTTCAGCAGATCGCGCAGGGCAACGGCAACTTCGACCGCTTCTTCTACAACTGGAGCGGCACGTTCGTCTATGACGGCATCGTCTATGACAACATCCGCTATCGCCTGCGCGGCGCGAACGGGCGATACCACCCGAGCATTTTGACGAACAGCAAGCGCTCGATGCGCTTCCGATTCAACAAGAATACTTCGCGGCCCGCGACCAGCGCGGCGACCCGTTCCCGCGCAAGTGGCGCACGCTGACCACCGGCAAGGGCTACGAGAACCGGCAGACCTTGACCTACGGGCTGAACGAGGCGGTCAACATGTACCTCTGGAACAAGCTCGGGCTGCCGCGCAAAAGACATTTTGGGTCCACTGGCGCGTCGTCTCCATGCGACAAGCCGACGCCTACAAGCGACTTCCCGGGGCATGAATTTCGTGCTCGAAACCTACGACGTCCGGTTCCTCGACCGCGTAAGCGCCGAAGGTAGCCTGTATAAGCTGATCAACCCAGCAGACCGACTTCGCCTCCCAGCAGCGGTATCAGGCGGAAGGCGCGCCCTGGGTCCGACCACAATTGGGTCGAGGATCGTTGACCGGCGCGACCGGCGCGGCGGCGATCGCGCCAGCGTGGAGCTGGAAAAATACTATCTCTACAAAGCCTACTGCGGCGGTGCGATCGCTACGACTTCTGAAGTAGGGAAAGCGCCAACAAGAACATGGTTTACTACTTCTATCCGGACTACACGCCGGAGAATGGCAGCTTCGCGGCAAGCTGTGGATCCTGCCGTGGGACACCGATGCGACCTGGGGACCGACCTGGAACAGCGGCTACGATGTCTATGTTCGCTCTTCCCGGTGAGCGGCAACGGCAACGCGGGCGGCGATGCGACAGCGCGCCAGAGCGCGTGTGCGGCGTATTCTGTCCACGGTGCGCGAACTCCGCGACCTGCTCTGGCAGGAGGATCGGAATCAACGCGGTCATCGATGAGTTCGCCGGTTCGATCCGCGATTTCGTTGCCGCCGACCGCGACCGATTCCTCGCCGCCCCCAATGATGCGGGCAGCTACGGCGGCTTGGGCGGCGCGGGCAAAACGTCGTTCGACGCCTACGTCCAAGACATGAAGAACTTCGCCTTCACCGGCGGGAGCTGGCCGGGCGGGACCGACTCCGGCGTGCCCAACGCCAACGACAATTCGATCTCCGGCCAGCAGGGGCGCGACGCCTACCTCGACTACCTGCAGGGCGCGAACGGCGAAGCCGCGCAGATCCCCGGCACGCCGACGCTCACCGCCCTCGGCGCGGCGGCGTTTCCGGTCAACGACCTGCGCTTCCAATGCGGAGCCTTCAATGACCCGCAGGGCGCGGCCACGTTCGGCGCGATGGAATGGCGGCTCGCCGAGGTCACCGACCCGAGCGCGCCAAACTACGATCCGGCGGCGCCGTTCATGCTCGAAATCGACGCGGCTTGGGAATCCGGCGAGCTGACCGCCTTCTCGACCAGATCCAGATCCCGTCGAAGGCGAGGTCGAGGCGGGCAGCACCGCGTGCGGGTCCGGCACCGGGACGACACCGGGCGCTGGAGCCACTGGTCCGCGCCAGTCCCGAATTCACCGCCACCCTGCCCGACCTCAGCCTCTCAAAGCCTCGTCGTCTCCGAGTTCGTAGCCGAAGATCCGGCGGAAGGCGGCGACTGCAGTGGATCAGATCGCCAACATCGGGGAGCAAGCGATCGACCTGACCGACGATCCGCTTCACCAAAGGCATCGACCACGACTTCGGCTCGGCGATCACCTCGCTCGCCCCGAGCCCGCGCGGTCGTCGTGCGCGACCTCGCGGCATTCGAGTCCAAATACGGTGCCGGATGCCGGTCGCCGGAGCCTGAGGTGGGACGGCGTGCCCGGCAGCGGAGCGACCGCAACCTGTCCAACGGCGGCGAGCAGTCCGAGCTCAACTTCGCCGTAAACCGATCCTGACTTTACCTACAACGACCGCTACCCCTGAGCCGGAGGGTCGCCGTGGCGGCGGCTTCCCTCGCTCGTCCTCGCCGCGCCCTCCACTTTGCCCGACCACTCGCTCGGCGAAAACTGGCGCAGCACCGAGGCGGGCGGCGACGGCGACCGGCTGACCGCCTTTGCCGAACACGCGCTCCGGACCAGCGATGCCGACGGCTCCGCCGGGGCAGGCGCGCTCATCGCCAACGGCGACAACCGTTCACTACACGTATTCGCTCGCCGCCGACGACGCGCTGGTCACCGCCGAATTCGCCACCGACGCCATCGGCTGGCAAAGCGATCCGGGCGACGAATCGGTCTCCGCCTTCATCTCGGCGGTCAACCACGGCGACGGCACGCTATCGGTCACCCTGATGCCCGCGCTGCAGAGGCGAGCGGTGTTTCGGGCAGCTGCGCATCGCAGACGCTAGCGCCGCGCCACAGCATCGCAGTTCCTCCGGCCAGTTCGGGCATCGAGGAGGCATGATGCCGGAGTTAGACGATTCATAGAGATTTGCGCCTGACCTTGATACTCGCCATGGATGGCGGTCCTCAGTGTGCGAAAGGGGCAGGGTGCCGAGCAATCCGGGCGTCGCGAATCACTCTCCCTGGGAGGGTCGCGGAGTGGGTCGCGGGGCATCGGGTCCACCTCCCGCCCCGCCACGATCAAGCGCTATCGCAATCGCTCCGCACAAAATACGCCTTCCTCGTCTCCGCCCGCCCCGCCGAATCGGGCATGCAGCCGGTAGCCGACATGGCGGTAGCGCAGCCAGTGCGCGCGGCATCCCGGCAGGCGCATCCCGGAGATCTCGCAAACCACGATGCCCATGAACCCAAAACCCGCCAAACTCAACCGCCGAAAATCCCGGCGGCAACGAAGAATGCCGCGACGCCGATGGCATCCGATTCACCGACAACCAGCAGCCTCCGAGCCGCCTCCATGGCGACCGTTCTTCTGCATCAAGCACGCGCGCCCCGGACTTCAACCTTTGCCGCCCGCAAACGAGGCGAACGCGCTCCCGGCGATGGGCAATCAAGCGTTTCCAGCATAGTGTCTTTCAGGAGAGGGATTCCAGGTCCCGAGCCAGCGCCGCCGACGGCCTCGCCCTTCCCTTGCGCTGGGAGTTTGGCGGCGGGCGCATTTTGCTCGGCAAGTGAGATCGCCGCCTGGGGCAACTTCCGGGCAATGGCGCCTTCGCCGCCCAGTTGTCCGTCACTTTGGCGAAATCCAGCGACCGGCTTCGACCGACAGGATAAGGTTGCGGATGCTTATATGGGTCGTGCCTGCTGGTTGACGGTCGCTGGCGATTGTCCATGGATGAAACGCGCAGATCGCGAGGAAACGCCGCAAATGCAATTGCCGGATTGAGATCAGGAAGCGCAATGCTGGATGCTGCGGTCAGAGCTAGTCTTATATCCAGACAGAAACTGATGGGGATGAAGTAGGCACAGCCGTTTTTGCCTTGCATCAGCGGTGGTGAACTGCGCTGGCCGAGGGTGGCGGACTGGTTCCTGCGGGCGGGTAGAAGCACGGCGGCGGCGCGGCGGGAGAGGGCGGAGATCTCGATCTCGGCGATGTTTAGCCAACTGCCGTGTTTCGGGGTGAGGTGGGGCTGGATGCGGCGCGCGCGCCTCCGGAGGCGGTTGCTTGCAGGACTCGGAGGCAGACCGGGGTTCCGCAGGTCTGGCGGCATCGCGTAGAGGTCGCGGATGCCCTCCATCGCCGCCACGAAGGCGGCGTCCTGCTCCGGCGGAGATGCGCCATTCCTGCCGCCAGGGCTTGAGGCCGCTTTTTTTAGGCACTGGCGCACCGACTCGCGCGAGGGAACCCAGCCAGCCCGAGCTCCACCACGCGGCCGGCGATGAGCCGCAGCGTCCAGCCCGGGCACCCCTCCGGCGGCCCCGAGCAGGCGATCGATCATCGCGATGGGCACCTGGATGCCGCCGCTTTGCGCTGGCGGGAGATCTTCCCGAGGAGATCCCTCTCCGCGGAATCCAACTTGAGGTGATACTTTTTGTTAGGCATCACCCAACAAAACCGCAAAAGACAAAAGTAAAATAATGGAAGTTACAACCCGTCGGCTTAGTCTGGACTGACCACTAGCTCACGAGGCTCATCTTCTGCCAGATATTTCGGGCGATCGCATTGGTGAGCTGCTCGATTTCGTTAACGGCGACCAGCACGTCGCGGTCGTTGACGACCTCGGCATACATGGCGGCGAGCTTTGCCAAAACGGCGAGCAGGTCCGAGCTGAAGTCGAGATAGTAGCGGAGGTCCTCGGGCGAATTGACGGCGCGGGGGCGGGCGCGCGGGCGGTCGCCGTCGAGTTCGACCGCCTTCATGCCGGGGTCCTTCGAGAGCTGGTGCATGTCGATGACGTGGGCGAGCGAGCGGAGTTCCTTCAGGGCGTTGAGCGCCTTGTTGCGGCGGGCGCGGCGCTCGGCGCTGATCAGGAAGAGCGCGCCGCCGGCGAGGACGAGCAGCATGTGGATGCCGGCGTCGGTCGCCTCGACGAACTCGGCGATGTTGCCGAATTCGAGCGGCAGCTCGAGCGACAGCCAGACGAGGGCGGGCGCGATGAGCAGCGCCATGACGCCCACCGCAACCCCGATGCGCAGGCACCAATTCGGGCGGTTGATCGCCCGGGTCCGCTCGATGGTCGCCCCGGCGGCGCTCCGCACTTCTTTGGCAACCTCATTCAGACCCGACAGCGGGAATACCTTTTCGATCCGCTGGCAAAAGCGGTCGATCGTCTCGCTCAATTTGTCCGGGCTCAGGGACGTGTACATCGAATCCATGCCCGCGAATCTGGATAGGGGCGCGCCGCGAAGCAAGCGGATGTCTTCGCCCGATCTAGCGGAACAGCCGCGGCGCAAGCTCCGAGAGGTAGCGGCGCCAGACCTGCCAGTCGTGCCCGCCCTCGCTTACTTTATATTCATGCCCGACGCCGCGTTTCTCTAGTTCGGCGATGAACTTGTTGTTGCGGTCGAAGAGGAAGTCATCCTTCCCGCAGGCGATCCAGAATAGCTTTACTTGCCCGTTGAACGCGGGCGCGCCCTCCTTCGCCGGCGGCCAGTCGCCGCCCTGGGGCGCGGCGGAGGAAAACGCGCCGGCGTAGGCAAAGAGATCCAGGTGGTGGAGCACCGCGAATCGCCTCGCCGCCCCCATCGACAAGTAGCGACGGCGCGCTTGGCGGGGTCGTAAGCGGCGGCGCGGTAGTTCGCCTCGACGAACGGCAGCACGTCGCCGACCAGATCTTTGGTGAAGCCTTCGTTGGTGCTGCGCTAGCCAATCCGGCTTTGCGCCGCCGGGCGGAGCTGTCCGGCACATGGTAGTAGGGCATCGCGATGATCATCGGCTCCGCCTTGCCCGCGCAGTCAGCGCATCGGCGATCGGTCCGCCTTCCCCACATCGACCCACGCCCGCTCGTTGTCGCCGCTGCCGTGGAGCAGATAGAGAACCGGATAAGGCTCGGCGCGCTTCGCGTCATGGCCGGCGTATAGATCGGGAAGCCCGCGTTCGACGCCGAGCGACGCAGGAGGCGTAGCGATGGTAATGCGTGGCACCGCGGATGCCCGCCCAGTATTGCCAAGGCGGCGGCTCCTGGTATCGCGGTAAGGACTTCGACTGGGCTGTTGAGCGTCCGCCAGACTTTGACCTCGCCATTGCGCGGATCGTGACCGCCGCCCCGTCCACGCTAAACATATAGGCATAGATATCCGGCTCCAGCGGACCGAGGCGTCGCGCTCCGCCCCCTTCGCCTTTCTCGGCGGCGCACCGCGCTTGGGCGCGATCTGACCGGTCAGCGCCGGCTTCATCCGCCCCGGCGGCGCGTGAAAGCGGAACGTCGCGGTAGCATCGGCGTGGACTTCGGGCGACCGAAGAAGTCGGCGGCTACTGCCGTGGTGGTGGTGGCGGCAGCAGCGGCGAGGCTGGCGGTGGCGATCATGCTGAGGGTAGGATTCGGCAGCGATTCATAGGTGCCATGGTCGTTGGTGTGCCCCGAATCAGGCGATCGCGCCGCCGCCGCCGATCGTTTGAATTTCGCCGGGGAAAACCTTAGTTCGCCCCATAGAAGCTTGTCGCCTCACCCGGACCCGTTTCTCCACTTCTCCGGCGCGCCTTCCGCGCCCTCCTCACCAGCAGCGCAGCTAAGCCACCTAATACCGCCGCCCACCAAGCCGCCGCGCAAGATACGACCTACACCTTCACGGACGGAAAGACAGAGTCATCTGGTAAACCGTTTTGACCGATGAAGATTGCGTTTTCGATTCCGACATCACCCTCTGCAACGAGACCAACAACGCCCTGATGTTCTCAACTATGTCGCAGCCCAGGGAATGCCAGCCGGATCAGCGACGAGGGCGATGTGGGGCAGCCCGCTGGAGGATGGATCGAACGATCCTATCTCAATCGACCTGTCTCTTTTTCATCGAGAAGAGATCGGCGGCGAGTTTGTGTGACCCAAGAGTCAAGGCGATCAGCTTCGATTTCGCATGGGCAAACGCGGCGGGCAGCCCCATCGATCCGCCGAACCTCGATTTTCTCGATATCTATATCGATACAGGACAGCGACAGCGATGTGATCTCGGTCCCAGTCGATGAGAGAATATTCCCGCACGAGCTGGAAGGCGCTCGGGCGAGGGCAGGGAGGCGCGCGTTACCCTTGTGGTAAGCGACATCCGCTCACGAATATCGCCTACATCGGAAATCAACTCGGTGCCCTTATCGAAAGGCAAGCGGATTTGCCAGGTTGCCATCGATAACTGAGGTCAGTCTCGACGGGGTGACCGGCGGTCCGTCAGAAGTCTATCCGATCAAATCTGATGGCGAAATCCGTCGACTGGCTATTCTACGAACTGCCTGAAAGGCGTGGGATCTTTCGGGGTCGGCGACGATGTTTCAACAACGGCGACCAGCCGACGACATTCACCGTCCGGTGGGTCTCTGGCAGTCCGGCGATGATTCAGCCGGGCCTCAGGTGATGGTGCCGATTGAACCAGCAGAGACGATCTTTGATGCCGTGCGTTGGAGCATCGATACCGATACGGCACCCTCTGGCACCTACAGCCAGGACTTTACGATCATCAACGACGGGAGTCTTCAGACCCCGACGATACCATCGAAGTGATTTCGTTCGAGTTGTCCGACCCGCCCGAACTGTCGGACAATAGCGGCGCGCCGATCGACCTCGGCTCGGCAGGTCGATCGCCGTCTCAACGCCGCGGCGAAGCCCGCATCCCGGCGCGCTCCGCGCTTCGGTCCTGGTCAAAGAACTGGACGCGCGACCAACCGCGCCGCGTCGCCGGTGTGGCAGTAGATGACCGGCTCGACCCCGGCGCGAGCCTCGACGGCACGGTCGGGTTCAACGCCGTTGGCGCGACGGCGGGCGTCCACCGCCAGGCAACTGCGGATGAAAATGGAGATGACCTCGGCGATCCGGTAGTTTCAACCGCAAGCAGCCTGTGCCGGACATCGTCTGGAATCTCGAAGTACCGTCGCCGAAAGACGGTAGAGCAAAGCGGTCGGCGCGGGCGAGAACCTCGGCGAGGCGGGCATCGGCGTCAGCGGAGCCAATGCCGGGGCAGCGATCGTCGACGGAACATCCGGCGAAGCCCAAGACATCACCGTGCAGATCAGCAGCGCGCCGCCGCCGCCGGCAGCGGCATCCAGGTCAACGATCCGATCGACATCGCCTTCACCAGCGTCATTCACTTTATGTCGTCCAGCTCGCCTGCAACGACGCCGACGTGCCGCTGGGCTGCCAGGCAGATCTCCAGCTCGAAGTTTACGACACCAGCGCAATACGGTGGAGTTGCCTGCCATCAGCCTGAATTCGTCAGCGACGCCGGCAAGCGGAGCCGTTTGCAGCGGCTACGCTACGTATCTCTCGGCGCTGGGTGGCGATGCTTTGGACGCCGCCGACCTCAGCGCGTCCGGCGTCGATCCGGCGGCGAATGCGGTATGGTGATCGTTGACCATACGAGCACATTCCGGATTTCGGTCGGAGCCAGCACGCTGCCCCGCGAAGATCTACGGCATCCGCTACCGTCCAGGACCAACTTCTCGCGACGCTGATCTACCAGTCGCTGCCCGGCGAGGCGTTCAACGTCTTCGGCGGCGAGACGCCCGCCGCATCTTCGCCGCTGCCCGACACAGCGGTGGGCGACGGATCGACGATGGAATACACGCACCAGCCACCCGCCCGAAGGCTACTTTTATCGGATGAGCCGGGTAGCAGCGTTCGGTTGAAGGCTCCGCCGTGCCGCCTACGTAATTTGATCCAACATAACAATCGCACCTAAAATGACCCGCCCGGGAATTCATCACCTCCACGCTCGCCTTCGCCATCTCGCAGCCGCCGCTCGCTGACTGGCAATGCCGATGCCGCCGGCCAAAAAGAGATCGCCTTTCTCGCCGGGGGCGCCCCAGCCACGGCTCCGGCGAACACGAATTCTACCTTAAGCGCGATGATCCTCGCCAAGGCGCTGAATGAACAGAGCGGGCTGCCGGTCAACGTCACGGATTTACAAACACACGTGGTAGGAGGACCAACGGCGCTGGAAAAGGCGGACGCCATCGTCCTCTACATGGACGGCGGCGGCGGGCGCGGCGATGGGCAAGCTCGACAATCTCGCCGACCTCGCCGCCAAGGGCAAAGGCATCATGTGCATGCACTACGGCGTCGAAGTCCCGCCCGGTCCCGGCGGCGGGGCGTTCACCAGATTGATCGGCGGTTTCTACGAGAGCAAATTCAGCGTCAACCCGCACTGGGACGCCTCGACCGAAGCAGACAAGACCACCCGGTCGGGCGCGGCGTGACGCGCCGGTCACCGTGCATGACGAATGGTATTTCAACATCCGGTTCCCGGATCCTGCCCCGGCAGCTGCTCACCGCCGTCCCGAAGAAGGCTTGATCCGCCGCTACATCCACTGGAATCCGGCGGGCGACAGCAAGCGCTGGGCACCCGCCAAGCGCCGGTGTGGGGCGTCAGCGCGCCGACGGCGGGCGCGGCATCGGCCTTCACCGGCAGGCACCCTGGCATAACAACTGGGCGATCGACTCCTACCCGCAAGGCGGTGCTCAATGCGCTCGTCTGGGTCGCTGGTCTCGACGTTCCAGAGAGCGGCGTGGCCGAGCCGGTCTCTCCGAGGCGCAGCTCGGCGAAATCTCGATCCAAGAACAAGATCAATAAAGATCTACGCTGCTGATTGGCATCGAGAAAAATAATCGCGGCCTTCCATGATCGGCTCACCATTCGGCGGGATCCAGACGCAGCAAGCGCCGAGAGATCGTGAGGCGCGGCTGCTCGTCGCGGAGTTGGTACCAGCTTTTCAGAACGCCTCGGTCGCGACCGCAGTATTCCTCGGTCCCTCCGCCCCGTAATCGTCGATCGGCGTGCGCTTGCCCGCCTCGGCATCGTCGCAGAATTCGTCGCCAGCTTTCGCCCCGCTGACCTCCGCCCACTCGGCATGTAGTCGCCGCGGCTGGCCGACTCCGGCACGCCATCGGCATCGCCGTCGTCTTGGTCGAGTTGGTGGGCGAATTCGTGGGCACCACGTTGAAGGCATCGCGCTTGTGCGCAGGCTGCGCTCGACCGCGCGCCACGGAGGACCACCGACCCTGCCCCAGCTTTTCGCCATAGCGCACCGACTGGGCCGAAATCCTCCTCGTCAGGGTCGTCGCTGAACAGGCAGCTCGGCATCCCGCGCGGTAGGCGCTCGGATAGACCGAGGATCGAGCGCAGTTTCGGATAGAGTCGCCTTTGCCTCGAGCAGGAACAGGCGGGCGTAGGCGGCGATGGTGACCCGCATGGGATCGGAAACTTCCTCCAGTCCGCCGCAGGCTTCAGATGACTTCTCGGCGAGGAAATTCTGGATCAAGTCGTGGTAGCGCTCGCGCAGATCGGAAGGAACCTGGCGATAGACGGGGACCGACTGCTCGAGGATCTCCTCCCAGTGGTCGGGCAGCGGCTGCTCCGCCACCCGCGCCCGGCGCCGCCGCGTGAGCCAGCCCGGCAGGGCGATGCCCGCGAAGATGAGGATCGCGGCGAGGGTGAACCAGAAATTCCATGCGCTGTCCGATACGGCGAAGGTCCGGCGATGCAAGGCGGACCAAGGGGTTTACAAAGCGCGGCGGACGCCCAAGGTGCGGCGATGCTCAAATTTGCCCTCATCGCGCTGGGCGGCGGCTGCGGCGCGCTCCTGCGCTACGGCGTCGGCCACCTGGTGCTCCGCGCGTTCGGCGGCGGCTCCGGCGAGCCGATGCGCGCTTCCGCTGCCGACCCTGCTGATCAACCTCGCCGGGTGCCTCGCGTTCCGGCTGGCTCTTCGCGCTCGCCGGGCCGAGCTCCGCCCTCGCCAGCGCCGAGGCCGCGGTTCCTCTTCGTCAGGCTGTCGGCGGCTTCACCGTTCTCGACCTTCGGGCATGAGATCGCCGACCTGACCCGCCAAAACGCACCAGCTACGCCGCGCTCTACATCGCGCTCAGTGTAGCGGGCGGAGCCGGACCTGGCGTGGCTGGGACTAGAACTCCGGGAAGTAGATCGCAGTCGAGGTATCAGCTCATTTCGTGTAGCCAATGCCGATGCCGCCGGGACGTGCTCGGAAGGCGCATACTTTACCCCAGGCGATAAGCAAGGTTCAATCGAGTACTTCGGCTCGCAGGTCCAAGACTCAGGGGGCGACCTGGTCGGTGAGCCAGACGCCGTTTCCAGAAAGATGGGAACGTCGCCCCGGCGCGCCGCATTGCCGCCGCCGCGACCTGAAAGGGATGACCGGCTTGCCGCGCCGCTGCCCGACCCTGGCGGCGGTCTTGCAGTCGCAGACAGATGGACGTGCTGGCGCGCCATCTTGCAAAGCCCCTCCACCAATATCGCCGCCAAAAAACGCTCGACCGTGCCGTGGTAGAAATTCTGGCAGCTCCGCCGAAACATCGATATCGACGGCGACCGAATGCCCGCTTGGCTGGCGCCGGATCCGCTGCCCGTCCTCGCTCGCAGGGCAAAGCGGCGCTTGTCGTTGATCTCGACGATCTCGCGCAATTCCTCCCGGGCGGCGGCGATCGCCTGGATTCGCCCGCCGCGCCCCATCGAGAAGCGCATCGACCGCCACCAGCCATTGGCGTCTAGCGCCACGCCTGCCGCACCAGGCTGATGCCGCAAAACAGGCTCAAAAACCGGCTCTTTTCGACGAGTTCCTTTCGCATGCCCCAAAAATTATGGCAGATCCCGATTCGCACGCAGAATTTTCTTTCCCCTACACTCATTCCTCCTAAGTTATTCGCCCGTATGACCCCTAAGCCCCCCTCCTGCTGGGGTCTGCGCAGCAGCGGCAGCCGCCGCTTTTGGGTGACCGCGCCCCACCTTAATCGTAAGTAGTATGAGCGAATTCACCAGCGCCAATGGTGCGACCAGCCTTGGCGACGGCACGACCCCGATCGGCTCCACCGTCGCGGGATTTGCCTCGATCCAAGACAACTCGCTGCGCCTGAGCAACGACGCGACCGGCGGAGCCTATGGATCGTTCAAGATCCCGGATCTCGATGCCGGGCAATCGGTCCAAGAAATTACGATAACGTTCAAGGCAAAGGTGTCCAACCCGCTGAGCGTGCGATCCCGCCGATGGATTCTCCAGTCAGCAACAGCAATCTCCGCCTCCACCGTCAACGCGGGAATGGATCGGGCGAAACCGGCTTCGGCATGTCGCGCGGGTTCTTCGTCGCGCTCGGCACCTATAACAACACCGACACCGACGACTTCCCCCAAGGCGATCACCGTCAACTCGAATGGCGTCAATGTTTTTTAGAATACGACGCCGCCCTGTCGAAGGCTCTGCACGCAGGGGCGACGGTAGCCGCCCTTCCTCGCCGCCTGGAAAACGTCTGGAAGGACTTCACGATCCACTGGGATGAAATGACGGGGCTCGATCTCATCGTCGACGGCACGACCATCGCCGAAAACTATGCGCTCGCCGGATTTGTCCCGGTAACCGGTGATAGCGTGGGCTTTACCGCGCGGACCGGTAGGGCAACCCACAATGTCTTCATCGACGATCTCACGATTGTGCGGTTTCCGACGCAGCCTATCCTGACCTCGGGACCGATCATCTCCGAATTCATGGCCAACAACGACAACGGCTTGGAGGACGAAGATTTCACGACACCAGCGACTGGATCGAACTTTATAACAGGACCAACGCACCCGGTGGACCTGGTAAGCTGGTATCCTGACCAATGCCGCCAACCTGCCGATGTCGTTGGCCGGCGGGGACCCGCGATCGACGCCCTACGGATACCTGACGCTGTTCGCCTCCGGCAAAGATCGAGGTCGAACCCGGCTGCCGCGCTCCACACCAACTTCACGCTACCGGCGGCGGGCCAGCTATGTCGCCCTGGTCAGCCGGACGGCACCCTACATCGCCTCCGAGTTCACGTTCGCCGCCCAGGCGGACGACATTTCGTATGGATTGCTCAGGCACGACCTGACCGGGCTACTTTGAGATGCCGACGCCGGGCTACAAAAACGCCGGGGCTCGAGGGGCGGTACGGCGGACCGCCATCGGAAGACGTTTCGTTTTCCCGCGAAAGCAGGCTCATCGCGCGGGATTTAACTGACATGACCGCCGAATCGCCGACCGCCGTGATCCGCTACACCACGGACAATTCGGTGCCGAACGAAACATCGACCGTTTACGCCGGACCGATCGAGGTGGCGGGACCAGCGGCGACGGGCGGTCCCACGCTCGTGCTTTCCCCGACCGCGCCGGTCAAAGCGTTTATCCCGACTGGCGACATCGGTCTGACCTGGACCCAGCAGGGATTCGACGACAGCGCCTGGCTCTCCGGCACCTCCGGCGTTGGCTACGATGATAGTCCGGATTACGATCCCTTCACCGGGTTGGACGTCAGCCAGATGAAAGGCGGCAACCAGAGCATCTACATCCGCCAGGCGTTCGATGTTCCCGACATGCAAGTTCTCGGCGAATCCGGCCGCATCGTGCTCGGGCTCCGCTTTGACGACGCCTTCGTCGCCTACTTGAATGGCACCGAGATCGCGCGCTCCGCCGGGGTGCCCGATCCGCTGGTCTGGGACTCCGGCGCGTCCGCCCAGAACGGCGACGCGGCGGCGGTCACGTTCACCGACTTCGACATCACCGCGCACAAGGCGCTATTCCAGGCGACCGGCAACGTGCTTGCCATCCACGGGCTGAACGCCGGCAGCACCAGTTCCGACCTGCTCTTCCAGCCGCAGATCACGCTGGGCAGCGTCGCCGACGGCCCGACGGTCATCCGCGCCCGCGTCTATGATGCGGACAACCTGCCCGGACCGGTCAGCAGCCGCACGTTCCTGCCGGTCGCGCCCGACCTGCCAGGACTTCGTCCCGACCTGCCGATCCTCGTCCTCGATTCCTATGGCGTGAACATCGATGCGACCACCGGCTTCCCGCGCCCCTACCGCCCGACCTACGCGGTCATGATCGCGCCGGACGAATTGACCGGGCGCGCCGAAATCTCGAGTATGCCGACTTCACCAACCGGGCGAAAATGCCCACGTCCATGGTAGAGTTCCGCCGGATTCGCCAAAAACAATACTCGCTCGAAATCTGGACAACCAGGGCCAGGACAAAACATCTGGGTGATCCTCGGGATGCCGTCCGATTCAAACTGGATCGTCCACGCCTTATTCCGACAAGACCAACAGACCGACCCTGGCGACACCGCGCGGGAGCTTCACGGCAATCAGGCGGCGGCGTCCGCTCCAGGTTCGTCGAGCTATTCTTCAACCGCAACGGCGACCGGGTCAGCTACTCCAAACTACCCGAGCGTCTATCTTTTCATGGAGCGGATCAAGCGCGGCGGCGAGCGGATCGACGTCCAAAAGCTCAATCCGGCGATCACCGATCCGGAGCTGATCACCGGCGGCTACATCTTCAAAAAAGATAAGGACCCGCAGGAAAATCCGTTCACCACGGCGATCGAAGGTCAGGTCTTGGACATCGTCGAACCAAACGACGCCAGCGCCGCATACCAAGACATGGCTCAACAACCACGTCAATGCGTTCGAGACCGCGCTCTACGGCAACGATTTCGCCGATCCCGAAAATGGCTATGCCAAGTATATCGACGTCGAATCGTTCATCGACCTCCACCTCATGACCGAGATCTACAAGGAGATCGACGGCTACCGGATCAGCACCTATTTCAGCAAGGATCGCGGCGGGAAAATCAAGAGCGCTCCCGGTCATGGGACTTCAACCTCGCCTTGGGCAATGCGAATTACTTGGAAGGCCGGGGTCCGGTTGGCTGGTCAATGCCCCCGAATCTGCCGATACCCGACGCTCAGCAGCCAATATCCTGGTTCCCCGCCTGTTCGAAGACCCTGAGTTTGTCTTAGCCAGAAATGGGACCGCTACTGGGAGCTGCGCCGAGTCCGCCTTCGTCCTCCAACACCAGTTCGACAGATCGACGCCTACACCGCAGCACTCGCCGAATCGGGCGCGCAACTTCGACCGCTGGCCGGTGGCGGCACCTACACTCTTGGTAGAATGCCGACGGCTTCGCCAGCCGCCTGACTCACCAGAGCGAGGTCGATTGGATGAAGACGTGGCTGCAAAACCGGATCGCGTGGATCGACGAGTAGCATTCACCAGCCAGCAAGGTGACCAGCCAGGAAGGCGGCAACGTCCCGAGGCTACACGCTGACGATCACCGATCCGATAGCTCGAGCGGCACGATCTACTACACGCTGGACGGCACCGATCCGCGGGTCCCGGATGGCGAGGTCAGCGGCGAAGGCGGGACGGTCATCATGGCGGAGGGAAATGCCTTCGAATACGTCGTGCCGCAGTCATCCGCCTTTGAATCAAACACCGGAAATGGCGCGAGCATCTGCGCCGCCTCTGCGGGACCCAACCAATGGACGGGACTAAGCGATCCGCCGCCGCTCTCGAACGGACATGTCTGGGGTTCCGGCGGCGGCGATCGGCTACGACACAAGCACGCCCAAGACGCCGACTTCGACAATCAAGCGGGGTTGATCGATGTGAACTCTGAGGACGAGATGTATCTCAAACGCGGGATTTACTATCTCCGCTATAAGTTCAACGTCGATCTTGCCAGCCTCGGCTCCAGTCGGTCGCCTGATCCTCCGCGCCCGGTGCGACGATGGGTTCTTCGCCTTCGTCAATGGCGTGGCGGGCGGCACGGAGAACGATTTCATCCACCATCGCGGACAACCCCTATGGCATCACTTGGTTCAACACCGTCGCTGCCACCAGCCGAAATGACGATGACGTGACCGGCGGCTGGCGGGACTTCGATATCAGCGGGGCTGCTGGCGCATTGGTCGATGGCGAAAACGTGCTCGCCGTCGCCGCCTTGACCTCGGGCGTGCTCGACACCGATTTCATCTTCGAGGCGCAGCTCATCGCCGCGCCCATCGCCACCGCGCCGAGAACGTTCGAGTATGACCCCGGCAACCCGCCGGTCTTGAACGACTCGGTTCAGGTGACCAGCCGGATCCTCACCGGGGAACTGGGTGATCAACTCGGAGACGTTCATCGTCGATGCGCAGTACGTGCAGTTCGCTGAACCTCGTCGTATCAGAGTTCAACTGCCGCCGTCCGAGCCGACCCAGGCAGAAATCGACGCCAGGTTCGGCTCGCGCCTTGGTTCGAATACATCGTGCTGCGCAACATCAGCGGGGTAAACATCGACCTGACCGACGTGCAATTCGCCGACGGCATCAAACCACCTTCAGCGACGAATTCTCCTCGTAAGCGGACCTCACGCGCCAGACCGGGCGGATCGTCCTTGCAAACGCCGCCGGCTTTGCGATGCGCTACGGCGCGGGCATCCCGGTCTTCGAGCCGGTATGCTGGCAGCCTGAGCAACGACGGCGAGCGCCTGCTCCTGTCGATGCGTCCGGCGGCACGATCCGCGACTTCACCTACAATGACCGGGCGTCGCGACCGCCGCCGATAGCGACAGCCACAGCAACTGATCTTGCGCAACCCGGCGTCAGCCCGGATCACGCCAACCCGTTCAGCTGGCGCTCGAGCGTGGCACCCGGCGGCGCCGGCTGGCGATGGCGCACCGAGACGTTTGCAGGGGGACGCGGGCGCGGACACCGATGACGACCAGGCAGCCCGATTTCATCGAGTTCTGCGGCGGCACGGCAGGCGACAGCGGCGCGTCGCGGCTTTCGCCGAGCGTCGGGTTCGCCGGGATTCTCGACACCGGCTCGGGACCCGAGGATTTACGTGACGTTCAACCACCGTCAACATCGCCGCCGACGAATACCGGATCGTCCCGGAGGTGGGCGGCACCTTGGTGGCTGGTCCTCCGCGAGATGCGGTCGTCTATGCTCGACGACCGCTTGGCGATGGCACCGCCACCGTGACCTATCAGGAGCGCCAGCCCGCCGATTCCATCAGGGAGAGCGAACTCTTCGTCAATGAAGATCAGAAGGCTGAAGCGAAAACCCACAGATTTTTTCGCAAAGCGACAGCGCCCCAGCAGGATCGATCCGCTGGGGCGCTGTTCCCTCCCATTACCTGATTTGCTCCCGCTAGCGTGCCGCGACCATACATCGCCGCCGCCCGCGCACGGTAGGCTTTGAAATACCGGTCGCCGCGCAGCTTGTTTTCCGCCTGATCTGGCTTGCCGAATTCCTCGGCGATCTGCCGTTCAAAGCTCGGGCACAGAACTTCCCGCGCGGTAAGGGATGACGCGCTCCAGCTCTGCCGGGGCGGGATCGATGGCGAGCGGCAGGATCTGATCGGTGAAGGCGCGCGGGGCGACCCAGAAGACGCGGACGCCGGGGCGATCCATGTAGCTGAGCCACCAGGTGCGGAGCATCGCGCTGGCTTCCTCGCCAGTCAGCCCCGCTTCGCGCAGCCCGCCCGCCATCGCCGCATAGAGGTCCGGGCGAAGTGCCGGTTCCGGCTGAAACGGGACCGCCTCCGGCGAGGCGTCGATCCGCGCGGTCGATCCCGATTTCAGTTCGCCCTTCCAGAGGATGCGGCATCGGCGGGATTCGTCCATCTCATAGGCGAGGGCGAACCCGATGGCCGCTTCCGGCTTCAGGACGAGGACGCCGTCGCCCTCGAAGGACATCGTGACTGGGATTTCAAAATTTCCGATCCCCCGGTAGAAGATATAGTTTTCGACCGCGCCATCAGCGGCATTGCGGATCAGGTTGGATTCGGGTCCGCGCGGGTGGACCCAAGCTGGGATCTCGCCTGGCTTCAGCGCGAGGATCGGATCGGCTTCCCCCTGCGGGAGGATCTCGAATTCCCATTCTGCGCTCCCGTGGCGGGATTGGGCAAAATCGACCGGCAAGGGCTGGAGCCGGTTCGGGACAGCAGGATCGGCGGGCGCAAACTTGACCGGGGATTCCTCGCCGCCGGAGCGCTGCGGGAACCATTGGCTGATCGATCCGCCCTCGAATCCAACCTTCACCGAGGCGGCGATCGGCTCGCGGTTGTCGGCGTAGAAGTAGATCACCGGCGTCTCCATCTTGACGGTCGCGGCGAGGATCGGCACTTCGCCAAAGCCTTTATTGAAGCCGCCTAGCCCGGGAAATCCGGCCACGAAGAACGGCAGCGCCTCCTCCTCGACTTCGAGTCCGGGGAGCAGTTTGCCATCAGATCCGCTGACGGTCGTGAACGTGCCCCACTCGTGGGCGGTGATTGGTACCTGCGCCTCGCCGCCCTGCGAAGGCGGAGCTGCGGCGGTAAAGACGATGAACGATAGGGTGGCGAATAGCGGTAGTGTTTTCATACTCGCAGCCTACCAGATCGCCTCCCGATTTGGTCAGATCGATGTAAGGAGATTGTCAAAACGCCTCATTTTGGGAATACCGCGCTCGCCGAAGCGCGACTGCACTTTGACTGCGGCAGTCTGCGGCTCATTTTCAGGGCGAGCTTCCGCTGCGGGCAATTCCCCAGCCCGCCCTGGACCAGATGCTCGGTTCCGCTCACGCCATGAATTTGGCGGGCCGCCTCGCCAGTCGGGAGCTTTCGATCGGTAGGATACCGATGCAATCTTCCGCGACGCCTTCCGCTGGCGATTCCGATTGCGGCGGGCGGTGCGCCGCGCACCCTGAGGCGATGGAGATCCCGGAGAACCTGACCGACTACCCGCTGCTGCCCTTCCTCAATCCGCCCCGCTGGGAGCCGGGCGGCGAGGCGGTAGTCTGCTCGCGCCCGCTTGCCGACCACGCGGAAAGCCCGGTCGTAGCGCTCGGCTACCAGACGCCGGAGGGCGTAGTCTTTCACCCCAAACCGGAGGACTACAGCGGGCTGATCGCGCAGTCGCTCGGCGCGCTGCACGGGCGCGAAGGCGTGCCCGGCTGGTCGCAGGTCCCGCTGCCCGGCGGCGGCGAAGTCTTCGCGAGGGAAGGCGATTGGCTGACCGCCAGCGACATCCTCGACCCGCATTTCCTCGACGGCGCGGCGGCGATGGCGGGCGGCGCGGCGGTCGCGCTCGCAGTCCCGACCCGCGAGACGATGTTTCTGTCGGCGAGCGCCGGCGCGATCCTGCCGCTGGCGATCCGGCGGTTCTTGGAGGCTCCCCAGCGCGGCGAATTCGCCCTCGTCCCGCATCTCTTCATCTACGCGGGCGGCGAACTACGCCTCGCCGGCGAGGTCTCCTCTGAGATGCTCGCTAAGTCGTCAGCCTCCGGGCAAAGCGCGCCCGAGGCGCCAGGTGAAAGCGGCTGCCCAAGACCTGGATCCACCGCGCCCGATCCCGGCGAAATCCCCGAACCGATCTTCGCGCTCGCCGACGACGGCTCCGGTCAGATCGCCGTCTTCCCTGTCGCCGGGCTAGGCGCCGAGGACGTATTCCGCCTGATCCCCCGCGCGCTCAACGCCTATCTCGGCGCTCTGCTCGCCCGCGAGGCATTCTCCGGCCGGGTCGTCTTCGTCGCCGACGGCATCGCCCCAGGCGAACGGGGGGTGATCGCCGATCTCGCCGCGAATATCTCTAGCGAGTTCGCCAACCGCGGCTTCGGCTCGCTAACCGGATCCCCGCTTCAGGTCGAATGCCGCTTTAGCTAGAACGACGCAGCCGCCGTGAATTGATCCCGGCGAACCCGGCACCGCCGCTGCCTGCCGCTCGCGATGGCTTGCTATTCCTCGCCCTAGTCAGCCGCCGCTAGCCGTCCGCCAGCGCGCGGATCGAGGCGACAAACTCGGCATCGTCGAGCGCGGTGAAGAAGCTCGGGAACTGCGGCTGCCAGCCGAGCGCGCGGAGTTTTTCGGCGAGGACGCGCTTGTTGGTCCATCCGCGTTTGCGCGCGGCGTCCGGCGCTTTGACCGGCGGCATCGGGAGCGCGAAGCGGGCGGATAGTTCGGCGTAGATCTCGCGCTGGACCATCGGCATTGAATCGGCGGCGTTGAAGATCTGGCCAGGGTCGGCGTTTTCCAAGACGGCGCGCAGCGCGGCGGCGGCATCGTCCCGGTGGATCTGGTTGACGAGGCGACCCGGCGCTTCGGCGTCGCCCGGATCGCCGTCGATGGCGGCAGCGCCTTGGAGAAAGCGGAGCAGGAGAAACGACCGGCCCGGGCCATAGATCCCGGCGAGCCGCACCGCGTTTCCGCCGGCGGCGAGCGCGATCCGCTCCGCCTCGCGCAACAGGCGGCCGGTCTCGCGGTCTGGCTCGGCGGGCGACGATTCGTCCACGTCCTCGCCGCCCGCCTGCGGATAGACGCTGGTGCTGCTGGTGAACACAAAGCGATCCGGCTCCAGCGCGGCGAGCAAATTCTGGCTGCCTTCGACATAGACCGCGCGATACGCCTCCGCGCCGCCGCGCCCGGAGCTGGCGCAGTGCACCGCGCGCCACGGTCGCGGAAAGCCGCCGCCATCCAGCCGAAGCCGGACCTCGCCAAGCGACGCCGGATCGGTCAGATCCGCCGCCCACAGCGGGAACGGCACCGCCTCGCCCGAAGCCGACCGCGCCAACCCGACAACCGGGACGCCGCTGCGGGCGAACGATGCGGCGAGCGGTGCGCCGACGTAGCCGCAGCCTGCGATGATCGCCGTGCCGGTCATCGCGCGCCCCCCTCCCCGCCGCGCGCCGCCGCGTAGTAGTCGCGCAGCCCCTCGGCGACCGCCGCCGCGTATTCGCGGAAGATGCTGGGTTGGGCGCGGCCGTTGACCGGCTTCAGCCCCTCGTAGTCGCCGAGCTGGATGCGGTTATAGACTTCCCCGTTATTCATCACATAGGGTTCGAGAAAGATGACCGGGCAGCGGTAAACGCGGTTCGCCAAGAGATTGCGGGCATAGAGATAGGGATTGCCATCGACGGTCCGCGCGGTCGGTTTTGTATAGACATAGGGCGGCATTCCGGTGTGCCGCTCAAACGCCGCCGCCATCGGGCCCGCTGCCGCGATCTCCTCATCGGGGATGCCCTGGAGCAGCCGGTGCATCGCGGCGAACCGATTGTCGTCGAGGTTGAATTCGCCGAGGCTATAGCAGCCGTTCATCAGGATGTGGAAATGGTTCGCCGGCACGAACGCCGGGCGCGCGGGATCGCCCCACGCCTCGGCATTGAAGTGCAGGCACACGCAGAGGTCGGGGCGCAGCGTCCCGTTGATCAAATCGGCGCGCGCCCGGATCTCCCACGCCCGGTAAAAGAGTTGCTCGCGCAGCTTGCGGACGCGGAACTCCAGATCGCCCCCCGCGTAATCCGCCAACTGCTCGCGGGCGAGCGCGTCAAAGTCCTCCGGCCGCTTCTCGCTGGCGGGTTCGGTTTTATCCCGCACCAATGAGACGCGCGCGCCGAGGTCTTCGAGCATCGGCTTGACCAGCGCGGCGACGCGCAGCGCCATATCGCCCTCCTGCACCGGGATGCCGCCCCCGATCTGATACCAGCGTTCCTCCATCTTCGCCCAGCGCCCGCCGATGTGACCGGGGTCGAGCGCGATGTGCACGCCGTCCAGCGGCTTGCCAGGCGGCGCGGGCGGCGAGAATCCGCCGCCAGTAGCGCGGCGCGCGCTTCGCCTCGCCGTCGCCGCGGCGGCCGGATCACCGCGACAGCATCGCCCGCCGCCCGGATCTCGGCGCGGTCGGCGAGCTTTGATCTGCGATTTGTCGCGCCGCCCGCCTCGCTGAAGACGCCCTCTAGCAAACGCACAAACTCCGCCTGGGTGATCGTGCCGGAGTAGGGAGCCAGCGCCGACCAATCGGGCGTTTCCGCCAGCGTGCTGAGGTTCGCGCCCGGCGGCGCGGGCGGCGTGGGCTTTTCCCCGCAGGATGCCAACAGCAGCGAGATTCCGGCGCAGAGCGCGGCAGCGGCGATGGCGAGCCGCGGGCGAGGCAGGCGCGACCGGGGCGGGGAAGAGGCGGGCGGGATTGATTCCATGCGTGGCTAAGATACGCGGGTGCCGGGCGAGTCGATCAGGAATCGCGCAGCGATTGACGCCACGCCCCGTGCGCCGATAGCTACCGGGAACCGACAGCCCTTTGATACCATGATCCGAGCCTCCCTATCCTTCGCCGCCCTCATCGCCCTTTCCGCGCCCGCTTTCGCGCAAAGCGAGGGGGCGAAGAAAGTGGCCGGCTTTGGCGGCAGCGCGGCGGATCTGGTCAACGGATGGTTCGCGGAAGGCAGCGCCGCCGGGCACGCGGGCGACTTCTACGACAACCGGGACCGCGGGCATTCGATGCTGCCGGCCAATCACTTCCCGCAGTTGCAGCAGCTCGATTACACCGAGCAGCAGAAGGAGGCCAAGCTGGATTGGGGCTTCCAGCGGCAGTTGCTCCCCCACCCGACGATGGGCAATTCCTCGACCGCCGCCGCGCCGGAGAACGGCGGCTGCAACGCGCGGCTGCTCTACTCCGACCCGCAGGGGCTGACGTTTCTGCACGCCCAGTATCGGTCGAACAACCTCTACATCTACCCCGAGCACAAAGACCACGACCCCGGCGACTCCGGGCGCGACGGCGAGGGATTCGGCGACCTGTTCCCGGCGAACACGCCCTACGTCATCGTCTCGCAGGGATCGTCCGGCTCCGACCGCCCGTTCATGCAAGCCGTCGCGCTGACCATGGCGGCATTCCCGCCGGAGGTGAAGCGCGAGCTGGTCGAGAAGCGGCTCCTCATGCCGGTGATCCAACGCCTTTTTCGCGAGAGCAACAAACAGGTCGCCGCGCCGGAGGACTACCTGACCGGCAAGGCGCACCCGACCGTCTTTCGCGGCGAAGACATCGACGAAGAAAAGATGGTGCGGCTCGCCCACGCCATGACCCCGGACTCGATCCCGCCGCTCTGCGCGATCCGCATCGCCGAGGAACCGCGCATCGCCTCCGGGCGCGATTTCTTCGAGCCGACCGAGACGCGCGTGACCGAGACGCTGGGCGACACGCCGTGCGCGGTGGCGCGCATCTTTCGCGGATACCAAGGCGAGCGCGCCATCCAGGTGTCGGCGGCCGGGAGCTTCGACCTGCGCGACCGCCCGCTGAAATTCCACTGGGTGGTGCTGCGCGGCGACCCTGACAAAGTCACCATCGCGCCCTCCGGCGCGGGCGGCGTAGATGCCGAGATCACGGTGCGCTACCAGCCGCGCCAGCCGGTCGCCCCCGGCTCCGACCTCTCATCCTCGCGCATCGACATCGGCGTCTTTGCAGAATCGGAAGGCGGGATCTCGCCGCCTGCGTTTCTCACCTACTACACGCTGCCGCCCGAGCACCGGACCTACGATGCCGAAGGGCGCACCGCCGAGGTCTTCTACGGCGCGAAGCCGGACCGCATGGGGCTGCCTCCGCTAGGCGACGAAGGCTGGGATGAGATGCTTGCCACCCTGTACGGCGACCGCCGGCCGCTCGGGCGCAAGCTCCTCCGCGACCGCCTGACCGAGAGCGCCGCGGCGGCCATCGACGCCGGATTGGACGCCGGGCGCGATGCATTTCTCGCGCTGGAGGCGGGCAAGGCAAGCTCGCCGAGATCGCCGCCGCCCAGGACGCCGCGATCAAAGCGCGGCAGGAAGCGCTATCGGCGATCCAGAAAAAGCTGGGCGATGGCGCGGCGGACAACCCGGAGGCGGTCGCCGCGCGCGAGGCGCTCAATGCCGCGCTGAAGGAAAAGCAGGACGGAGGCGGCGGCGCGATGGCGCTGCGCGAATCCAACGGCGGGCACCGGGCGGCGCTCAAGGCGGCGCTGGGCGAGCGGCGCGGCGGCGGTCCGGCGGCGGCGGCGGTCATCGGGCAGGCGCTCGTCGCCATGCGGCGCGATCCGGAGTTCTTCGTGGACAATGCCAAGCTGATCGAAGGCGTCGCCAACGCCGACCCGCAGGCGCGCGGCGCGCTCGCCGCCGCGCTGAGCGAGGCGGAATTCCTCTCTATCCTGCGCAAGGCGGAGGACGGCAGCTACAAGATCCTCTCGAATTCGCCGCAGCTCTCCGACAACCTGCGCTACCACCTCGGGCAGCTCCACCTCGCGGTCATCGGCGGCGTCCTCTTCCCCGGCTCGGTCCAGTGGTCGAGCCGCCCGTATCTCGTCGATCCCCGCCTGACCACGCCGAAGTATTGGCGCGATGTTTACCGCTACAACGCGGACGGCGAACTCGACGGCTGGACGCGCTACTTCGACAAGACGCGCGCCGTCTTCAACCGCAATGGCATGTTGCTCGACGGCATGCTCGCCGACGAGGAAGGCGATTCAGTCCGCGCGGTCAAATACCAGATCGCCGAGAAGACCCGCCGGCTCGAAATGTATCCGATCGGCGAATAGCCGCCGCCGCGAGCCGCGCCTCCGCCTCCGCCTCCGCTCGATCCCGATGCTCCACGACCTGCGCCTCCGCGACTTCCGCTGTTACGAGGCGCTGCGCTGCGACCTCGGCGGGCAGGGCGCGATCTTCGTCGGCGAAAACGCGCAGGGGAAAACGTCGATCCTCGAAGCGGTCTGCGTCTTGCTCCGGCTCGGCTCGCCGCGGGCGTCGTCCGCCGCGGAGATGGCGCGCTTTGGCACCCGCGGGTTTGCCATCGCGGGATGCGTCGGCGGCGGCGACCGCTGCGATTTGCGGCATGAGGTGGCGGGCGGAAAGCGGACGCTTTCGCTCAATGGCGAAACGCAGGAGCGCGCGGCGGATTACCTGGCGGAGAGCGGGCTGGTCGTCTGGATGGGCAACGAAGATCTCGATCTGGTGCGCGGCTCCGGCTCGGTGCGGCGGCGCTATCTGGACTTTGCCGCCTCCCAGCTCATGCCCGGCTACCGCCTCGCCTTGCGCAGCTACGAACGCGCCCTGCGCGCCCGCAACCAACTGCTCAAGGCTCCGCGCCCGGACGAGGCGCAGATCGCCGCCTACACGAAATTGCTCGCCGAGCACGGCGGCGAGCTGCAGCGCGGCCGCGCCGATCTCGTCGCGAAACTCTCGCCGTGGGCGAGCGACGCCCAGCGCGCGGTCAGCGGGCATCGGTCGGAGGACCTCGCCCTCCGCTACAAGCCGTCCGGCGCGCCGGACCTCGCCGCCGCTTTCGCCGAATCACTACCCTCCGACCTCCGCCGCGGGCAGACCCAGATCGGACCGCACCGCGACGACGCCGCGCTCGATCTCAACGCGATGCCCGCCGCCCAATTCGCCTCGGAAGGCCAGCAGCGCACCATCGCCCTCGCGCTCAAGCTCGCCCAGGCGCGCCTCCTAGAATCCGAGCGCCGCCAAGCCCCGATCCTCCTGCTCGACGATATCTTCGGCGAGCTCGACCCCGGGCGGCGCAACGCGCTGCTCGGATACTTGCCGGATGCCTCCCAGAAGCTGATCACCACCACGCACCTCGGCTGGCTGGACGGGACCGGTTCCGTCGGCTCCGCCCGGCAGTTCTCGGTCCACGAGGGCGCGGTATCAAGCCTCGGCTAGCCGCGCGCCGCATTTGCAATGCCCGCCGCCTCTGCCTAGAATCTCCCATGCGCAAACTCCCCTCGCTCCTCGCCCTGATCGCCCTCGCCTTGACCGCCGCTTTTGCGGAGGAATCCAAGGACCCCGCCAAAGAACAAAGCGTCTTCCCCGGCATCAACGAAAAGTATCTCGCCCCCGATCTGAAGGTCGATGAATGGGTCGAGCGGTTTGAGCGCGAGGGTCGCGAGGTCTTCGACAACCGGGAGAAGATCGTGGAAGCCGCCCAGATCAAAAAGGGCGATGTGGTCGCGGACGTGGGCTCAGGCACCGGCGTTTTCGAACCCATCCTTTCCAAGGCGGTCGGCGACGAGGGCAAGGTCATCGCCGTCGATATCGTCCAGAAGTTCCTCGACCGGATCGCCGCGCTCAGCGAGAAGGCAGGACTCAAAAACATCTCGACGCACCTCTGCAAAGAAGACTCGGTCGATCTGCCTGCCGACTCTGTGGACAAGGTCTTCATCTGCGACACCTACCACCACTTCGAATATCCGATGAGCACGATGGCTTCGATCCACCAGGCGCTAAAGCCCGGCGGCGAGGTGATCGTCGTCGATTTCAAACGCATCGAGGGGGAGAGCCTCCGAGTGGATCATGGGGCACGTCCGCGCCGGGCAGGAGGTCTTTGCCAAAGAGATCACCGACGCTGGGTTCGAGAAAATCGGCGAGGCGGACTTTCTCAAAGACAATTATCTGATGCGGTTCAAGAAAGTGGCGAAATAGAAACCCGCCCATTTTCCCAACGCCGCCCGCGCGCCGGGCTGCCGTTGATGACCGATGAACAATGGCAGGATGTCGACGCGATCAAAAAGCTGCTCGCGAAGCGATATGAACCAACGTTGTTAAAAGATGGCGACTGCACCCCCAGACCCTCAGCCGATAAGCCCCGAAGACGCGAAGCGCCTATGGAACTTGCAGAAGCAGAACAAGCCGCTATCGCCGCGAGACCAAGAGCTAGTCGCCCAGATGTGGAGCTGGCAAATGTGGGCGAGCCACGGGATCCGGTTGAAAGATGGGAAGCCCTCGTCCAAGCCCAATTCGCGGCGCTCGAACGATTTGCCAAAATCCATGGCTGCCTGCTAGACTGATTGCCAAAGAGATTTGCGCCTATTTATTTAAAACCCCGCGCATATCCTGCGAGCCACAGGGCGCCGCGCAATCCGGGCGTCGCGAATCCAATCTCCCCTCCTGGGAGGGGTCGGGGGTGGGTCAGCGAGCAACGGACGACCTCTGCGGGATCGACCCGCCAAGCGCTGGTCTTGTTGCAATCCGTTGGAATCAAGGGCTACACACCTCATCTACCCACCCCTAAATCCCCTCCCAGGAGGGGACTTGCGGCGCGACGCTCAGCCTCATCTGAGCCAGAGCAAAACAGCGCGCTTTGGGCTGTCGATTCCCGCCATTGTTTTTGGCAATGAGTCTAGGTGAAGCCCAGTTGCCTCCCCGGTGCCTTCGGAAAATCGGGCAGGGAACACGAAGTGTTTCACCAAACGGGCACCTTTCGCTTTTGGAAGTCCACATTCCCGGGCGAATCTGGCTTTGGGCAGTTTGGCTATTACACACCGGCAGGCTACCTGCGGCGCCTGCGTCTCAGCAATCTGATCTTCGGCGATGACGTAGCTTTCGAAGGGATCTTACCGCGCAAGGGCGGACCGAGCATCGTAACCTCGCGCGCTACATCTTCCCGCATCCCAAACGCTTCATCCCAACCGAGCGAGAGATCCGCGCCTACCTCCGATCGCTGGGGTTCGCTTTTGATCGCCGCGAGCGGCTCTGGCAGCGGGACGATGGGGTGCAACTGGCTGACACGCACGACCGGAATTTCATCCGGACGCCGGGCGGGGAGATCGCCGCCATCGATGTGCAGCCGCGGCTTCTGCCCTACCATGCCTTCGGGGGCGTCCGCCCTGCGTAGCGCCCTGCGTAGCGCCCTGCGCCGGAGCGCCGCCATTCCGGCACGACGCGATCAATCCCCCGCCAGCATCTCCTTCATCATCGCAAAGTAATCCTTGCCCGCCTCCTCGCTGGCGACCTGCTCGGCGAGCTGGCGATAGGAAACCTTGTCGAGCAAGGCGGGATCGATCTCGTCGATGAAGCTGCTTTGCATGCACGGGATCTTTTGCCCCCGGCGGCTGCGGCTCTGGCAATGCGTGAGCGTCAGGTTTTTCTGGGCGCGGGTGATGCCGACGTAGAGCAGGCGGCGCTCCTCGTCGCGGGTGCCCTCTTGGATCGAGCGCTTGTGCGGCAGCACGCCTTCCTCCAAGCCGACGAGATAGACATTCGGGAACTCCAGCCCTTTCGAGGCGTGCAGCGTGATCAGGCAGACGCCCTTCTTTTTCTCGATGTCATCGCTTTCCTTGTCGCCCATCAATGCCACGTCGTCGAGGAATCCGAGCAGCCCCTTTTTGCGGCGGGTCCGGCGGTGGTCGTAGAGCGCGCGGATCAATTCCCGCACGTTCTCGCGCCGCATCTCCTCCTCGTCCTTGTCTTTGCAGCCGCGCTTCAGCGCGTCATAGAATTTGATCTCCGCCAGCATCTCCTCGGCGATCGCCGGGTAATCCGCGCCGTCCGCCAGCGCCCGGCGGCGGTAGTCGCCCAGCATGCCGAGGAAGGCGGCGATCGCGCCGCGCGCGCGGTCGGACAATGCGGCGGCGAAGGCGTGCTCGGTCAGCGCGTTGGCGACCGACATCCGGTGGTCGATCGAATGCTGGGTCGCCGCCTCGACGGTTTGGATGCCGATGCCGGCGGGCGGGTTGTTGATGATGCGGAGCAATGCGATGTCGTCGTCCGGGTTCCAGCACCGTCAGGTAGGAGAGGACGTCTTTGACCTCGCGCCTGTCGAAGAAGCTCTTGCCGCCGATGACGCGATACGGGATGCGGCGCTTGCGCAGCGCCTGCTCCAGCGACCGGCTTTGCGAATTCATCCGGAAGAGCACGGCATAGTCATCCCACGGCACGTTGCGCTGCGCGTTGCCCTCCCAGATTTCGTCGGCGATAAAGTCCGCCTCCTCCTGCTCGCCCGGCATCCGGATCAGGCGCGGCTTTTCTCCGCCCTTCGCCGCCGACCACAGTTGCTTTTCCCGGCGGCCGGGGCTCCGTTTGATCAAATGGTTGGCCGCGCTGAGGATCGGGTTGGTCGAGCGGTAGTTTTCCTCCAGCTTGACGATCGCCGCGCCGGGGAAATAGCGCTCGAAATCGAGGATGTTCGAGATGTCCGCGCCGCGCCAGCCGTAGATGCTCTGGTCGTCGTCGCCCACCACGCACACGTTCTTGTCTGGTCCGACCAGCAGGCGCAGCAGCCGCATCTGGAGCGAGTTGGTATCCTGGAATTCGTCCACCATGATGTAGCGGAACCGCCGCTGCCAACCCTCCCGCACATCGGCGAATTCAGCGAGCAGCCTCTCGCTGAGCACCAGCAGGTCGTCGAAATCCACCGCGTTGAGCGCCTTGAGCTGCTGCTGGTAGATCCGCATCACATCTTGCATCAGACCATCGGGCATCGCCTCCGGTCCCTCGCCCGCGTTCTTGCGCGCCCCGATCATCGCGCCCGCCACGAACGGGTCGATGTCAGCCGCCGTGCCGCCGACGCGCACGATGACCTTGCGCAAGATGCCGAGTTGGTCGCCCGCGTCGCAGATCGTGAAGTTGCGCTTGTAGCCCAGCCGCTCGATCCCCATCCGCAGCATCCGCACGCAGAGCGCGTGGAACGTGCAGATCGCCAATTCGTCGGCGTCTTCGCCGCGAAGCATCTGCGACGTCCGCTCCCGCATCTCGTTGGCCGCCTTGTTGGTGAACGTCACCGCCAGAATGTTTTTCGGCGCCACCCGCCGCGCTTTGATCAAGTGCGCGATCCGCTGCGTGATCACCCGCGTCTTCCCCGTCCCGGCACCTGCGAGGATCAAGACCGGACCTTCGGTCGTTTCGACGGCTTCGCGCTGGGCGGGGTTGAGCATGGAAGATGATCTTTTGATTGGAGAATCGGGCGCTCTGCTTTCAGCAGGATGCCCGGCAATTCAACCCATGAATGACGCGACACGAAGGGGCAAAGTTCGGGGCGGGAAACCCGTCCGGCGCATCGGATCCCAACGCGCTACCCGCGCGCCAGCTTGCCCGCCCCGAAATAGACGCGGCGGACGCGCTTGGCGATGCCGGTCAGGATCTCCCACGGGATCGTGCCGGAAAGCTGGGCGACCTCCGCCGCCGTGATTTCGTCGCCGCCTTGCCGGCCGATGAGCACCGCTTCGTCGCCCGGCGCGATGCCGGGGACGCCGCCCGCATCGACCACGACCTGATCCATGGTGACCCGCCCGAGGATCGGGCAGCGCCTCCCGCCGATGAGGACCTCCGCGCCGACGTTCGACAGGTGGCGCGGGTAGCCGTCGCCGTAGCCGATCGCCAGGGTGGCGACGGTCATCGGCTGCTTGGCGATGAACGTGCGCCCGTAGCTGATCGACGCGCCCTTGGCGAGGCTCCGAACGAGGGCGACGCGGGTTTTGAGGGCGAGGGCGAGGCGCAGCTCGCGCTGGAAGCTCTCGATCGGCGAGACGCCGTAGAGCATGAGTCCGGGACGGGTCAGGTTGTCGGTGCCGTCAGTCTCGTAGCCGAGCAGTGCTTTGGCTGCTGTTGCAGATGTGGGCGTAGCGCGGGCGGCGGGTCAGGCTCTCGACCAGCCTGGCGAACCGGGCGAGCTGCATCTCGGTGTATTCAAAATCCTCGTCCGCGCTGGGCAGGTGGCTGCACACGCCATCGACCCGCAGGTGCGGCAGCGCCGCCACATCCAGCACGTTCTCGCGAAACGTCCGCTCCGGAAACCCCATGCGCCCCATCCCGGTATCCGCCGACAGGTGGACCGGATGCCGGACGCCCAGCGCGGCGGCGACCGCATTGAACCGGCGCGCCTCCGCCAGCGTAGAAAGCGCGACCGCAAAGCCGCGGCGGACGATTTCCTCGCGCTCGCCGGGCAACGCCGCGCCGAGCAGGAAGACCGGCGACAGCGCGCCCGCCTCGCGCAAGGCGATGCCTTCCTCCAAGCCGGCCACACCGAAGAATTCGACGCCGCCATCCAGCGCCCGCGCCACCGGTCCCGCGCCATGCCCATACGCATCCGCCTTGACCACCGCCATGATCGGGCGTCCGCCACGCCCCCGCGCCAACCGCGCGTTCTCGCGGATGGCGGCAAGGTCGATCTCAGCCCAGGCGCGGCGGCAGGTCATAGCTAGTGCGGCAATTGGTCAGGGGTTCGCCGCGCATCATTCCGCCAACTTCCCGCGATTGCATCCGCAATTCTCGGTCAAATCGACAAAAGGGGCACCTCAACCCCAACGCCCATCGAAAAGCCCGACAAAACCCTTCGAAATTTTGGCTGCTTCGCCTTGGCCGCCTACCCGCCCGTATGATAGACTTTCAAAATGCAGTCAAATCGTCGCACGCTCTGGATGATCCTTGGGGCCGGATGCCTTCTTGCCGCTGGAATGGCTGGCTTTGCCTACCAGCGGCTGCCGCGCTCGCTCGACCATGCTTCGATCTCGCCGACCGCCGAGCGCGATTGGGCGCGCCGCGGCTGGGATGCGGTTTTTGATCCGCCGGCTGCCAAGCCGGGATCGGGATTCCATCCGGTGGTTATCCGCGCCTCCGGGATCGTCGATGGCGGCATCGATGGCGCGGCGGCGGACGCGACCTTCCGGGTCACGTTCGAGCCTCCGCCCGATTCCGGTTTTGTCCGCGAAGTGGAGATCATTTCGACCGATGCGAATGGCGCGTTTTCTACTGCCGACGGGCGCAGCGGGCAGATCGACTGGCTGAGCAACAAACTCCCCTGCCGAGAGATCCAGTTTTTCGGCGGCGACCTCCAGCCGCTGACCCCAGAGCAAATCGCCGCGCTCCCGGAGGAGGATCGGGGCAACAGTATCGGCAAGTGCTACCCCGTGGCGCCGGATCTCGGCTACCGGCTCACCCTCACCGGATTTGCCGGACTCAAGGCGGGCTGCCCTATGGTTTTCGACGCCCGCACCAAAGTCCGACTCAGCCAGTTGGCGTCATGCTCCGGTGATGGTCACCCGACCCGGACCTCAGGCAATGCGGAGGTTTCCTGCTGGCATCCCGCCCAGGCGCGCATCGCCATCCCGGTCTATCACGATCCGACCGCCGCCGATCTCCGCCCCGAACCCGGCGAAAGGTTTGCCGCCCCCGACTTCGCCGCCACCGTCCTCGCGATCCGCGACGCGCCGGTGCCTCAGGGCTGCGGCGCGGGGCGAGACTCCGCCGAAATCTGGCTCGCCGGGTCCTCGAAAGAGATTGGCGCAAACGTCCTCGTCCACCTCCAGCCCGCCGATCAATTCGAGGCGCTCACCGTCGAGGCGATCAGGGCGGACGGCACCGCAGTCGCGCTCAACCGCTGCGGCGGGTTCCGCGAATTCATCGCCAATTACACGGGCAGGATCGCCGCCGCTGAGATCGAGAGCCTGCGCCTCACCTATCGGCACAAGTCCACCCTCCTCGTCCTCGAAATCGCCAAGATCCCCGGCATGCCGCCGGAGAACGCCGGGATCACCGATCTGCTCGATGCCCGGTTTTATCCGGGGCGTTTCCTCGCGGCGCAAGAAAACAGGGGCTCGCCTTATCGAGCGCTCCAGATGAACCCGGAAAGCTTTCCCGACGGCTCCGAGGAAGTCGGTCCCGAGGGAATGCTGCTCCGCGACTATCTGCGGGCGATCGAACGAAAATCCGGTCCGCTCCGCATCGACCCGAACCACTTTTTTTTCGTTGGGCGCTAGAGAAGGCTGGGGCGCGGGATCAGGGGCGACCCTCGCCTTGAAAGACCCGCGAGGCGAAGTGATATAGCGCGGGGCGCCAGTGCTGCGGGTCGTGGCCGGTCCCATCGACGTGCCACGTGTGAGGCACTCCGGCGTCTTTGAGGTGGGCGTGGAGCGCCTGGCTGATGCGGATCAGCCGGTCTTGGTTGCCGCAGGATAGCCAGAGGAGTTTGAGTTTCCGTTTTGCCTCCGCCGGGTCCGGGACCAGTTCGCCGGGCGGCTTGGTATTCGGGGCGGCCGAGAATGCTCCGACCCAGGCAAATTTATCGAGGTGGGCAAAGCCGAAGTTCAGAGACTGGCCGCCGCCCATCGAGAGACCGGCGATGGCGCGGTGGAGCCGGTCATTCTTCACCGAATACCAGGACTCGATCGCGGGGATCACGCTGCCGAGCAGATCTTCTTCGAATGCGGCAAAGGCAGGGGCGTGCTCGAAGACATTGCCCTCCGCCCGGTCGTTCTTCTGCGCGCGCCCGTTGGGCATGACCACGATCATCGGCTCCGCCTTACCCTCGGCGATCAGATTGTCGAGCACGACCTCAGGCGCAGCAAAGCGCTGCCACTCGGTTTCGTCCCCGCCGATCCCGTGGAGAAGGTAGAGGACCGGATACGCCTTCTCCGCCGAATAGCCCGGCGGCGTGTAAACCAGCATCTTGCGCCGCGTGCCGACCGACTTCGACTCGTATTCCACCATCTCGCTCTCGCCCTGCGGGATGCCATCCCGCCGCCGGTCATAACCGTCAGCCGGGGCATCGACCGCCGGTTTGTCGTCGGGTCCCAGCTTGATCTGTTCGCCGGAGCGAGGTGCCCGAGGA
>JAWLBD010000054.1:0-42207 GCA_041395145.1 Verrucomicrobiales bacterium | reverse complement strand
CTCCTCCCAAAAGTCGCGGTGCCGATGGGCGGTGTAGAGGCAGATGGCGACGGAGCAGCCGGCCGGGATCGAAAATCCGCCGATTTCATCCTCGCCGATCGCGCGGCGCTCGATGATCCAGATGGGCGGGGCAAGGCGGAGCGATTCCTGGAGCGCGCGGGCGAGGGCGCCGGGGTCGCGGGCGCAGCGCGACTGCTCGGCTGGGTGGCGGGCGAGGAACGCGAGCAGCCAGGCCAGGGCGTTGGCGGAGGTCTCGTGGCCGGCGAGCAGGAAGGTGATCGCCTCCCGGCGCAGCGCCGCCTCGCCAAAGCCGGCCGCCTTCATCATCGCCAGCAGATTGGGCGATCCGCCCGCCGGACGCGCATCCGCGATGACGGCGTCAACCGCCGCATCGAGCTGCCGCATCGCCTGGGCGAAGCGCCGCGACTTCCGCCCGAGGATCGAGCCGAGGCGGGCGAACGATTCCGCCAACACCACCCCGATCGGGGCTTCCAGGCGGGCGATGGTCTCGGCGGGCAGGTCTGCACCGAACAAGGTGCGCGCGACGATGCGGAACGTCACCGCCATCATCTCGCGGCCGGCGGCGACCTCGCGGCACCCGCGCCATCGCCCGACCAGCGCGGCGGCTTCCTCCCGCATGATGGCGGCAAAGCCCTCGACCGCCCCTCGGTGGAAGGCGGGCTGGAAGAGATGGCGCCGCTGCTCCCACGCCTCGCCGTTCGCGGTCAGCAGGGATTCGCCGCAGATGTCCCGCAGGAACGCGGTGCTCCGCGTGTCCTTGTCGTAATTCTTCGCCCGCGCCTTCAGGACGTGGGCGATCGCCTCCGGATGGTTGACGACAATGACGGGGCGTGGACCGAGCTGGAACCGGACCGTGTCGCCGCAATCCCGGACCGCGCGGACGAGCAGCCCTAATACATCGCGCCGGAAAGCCGGGATGTGACCGAGCAGCGGCCAGGCGGGAGGCGAAGGCGGGCGCATGGTGGAAATCGGTCCAGCGTTCAGGCGCGGTCGCCGCAGGGATCGTAGCCCCAGAGGTCAAATTCGGTCCGCCACTCGGCGGCGAGGCGCTCCACGATCCTTGGCTCGAGCGCCTTAAACCGGTTTTTCCGATAGCCCTTGAGCGACGCCAGGTAGGCAGCGAGGTCTGGGCGGAAGGCGTCGAAATCCGGGAGATCGAGCGCCTCGTAGGTCCGGCGGACGGCGCCGAGCGGATCGGACTCCAGCTCGGCGAACGAGAGTTCATGGAATTGCCCGGCGGGAATGAGATCGCGCTGGGCGTGGAAGGCATCGTGCAGCGCGCGGTAGAGCCGGATGATCTGATCATCGATCACCGAGCGATCCGGCTTTTGCAGATAGGTGAACCAGACCGCCGTGTCGAAGTAGTGCCGCGTGGAGCGAAAGACATCGTGCGGGTGCCGGTGGATGTGGACAAAGCGGGCCCCGGGGAAGAGATCGAGCAACAGGCGGATGCGGGCGGTGTGCGCGGGCGACTTCAAAACGAGGGGCCGCCCGCCCCCCGCGTAGGTCAGCTTCCGGCAGAACCAGAGCAGCGCCGCTTTCCACTCGCCCACCTCCTCCGGCGGGACCCCGTCGAACGTCAGGTAGCGCTCGTAGCCGGCATTCCGGGGAAACGAAACGCCGAGGTAGAGCGAGCGCAGCGTCATCAGGCACGGGGCGAATTCATCCTCCTGCGGCTCGCCGAAACCCATCGCGACATCGTCCATCGGGCGCTTGGCGGGCAGCAGCCGGGCGAACCTCCGCGTGTTGGCCGCCTCGGTCGTGAGAAACGTGAGCGGGTTGATGACCTGGTAGGTGTTGGGAAAGGCGAACCGGCGGTCGCGGGCGATGAGATTGTGCAGGTGCGTCGTCCCGCTGCGCCAGTGCCCGAGGATGAAAATCGGCGGCGATTCGATCTCGGTCGCCCGCACGGCATCGTCCGTCCGGCGCTCGCGGCGGGCGGCGGCGGAATTGAGCGCGGCGGCCGCCGTGACGAAGGCGGCCCGGTGCCAGTAGGCGGGGCTGATCCGGTTTTCCCGGAGCAACGCCAGCCAGCGGTCGAGCGTGATCCCGCCAAGGTAGTTGTTGGCGAGCGACCAGCGGTGCTTTAACGGGTGGGGCATCGACCGGGGATCTACCCCACGACCTCGCCCACCACACGCGCCTTTTGGGTCACGTTGCTAAGGCGCTGGTCCAATCCCTGGAACGGGAACGTCAGCCGCTTGTGGTCGAACCCGAGGAGGTGGAGCAGCGTGGCGTGGAAGTCGTGGACCGAGACCGGGTCCTGGGCGATGCGGAACCCGATCGCGTCCGTCTCGCCGTAGGAGAAGCCGGGCTTGGCACCGCCGCACTCATCCAGAGGGTGAAGGCGTCTTTGTGGTGGTCGCGCCCCGCGCCTTTGTTTTGGCTGCCGGCGCGGTTTTCCTTCATCGGGGTGCGCCCGAATTCGCCCGCCCAGACGACGAGCGTATCGTCGAGCAGCCCGCGTTGTTTGAGGTCGCCGAGCAGGGCGGCGATCGGGCGGTCGATCTCGCCGCATTTCTTCGCCATGCCGTTTTTGCAATCGGCGTCCGGCGAGGTGCCGTGGTGGTCCCAGCCCCAGTCGAAGAGCTGGATGAACCGCACGTCGCGCTCGGCGAGGCGGCGGGCGAGCAGGCAGTTGTTGGCGAACGATTCCGCGCCGGGCTTCGCGCCGTATTGCTCCAACACCGCCGCCGGTTCGCGGGCGATGTCGAAGGCGTCGCTCGCCTCGACCTGCATGCGGAAGGCGAGTTCGTATTGCGAGATGCGGGTCATGATCTCGGGGTCGCCGACGTCTTCGTAGGCGCGGCGGTTGGCGGCGGCGAGGGCGTCGAGCGCGCGGCGGCGCAATGGCCGGGTCACGCCGTCGGGGTTCGACAGATAGAGGATCGGATCGCCCTGGCTGCGGCATTGCACACCCTGGTAAACGCTGGGCAGAAACGCCGACCCCCACGCGCTCTTCCCGGCGTCGGGCTTCTGGCCGCCGGAGACGAGCACGATGTAGCCGGGCAGGTTTTGGTTCTCGGTGCCCAGCCCGTAGGTGACCCAGGAGCCGACCGACGGAAACCCGAGCGTCGAGTAGCCGGTGTGCATGACGATCTGGGCGGGCGCGTGGTTGAACTGGTTGGTGTGCATCGATTTGATGAAGCACACGTCGTCCACGATCCGCTCAAATCGCGGCAGCAAGCCGGTGATCCACGCGCCGCATCGCCCGGTCTGGTGAAACGGATGCTGCGGGCCCAGCATGTTCGGGATGCCGGTGATGAAGGCGAAGCGCTGGCCTTCGAGGAACGACTGCGGGCACGCCTTGCCGTCCAGCTTCACCAGGTCCGGCTTGTAATCGAAAAGTTCAAGCTGGCTCGGCGCCCCTGCCATGTGCAGGAAGATCACCCGCTTCGCCTTCGGCGCAAAGTGCGGCCGCCCGGCTCCGCTCGCCTCGGACCCGAGCCGCTGCGGTCCCGGCGATGCCGCGCCCCACGCGCGCCCGGTCGCCATGCCGAACCACATCGCGCCCAGCCCGGTCGAACAGTCGCGCAGGAAATGGCGGCGCGTGCGGTGGAGGATCTCGTCGTGGCGGAGTTGTTGGAGAAGGTTCATCGGAAGTCGGAAAGATGGGGGATGAAGGATCAGCGGGTGAGCGCGGCGTCGAGGTTGAGCAGCGTGTTGGCGACGATTGTCAGCGCGGGATCGTCGCCGAGCTGCTTCGCCGCAGCGGCGTCGTTAGCGAGTTCGGCTTGGGCGTCGGCGTAGAGTTGGGCGAACGTCGCGATGTCCTGCGGATCGGGTTCCCGGCTGGTCGCGGATTCGATGCCGAAGGCGATCCACGCCTTGGCGTCGCCGCCGCCCTCGCGCTTCATCCGCCCGGCGAAGGCCTGCGCCGCCTCCAGGTAAACCGGATCGTTCAGCGTGACGAGCGCCTGGAGCGGCGTGTTGGTCGCGATGCGGCGCGGCGAGCAGACCTTGCGCTCCGGCGCGTCGAAAGTCTGGAACGACGGATACGGCGCGGACCGCCGCCAGTAGGTGTAGAGCGCGCGGCGGTAGCGGTCTTCACCCTGCGCCGCCTTCCACTTTTCGCCGCTGCGCGCGATCTTCCAGATGCCGTCGGGCTGCGGCGGCATGACGGGCGGACCATACATCTTGGCGGAAAGCTGGCCGCTGGCGGTGAGCGCGGCGTCGCGCACCATCTCGGCGCTCAGGCGCACGCGCGGACCGCGGGCGAGCAATCGGTTGCGCGGGTCGCGCGCCACCGCCGCGGGAGCCGCCGCCGCGTCTTGCCCAAAGGTGGCCGACAGCGCGATCTCGCGGACCAGCGCCTTCACGCTCCAGCCCATCTCGGATTGAAAGCGGGCGGCCAGATGGTCGAGCAACGCCGGGTGGCTGGGCGGCGTGCCCGTCGAGCCAAAGTCCTCCAGCGTCTCGACGATGCCGATGCCGAAGAACTGCGCCCAGACCCGGTTGGCGAAAACGCGCGCGGTCAGCGGGTTCTCCGCGCTGCCGATCCATTTGGCCATCGCCAGCCGGTCGAGATCGCCGCCCTTGGCGCCGCCCAGCACTTCCGGCAGCCCCGGCGCGACGGCATCGGTTTTGTCCAAGAAATTGCCGCGCCGGAACACGGCGGTCTGGCGCGGAAAGGCGGCGCGCTCGGCGAGCACCGGCGTCATCGCTCCTTTCATCTTCTTCAGCGCGCCCTCGATCTCGCCGCGACGCTTCAGCCCGGCGGCGTGCCCCGGATTGGCGAGCAACGCCGCCCAGCCGTCCGAGTCATCGATGCTGATGGCAAAGCGGCGGAGGACCGGCGGCGCGGCACCATCGCGGCCGTAGTTTTGGTGCATCACCACGGAGAGGCGGTCGCCTTCGCCCAGCGCGACGGGATCCTTCGGGATGACCACGGCGTAGCGGTCGTGGAATTGGTTCGGGAACGCCCCCCACTGCGGCGTCCAAAAATACCCGTTCGCCTCATCCAACGCGACAAACGCAACCGGCACCTTCTCGAAGTCCTTGCCCGGCTCGTGGTTGCCCGCCCGGCGGATGCGTAGCTCAAACTCGGTGACGACGAACGCATCCGACGGCGTGTGCGCGCTGTCGCCCGGTTTCATCAGCGATTCGACCCGCACGGCGGCGACGCGCGCGGCGGGCGACTTGACGACGACCTCGTAGATCGATTTCTGCGCGGGCGTCCCTTTCGCCACGATGGCTTGCCTGCCGCCTTGTTCCTCGACGGCGAGTTCGACCTGCTCCTTGTTGTCCCACACATGCTCGTAAGCGGCGGGCTGCCACGCCACTTTCGCCGCCCCGTTTTGAAACGGCTCCATGATCGCGGCGGAGACCGCCTCCGATTCCGCCTGCCAGCGCGCCGCCTTCTCCGCCTCGGCGGGATCGGCGGGGACTTTGATCCGCGGGTAGTCGTCCTTCAGGTCGCAGTCGGCGACGTTGTTGAAGAACGCGGCAAACTCGTAGAACTCGTGGTGGGGGATCGGATCGTAAGGGTGTGAATGGCACTGCACGCAGCCAAATGTCATGCCCTGCCAGACCGTCCACGTCGCGGAAACCCGGTCCACCAGCGAGGCGATGCGGAATTCTTCGTCGTCGGACCCGCCCTCGACGTTCGTCTGCGAGTTGCGGTGAAAGCCGGTCGCCACCCGGTCGTCGAGCGTCGCCTCGGGAAGCAGATCGCCGGCGAGCTGCCGCACGGTGAATTGGTCGTAGGGCATGTCGGCGTTGAACGCGCGGATCACCCAGTCCCGCCACGGCCAGATCGTCCGGGCCAGGTCTTTCTCGTATCCCATCGAATCCGCGTAGCGGGCGAGATCGAGCCAGACCGCCGCCCAGCGCTCGCCGAACCGCTCCGATGCGAGCAGCCGCTCGACCGCCGCCGCCTTCGCCGCCGGATAGTCGTTCGCCGCCGCCGCGCGAAATTCGTCCAACTCCGCCTTCGACGGCGGCAGCCCGACCAAAGCGAAGCTCGCCCGCCGCAGCCACTGCGCCGGATCGGCGGCCGGGGATGGCGCGATGCCCTCGGATTCGAGCCGCGCGAGCACAAAGCGGTCGAGATCGCGCGCCGGCCAATCGGCTTGCTCCACCACCGGCGCGGGCGCGGCGACCGGCTTCTGGAACGACCAATGCCCGCCCCAGCGCGCGCCTTCCGAAATCCACTGCCGCAGCGTCGCCACCTCCGCCTCGGTCAGCGCCTCGCCTTCGTGGTCCGGCGGCGGCATCTTCTCGTCCGGATCGTCGGTCACGGCGCGGCGCAGCAACTCGGAGCCGCCGGGATTGCCCGGCACGATCGTCGGCTCGCCAGACTTGCCTTTGCCCAGCGCCTTAGCCTCATACACGAACGAGACGCCGCCCGCCTGCTTCACGCCGCCGTGGCACGCCGTACACTTCCCGGTCAGGATCGGGCGAACCGATTCGTTGAAATCAACCGGGGCCGCGCGAGAACTCAGAATGCCGGCAGAGGCAGCGAAAACCGTGATGATCAGGGGTCGGAACATAGGGAAAGGTCGGCAGATTGGGGTCGATTTTGGGGCAGCTATGGATACGGGCGGGAGCCCCCGCCGTATCGCCGCACCGAACCGCCAATTGTCGATCACTTCCCGGATTTTGCGGTCCGCCCGCCTTCGATCCGACCGGTGCCCGCAGCTTCACCTTACTCCGACACCCACCGGCTTCGCCTTACTCGGGCACCTCGCCGGTCCGCAGGTAATGACCGAGCCGCCGCAGATAGTCGTAGCTGTAGAGTCCGGTCCGGTGCCCATCGCTAAACGCAAATTGCACCGCATAACCGCCCACCGTGTCCCAGCCGAGAACTTCGACGCCGGGAAACTCGCGACCGGGGCTTCCCCCGATCAAGTTGCCGAACAAATCGCGCTCGCCCTGAGTCTCGGCGCTCGGCGAAAAGGCGCGGAGCTTCTCGGACGGGTAAAAATCCTCCTGCCCGTCCGACCAACGGATGGCGACCTCGGTGCCGATCAGTTGGATCTCAGCGGGGCGGACCATGGGCGCTCTCGAGCAGGCTGATGCCTACTTCTCGTCCACCGACAGCTTGTGCGCTTCCTTCTCGCCTTTGTCGATCTCGTCTTTAAACGAGCGACCCGCCTCGCTGATATCGCCGGCGACATCGTCCTTCGCGTTCATGATCTCGCTTTCAAATTCATCTTTCGCCCGGCGGAACTCGCCGAGGCTCTTGCCCAAACCTCGGGCAAGCTGCGGCAGCTTCTTCGCCCCAAACAAAAGCAGGACGACTAAGAAGATGAGGATGATTTCGGGACCTCCGAGGTTCATGGCAGTAGGCGTGGAAAGTTTGTTTGGCGGGGGAAGGTTTCCCCTAGAGTTTAAGCGATTTTTTCACATCCGCGACCTCTTTCACCGCGCTGATCTCGTCGTCGAAGTCCTTCCGGGCTTGCTTAAACTCCCCGAGGCTGCGCCCGATCCCGCGGGCAAGCTGGGGCAGCTTCTTCGCCCCGAATAGCAGGAGGACAACGGCTCCGATCAAGAGCAGCTCAGGTCCGCCAAGCGTCGGGATGGCAAGGATCGTAGTGGGGAGTGAAGCGGAAATCATGGCGGTCTTTGGTCTGTGTTTCTTGAGGCTATCCTCCGTTACGCCCTCCCGCAAAGAAAACTTTCCCAACCGCTCCGGGAGGGCTACGCACCCAAAATGAATGTCACACGACCATCTGGGAAAATCGTTGGAAAATGAACGCGTTACAGAAAGTCGCTTCGCGAGGTGTTGCGCGGATTTTTCTTGCCGGTGCCGCAGAACTAGCGACGCAGCGGAATCGCTCCCTGCGGCTGATCGCTCGATCTGCAACCTGCTGGTCGGACACCCAGAAATTTTTTTCCCACCCCATTGACTTTATTCGGTCTTAGGGAATTACATCGCCTCTCTTTCTCAATTCCTTCCATGACATCCTCCCTCTTAAGCCGATCCCGCCATTTCATTTCCGGCAGCTCCCTGTTCCGGCGATTGGTATTGCCGGGATTCTTCCTCGGTCTGGCCGCATCTCTTCATGGCGCGACCATCTATTTTGGAGATGCCGCCGCCCAGGGTTTGGCGGTTACCGATGGAGGAGGGATTCGCGCTGATTTAGTCGGCGATCTCACCTATGTCTCTCACTCGGGCGCACCGGTGGTTTTCACGGTGCCGGCTGACGGCGATTACAGGATCACCGAGGTGAACTTTTTTGCCGACCTTAGCGGGACGCTGACCCCGTTTGTAGCCCGCTATCTCGGGGTTTCGACCCAGCTTGGCAGCAGTTACGAGATCCTCGCCAAGGGCGACCCGCTCACGGTCACTTCGGCTGACAACACCTTCGGTCCCAGCGCGGGCGATCACCTAGAAAACCGTCTCTTTACCTCGGGCGGATCGCATCCAGTCATCAGCGTGCTGGCGGGCCAACAATTGGTCGCAGGCTGGTTTCAATCAGGAAACATCGTTTACATCGGCGGCGGCGGAACCCAAGGCGCGGCGGACTACGTTTACGGCGGCAATTCGATCGCTGGACCGGTGGGCAGTGCCTTGTCTGCAAATTCCGGTTCGCCTTTGACCGGACCATGCAATTCAACATCGGCATGGATCCTATCGTGCTGGTGCCGGAACCCAGCCGGATGCTGCTTTTGGTGACCGGACTGGCTTTCGCAGTCTTCCGACGCCGGAGAAGTTCTTGCCAAAGGTGAGGGCGGGGGACCACTTTCCTCCTTTTCGTGCGGTATTTTCGCGCCGATCCGGTCGTGGAGCCGGACGGGAAATATCAGCGTTTTTCCCCGAATGATCCGGCGGCTCAAGGCAGCGCGATAACCCAATCGCTCCGTTTTGGGAAAGGCGGGGCAGCCCCGCAGATGGAGCATCCAGTGTGTCTAGCCCCCTGCCCGACCTGATCTTGAGCGCCTACCGGAGTGACCAGCAACGCGAGCATCCTGCCGGTCTTCCCCATCTCGACGCGGTAGCTGTAGTAGCGCCCTACGTTTTGCCCGGTGCAGGTCATCGGATCGTGGATCTGGGCGGCGGGGACGCCTTCGGCGGCGCAGGTGCGGCGGATTTCGGCGGCGATATCGACCTCGTAGAGCGGCGGGCGGATGCACGGGCTGAGCTGGACGATGAGATCTTCGGGGCGGGAGCCGCATTCGTCCCGCAGCCGCCGGATGACCGCCGGGGCGATGCCCGCTTCGGTGCCCTTCTTTCCGCTGTGGACGAGGGCGATCGCCGGGCGCGCCCGGTCCACGATGAAGACGGCGCAACAATCGGCGACATAGATGCCCAGCAAGTCGCCCGCTTTGTCCGTCCACAGCCCGTCGGCGCCGGGCAGGCTCTCGCCGCGTTTCGCCCGCTCGACGATGCCGCCGTGGATCTGCTCGGCGGTGCAAAGCGCCCCGGCGGAAAACCCGAGCGACTCCGCCGCCGCCGCGTGGTGGGGGGCGAGCCGCGCAAGCGCGGTTTCCCGGTCCGTGGCGACGTCCACGCCGGGCGCGCGGGTGGTGAAGGCGTGGCAGATCCCAGGGATCGCCGCGAGGGCGGGGAAGGATTCGGTGTTCGGCATCGGAGGGTGGATTGGACTTCCCTAAACCCTCCGATTCAGATTGCCACCCTCAGATTGAGCGAGGTCGCCTCGACCTCTGCCGTATCAAGAATCTTCCCTCACATTCACCCCGACGTTCGGCTTGTCGAAGCACGCGCCAGCGTCGGGCTGGGTGGTGGTTCCGACGAGCGCCGCCATGCTCTGCAGCGTGCCGATGTAAAGGGCGGGGTGGAGGATCGTCTCGTCACCGACGATGATCCGGGGGATGTAGACGTTGCCGATTTTTTCGATCTCGACCGCCATCCGGACCGCCTTGTAGGGTTCGAGCGGAGCTTCTTCTAGATACCCGATGATCCCTTGACCGTTGATCAGATCGCGGATTTCGCCGGTCTTTGGGTTGATGGCAACCCCAAGCCCTTGGCTCAGGTAGTCGTCAGTCAATTTCGCGCTGTCCACGAGTCCGATGAGGATCTTCTGCTCGTTGTGAAAGTGGGTGCATTCGATGTCGAAATACACTTCCGACGAACGGTCGGAGACGGCGGCGATGCCCGCCCGGCTGATCGCGAATTTTTCTTCGGAGGATTCTGGGTTCATAGCGGTGTGCGGTGCTGGTTGATGTAGAGAGGGTTAGCGGGCATCGGTTCGGTCGGTCGCCTGGTCCTGCGAAACGGCTACAGCATTCACCTCGACGGTATCGAAGGCTTTGCCATGGCCTTTCGCGTCGTCTTTCGACTCGGCTATTCCGCGCGATTGGCTCATACCCCCAATGGCGGCGATGCTTAAAGCCAAGACGATTTTCAGCTTCATTTAGATTTTAGGGAAATTATTACTATGGTAGTGGTTACGGATTATTGGATATTTTAGAAAAATTAAGCGGTTCATCAAGCAATTTTTCAGTATTTTTATAATTTCCGCAAACTAAACGGTGGATCTGCCGGATATTTTTGCCTGCGCGGGCGAGAATGTTAGGCGAAACGGAGCGATGCTCATCTTATTGACGAACGACGACGGCATCGATAGAAGGCTTGCAAGCGCTGCGGGAAGCGGCGTCAACAGCCTTTCCTGCGGCGGAAGTCGTGACCTGTGCGCCGGGGAAGCCGATGTCGGAGTGCGGGCACGCGGTGACCACCCATGCGCCGATCCGGGTTGAAGAGCGGGGCGAGGGAGCCTTCGCGGTGCATGGGACGCCGCGGATTGCGTGCGGGTGGCGCTCTACGGCTGACTGAAGCCGGACTGGGTGCTGTCCGGCATCAACCACGGCGGAAACCTCGGCTGCGACCTCTACATCTCCGGCACGGCGGCGCTGCGCGGGAGCGCCTACCACAGGGTCCGCTCCGCGGCGGTCTCGCACTATCTGCGGCGCGGCGTCCCGCTGGACTGGAATGCGGCGGCGCGTAGGGCGGCGGCGGCGCTCAGTGAGGCGATCGACCGCCACGACCCACTGGGCGAGAGAGAGTTCTGGAGCATCAACCTCCCCCACCCCGATCCGGGCGATCCCGAGCCGGCCGTCCGCCTGTGCCCGGTCTCCCGCGAGCCGCTCCCGGTCGCCTACACGCAGGAAGCCGGCGGCTTCCGCTACGGCGGCGTCTATGCCGAGCGCCCGCGCGAGGCGGGCAGCGACGTGGACCAGTGCTTCGGCGGGGCGATCACGCTGAGCCGGGTGCCGCTGTAGGCACTCGCGCCGCTAGGCTTCGTGGTGCAGGACGATGCCGTCGTGGTTGCACCAGTATTCGTCGCCCCACTGGAAGGCGAAGTGGTCGGTCTCGCGCCAGTCGTTGATCAGGACGGCGAAATGGGAGCGCTCGCTGGGGTCGTAGTCGGCGACATCGCTCAAGAATGCCCGATAGCGTTTGGGCATCGAATTGAGCGCCACCGCAACCTCGGGAAGATCGAATTCGGCGACTTGGATCGCGTGCTCGGCGGCGCAGAATTGCCCGAACCATGCGGCGATATCGCCGTCCTCGCCATTGGCGTCGCGGACCTCGACTTCGTTGAGGAGTCGTCGCGCCCGAAGCGGACGAGGATCGCCCGATCCGCGAGGCGCCCGACGAGGAGTTGGGAGCCGTCTTCGCAAACGCCCGTCCGCCAGCCGTAGGCGCTGCTGCTCTGGAGAAAAAATCGCTGCATGATGGCGTTGCTCAAATCTTGCCCCGGCGGGCGGCGATCTATCAATGGAGGAAATGGCGGTGCCCGGTGAAGCACATCGCGACCTCGCGCTCGTCGGCGGCGGCGATGACATCCTCGTCGCGGATCGAGCCGCCCGGCTGGATCGCGGCGGTCGCCCCGGCATCAGCAGCGGCGATCAAACCGTCGGGGAACGGGAACATCGCGTCGGAGGCGACGGCGCTGCCCTTCAGCGAAAGCCCGGCCTCCTGCGCCTTCCACACCGCGATGCGGCACGAATCGACGCGCGACATCTGACCCGCCCCGATGCCCAGCGTGCGGTCGTCGGTGGTGAAAACGATGGCGTTCGACTTCACATGCTTCACGATGCGCCAGCCAAAGCGCATCGCCTCGATTTCGTCGCGGGTCGGCGGGCGCTTCGAGACGACCTTGTCCTCCAGACCGCCGTCCAGCCCGAGCGCGCGGGGGTCGGAATCCATGACCAAAACGCCGCCCGGAGCCGAGCGGATCACCTTGTCGTCCAGCGACTTGCGCACCATCTCTTCGTTGGCCTGGATCAGGCGCAGGTTTTTCTTTTTCTGCAAAATCGCGCGGGCCTCGGGTTCGAAGGCGGGCGCGATGATGACGTCGGTGAAAATCTCGGCGATGACGCGGGCGAGGCTTTCGGTCAGCGGCCGGTTGACCGAGATGACGCCGCCGAACGGAGCCTGCCGGTCGGTTTCGTAGGCTTTTTCCCACGCCGCGCGCAGGTCGTCCACATCGCAGCCGACGCCGCATGGGTTGGTGTGCTTGAGGATCGCGACGGTCGGGCGGCGGAACTCGAGGACGATCTTGGCGGCCGCCTCGATGTCGAGCACGTTGGTGTAGCTCAGGTCCTTGCCCTGCAGCTTTTGGAAATACTCGCCGAAGCTGCCGTAGAGCGACGCCTCTTGGTGCGGGTTTTCTCCATAGCGCAGGTGCGAGTGGAGCGGCAGGTTGAGGCTGAACGAACTCTCCGTTTCCTGCTCGTCATTCAGATAGCCGGCGATCGCTTTGTCATAGGCGGCGGTCTTTTGGAAAACTTTGATCGCCAGCCGCTCGCGGGTCTTCAGGCGCGTCTCGCCCTCGTTTTCCTCCAGCTCCTCCGCCACCGTTTTGTAATCGCCGGGGTCGGTGACCACGGTGACCGACCGGTAGTTCTTCGCCGCCGAGCGCAGCATGGAAGGGCCGCCGATGTCGATCTGCTCGATGGCTTCCTCCAGCGTGACGCCGTCTTTGGCGATGGTTGCCTCGAACGGATAGAGGTTGACCACGACGAGGTCGATCGGCGGGATGTCGTGCTTCTTGGCGTCGGCGGGATCGTTCTTGTGGTCGCGCCGGTAGAGCAGCCCGCCGTGGACCTTGGGGTGCAGCGTCTTGACCCGCCCGCCGAAAAGCTCCGGCGCGCCGGTGTAATCGGAGACATCCTGGACATCGAGCCCGGCGTCCTTGAGCGCCTTGGCGGTGCCGCCGGTGGAGAGGAGTTCGATGCCGAGCGCGGACAGGCGCTTGGCGAAATCGACCAGCCCGGATTTGTCCGAGACGGAGAGGAGTGCGCGTTCGATAGGCATGGGTAGGGAAAGGGGGCAGAGTGTCTAGCATGAATGGCGGCTTGGGCAAGGGGCGATTCCGCCCGCTTCCGGGCAGAATCTTTTTGGCGGAACGTCGCGCGCCCAGCGGCCGGGCCGTCGCGCCCAGGCAAAGCGCCGCGCCCCACTGCGGCGCAGCCGATTTCCCAAAGTCCGTCCCGGCTACCAGCCCGGCTCCCGACCCTCCGGCAGCTCCAGCGCGGCGATGGCGTCCATGACCCGATTGGCGAGCGCCTGGTATTCGTCTTTGCCCTTCGCCTTCAACTCCTCGTCGGTGAAATAGATCGGCTCGCCGACCACCAGCGTGATGCGCCGGAGGCGGGGCCACGAGCGCCCGCGCGCCATCGCTTCGTGCGTGCCGAAGAGCCGCACCGGCTGGACCGGCGCGCGGCTCTTGGCGATGACCAGCCCGACGCCGGGCTGGCCTTCGAGCAATTCGCCGTCGAACGAGCGCTGCCCCTCCGGGAAGATCAGCACCCGGTCGCCTTCCCGCAGCTTTTTGATGATCGTCTTCAGGCTGGTGAAATCCGGGTTGTCCTGATCGACCGGGATCGACTGCCAGTGGCGGTAGAGCCAGTTGAAAAACGGGTGCCGGAAGAGCGTCTTGTGCGCCAGATACCAGATCGGGTCGTCATAGGCGATCCCGACCATCGGCGGATCGAGGAAGCTGGCATGGTTCGAGGCGATGAGCGCGGGGCCGTCCTCGATCAGGCGCTCGGGATGGATGACCCGGTAGCCGAAGGCAAGCTGCCCGGTCACGCGGAAAAGCGAATGGCCGATGCGGTAGATCGTCTGGGGCATGGGTGGGGTGATTGTCGGAATTGGAAAGCCGATCCCTTGGCGAGAATGCGTGCGCTGCGCGAGCAGAATTCCGGCTGCCGGGCGAAGTGGCAGCCCACCTCAGATCGCGGATGACCACCTCCGACCGGAGGGCAAGAGCCGCTATCCACGGATCTGAGCGATAATCACGGTTAATCGCCTGCGCAGCGAGCACTCGCGGGCGGCCGCCAAGAAGGTGTCATTCGAGGCGTAGCCAGCCCCTTTATTTGTTTATCTCTGACAAAGCATTTGATTGATGTATTCGCGGGAGGTCACGGGGCGGTTCCGGCATAGCGCGCCCGATGACAGCCCGCGACCGGCGGACGCTCAAGCGGGTTCGGTCATGCGAACGACTTCGCGCTTGCGGCGGGAGAAGCTCGCCGCATATTTCCAAGTGATTCGCTCCCTGAAATTCATCGTTTTTGTCTTCGCGGCAGTCCCGTTGCTCATCGCTTTGGCGGCAACAGCACTCAGGCGGCGAAATTGAGAGGCTGGAGACGCTAAATAAATAAATAACAGAAACATGGAAAAATTATTTATACCCTTCCTGCTCCCCTTGCTTTTTTGGGGGCAAGAGATGTTGTGCGTTAGAATTTGGAAACATTGAAGGCTGACGCATCGAGATCATCGGCGTCTATGGGAAAGTTCTTTCCGAGCCATCATCTCGCGTGTGCGATGTAATCGACAGAAAAAGGAGAGTCCACCGCATCGATCTTTCTCGTTGCCCGCTTCAATACTCGTTGCGTCCCCCGCAATTGGGGGGGCATGTGCATATATTGTATTGCAAAAAAGATGAAAATATAAAATCATTTATAGAATCTTTTGAATGGTGCGTATCCCTGGTTTTATTGCAGGGAAATCAGTGGCGAAGCTTGGGCTTACCCCGGGCGAGTTCTTATGACGGGGTTGCGGTGCGTTATTCCGAACACTAGAAGAAAGGAATTTTCGATTTACGGAGACCCACTTTATACGCCAGAATTTACAAAATTTAAAGAAGAGTTAGAGGCTTTGGGCACCGAGTTTTTAACTAGCTTAAAAGTGAATTCTAAGACTAGATTCCAAGCCTTATTTAACCAGAAATCGCTGAGATAGATAGCTCATTCAGCGAAGAGTTAGTGTACGTAAAGGACTTCCCGATGACATTAGGAGTGCCGCTGAAGGTAATTTCGATTGGGGGAGTTAGGGGCTTGTGCCGTAGAAATTGAACCAGGCTTGGGGGGCATTCCTTGCGATTGAGTTTGAAGCGGCGGGAAGTATGGAAGATACAGACTGGACCGCTCGAAAGGGAAGATGGCTCTTGGCACTTAAATGGTCGGTGCAAATTACCACTAAGAAAAGTAGAAAAAGCCCCAGGTGACCAGAATCCGAAAATCAAAGAGAATAAGTAGAACCTGTCTCAAAAATGCCTGTAGAGTAGACGAGCGAAGCAAGGCAAGCCCGACCGCCCAGCCGAGGCAAGCGCCCACCGCTTTTTCCAAACGATGCGAAAGCTGAGCACCCGAATCGGGCATGCGGCCGCATCGGTCAGCGCCTTCGGACTCCTCCTGCTCGTCTGCGCCTGCAGTCTACTTCGCTGAAACGCCAGAGCGCGGGGCGGCGGAAGTTCCTGCGCAGGCGGCGGAGAATCTCAGCGCCGCCGATTTGGGCGCGAATGCCCGGCGTCTCGCCGGACTCGATGAGGCTGGCGGGAGCGACGACGATGCGGCTTGGCGCGAGCACCGGCGCGCGATGAAGCCGATGTGGAGGCACTCGACGAACGCCACCTGCGCCCGATGCGGGGGTGGGGCGACCGCGTTTTGGGCGGCAGCGGCGATCCGCAGGCAACGCTCTTCTACCCGTTTTCCGGACCCGACATCCTGAGCGCGCTTCAGTTTTTCCCCGAGGCGTCGCAATATGTGTTGGTCGGGCTGGAGCCGCCCGGTCGGGTCCCGGACTTAGCGGCGCTCGAGGGGGCGGACCTCGCCGCCGAGCCTGGGCGGTTGCGCGAAAGTCTCGGTACCTGGTCGCTCACGGCTACTTTGTCACCAAGGAAATGGAGCGGGACTTCGGGTCCGGCACGCATCGGCTCGACGGACTCCTGCCGGCGCTGCTCGCCCTGCTCGCCAAGGGCGGCCAGGTGCCGGCGGCGGTCCGCTTTGTCACGCTGGACGAGACGGGAAAGCTCCAGCCGTCGGCGGCTGAGGCTGAGGCGGTGGAAATCCGATTCCGGGCAGCGGGGATCCTGCCGCGCCCGAGCGGCGGCTCTACTACTTCGCCCAAGATCTCTCGGACGATGGGCTGCGTGCCGCGCCGGGTCTGCCGCGATTCCTCGAGCGCGGCGGCGGCTTCAACGCCTTCCTCAAATCGGCATCCTACCTCCTGCACACGCCGGAATTCTCGGCGGTCCGCAATCTCATCCTGGGCGGGGACGATCTTGCAGGATGACTCCGGCGTCCCGCTGCGCGCCTTCGATCGCGGGCGCTTCGCCCTTCGGTTCTTTGGCAAATACGAGCGGACACTGCCCGCTTTCCGCGAATGGTTGCAGGAAGACCTGCGGGCGATCTACGCGGCTCCGCCCGCCCCGGAGCCGCTCGATTTCGCCATCGGATACCACACCCAGATCGGCGGCTCGTGCCTGATCCTCGCCGAGCGGCTGCCGAGCGACGCGGGCTTACGCAGTTCCGCGGTCCGGGCGGGCAAGGCGATGCGCGCGACGCGAAGCTGCCGCTGGAGTGGGGCGAGGGCAAAAACGTCGCCTGGAAGACGCCGATCCCGGGGTGCGGCTGGTCGTCGCCGGTCATCGCGGGCGGCAAAGTCTGGCTGACGACCGCGCGGGAGGCGGAGCGCACGCTCGCCGCCGTGGCGGGTCGATCTGGAAAGCGGCGCGATCCTCCACCAGATCGATTTGTTCCAGCGAGAGCTGGCGGCACAGCCACGCCGAAACAGCTTCGCCTCGCCCACGCCGGTCGCCGAGGCGGGCAAAGTCTGGGTCCACTTCGGGGGCTACGGCACCGCCTGCCTCGACGCCGAGACCGGGCAGGTGCTCTGGCGGCGCGATCCCTTCGCCCACGACCACGAGCACGCTACCGGCAGCTCTCCGATCCTCTATGGCGATCTCCTCATCGCCCACTTCGACGGGGCGGACGAACGCTTCGTCGCCGCCTTCGACAAGCGCACGGGCGACCTCGCCTGGAGGGCGGAACGTTCTGCGGATGTGGCGCGCCGCCGCTATGCGTTTTCCACCCCGCTGGTCATCGATCACGATGGCGCACCGCAATTGATCAGCCCCGCCTCCGGGCAGGTGAGCGCCTACGATCCGCTCACCGGCGAGGAAATCTGGCGCGTGCGCCACGACGGCTACTCCGCCGTGCCCCGCCCCGTCGCCGGATTCGGCAGGGTCTTCGCCATCACCGGCTACATCAAGCCGCACCTCCTCGCCATCGACCCCGGCGGGCGCGGCGACGTCACCGATACCCGCGTCGCGTGGGTCAGCCACGACCGCGTGCCCGCCAACCCATCGCCGCTTCTCGTCGGCGACCGCCTCTTCCTCATCACCGACTTTGGCATCGCGAGCTGGGTGGATGCCGATACCGGGGAGAGCCTCTGGTGCGAGCGCCTCGGCGGGCGCCACTTTGCCTCGCCGCTCCACGCCCAGGGGCGGATCTACACCTTTGACACCGATGGCACCACCCATGTGCTGGCGGCGGCCGATGCGTTTCGCGAACTCGCCGCCAACCGCCTCGACGGCGGCATTCGCGCCTCGCCCGCCGTCGCTGGCGAGACGCTGATCCTGCGCACCGACACCCACCTTTACCGGATCGGGCAAAGCGGAGGCTCTGAGGGGCAATGATCCGGCTGACCGTGGAAAAATCGTAAGCCGATCAATCCCGGCTTGCGCCGCGACCCGCCACTCGCGTAGCCTCCGCCTCTCACGATCTCCCACCCCTCACACCCCCTCCATCGCGATCCCATGAAAAAAGCGGTCCTCACCCTCGTCGTAGTCGGAGCCGGTGCTGCCGGCGTCTGGTATTACCTGAATCACCAGAAATCGACTTCGGCTCCCGCCCCCGCGCCCGTTCCTGCGATCACCGACGCAGATGCCCAGAAGAAGACCGTAGAGGACATCCGCAACATGGGGACCGCCTGGATGAGTTGGCTGACCGACCAAGTGGGCGAAAACGAACCGCCGGATATCCCGCCGCTGAAGAGGGAACTCGAAAGAGACCTGATGGCGTCTGCGCTCCCGCTCTTGCTCTTGGCGCAAGCGGCAGCACCGGACCCGGCGCCGCCAGTTCAGTGTCCGGTAGGCGATTACGCGAAGTCCCTGCCTGCGGTTACGTTCACCATCACCAAGGCAAATAGGAACGGACCGGGACAAGGCGTTGAGTTTAGGAAGGTCCCCTACGAAAGCACCATGGTGTCGCTCCATCCTGCAGACGATTTCTTCTACATGAAGGAGATTCCCAAGACCGACGGCTGGGGGCATGAGATTGAAGTTTACATCCATGAAAACCTTCTGGGGGCCAACGTTTTCGTGATCCGCAGCCCGGGACGGGACGGCAAATTCTCCAGCACCGAGTATTCCATCTCATCCTTCGAGGCGGGAAATTTCGACGACGATATCGTTTGGGCGGACGGCTACATGGTCCGCTGGCCGGAGCAGAAAAAGGAATAATCGGGTCGCGCCGCAATTCCCGCACGCCATCGGACAATTTCCGCCTTGGCAGCGATTGGGTGCCTTAATAGATTCAGGGCATGAACCCCAGCATCTGCCGCACCCTCTCCGCGTTCTGCTTCCACGCCGGCGTCCTCTCGATCCTGCTTTCGATCACGATCTGGTGGATGCTGCGCAGCGACGATCCCGACCAGCAGGCGCATGCGGAGCGCTTCGGCATCTTCGTCGGGCTGTGGGCGCCGACCCTCTTGATCCTCTCCAACCGGTTCGACCGCTTCGCGGACAAGGCGACGCTGGTGCCGGGGCACGATCCCGCCAAGCACGAGGAAAACCAAAGCCGGTCCGGCAATGCCTAGTGCGCCGGACAGGCGGCGGCGGACCTTGGGCATCGCGCTCGGGGTCGCCTTCGGCGTCGCCATGTTCATGGGACCGGGACCGGGCAACGCCTTGATCACGCCCGATCCCGGCTCCGCGCCGGCGACGTTCCTCGGCGTCCCCGCGCTCTACGCGTGGGCGCTCGGCTGGTTCCTGGTCCAAGCCCTGCTCATCGCCGCGCTCGCCGCCTTTGTCTGGAAAGACGGGCCGGATGGGGATAAGGGCGAGGGATCATGATCCCGACCGCCCCGATCTTTGCCGCAGCGGATGCTGCGGCGGCAGAGACATTCGCGCCCGCCGCCAAGGTGGCGCTCGGCGTTTATCTGTTGCTGCTCCTTGCGCTGGGCGCACTGGGCTACAAGCGCTCGTCGGGTGGCGACGAGGACTATTATCTGGCGGGGCGCGGGCAGGGCTGGATCGTCTCGTCGCTGACGATTATGGCGACGTTTTTCAGCTCGTTCGCGCTGCTTTCTGCGCCGGGGCTGGTTTACAAAACGGGCGTCGCCTTCGCCCTGTTCGCGCTGAACGTCCCGTTCGGTGCCGTTTTGGTGTATGTGTTAGGAAAGCGCATCCGGCAGGCGGGCGTGGCGCGCGGCTACGTCACGCCATCGGATATGCTGGCGGATGGCTATGGCGGCAGCGAAAGCGTGCGGCTGCTCTCGGCGCTGTGCGGGATGGCGTATTCGATCCCGTATGTGGTGATGCAGATCCAGGCGGGCGGGCTGGTCTCGGAGATCCTTTTTCCCGAGGCCGAGAACGCGTTCCAGTGGGGTGCGGTCGTGCTCGCCGCCATCACGATGCTCTACATCATGGTCGGCGGGATGCGCAGCGTGGCGTGGACCGATGCGATCCAGGGATCGATGCTGATGGGCGGCATGATGCTGGCGGGCGTGGCGGCGGTCGCGGCGCTCGGCGGGATCGGTCCGTTCTTTGAGAAAGTCGATGCCTTGCCCGCCGAGGCGCTTACCGTGCCCGGCGCGGACGGGGCGTGGCCCGCGTGGAAGATGCTTACGATCTGCGTGGTTGCCTCGCTGGGCTCGATGATCCAGCCCGCGCAGTGGATGCGATACTACGCGGCGCGCTCGGCGGGCGCGCTCAAGCGCAGCGCCCTGGCCTTCGGCATCATCCTGCCGCCCTGCTTTCTGATCGGCGTCATGCTCGTCGGGCTGGGCGGGCGCATCCTGTATCCGCCGGGCGTCGGGGAAGGCGGCGCGATCCTCGCCAGCGAAGCGCTCGGCGGCACGGCGAAGGACTTCGACAAGATCCTCGTCGTCCTCCTCAAAGACTACCTCCCTGAGTTGCTCGGTCCCGCCGGAGCCGCCCTCGCCGCCTGCGTCGTCGTCGCCATCCTCGCCGCCTCGATGAGCACCGCCGACTCCAGCCTGCACGCGCTGAGCGCCATCGCGTCTCGCGACCTCTACCAGCGCTACCTGCGGAAGGCGGCGTCCGCACTGGAACTGGCGTGGGTCGGGCGCGGCGCGATCGCCTTCGGCACCGCCGCCGCCGTGGCACTGGTGCTCAAAGGCTACGGCAACGATCACTTCACGCCGATCGCGGTCATCGCGCAGATGGGCTTTCTCGCGATCGGATTCTCCACCCAGCTCGCGCTACGCTCTTCGACCAACTCTTTTTCCGCAAGGGAACCGCCGCCGGAGCCGCCGCCGGGATCGTCACCGGCTTGGTCATCATGCTCGGCTTTTCGCCGCTGCTCAGCATGATCGCCGGCGAGCAAAGCCCGGCGGTTACGTTTTTCGGGCAGGTCAGCAAAGCGGTGGACCGCGGCACCTTCGCGCTGGCGGGCAACCTGATCGTGTTTGCCGCCGTCAGCGCCTTAACCAAAACCAAGCGCGGGGAGAAACCGGGGGCTGCGCCGGAGGAGGAGCCGGAAGAAAGCGCGCCGCGCGAAGATCAATAGCGCTGGTAGTTGCCGTAGGGATTGCCGCCGCCCTGGTAGGGCGAGCCGTAGCCGCTGTCATAGCCGCGCTCCGATCCCGTGTAGTATTCGGCAGGCGGCATCTTTTGGGCGAACTCGGCGAGGCTCTTTTCGAACACTTCGCGATAGGCTTCCTCGCCTTGGAAAACGCGGACCACGGCGCTCTTCGACGACTCCGCCTCGGTGACGATCCGGTCGCCCTGCTTCAGCGCGAGATACGAATAGATCTTGATCGGACCCACCCGCTCGATCTCGAAATCGAGCGTGTAGCGCACGTCCTGGCCGTAGCCGCCGCCCGCATAGACCGGCGTGTAACCCGCGCGGCTCAACACATCCTCGACCTCGCGGATGTGGTAGCGCTCGCGTTCGTTCAAATCGCCTGGGATCGCCACCCCGATGATCGGGCGCGAGCCGGGACCCGAGCCGGACACCGAATTGCAGGACGACAGGGCGAATCCGAGGGCGATGACCGCGGCGGAGATCAGGGCAAAGGCAGGGCTTTTCATGGTGGCGGAGACTAACCCGGATCGGCGCGGCGGGCAAACGGCCAACGGTTCACTTTTGAGCCGCGCAGCCTCGCTCTGTAGCTAAATCTGTGAATATTCAGACGGTCGGCGGCGCGTCGTCGATCACCGGAGCGAAAAGCTTTCCCCCACTCACGCCGGAAGCGCCCAGCCGTCGCGATATTCGCGTTTGATCAAAGCGTCTGCCTCGGGTGCGTTGGTCGCTTTCAGGTTAGCGCTGTCCCACTCGATTTTCTTGCCGAGGCGCACGGCGAGGTTGCCGAGGAGGACGACTTCGGTGAACGGACCGGCGTAGGCGAAGTTTGATTGCGGGACGCCTTTGCCCTGGATGCCGTCGATCCATTCTTTGTAGGGGTTGCCGTCCGGGGCGCGGGGCAGCGACTTGGGCGGCTCCTCGAACTTCATCTCCGGCGTGAACATCCAGTCGGTGCGGCTGCGCCCGAAGAACATCGTCGCCTTTTCGCCGACCACGATGCAGTCGTATTTGCGGGTGAGGCGCAGTTCGTCCAAGCCGGAGGGTTCCCATAGGGCGCGGGGCGGCAGGTTTTGCGGCGCGTCCTTGCCCTCGCCCTTCTTGCCATCGTGCCAAAAATACTTCATCGCCGGGCGGCTGCCGGCGGCGGGAAATTCGTAGGTGATCGAGGACCAGAGCGGGCCGCTCTCGGCGGTGCCGCCTTCGCTGACGGCTTCCACGCTGGTTGGCGCGCCGAGTTCGAGCGCCCAATACGCCATGTCCATGATGTGGCAGGCCATGTCGCCCAGCGCCCCGGTGCCGAAATCCCACCAGCCGCGCCATTTGAACGGGCAGTATGCCGGGTTGTAGTCGCGGAACGGGGCGGGTCCGAGCCACAGGTCCCACTTGAGCGAATCCGGCACCGGCTCCGCCTTCGGGCGCTCCTTCATCCCCTGCGGCCAGATCGGGCGGTCGGTGTAGGCGTGGACTTCTTTGACCGGACCGATGACGCCGGCGCGGATGAGTTCGACCGCGCGGCGGATTGGCTCGCCGGCGTGGGCTTGGTTGCCCATCTGGGTGACCACGCCTTTTTCCTTGGCGACCTGCGCCATGAGCCGCGCCTCGGCGATCGAATGCGAGAGCGGCTTCTGGCAATAGACGTGCTTGCCCAGCTTCATCGCCGCGACCGACGCGTGGCAGTGCAGGTGGTCGGGCGTCGAGACGGTCACGGCATCGACCTTATCCCCCATCGCCGCCAGCATCTCGCGGAAGTCGGTGAAAAACTTCGCGTCCGGATACTTATCCTTCGAGTCCTTGCCCTTCTTGCGGCGGTTTTCATCCACATCGCAAAGCGCCACGATCTGGCCGCCGGCACCCGCCGCGCCGGCGGTGTCCGCCGCGCCTTTGCCGCCGATCCCGATGCAGCCGACGGCGACGCGGTCGTTCGCGCCCCACGCGGAGCTGGGCATGATCTGAAATCCGAAGGCGGCGGCTCCGGCGGATTGGAGAAAGCGGCGGCGGGTGGGCTGGGCGGATGTTGGGGTCGTTGATTCCATGGTCCCATGTTGGCGGAGATTCCGCCGGGGCGTCAAGGCTGGATGCCGCCGGTTGCCCGCCCGCTAGATGCGGACAAAAACCTTGTAGCGGAAGGTTAGTTTGAGCGTCTCCCCGGCGGGGACCGCGACCTTCCAGACCAATTCGTTGCGCGGGTTTCGCGAGGTCGCCCCGACGCTGAGCAGCCGCTCGCCCGGATCGCCATCCGCTTCGATCAAGGCTCCGGAGAAATGCCGCCGGATCACCGCCTCGACCGGCTCGCCGCGCCGGTTCGCCAATTCGATCTCGCCTTTCACGACGGACTCCCGGCACCGCTCGCCGCCGACAAACACGACCTCGCGCCCGCCCTGTTCCTCGCTTTCGGAATAGATGCCGCGGACGCTGAGCGCGCGGGTCAGCGGCAGCGTCGATTGGCCGCCGGGGTTGACCCAATGGCCCTGCGATTGCCCGAGGAAGCGACCGCCTTCAAAGATCGACGCCGGCGCGGTGGTCAGCGGAAAATCGAACGGATTGCGGAAGGCGACCGCATCCCACGGATCGCCCTCGCCTTCGTCCGGGTCCGCCCCGCGGTTCGGGCGGCCGTATTCGTCGCGGTCGTCGAGGATTACCCACTGGACGATGCGGGTGAAGTCCGCCTCGCCCGCCGCCGTGCGCAGGGCCAGCGCATCGCCTTCGCGCAGCGCGAGCTTTCCGGCAGGATGGTAGTAGATGTCCGCGCCGGCCCCGGCTTCACCCGCAGGCAGCAGGTCATCGGCGTCGGAGGAAGGCGCGATCGAATTCGACACGATGGTCTGGGACATGATCGCCGCCCCGCCGCGACGCCGCCCCGCGCCTGGCTCACCTGCGAGAAAAACGATGCCCAGCTGCACTCGCAACGCGATCAGGTCATCGGCGTGAGAGAACCGGACGTTCGGGTAGCCGGAGATCAGCGAGACCTCCGCCCCATCGAAGTCGGCGAGTTCGTTTTTTACGACCGCATTTTGGTCCACGGTCAGGCGCCCGCCTTCGCCGAGCGCCACGCGGTAAGACGGTGCCCAGCCGAGCCCTTTGGTCAGATAGCTGATCGTGACCTCCGCCGGACCGGCGCCTCCGCGTCTTCTCCGGCGAGCAGCTCGATCGCCATGGCGAGCTTTCACGCGCACCGTGGTCGGCTCCTCTTGTCCACGGTGATCTGGGCGATCTGCGAGGCGCTGAGGTATTTGGTGCCGCCCCGCGTATCGAGGATGATGAAAGTCGCCGGAGGCCGCCGCCGAGCGGTTTCCGAGGTTTGGTCCGTAGCCCCACCACCGGCTGGGCGCGTCCTGGTAATCGCGGCTCCATGCTTGCTCGCTGCCGCGTAGTTGCGGACCATGCCGCTGATCAAATGCGCGCTACTGCCGATCAGGGTCACCGTGACCCGCTTGCCCGCCAGATCCGCCTGCGGGTCGGATGGGCGCACGGACCCCGCCCTCCACCTCGCGCTCGACCTGCCGGACGCGCACGATGAACTACTGGGCGCACTCGACGTGAAACGTCCCGTGGACCGGCTCCGGCAAATCGGTCAGCTTCGTAGGTGCCGGGACCGCCCGCCGTAAACGACCGCTCGACCACGGCGAAGTCCGTTTTTGAAAGCTCGAGCGACCGGATCGGCGCGTCGGTTGGGATCGGTCCATCGGCGGCGAACGCCGCTGGGGCGGCGATGGCGAGCGCAAGAGCGGCGACGGGCAGGGAAGGCGGGATCGTTCTCATGGCAAAACGTATCGCCCCCGCGATGTCCGCAGCGTGATTCTTGTAAGATCATTGTCAGCCCGGCGGGAGCAGTGAAAATCTTTCTCGAGAGATGTAAGCGTCCCTTCCCAATTGCGTCATGGGCGGTGATACATGCTATCGTCTCCGCTCCCAACCTACCCTGTTAGCCCGGCCATATTTATCCTTCCCCTGATCGCCGCGCCTCAGCCATCTGACGAAACCGCCGCGCTGATCGCCGGCGTCCGGCAGGGCGATGAGCGGCGGCGCGCGCATTGGTTGAGCGGCTGGAGTACCGCTGGTCGGGCGGATCGCGAATGCCTACCCGCCCTGCGCGGCGAATTCGAAGACGTGGTGCAGGACATTTTCCTCAGGCTCTTCCGCCGGCTCCGGCACCTATCGCGGCGAGGCTCCGCTCGAACACTGGCTGCGCGCGCGGCGCGGTTCGCCTGCATCGACCGGCTGCGGCGGCTCAGGTCCGGCGCGAATGCCGCTGGTCTGACCTCTCCCCGGCGGCGCGCGTTCGCCGAAGCGGCGGACCCCGGCGGCGGGCGATCCGACGCCGCGCCGGAGGACGCCCTCGCCTTGATCGATCGCCTGCTCGCGACGCTGCGGTAAATCGACGCATGGTTGCTGCGCCGGATCGAGTCCTCGACGAGCAGAGCGTCGCGGAGGTCGCCGCCGAAGCGGGCTGGACCGCCGGGGCGACCCATGTCCGGCTCTTCCGCGCGCGCGCAAATTGCGCCGGCGCTGCGCGACCTCGAATCCGAATCCCTGACCCGCATCGATGATCATGAAGACGAATCCCGATGAGCTTTCGGCTCGCCCGCCGGGCGCGCCGCCCCCGAAGGATCCGCCGACCTGCACCTGCCACCGGCGTTTGCCTCGCGCGTCGCCGCCCGCTGGGCGTCCGACCCGCGCTTTCCGCCCGGCGTACTGCGTGGAGCGGCTTGGCGTCGTCGGCGCTGGGTGCCGCCGCCGCGCTGTGCGCGTTTGCGACGCTCCTTCGCCCGGACGCGAACTGAGCGGCTTCTGAGCGAGCGAGGTTCCGCCCACCGATCCGGTCGTCGAGTTTTTCCCGCGCCGCCGCCATCCGCACCGCTTCCGTTTTAGCCAGCGCCCCGCCATCCGCCATCCGCCATCCGCCATGTCCGACCGATTCCGCCTCCTCCGCATCGCCTTGATCCTCGCCGCGATCTACGCCGCCTGCGTGGTGACCCGGCCGCCTGGCTAGCCGCCGCCGACCACGCCGCCGCCGACCGTCCCGGTGGCGGTATCGGCAGCCGCCGCGCAAAGCGGGGCGGGTTCCAGCGAGTCTGACGCCGACCCCGATCCCGGCGGTCGCCTGTGGGTCCGCAACGAACAGGGGCGGGCCATCACGCCCGGCGTGGTGGTGGCGCACTACAGCGATCCTCGGGCTGGATGACGCGCAGAAAGACGATTTCGTCGAGGTGGTCAAAACCTCGATGCGCCGCGCCCGCCGCACGCCCGGCTAGCGCCGAGCGCCTCGCCTTGCTCAAGAGATGCACCGCAGCCTCCGAACCCACCTGCGTTTCCAATAGCTGCTTGCTGTTCGACGAACTGACCGCCGAGCAGGAGCGGAAGGTGCGCGAGGCGATGGTACCGAATAATTTTCGCATGGAACCGGTAAGAGCCGGGCGGGCGCTGCGTCACAGGCGGGAGACTCCCCCTGCCATGAAACTGATTCCCGCCGCCCTCCTCGCCCTTTCGCTCACCGCCGCCTGCCCGGCGCAGATCCTCCAGCAGGCTTACCTCAAAGCCTCCAATGCGGATCCGAACGATCTGTTCGATCGGCGGTCGCCTGCACCGAGCGCTGGCTGGTCGTCGGCGCGCCGTGGGAGCGGAACGCGGCAACCGGCGCGGACGGTGACGAGGCGGACAACTCGGGGACGTTTGTCGGGGCCGCCTATGTCTTTGCGCGGGAAGGCGGGGCGTAGGCAGCAGGTCGCCTACCTGAAGTCGTCCGATGCGGTTGCCGCGCTCAATTTCGGGACCTCGGTCGCGGTGGAGGGCGACACGATTGTGGTCGGGTCCAACAGCGGAGCCTATGTCTTCGACTTCGACGGATCTAGCTGGACCCAGGCGGCGAAGCTGACCAACGCCTATCCCTTCGGCGACCAGACCGATCCGGATTCGTTCGGCGCATCGGTCGCGATCGCCGGCGATACGATCGTGGTTGGCGCGCCGGAGGAAGATAGCCCGGCGCGCACGGTCAACGGCGGCGAGATCCTCAACGAATCACCCGACTCCGGTGCCGCCTACGTCTTTGTCCGCGAGAACGGCGCTTGGAGCCGCCAAGCCTACCTCAAGGCGGGCAACGCCGATCCGGGAGACCGGTTCGGGAATGCCGTCGCGATCAGCGGTGACACGGTGGTGGTCGGCGCCCATCTGGAGGCTAGCCGCGCGACGGGCGTGAACGGCGATCCAGCGGACGAGTCGTCACCCGGCTTCGAGCCCGGAGCCGCCTACGTCTTCCAGCGCACTGGCGAGGCGTGGGCGCAGGACGCTTACCTGAAATCGTCCACCTTCGCGGGCCGCGAGGGATTCGGCAGGGCGGTCGCCATTTCCGGCAATACGATCGCCGTCGGGATGCCGGCGGAGGGCGGCGGCGGAGCCGGGGTGAACGGTCCGCCCAACGACGGGTCCGCCCCCGCCTCTGGCGCGGTTTATCTCTACCAAAGATCTGCGGCGGGCTGGGGGACCGAAGCCTACGTCAAGGCGCTGGCGCCCCAGGCGGCGGATAACTTCGGCGCGTCCGTCGCCCTGTCGCGCGGGCGTCTGCTCGTCGGCGCGCCGCTTTGGCCGGCGGGCGCGGACCAGGGGCAAGCCTACGTCTTTACCAAAAGCGGCGGCGCGTGGAGCCAGACTGTTTTCCTGTCGGCATCGAACGGCGAGGCGGACGACTTTTATGGGATCTCGGTCGCGATGGCCGGCGACCTGATCGCCATCGGCGCCCAGGGGGAAGCGAGCGCCGCCCGAGGGATCGACGGCGACCAGGGATCGAACGCCGCCCCGAACAGCGGCGCGGTTTATGTGATCGGCGACAACAACTGGGAGGCGGCCGCCCCGCCGATCCCGGTGATGTCGGCGCGCGTGGAGGAAGGCGCCGACCTCACCGTCGAACAAGTCGAGATCCTCTCCGAGGTCGCCCTCAACGGCGATGCGCCGCGCTTCTTGTTCAACCTCGCGCACGGCATCCGCAATGGCGCGGCAGGGTTCTGGCAAAGCGTCGCCACCCATGTGAAGCGCGGCATTCTGAATGCGGCAGACGAGCAACTCTTCCGCCCGCTAGAGCAGGCGGTCCGGATGGCGGAATCGCTCGCCCCCGGCGAGATCGCCGCAGCGGGCGACGGGCTGGCACTGCACGCCGTGGTCGGTGCGGCAGACGAACCCGAATTTGTCGCGCTGATCGAATCCGGCGCGCTGATCGATGTCGCCGCCAAAGTCGGCGGCAGCGTGGCGGTCAATCCGGCGGGCTTGCTGGCGGAGGGCGCGCGGGTCATCGGAACCACGGAGCTGCCGGACGGGCAGAGATTGATCGAGTTTTCTGCCAGCGTGCGCAACGCGGGCACCGAGTTCCTGCAGGCGGTCGAGATCCGGGTCGATGCGGCGGCGACCGCCACGCCGTTTTCGTTCCTGAGCGGCGGCATGGATTTCCCTGGCACGCTGGCTCCCGGCGAGTCCGAGGCGGCGGTCGGGTCGTGCTACGCGATCTGCGCGGCGGCAGACGCTGACGCGGCGCGCGCGGCGTTGCTAGACGGCTCGGCGCTCGCGCCGACCGGCACCGAAATGATGACGTTCAGCCGCCCGGTGTTCAGCTTCGATTCGGCGACCGCCTCGCTCTTCCAGGCGTCTCAGTCATCCGCCACCGACAAGGAAGCGACGCTCGCCTTCACCGCCCAAAGCGGGATGCTGGGGCAGCTCGAACCCGGCGACGTCTTGGCGGAAAGCGGGTCCGGCAACGAATACTACGCGAGCTTCGAGCCGATCGCGCCCGCCGACGGAACGCCGCTCGGCGCGTTTTTGCCGCTCGAAGTCCGGAACGTCAAGACCAACGGCGATGGATCGGTGACCGTCGAGGGCCGGCGCCGCGACCTGATCGACCTCGCCCGCAGCGGCACCTTCACCGGCAGCGCGATCACCGGCTACCACGGACCTTCACGCGACCCGCTCTCGCCGCCGGTCGGCAACACCTACTCGAATGCCGAACAAGCCGCGCGGCAAAGCCAGGCTGCCTCGCTGGCGGAGGCGGATCCGCTCGACGGGCAGCTCGCCGGTGTGCAGGGATTCAGCGCGGTCCCGTTCCACCTGAACGAATTCGAGATCATCGACGGGCTGCGGATCAGCGGCGAGGTGCTGGTGAGCGTATTGCCGTTCCAATTCCAAGTGACCAAACGCCCCGGCGGGTTGCAGCCCCAGCGTATCACGATGCGCAATACGTTCGGCGTCGAGCTGAATCTCCTCCTCGAATGCGACACCGGCGCAGACAGCCTCGGCTGGGCGAACGAGGACCAGACCAAGCAGCTCTTCGATCTCGTCCTGCCGCCGATCCCGCTTTGGCAGAATGCCGAAATCATCCCGCATATCGTCTCGAACGTCGGCGCCGAGGTCGCCATCCCGCGCCAGCTCACGCTGCCGCTGCAAAGCTCGGTCACCGTGGTCGTCGAGACAACCTGGGACCGCGATGCCGGGTTTTCGACGCGGCGCTCCCGCGAGGTGGTGCCGCTGAAGGTTTCCGATCCAGCCGCCTTCGACGCCTATCGGGTGACCGCCAACGCGTGGGCGGAGATCGGCATCGAGATGGAGATCAAGCCGAATACCTGGCTCAGCATCACGCCCGGAGCCGCCCTCCGCGCGACGGCAGATTGCGCGATCGCGCCTCTCGAAGACCCGTGGTGGTCGCTCGACTTCGGGCTCGATACCATCGGCTCGCTCGACATCGGGCTGCTCGGCTTCCCGGTCCACGAATCCGAAAAAGTCCTCCGCCACTGGGATCTCTTTCACTTTGGCTCCGGTGAGCCGCTCGCGCCGCCCGCCGAACCCGCTGCCGAAGAACCAGTGCGCCCGCTCAGCGGCAAAACGGTGCGCTGGGCGCGCGGCATGAAGCCGCCGGGAGCCGTGTTTGCCCCGAATCTCTCGTGGTCGATCCCGGTCGGCGGTGAAGGCGATACGCTCAGCGGCTGGCGGACGACCATCGGAAGCGGGATCTTCGCCCGGCTCGACGCCGAGGGAAACCTGCGCTGGATGCGCTCGACCCTCGCCAACAACACGGTCGGACCGATCGGCGGCGTCCCGCTGGACGATGGCAGCGCCACGCTCGCCCACGCGTTCGCGGCGGCGTTCACCATCGCCAACCACGCGGGGGCGGACGGCGCGCGCGTGTGGGCGAAGCGTTACTCCGGGTTCTCCCAGACCGGTTTTACATCTCGCGGCGGCGACCCTGCGACGGCCGAATACTTTCTTTGCGGCAATCTGCCAGCCGGCGGGGGGCAGGACTGCGTGGTCGCCAAGCTGGATGCCTCCGGCGACATCGTCTGGGCGAACCGCTACGCCGTCCCATGCTTCGAGGAAGCGCTCGGCATCCGGGTCCTCAGCGATGGCGATCTCGCGGTCATCGGGCGATCAGACGCGCCCGATCGGCGGGAACGATTCGTCGCATGGCTATGCTCATGAAGATCCGCAGCGACACCGGCGCGCTGCTCTGGGGCACCGCCGTGATGGGACCGTGGGAATTCGTTGATGTGGCAAGAGTCGCCGGGCGGGATGCTCTACCTCATCAGTAGCATTCCGCTGGCACCAACAATTACCCGGTCGTCTCCGCCGCGCGGTTCACGCCGGCCGGTGCCTTGGCGAACCTCGTGCAAATCGGGCCGGACTGGGATTTTCCGTCGTCCATCCCGCAGACGCCGTATGCGGAAGCCCGCTCGATCCACTGGGCGAACGGCGGGTTCTGGGCCTGCGGCAAACTTGGTCTCGGCGCCCACGAAAAGGGCTGGGTCCTGCGCCTCAACGAACGCCTCGGCGTCGGCGCCTACGCCGCCTTCGACGCGCCCGGCACCGCGCCGTTCTACGACCTGCAGCCACTCAATGACGCGCTGCTCGTGACCGGGGCGACCGATTCGGTTTTCCCGTGGCCCGGCGGCGGCGAGCCGGTCGCGACCGTGCTGCGACTGCCGTGGGAGGGCATCATGCGGTTTCACGAGGAAGGCGCGCTCCACTCCCAATTCCTGCGGCCGCGCGTGTACGAAACGAAAGGTAGCCAGGGGTTCACCGCGAACGGCGAGTCCTCCACGCCCGTCACCGGCTCCCCCGTCGCGCTCCCCCTCACTCCAGAGATACTCGCGCCGGAGCCGGTCTTGGTGGCAGACCCGGTCTTCCTCGCTTTGGAACGCCAAGACCCTGGGGCGATCCAGAGCTTCGCGCAATGGGCATACTACCACCGCCTCAGCGGGGCGCAGAGCAACCTGCTCAACGATGATGACGGCGACGGCATCATCAACGGGCTGGAATGCTACTTCGGCTTGAACCCCCGCCTGCAGGACGCCTTGCCCGCGCTCGCCATCGGCTGGGCGCAAGACGGCGACCGCCGCGTGCCCGCCCTCCAGCTCCGGCGCTCGACCTTTGCCAAAAACCTGCCGTTCGGCTTAGAGGCGTCGCCGGACCTGCGCGGCTGGCTCCCTTACGTCGAGCAAAACGTCATCGCCCAGCCGGTCGATGCCGGGCACGAATCGGCGATCATCTTGACCGACCCGCAAGGCGAGCCGCTGTTCTTCCGCATCGGCGGTCTGCCGGTTCCCGAGTAGCCAGGCACCGCCGCGCTAACCCGCCGCCGCGAGGATCTCTTCGAGCACCGCCTTGCCCGACGCGCCCTGCGCGAGCGCCTCGTAGTTCAGCCGGATGCGGTGGAGGAGCACGTCTTCGGCGAGGGCGAAGAGGTCGTCGGGATTCGCGTAGTCGCGCCCGTGGAGGAATGCGCGGGCGCGCGCCGCCTGGACCAGCGCGAGCCCGGCGCGCGGGCTGCCGCCGAGTTCGATCATCGGGTGGTTGCGCGTGCGGCGCACGACTTCGACGGCGTGCTTCACGAACACCTCGCTGACGTAAACCTTCTGCGCCTCGGCCATCGCGCCGGTCAGCGCGGCGGCATCGGCGACCGCCTCGTCCTTGATCTCGTCGAACGATGTCTTCGGCACGGCTCCGGCCCCTTCGCCCTCGCCCGACTTTTTCAAGCCGAGCCCGAGGGCGCGGTGCAGGATGTCGGCTTCCTCCTCCTCCTTCGGGTAGTCGAGCCGGTGGCAGAGCATGAACCGGTCGAGCTGCGCCTCGGGCAGCTCGAAGGTGCCGCTTTGTTCGACTGGGTTCTGGGTGGCGATGACGAGGAACGGGGCGGGCAGCGGGAACGTCTGGTTGCCGATCGAGATGCGGCGCTCCTGCATCGCTTCGAGCAAGGCGCTCTGGACCTTCGGCGCCGCGCGGTTGATCTCGTCGGCCAGCAGCAAGTTGGCGAAGATCGGTCCCTGGTGGATGCGGAACTCGCCGCTGCGCTGGTCGAGGACCTCCGACCCGAGGATGTCGCTGGGCAACAAATCGATCGTGAATTGGATGCGGCTAAAGCGCAGGTGGATCGCCTTGGCCACGCAGTTGACCAGCAGCGTCTTGGCCAAGCCCGGCATGCCTTGCAGCAACAGGTGCCCGCCCGTCAGCAGCGCGATGAGCAGCCGCTCGACGACAACGTCTTGACCGACGACGACCTCCGCCACGCGCGCGCGCACGGCTTGCCCGAATTCTTTGGGGGAAAGATTTGCCATGGTTTTTTGGGAATCCGGTAAATTAGGCGGGGATCGCCCGCCGGGGCAAGCGATTTGCCGGGTGGAAATCCCCCGCCCACGCAATCCCGCGTTTCCATCCGCGAACGGGTCGCCTTAGCATCTCGCTCTCGCCCCCATCCAGCGCCCCCGTATGACCACTTCCTTTAACGTCAACGCCTATGGGCTTCCAAGCGGTCCAGCGGTTATCTCATTCCCCACGAGAGGGAAGCCGCCAACCACCGCGTTCTGGACGCTGTCGCAGCCGACCACGCCGGACTCCGCCCAATCCGCGCCTCGCCCATCCGGTGGCTTTCCGCGAAGATACCAGCGCCGGGTATCCGCCCGAGCCGCTTCGCTACGATCCGGCGCGCGACCTCGATTTTCAGCGAGCCGCCCGGCTTCGGCGTGAGGCGCACGCCTTCATAGCCGAACCCGCCTTTCGGCACGCCGTAGCCAAAGCCGCGCACCCAGAACCAGGTCTCTCGGTCCGTCAGTTCGGGCAGATCGAAGGCGATCAACCCCGCATTGTCGGGGACGAACTTCTCGCCGTGCACCGTCCTGAGTTCCACCAGCGGCACCGGTCAGCCGGATTCTTTCTCGACGATTGATATCCGGCAAGGTTCGGCGGAAGAAGGGACGGCAGTTCCCAGAAAGAGAGACACGAGGGATAGGACAGCGATGCGCATCCCTGAATAGGTCGCGATCTGCTGTAGCGGCAAGTGAATCGCCAAGAATCTTGGGCGAGAGATCATTCGGGGCAAGGTGATCTGAATCGCCACGCCGTACCTCGAATTCAGGTATCCCCCAAATCTCCCCTCGCAAGTTTGCGCGATCTGACCTAACGATTCCGCCCATTTTTCCGAAAACCACTGAGCCTCGTGAACCCGATCCTTCAAGAACTGCAGCAAGACTCCAAGCGCACCCCGGCGGAGATCGCCGAGCGCCTCGGCATGGACACCGCCGAGGTGGCGCAGAAAATCGCCGCCTGGGAGGCGGACAAGACGATCCTCGGCTATGAGGCGGTCATCGACGAGGATCGGGCGGGCAACCCGAACGTGGTCGCATTTATCGAGGTGAAGATCAAGCCGGAGCGGGAGGGCGGGTTCGACCGGCTGGCGCAGCGGATCGCGAAATTCGACCAAGTGAAGAGCTGCTACTTGGCCAGCGGCGGCTATGACTTGCTCGTCATCGTCGAGTCCTCCGACCTGCGCCAGGTCGCCCGGTTCGTCGCGGAGCGGCTTTCCACCATCGACGGCGTCTTGTCCACCGCCACGCACTTTCAGCTCAAAGCCTACAAGCTGAACGGATTCCTCATGCAGCCGGAATCGAAACCCGACCGCCTGCCGATCGCCCCCTAACCTACCATGAGCCAGGCTGACAAAATCGCGCGGCATGTCGCCGAGATCCCGCGCTCGGGCATCCGCGAATTCTTCGAACTCGTCATCGGGCGCAGCGATGTGATCTCGCTCGGCGTGGGCGAACCCGACTTTTCCGCGCCGTGGCACATCCGGGAGGCGGCGATCTATTCGCTGGAGCGCGGCGAGACGAGCTATACCTCGAACCTTGGCTTGCAGAAGCTGCGGGACGCGATCGCCGATTACGTGCGCGGGCATTTCAAGGTGTCCTACAGCCCGAAGGACGAGGTGCTGGTCACCGTCGGCGTCTCCGAGGCGCTCGACCTCGCCTTCCGCGCGCTGCTCAACCCCGGCGACGAGGTCATCTTCCACGAGCCGTGCTACGTCTCGTATCATCCCGGCATCGTGCTCGCCTTCGGCAAACCGGTGTCGATCCAGACCCGGCCCGAGGACGAATTCGCGCTGCTGGCGGCGGACGTCGAGCGCGCCATCACGCCGAAGACCCGCGCCATCGTCCTGAACTTCCCGACCAACCCGACCGGCGCGATCGAGCCGGTCGAGGAGCTGGAAAAGATCGCGGCGCTCTGCGTGAAGCACGACCTGATCGCGATCTCCGACGAGATCTACAGCGAGCTGGTCTATGACGGGAAGCGGCACGTCTCGATCGCCTCGCTGCCGGGGATGCGCGAGCGCACCATCTTGCTGCACGGATTTTCCAAAGCGTTCGCCATGACCGGATTCCGGCTCGGCTACGCCTGCGCGCCGCCGGAGCTGACCGGCGCGATGATGAAGATCCACCAGTATTCGATGCTCTGCGCGCCGATCACCAGCCAGGTCGCCGCGACCGAGGCGCTGCGCGGCAGCCTGGAGCCAGTCGAGAAAATGCGCGCCGAATACCACCGGCGCCGCAATATGATCGTCGGCCGCTTTAACGCGATGGGGCTGCCCTGCCACATGCCCGGCGGCGCGTTCTACGCCTTCCCCGACATCCGCCCGTCCGGGCTGAGCAGCAAAGACTTCGCCGGCGGATTGCTGGAGAGCCAAAGCGTCGCCGCCGTGCCGGGCGATGCGTTCGGCGCGGCGGGCGATGGCTTCCTCCGCTGCTGCTACGCCGCCGATCCCAAGCTCATCGCCAAGGCGCTCGACGGATTCGAGGTGTTCCTCAAATCGCTGTAGCCCGGGTAACAACATTCCAATCTCGAATAACAAATCCCCATGGTCACCCAAGCCGTCATCCTCGCCGCCGGTCGCGGAACCCGCATGCGCGACCTCACCGATGAATTGCCCAAGCCGATGATCGAGGTCAAAGGCCAGCCGATCCTCCAGACGATCATCGAAGGGCTGCGCGACAACGGCATCACCCGGTTCCTGGTCATCGTCGGCTACCGGAAGGACACGATCATGGACCATTTCGGTCCCGGCACCCGGTTCGGCGCGGGCATTTACTACACCGTGCAAGAGGTGCAAGACGGCACCGGCCGCGTCGTCGATCTGGCGCGCGAATTCACCGGCGGCGAGCCGTTCGTCCTCAGCTACGGCGACATCCTCGTCCCGCCGGACAGCTATGCGCCGCTGGTCGATCCGGGCGACGCCGATATGCTTTTGACCGTGAAGGTGGACGAAGATGTCCGCAAAGGCGGGGCGGTGTTCATCGAGGGCGGGCGCGTCACCAATCTGATCGAAAAGCCGAAGGACGATGAGCCGACCAGCCCCTACTACAACGCGGGGATCTACACGTTTAAGCCGAGCATCTACGACTACACCGCCAAGCTCGAACTCAGCCCGCGCGGCGAATACGAACTGACCGACGCGATCAAGGCGATGGTGCAGGACGGCAAACACGTCGGAGCCGTCGAGCTGCAAGGCGACTGGGCTGACGTCCGCGACCCTGAGACGCTGGAGGAATTGAACAAGGCCTGAGCCGCCCGCCTCCCGATCAGCGCGCCGCCGCCCGAGGGATGGGATAGCGCTTGCGGGCGCGCAGTGTCCGGGGCATGGGAGGCGATTCTTCGCGCCTATGTTTACTTCGCTCCGCCGCCCCATTTCCGCCCTGAGCCTCGCCCTCGCCCTTGCGCTCAGTTTCGCCGCCGCCTCCCAAGCCGCGCCGGACGGTGCAGGCGCGGATGCCGTATCGCCCGAGCGGAAAATGCTCGCCGCCGAGCTGCTCGAAGTGACCGGCGTGCAAACCTCGATCGAGCAAACGCTGGCGGGGATCCGCGCCCAGCAGGCGGCAAACATCGAGCGCTACATCGCCGCCCAGCCCGATCCCGAAGGCGCGAAAGCCAACGCGGCGAAGGCTGCCAAGCTGATGGAGCAGGAGCTTTCGTGGGACAAGATCAGCGCCGACTTCATCGACCTCTACGCCAAGACGTATTCGGAGGAAGACCTCAAAGGCATCCTCGAATTCTACCGCAGCCCGCTCGGCAAGCGGATGCTCGAAAATCAGGCGGAGATCGCCAACGGCAGCCAGGCGATCGTCCGCTCGCGGATCGAAGCGCTTATCCCGGCATTCCAGAAGGCGCTCAAAGGCGAGTGACCGCCGGGGCGCGGCGCAAGAACTTGGCAGGATGATTCGCCGCTCATTCGCCGCCTGCCCCGCGCGAGAGAGCCTCGAAAATATCTTCGAGCTTGCGCTCCGCATCGGTCTTCTTCGGCGGCGTTGGTGCGGGCGGTGTCAGAGAGGGAGCCGGAGTGGTTTGCGGGCGCGGGAGGGCCGGATTCGGTCGTTCAGAGCGGTCAGTTTTCGAGTAGGCGTCAGTCAACCGCGTCGCGAGGTCGTCTTTGAACTCTGTGTCGTTACCCCGGGCATTAAGCGATGCCCATACGAAGCCCTCTCGCTGCTCGGTAAAGATGTCTTCGGGTATCCCGCCGGGGAACTGCGCGGCGTAGACTTGGGGAAGCCCGACTTGAAGCGCGCCTTGGAAGGCGCCATCAGGCGCGACCGTGATGGCTCCGGCGATCACCATCTGCCCGGGGACCTCGATCCGGATGTCGCTTAGGTTTAGCGTCCCAGAGCTGCTGGAAAAAGTAGCGGTGGCGAGGGCGGGGCGCAGGTTGTTGAGATTGGGATCGGAGAAAACGTAGGCAAGCCGGTCGATGAAGGGCAGGTCGTAAAGCCGGAGTTCGCCCATGCGAATCGACCCCTCCAGCTTGCCAGAGTTCGGTTGATCGAAGGCGGCAGAATAGCGGGCGGAGAGGCTCATCTCGCCGAGGAACCGGGACCGCAGCCCGTCCGGCAAAAAATGCGCGAGGGAAACGCGGTCGGTCCCGATGAGCAATTCTGCATGGCCGCCCTTGCCGCCCTCGCCCCACACAAGCCTGCCCTCAGCGCGGAAGGTTTCGGGGATCTCATCCAAGGTGGATTCTTCCCCGAGCCGGAGTGTGGCGTTTTCGATCTTCGCTTCGTCCGGACCCCAAAGGATGTTTGCCGACTCGATCTCCAAGGGGGGGAATCGCCCCCACTTGACGGAGCCGTTGGTGAAGCGCGCGTCGGCGGTGCCATTTTCCTTTAAGGCGACGGTCAGATTGCTTTCGGCCACCTCGCCGCCGCGGATGCCGATGCCGCCCCACTTTAGACTGAGGTGGTCCACGTTGAAGTAACGGGCGTTTAATCCGGTCGGGCGTGTGTCAAAGCCCAGCCCCGCCGCGAGGATCGGGAGATCCGTTTTTAGCCCTGCTTCGTTGGCCCCGATGATCGAGGGCTTAGGCGTGCGAAAGCGGGCGTCCACCTGATAGATGCTGACCGTGCGAAGATCCCAGGTCGAGACCGCCAGCGTGCGCGCGAACGCCTCGCCGCGCGCCGACTGCACCGTGGCGGACTCAAAGACCGATCCGGGGCGACCTTTGATGACGATTGATTGGGCCCGGACATCGAGTCCCGAGACCTCCATCGCCCCGATGGTAAGATCGAGTCCGAGCTTCTCAGAGAGCGTTTCGGCGACCCCCTCGCGAAATTCTGAACTCGCGTAGCGCAGCGTGTTGGCGAACCAAAGATAGCCGAGATAGCCCAGCGCAAGAACTAGGATCGCAGCGAAGGCGAAGCCGATCGCCCGCCGGCGTTTGCGTTTTTCCCGGATCGGCTGGTGGCTGCGCCGCTTTCGCCGCCGCCGGTTTCCGCCTTCGGGTCCCCCGGACCGCGCATCGCGGATCCGGTCGACCATTTCTTCTGGGGAAACAAAGGAGCGGGGCGGTTCATCCATCAGTCGATTTGGCGTGGGCGGTTAACTTCTCCCCCGAATCTCCGGGGCGGCCCGGCGAGGCCGGCGGACCGAAACCTCTCGGGCTAGCGCGCGGCGGCGGCGACCGGGTCCGGGGAATTCTCCACAAACGAGCGGCCTGCCGGATCGATGATCTCGACCGTCACGTAGAAAATCACGCTCTTGACGCGGCGGCTCTCGATCTCAGACCGGAAAAATCGCCCGATGCCGGGGAGGCTGCCGAGGATCGGCGTCTTGTCCTCGACGTCCGAATTGTTGTCCTCGACCAAGCCGCCGAGGACGACCGTGCTGCGATCCCAGACCGACACCGCCGTGTTGATGCGGTTTACTTTGAAGATCGGCTGGATGATTTGGTTGGTGGTGACAAGCACGCTTTCCGGTCCCGTCAGCCCGTTGGTGATCGCCGTGATCGGCAAGCCATAGTCGATGAAGCCCTCGAAGCGGTCGAGTTCGCCGGAGATGGTCAGGTCCACCGTCTGGTTGTCCGGACCAACGACCGGCTCGACCTCCAGCGTGACGCCCACCTCGCGCATCTCAAAGGCGGTCGGCGTCGCCGGGGTAACCGGGAACGAAGTTGGCGCCCCATTGGCGAGCAGGGCGGGATTGATCGCCTGGTTGCCGTTTCCGAATCCAATCTGTTGCGGGATCTCCGGCGGATCGAACTCGATCGGGTAGAGAAGTTCGCGGATGACGTCGATCTTGGCGCGCTGCCCGCTTTTCGTCACCACGGCGGGAGCCATGGCAACCTCGACGTTCTTCATCTGGCTCATCCCGCGCAGGACGAGCTGGAAGGCGGGGTCGCTAAACACCCCCGCCAAACCGAGGATGCCGGGCGATTTGGCACCTGCGTCCACCGAAACGCCGCTCGAGGCCGCGATCAAATCCCCGATGCTTCGATTCGGGCGCACGGCGGCGAGACCGGAGCGGTTGCCGGCTGTCAGCGGGAAGCGGCCGGTGTTCAGCCCGGAGGGCGACGTGAATGGGAAGTCTTCGGCGGTCAGCGGCGGACCGGCATTGCTGACCGTCCCCCCGGCGCCAAAGACGCGCTCGGTCCCGGGAAGGTTAAACGCACCGAGCAGCCAGTCGTAGCTTTCTTCGTTAAAGATATCGCCTTCAAACTCCAGCGAACGCACCGTGATCTTGACCTGTTTCGGGGCACGCCCCCGCGCCTCTGCGATCATCGCCTCGACGGTCTGGATGTTCGGGGCCGTGTTGCGGACCAAGAGGGTGCTGGTGGACGGGTTGTAAGAGGCCGTCGCGCCAGGCGGGAACGGGACGCCCGCCTCCTCCAGAAACTTACGGGCGGTCATGCGCACCACCGTGATCCCGGAAGTCGGCGCGTTGGTCGAAAAAGGATCGGCTTCTTCCGCCGCGCCCGAAGTGCTGCCGATGAAATCCGGCGGCACCGTAAACGTCCGCGAGATGATGCTGTCGCCCGGTTCGGTTAGCGAAACGATCCGCACAACAAATTCATCGACGCGGTAGGTCATCCCGGCTTGCTGGGTGACGTAGCGGAGCGCTTCGCCCAGCGGGATGTTCCGCAGGCTCAGGTTGATGCGCGCCTGATTTTGCGGGGAATCCGGGTTTTGCGAGATGACGAAGTTCACGCCTTGTCCCGATGGGTCCATCTCCTTGGACTTGAGCTGCAAAAACTGGATGGCTTCCTCCAGCGTCGCCTCTTGGAGTTCGACGACGGGCAAGATGCTGCCGAACTTAAAATTGATCGCCGCGATGCGCGCCTGCGGGGTCTGGGTTAGAAACTTGCCCATGCCCGCCTTGAACTCCGGCGGCACCGGCGACTCCCACTGCTGGTCCACCTCGCGGATCATCGCCGCACGGGTGTGGTCGCGGGCAGATTTTTCATATTCCATGACGCGTTGCTCCACCTTTTCGAGCGAGCGCCGCGCGGCGGTGTTATGGCGGTCGATTTCGAGGACTTGGTTGAGCTTGTCGACCGCCTCGTCGTAAAAACCGGCGTCGCTGAGGTAACGCCCCTCGCGCAGCAGTCCCTCGACCTCTTGCGCCTTGGCGGTGTGATCCGGCGTCAGTGCCCGGTTGAAATAAGTCGGGTCCTTCAATTCCTCGAGCGACTTGCCCAATTTCTTGTGATTCTCGGCAGCACCGGCCGCTTTCGCCTCCTCCAAGAGCGCCTGCGCCTCATCGTAGCGCCCTTCCTTGATCCGGTTTTCGGCGACCGCGACGGCGGCATCCGACCAGCGCCAGCCCGCCGCCCGCCGCATCTCAGCGGTCAGCGGGGAGGGCGAGAGCGATTGGTAGGCTCCGCGAAACTTCTCCAGCGCCGCCTCCGTATCTCCGTCGAGGCGAAGTGCATCGCCCTCTTGGATCGCGGCGGCCGCATCGTTGATCAGCGCCTGGCGCCTCGCGATCTCTTGCTGGGCGATCGCCGAGGTCCCCGGCGATCCGCTGGGTCCGGCAAGGGCGGCACCGCCCGCCAGAAGCAGGCACAAGGCACCGCTGGCGAGCGCCTTCTTCTGGGCGCGCTGATTTGGGAGAGAGAGCATCGCTAAATTGATTAGGGGAAAAGCCTGAAAGGCTAAGTCTTGGCTCGATTTGTGCAAGCCGGAACCCACCCCAATTTTTCGTGCGACGACCAAAGGTCCGAAATTCTTAGATTTATCGAAATTTGCAGGAAGTTGGCGGGGCATTTCGAGGGCGCCTGGTCTGGGGTCGCACGGGTTCTGCGGAGGCAATGCGCGGGCGGAGACGCTTTCCTTGCCTTTTCGCCTAAGGAGCGGATACTTGGCGGCGTTTCCCCCGATCCAATCCCCTTTGTAAATCCCATGGACCTCACCAAAATCGCCCTCGCCATCACCGTTTTGCTACTCGGCTTTGCCGGTTATTTGGCTATCGACAATAAATCGAAGCTCGACCGTTTGCAGAGCGAGACCCAGAATCGCCGGTCAACCGAAGAGGAGACGGCGAAAGCAGCGGCCGAGGCAGCGGCGGCCGCCGCCATGGCACAGGAGCCGAAGGTCGAAGAACTGGAAGGGCAACTGCAGGCGCTCGCCGCCGAGCTGGACAACGAGCGGGCGGAGAATGCGGCTCTCGCCAAAGATCTCGAAGCCAAGGAACAGGAAAATGCGGTGATCGCGGACGCGGCGTCGGACAAGGAAGCCACGGCAGCAACGCCGATGACGCCTCTGCAGAAAAAGGTCACCGCGGCGGCGATGATCGGCAAGGTGGTCGATGTGAAGCCCGAGTATGGGTTCGTCGTAGTCAATGCGGGGTCTGGGAACAATCTCCGGGAAGAGCAGGAATTTGCGCTCCGCCGGGGCACCTACATCGTCGGCCGCATCCGGGTAAGCTCCGTGGAGGATGTGGCGAGTTCGATCGCCAACATCGTGCAGGGCAGTGTGCCGACTGGGATGGAAGTGCTGCCGGGCGACGAGGTCATCGACCCGATCTTCTAGCAACCGGGACCGGGACCGCCATCGGCATCTGGCAGAAAGGCGGCGAGGTCTGCGGGCAGCGGGCTTTCCCAGCGGTGGCCGCCGATGGCGAGCGCGCAGGAATGCAGGGCGTGCCGCCGGAGAATGAGCCGGCGCTGGAGGTCGGCGGTCCAGCCGGTTTCGATAAAGTCGAGGTAGCAGCGCTCGTCGGGACCGTAGATCTTGTCGCCGGCGACCGGGAATCCGGCATGGGCGAGGTGGACCCGGATCTGGTGCATCCGCCCGGTCAGCGGGCGCGCCTCGATCAGGCAAAACCGACCTTCCGGCCGCTCGAACCGCCGGACCACGCGGAATTCGGTCTGGCAAGGCGCGCCGCCGGGGTGGACGATCTGCTTTACCCAAATCGGGGACGGCTCGACCTCGCCACGCCGCCGGATCGGCGCATCCACCGCGAACAAATCGTCCGCCGGCCAGCCCGCCGCGACCGCCAGATAGCGCTTCTCCGCCTCCCGGTTTTGCATCGCCAGCCCAAACCGCCGCGCCGCCTCCGCCGACTTCGCCGCCAGCACCACGCCGCTGGTCTCCCGGTCCAGCCGGT